>JBBJML010000001.1:0-391112 GCA_037720195.1 Nakamurella sp. | reverse complement strand
GCACCTTGGCGCTTTCGTGAAACGAGTATTTGTCGCCGACGATGTTCTTGCCCTTGGGTTGGAGGAAGCCGGCGCCGATGCCCTGGATCGCCCGGAAGGCGATCAGCGCCGGCATGCTCCAGGCGAAGCCGCACAGGATGGAGCCGATCACGAACAGCGCGATGCCGAACAGCATCACTGCCTTGCGGCCGACGATGTCGGCGACCTTGCCGTAGATCGGCACGGCGGCCGCCTGGCCGAGCAGGTACACCGAGAACAGCCAGGGGAACTGGGCGAAGCCGCCGAGGTCCCGCACGATCGCCGTGACGGCGGTGGCCAGGATCGTCGAGTCGATCGCCACCAGGCCCACCGACAACATCACCGACAACAGGATCGGCCCGCGCTCGGAGCGCAGGCCGACGGAGGCACGGGTGATCTCGGGGGCTGCCACGAGCGTGCCAACCTGCCCCGGAGTCACTTTGTTCCCCGAGGTATCCATCAATCGGACATCCGCGTCGGTATGCGCCGAAAGTCAAGGTGATCGAGCAATGTAGGAACGAACGCGTCGAGATCGCGACACCCGAGAGTCGAGGTGATCGAGCAGAGAGGAACGAACGCGTCGGTATCCGCCGAAAGTCAAGGTGATCGAGCAAGAGAGGAACGAACGCGTCGAGATCCCGACCCGAGAGTCAAGGTGATCGAGCAAGAGAGGAACGAACGCGTCGAGATCCCGTCCCGAGAGTCAAGGTGATCGAGCAAGACAGAAACGAACCCATCGACATCCCGACCTGACGCGACCACGGACCTTCATCCGCTAGCGCTCGGCCGCCGTCGTGCTGGGGGAACGGAGAATCGCATCCAGGGTGTCCGCCACTGCGACCGGGTCCGCCAGCGCCACCACGTGTCCGCCGGGAATGACGTGCAGCGCAGGCGCGCCCAGACGCTCGGCGATCACCCGCCGCTGGAACTCCAGCGGGAAGAACCGGTCACCCTCGCCCAGGATCACCTCCGTGAGCACGTCCGGCCAGCCCGACAGCGGCCAGGGCTGGGCGAACACCCCGTCCAGCTCCGCAACCTCGCCCGAGGCCATGGCCTCCGCGGTGACGTCGTCGGGGACGTCGTGGAAGAAGCCGGTCAGCAGGTCGAACTCCGTCGGGTGGCCGTGCATCCGGGCGGCGGCCACGCGTGCCTGCTCCTGGCCGGTCGCGCCCCAGAACTCGCCTGCCGTCTCTCCCGGTGCCGGGATCATCGGGTTGATCAGCACGATCCGGTCCACCGCCAGTCGGTCGACGAGCAGCGGAGCGGTGTAGGCGCCGAGTGATTGCCCGACCACGGTGAGCGGGCCGACATCGGGCACGGCGGCGGCCGCGGCCAGCGCAGCGTCCCGGTAGTCGTCCAGGGTCGCGAGCGCTTCCAGCGGAAGCTCGACCGGGATCCCTCGATGCCCGCGGGCGGCGAGCTCGGGCACCAGCCGGTGCCAGTACCAGGCGCGTCCGTCAGCTCCGGGCACGAGCAGCAGATCAGCCATGTACGGCATCCTTCCCGGTCGTCCGTCCGACCGCTTCATTCGTCAGCAAGCGTGTCCCCGGGCCCGTTCGGCGTTCTCGCGCCGATCTGGGGGAAACCAGCCGCGTGATCCGCACGGAAACGTGTTCCCGAGCCCCGGACGGCGTTCCCACGCCGAACGGGTGCTCGGCGCCTCTCGAACTCCGGGTCCGGCATCCACTCAGACGTCCGGTGGAAGCTGTTGGCGCCAGCCGGGATCGCGGCCGAGGAACCCGATCAGCCGGTCCTGGATGGAGGCGTCGTCCGGGACCTCTACGCGTGGTCCGTACTGACCGCTGGAGCGCAGGACCTCCTCCATCTGCGCCATCCCCTCCAGCAGCTCGGCGCACCGGCGCTCGTCGAGCTCCGGTTCCTGACCTGTCGCCCTGGCCAGGTCCCAGGTGTGCTGGAAGAGATCGGCGGTGTAGAACCGGTCGACGGCATCCGCGAGGGGCAGCGTGCCGATGTAGGGGTTGCTGAGGGTGCGCTCGGCGGTCGCCGGGTCGTCCAGGAGCCCCTGGACCGCGTCCGCGTGCGCCTGCCAGGCCGCGACCGGATCGTCGTCCACCGAGGGACCGCCCGGCAGCTCGACCCCCGCGCCCCCCAGCAGGAATCCCGGGAACCACGTCAGCGGATGCCGCACCACATCCCGCGCCGTCCATCCCTGCACCGGTGCAGGCGCGTCCCACAGCTCGGCCGGGGCAGCGCGCACCAGTTCCCCGAACCGGCCGGCGATCTCACGATGTGTCTGCGCCGGTGATGACACTGCCGGTGACGATGCTGCCGGTGACGGACCGTCCGCAGGAGTGCTCACGACGCCGCGACGATCTCGTCGAGCTTCTGGTAACCCTCGGTCACCCCGACGTCCATCCCGCTGGAGAGGATCGCGTCCCGGCTCTCGAACGAATCCACCAGGGTCTGGGTACGGACCAGGGTCCGACCTTCACCGAGATCCTCGAAGGTGACCGTCTCGAGGGCGACCCCGTCCGGGAACCCGTCGAAGGTGAAGGTCTGCACGAGACGATCGGGTCGGACCTCGTGGAAGGTGCCGAAGAAGCCGGCCTCACCGCCGTCCCACACCGAGGAGTACCGCCAGCTGCCACCGGTGCGGCAGTCCCAGTGGTCGATCCGGGTCGTGATGGCGCGCGGTCCGAGCCACCGGGCGACCAGTTCCGGATCGGTGTACGCGCGGTACAACTTGTCCGGCGTGGCGTCGAACTCGCGGGTGATCACCACCATCGGGACGTGTGCATCCGCGACGATCTCGGTCTCGTGCTGCCTGGTGCTGGTCATGATGCGCCTCGCTCCTGCTCGGTCCTGCGGGTGCCGCCGGGTGCGGCCTCCTCGTCGTCCAGCCGTGCCAGCAGGTCGTCGAGGCGGCGAAAGCGCTCCTCGGCCTCCCGGCGGTACCGCTCGATCCACTTGGTCATCAGGTCGAACACCTCCGCTTCCAGGTGGACGGGCCGGCGTTGGGCGTCGCGGGACCGACTCACCAGCCCCGACTCCTCCAGCACCTTGAGGTGTTTGGAGATGGCCTGGACGCTGACGTCGTAGGGCTCGGCCAGCTCGCCGACCGTCGCGTCCCGCCGGGCCAGCCGCGCGACCATGTCGCGGCGGGTGGGATCGGCCAGTGCCGCGAACACCCTGGAAAGTTCGTCTGCTGCCACTGCATCTCCTCAACCATGTGGTTGAAGACAACGCTAACGCGCGTCAGCGACGTCCTCAACCAATGAGTTGAGCACGGGCGGTACACGCGAGTCCGCAGTGGTGAACAACGAAGTGGGCCCCCCCCAGGGAGGGGTGGGCCCACTTTGAGTGCAGCAGACGGGGTTCAGACCCCGGTCGGATCAGCGGCCGCCGCGGGAGCCGATCTTCGAACGCGAGGAGATCGAGGCAGCGCCGCCACCGGTGGTGCTGGAGTAGACGGTCGAGGAGCCGCCGGAACGGCCACCCCCGGAACGCTGGCCGGCCTGCGATGCACCGCCCTGCGACTGACCACCCTGGGTGCGTGAGCGACCACCCTGACCTCCGCCGGAGCGGGCGCCGGCGGTGCTCGGAGCGGACCGGCGGGCGCCTGAGGTCTGACCCTCGCCGTCACGTGCCGGTCGCTGACCGCCACCGGAACGAGCCGGAGCGCCCGAGCGAGCGGATCCGCCCGACCGGGTTCCGCGACCGCCGCCGCCTCGACCCGGGCCGTCGTCGCCACGTCGCACCTGCGAGGTGATGACCTGAGCGGCCTGCTTCTCTGCGGCGGTGGCCGCGACGAACGTGCGGTCCCCCGGTGCCAGCTTCTGCAGCAGTGCATTGCCCGGCTCGACGCGGGTGACGGTCGGCTTGATGCCGGCCTTGCGGGTCAGGTCGCGGACATCGCTCTGCTGCTCGTCGGTCATCAGCGTGATGACGGTGCCTTCGGCGCCGGCCCGCGCGGTGCGACCCGAGCGGTGCGTGTAGGCCTTGTGCTCGATCGGCGGATCCGCGTGGATCACCAGCGCGACGTCGTCGACGTGGATGCCGCGGGCGGCGATGTCGGTCGCGACGAGCGTGCGGGCGACGCCCGAGTGGAAGTCGTCGAGGTTGCGGGTCCGGGCGTTCTGGCCCAGGTTGCCGTGCAGCTCGACCGCCGGCACGCCGTTGGCAATGAGCTGACGGGTGAACTTCTTGGCGCGGTGCTTGGTGCGGGCGAACACGACTGTCCGTCCGGGAGCCGCTGTCAGGTCGACCAGTACCGGCAGATGCCCGGCGGCGCTCACATGCAGCACGTGGTGCGCCATGGTCGAGATCGGCGACTGCCCGGAGTCGGCGTGGTGCGTGACCGGATCGTGCAGGAAGCGCTTGACGAGCACGTCGACGCCGGCGTCGAGGGTGGCGGAGAACAGCATCCGCTGGCCGTCCTTCGGCGTCTTGTCCATGATCCGGCGGACACCGGGCAGGAAGCCGAGGTCGGCCATGTGGTCGGCCTCGTCCAGCACGGTGATCTCGATGGCGTCGAGGATGACGTGGCCCTGGTTGATCAGGTCCTCGAGTCGACCGGGGCAGGCGACGACGACGTCGACGCCGCGGCGGAAGCCGTCGACCTGCGGGTTCTGACCGACGCCACCGAACACGGTGAGCGAGGTGATGCCGAGGGGCTTCGCCAGCGGCGCCATTGCGGCAGCGATCTGGCTGGCCAGTTCACGGGTCGGCGCGAGGATCAGGGCTCGCGGACGCTTCGGCGTGCGGCGTTTGTTCGAGGCCGCGAGCCGGGTCAGCAGCGGCAGCAGGAAGCCGTAGGTCTTGCCGGAGCCGGTCCGACCGCGGCCGAGGACGTCGCGTCCGGCCATCGAGTCGGGCAGCGTGGCGGCCTGGATGGGGGTGGGGATGGTGATGCCGTCCGCCGACAGGACGTCGACGAGAGCGGCGGGGACACCGAATTCGGTGAAGGTCTGGGCGCGCGAGGGCGCAGTGGTGCTCATGTGGTTCGGAGACTCCGATGATGCGCGGCAGAGATGCCGGGGTGGATGTTCCGCCCGGCGCGACCCGAATGGTCGCGGCGCAAGAAACTGCACGAAAGCTGTGTTCGAGGCGAAACTGGGCGAACACGTGCACTCACCAGCATACGCACATCCCAGCGGACGGCCGGGGATCCGGACTACCGCCCGACATCGCCCCTCACCCGCCAACACCTCCCGCTCGAGCTGGAATCGTTGCGCCGCAGCAGATCTGAGCCCTGCGAACCTCACTGCCGGCACCGAAGCGGGTGACCATCGTCACCACTTCGGGTGCACCACGGATAATTCTTGAACGATCAGTCAAATAATCTGCTATCGTGAGCTCATGGCACGAACTCGAGCCTTCGACACCGACCGGGTGCTGGCGATCTCCGCGGACCTGTTCTGCCGGAGGGGATTCGAGGGCACTTCGGTCGACGACCTGGTCACCGCCACCGGCGTCCAGCGCGGCAGCCTGTACGGCGCGTTCGGCAGCAAACTGGGCCTGTTCGTCGCCGTCCTGGACTCCGATCCGGCCGGGCAGCCCACCACGGTCACCCTTGACCTACTGCTCGTCGCACTGCTGGAACTGGCCCATCGCGACGAGAAGATCCGTCTGATCTGCGCCGCGCGCCTGCAACGCCACTCGCAGCCGGGCACGGTCCTCGGCGACCGGTTGCTGCAGCGCGCTCACCTGTAGAACCTCTGTCCACCAACCATTCTCACCCAGTCAAGACCGATCGGGAGAAGGAGAACAACCATGAACACCGTCAGCATCATCGGCGCCAGGCTCGTCGTCCGTCCACGCGGACTGGATCGCCTGTGGGCGTTCCGGCGGAAGATCGACATTCCGCTGACGCACGTGCGCGGCGCCACCGTCGATCCGGAAGCCCGGCGTGAGGCCCGGGGACTCCGCGGCCCGGGACTCGCCTTCTTCGGCAAGTACGTCGGCACCTTCCACCGGAACGGTGAGCGCACCTACTGGAACGTGTCGGGGCGCGGAACTGCGATCGTCATCGAGTTGGTCGACGAGCACTTCGCCCGCCTGATCGTCTCGGTCGAGGATGCCGCCGCTCTGGTCGACCGGATCAACAACTCGGCAACCGTCTGAACCCCGTCCTCGAGTGACGGTCAGGTGCTGGTCCGGCGACGACGGCCGGCCGCACTGCTCGGAATGCCGACAAACCTCGAGTGGTCGGGACCTCCGATCAAGAACCCCACACCCGCAGTGGTCCGATCTCCGCGAACCCCGCGGCCACGGCGTTCGCCAGCTCGTCCTGCTGCTCGTATCCGACGATTGCCAGGCCTGGGAACAGGTGTGCGGCCACGGCCACGACCGCCGTCCAGATCTCGACCGCCCGCGAGCGTGCGATCACCAGGTTGGTGATGCCCACCGCTCCCGCCGATCGATTGAGCACCGCCACGGCTGCCACGTCCGCCTGCTCGCTCACGCTGATGAGTCGGACGTCGGGGTCCTCGAGCAACGGGGGTACGAACAGGTCGGGGCCACCATCACCCCAGACGCGCTGCCACTGCCGCAGTGCGGTCCGATCGCGCACCACCGCGCTTCGTAGCCCGCTCCGCGGCGCGGTCAGGGATGCGGCGGGCAGGTGGATCCAGGTGGCTTCGAACCACAGGCGGAAGCCGTCAGACGTCAGGTCGAGGGTGCTGAAACTGTCCTTCACCGAGCAGCCGCCCGAGGTGTCGATGCCCTGCAGCACGTCGGCGCCGGTTGTCGCCGGGTCGAGGGTGACGACGTCGGGGTAGTACAACGGGGTCCTGCTGGTGCTCCACCACCTCCGCCGGTCCTGGTGGGTCGACAGGCAGTGCGCCCGACACATCGAGGTGCACCAGGCCGCGTTGTTCGCGGCGGCCAGCAGGATCCGAGGGTCGGTAGCGCCTCCTTCCGGAGGCTCGATCTGGCTCACGGCACCCGATTGGTCCACTCGGCCGTACCGAACTTGCTGCGCACCAACGCTTCTGCACGGTTCAGCTCCGACGCGGTGTACGTCGAGTCGTGGGTCGCATACCTGCGACGGAAGGTCTCGCCGAAGATCCGGAGGATCTCGGCGCGGGCCAGCCCGGTCTGCGAGCGCATCGGGTCGACCCGCTTGTTGGCACTCTTGGTGCCCTTGTCCGACATCTTCTCCCGGCCGATGCGCAGCACCTCGAGCATCTTGTCGGCGTCGATGTCGTAGGCCATCGTCACGTGGTGCAGCACCGCCCCGTCGGCGAACCGCTTCTGCGCCGCGCCGGCGATCTTGCCCTGGTCGGAGGCGATGTCGTTGAGCGGGACGTAGCGAGCGTTCTGCACCCCGACCGCTGTCAGCGCCTCCATCACCCACTCGTCCAGGAACGTGTACGACCGCTCGAAGCTCAATCCCTCGACCAGCGAGTTCGGCACCACCAACGAGTAGGTGATGCAGTTGCCGGGTTCCATGAACATGGCGCCACCACCGGACACCCGTCGCACCACGTCGATACCGTGCCTGGCCGCACCGTCCGGGTCGATCTCGTTGCGGACGGACTGGAACGAGCCGATCACCACCAGCGGTGAGTCCCAGTCCCAGAACCGCAACGTCGGCGGCCGGGTGCCGTCCGCGACCTCATGGGCGATCACCTCGTCCAACGCCACGTGCATGACGGGCGGCAGCACCACCGGATCAATGACGTCGAAGACGTGGTCGGCCCAGCCGGTGGCCTTGCCCAGCGCCCGCCGGACCGCGATCGCCACCGACTCGGGTGCGAAGCCGACCATCTGCACGTCGTCCCGCAGCGCGCCGCGGATCGCCTGGGTCAGATGATCGACACCGGCCTCCACGGACAGGCCGGTGATCGCCGCGTCGATGTCCGCCAACGCCTCGTCCGGTTCGAGGAAGAAGTCGCCGGAGACGGAGGCAGTCGTGATCCGCCCGTCCGCCGCCTCGAGCTCGACCGCAACCAGCTTGCCCCCGGGAACCTTGTACTCACCGCGCATCATGCTTCGACCGTATCCCCACGGTGATCGAGCAGTGACGCAGGACGAACCCACGGCGATCGATCGCGACGAGATCCCCACCGGACCCAGCCACCCGACCACCGCACGCCCCGGTGAACGAGCGCGACGAGATCCCGACCGGACCGCACGCCCCGGTGATCGAGCAAGCGAGGAACGAGCGCGTCGAATCCCCACCGGACCCAGCCACCCGACCACCGCACGCCCCGGTGATCGAGCAAGCGAGGAACGAGCGCGTCGAGATCCCGACCGGACCGCAGTTCCCGGTGATCGAGCAAGCGAGGAACGAGCGCGTCGAGATCCCGTCGTGTTGGGACCAGGCCTCGGATCCGACCAGGTTTCGACTCCTCCGTCCCTCGATCAGCGGTCCCGTTGATCGAGCAAGCGAGGAACGAGCGCGTCGAGATCCCGCGACATCACCGATCAGCGGCGGCGCAACGAATGTCCTGCCGGCCCGTCCCCGCGCAGCGGCGGCAGCTTCCAGGACACGGCGGCCGTTCCGGTCGCGGGATCGGCGTCGATCTCGATGCGGTGCGGCGTCTGGATCATCCGCAGCTGCGCACGCCAGTGCCCGTCGTCCCCGACCCCTGCTGCACTGACGAACGGCACCGGATCATGGTCGTCGTCCGCGGCAGGCCACGCACTCTCGATCCACCCGCCGCGGCCCAGCTTCAGCGACACCTCGACACCGCCCAGATCGAGCGTCCACCCGTCCTGACCTTCGGTGATCCGCACGGTGGTGAGGCCTGGGATCGCCACCCCACCGAAGAAGATCGTCGGCGGGAGGCCCTCCTGCTGCGCGGTGAATCCGCCCGAGAAACTCGACCCGGAATCGCCTGGCACTGCCAACGCGAGCAACGAGAGCCGTTGCGCCAGAGCAGCTTCGATCTCAGCGCCGGCCGTGGTCCCGGACGTCATCGCCGGCAGCAGATGCTCGGTGAGGATGTTCAACAGCCACTGCATCTCAGTGGTCTCGGCGGTGGTGACGATCACCGCGTCCTCCTCCGGCCATACGATCACGAACTGGCCGTAGGCACCGTCACCCCGGAATCCGTGCCGACACATCCAGTACTGGAAGCCGTAGCCCTGCTGCCAGTCGGACTCCGGGTCTCCGACGGCGCCCGGGCCGAGGTGGGTGATGTCGTTCGGGGTCTGGGTGCTGGTCGCGGTACCGACCCAGTCCGGGGAGAGGATCTGCCGCCCGCCCCACAGCCCGCCGTCCAGCACCAGTTGTCCGGTCTTGGCCAGCGTCTCGGTGCGGACGTGCAGTCCGGAGAATCCCTGTTCGAAGCCGTCGACCTCCATCCACTGCGCATCGTCGATGCCCAGCGGCTCGAACAGCCTGGGCTGCAGGTAGTCCAGCAGACCGCTGCCGCTCTTCTTCCCCACCAGCCGGCCGACACCGTAGATGGTGGGCTGGTTGTAGGCGAAAATCGAACCCGGCTCCCGGTCCGGTGGTACGGCGAAGAATCCATCCAGCAGGTCGCCCGATGCCGGCATCGCAGCCGCGGCCCGGTCGAGGGTCTCGGCCTCGTGTCCGCTGCTCATCGACAGCGCATGCCGGACGAGATAGCGGGCGTACGTGCCGTCGACGTCGGCCGGAACCAGCTCGGGGAAGTGGTCGGTCATCACGTCGTCCAACCCGAACAGTCCTTCCCCCACCGCGATTCCGGCGGCAGCCGAGGTGAAGGTCTTGGACAGCGAGTAGACGAGGTGCTTGCGGTCGGCCGTGTACGGCGCCCACCAGCCCTCCGCGAAGACGTGACCGTGCCGCAGCACCATCAGGCTGTGCACCTCGATCCCGGAGGACGCGATGCCGTCGAGCAGGGCAGCGATGCCCGCGGCATCGACCCCCTGCTGCGACGGTGCGCTCCGGGGCAGACGGTGCGTGGTCGATCGCGGTCGGGGAGCAGGCGTCGACGAGGTCATGGATTCCATCGTAGGGATCCACCGGCGACGCCTTTCACCGGCAGAAGGCCCGCCGCACCGTGACAGCCAAGGCCTGGCGACGACGGTCGTGATCGTCCTCGGGGTCGCTCGAGTCGGCTGCATGGATGATGGCCGCCTGCGCCCAGGTGCCGGCGAGCGCGATGAGCATCGACCAGAGATCGCCGGTCGAGATGTCGTCCACCAGCAGCCCGATCTGCTGCGCCTGCTCGAGCGCGGCGAGTACCGGAACGTCATGGTCGGGGACATGTCCGAAGAGCGCGCCCCGCGGCGTGCGTTCCAGGCGCGCCCAGGTCAACAACCGGACCAGCGCCTGATCGGCCAGGTAGGCGTCGTAGAGCCCGACCGCGTAGCCGGGGAGGTCCTCCTCCGTCAGCGGCACCGCATTCACGTTGTCCGCCACCTGCGCGGCGAAGATCGCATCGAACAACGCGTCCTTGTTGCCGAAGTAGCTGTAGAGCTGCGCCTTGTTGGTCCGCGCGGCCGCTGCGATGCGGTCCACCCGGGCGCCGGCGATTCCGTGGTCGGCGAACTCGGCGGTCGCTGCCGCCATGATCCGTCTCCGAGTGGCTGCGGCGTCTCGCATCGACCCACCCTACCAACTGACTGGTTGGTTGCAATCCGACCTCAGTAGCGATACGGTGCCTACCAACCAGTTGGTTGGGTTTAAGATGAACACGGTAATGAGGAGAAGAAGATGAACACCACGACGGGCTACCGGGCCACCACCACCGGGGGACCGCTGGAGCGGTGGCGGTTCGAGCGACGGGAGCTCCGGGACGACGACCTCGCCGTCAGGGTCACCCATTGCGGGGTGTGCCACACCGATCTGCATGCACTCAACGCGCCGGCCGACACCCCTGGCGCCTTCCCACTCGTTCCCGGCCACGAGTTCGTCGGAGAAGTGACCGCTGTCGGCCCAGCCGTCACCCGGTTCACCGTGGGAGATCCGGTGGCGGTCGGCAACATCGTCGATTCCTGCGGGGTGTGTGACCCGTGCCGCGCGGGACAGCAGAACTTCTGCCGGGAGTTCCCCACCCTCACCTACGGAGGAGCCGACCGGCGGGACGGCAGCCCGACATACGGTGCCTTCGCCGACAGCTATGTCGTCGGTGAAAGCTTCGCCTACCATCGACCGCGCGGTCTCGACCCCGCTGGAGTTGCTCCGTTGATGTGCGCCGGCATCACTGTCTGGGAACCGTTGCGCCGCTGGGGCATCGGACCCGGCAGCACGGTCGGGGTGGTCGGCCTGGGCGGGTTGGGCCACCTGGCGGTGAAGCTCGCGCACGCTCTCGGCGCCGACGTCACCGTGTTCACCACGTCGTCGGCCAAAGCACAGAACGCGCACCGCCTGGGTGCCGACCAGGTCGTGCTGTCCTCTGACGACGCGGCGATGGGCGCGGTCGCGCACCGCTTCGATCTCGTGCTGGACTGCGTTCCGGTGGCTCATGATCTCTCGCCGTACCTGCGCACCGTGGCGATGGATGGAACCTTGTGCTCCGTCGGGTATCTCGGGGCGGTCGAGGTCGACACCTTGGACCTGCTCGTGGGACGTAAGAGCCTCGCATCGGCCGGCAGCGGTGGGCACCGGTACACCCAGGACCTACTGGACTTCTGTGGCGAACACGGGATTGTCGCCGACGTCGAGGTGCTGCCCTCGGCGCAGGTGATGACAGCCCTGGAGAGGTTGGCGCACAACGACGTCCGGTACCGCTTCGTGCTCGACCTGAGCGACCTCTGACGGTCGACAGCTCCGTCAGCGGAGCACCGGTGACGCTGGTGCCGCACCCTCGCCGTTAGATCGACGGGACCGGCCGACAGCGGACGTTGACCACCGAGATCGGATCGCCGGCGTTGACGAGATGGAGCCGGATGGCCCTGCCGGCCTCGCTGTCGTAGAGCCGGATACCCCGGCCGAGCAGGATCGGGGCGATGTGCAGGTCGATCTCGTCGATCAGGCCGCGCTCCAGCAGCTGACCGCCGATCGTCGGCGAGAACACTTCAACGTTCCTGCCTCCCGCGGCATCGAGCGCGATCCGAACTGCTTCCTCGACCGGGCAGCTGAGGAACGTCACGCCTTCGGCAGGACGTGCGTCTTCCGGATGGTGGGTCAGGATGAACACCGGTCCCTGCCACGCGCCGCCGTAGGGGCGGGAATCACCGATCGCACTGTCGAAGCCGTCGCGGCCCGCGAGCACAGCTCCCGTTGTGTCCACGTACTCCTGGCCAAGGCCGTCCCTGGCGGTGAAGCCAGTCCATGTCGTGATCCGGTCCTGCCACGAACCCGTCCAGCGACATCGTGAAATGCCACAGGACCTTCGCAGCGGCGGTCTGAGGTTCGGTGTCCTTCATCTGATCCTCTTCTCCACTGATTGCGATCTGCAATCGGTTGACTCACCGTAGGCCCACCGGTTGCGGATTGCAATCAGTCTGGCGGAGGGCACCCTCCGGTCCGGGCGGACCCGCGCGCCAGCGCTGCCGTACGCGGGTGGAGGTGTCCGCACCGGTCGCAGCGCACCGGCATCGACCGTCATCGGCATCGCAAGTGAGCGCGCATTCGACCTACCTGCGCACCGGTTCAGGGTGGGTCACCGGGTGACGGCGCCGGCTCCTGACGGGAGTCGTGGGTGCGCACCTCGACCCGGGCACGGTGGGCCGCCGGATGCCAGAGTTCCTCGAACGGACCCAGCGCGTCGCCGCCCCGGCCCGAGCGCCGGACCCGACGACCCAGAACCAACAACAGCACCATGATCAGCGCATAGACCAGCAGCACCGCGATGACGACGAGTACCCTGCCCATCCACCCAGGGTAGGTGCCGCGCTCGAGATCGGCGGCGGCGTACCGCGGCGTCGGGATCTGCTCAGCGGAAGGCGTCGATACCGGTCAGCGCTTGTCCGAGCACCAGGGTGTGCATCTCGTGCGTGCCCTCGTAGGTGAGCACCGTCTCGAGGTTCACCATGTGCCGGATCACCGGATACTCCAGCGAGATCCCGTTGCCACCCAGGATGGTCCGCGCGGTCCGGCAGATCTCCAGCGCCGCCCGGACATTGTTCATCTTGCCGAGGCTCACCTGTGCGGGCAGCAGCGTGCCGGCATCCTTGCGGCGACCGAGATGCAGTGCCAGCAGGGATCCGGTCGACAGGGAAGCGGCCATCTCGGCCAACTTCGCCTGTGTCAGTTGGAATCCGGCGATCGGTCGGCCGAACTGGCTACGGTCGGCCGCGTACGACAGTGCAGCCGAGAACGAGGCACGCGCGGCACCCATCACGCCGAAGATGATCCCGAACCGGGCTTCGTTGAGACAGGACAGCGGACCGCGAAGCCCCTGTGCGCCAGGTAGTTCCGCGGATGCCGCCACCCGGACCCCATCCAGTACCAGCTCGCCGGTGATCGACGCACGCAACGACAGCTTGTGGTGGATCGTCGGCGTCTGCAGGCCATCGCCGCCGGTCGGCACGATGAACCCGCGGATGCCGGTCGGGTCGTCCGTCGTCTGCGCCCACACCACGGCGACGTCAGCGACGGGGGCGTTGGTGATCCACATCTTGCGGCCGGTGATCAGCCAGTCGTCACCGTCGCGGGTTGCGCGGGTGGTCATCGACCCCGGGTCGGAACCGGCATCCGGTTCGGTGAGGCCGAAGCAGCCGATCGTCTCCCCGGCGGCCATTCCGGGCAGCCACTGCTGCTTCTGCTCTTCGCTGCCCCACCGGTGGATGGCGTACATGGCCAGCGACCCCTGGACCGACACCATCGACCGGAATCCTGAGTCAGTGGCCTCCAACTCCGTGCAGGCCAGGCCGTAGGCGGTTGCCGAGACCCCTGCGCAGCCGTACCCCTCCAGGTGCATCCCCAGCAAACCGGTGCGACCGAGTTCGGCGAACAGACCGCGGATGTCGGGCACCGTGCCGTCCTCGAACCACCCGGCGATGTGCGGTTGGACGAGGCGATCGGAGACCTCGCGCGCCGCGTCCCGCACCGCGCGTTCCTCGTCGGACAGCAGGTCGGCGATTCCCAGCGGATCCAACGGCTGCAGAGGTGCTCGACTCATCACGCCACCGTACGCAGGTGGAGCGCTTGCAAACCGCGGATCACGAAGTACGGCTGGTACACCGGTTCTGCTGCCGCGCTCACGTCTGGGGCCGCCGTACGGATGCGCTCCAGCGACACGTCCAACTCCAGCCGTGCCAGCGGCGCTCCGATGCAGAAGTGGGTGCCACCCCCGAATCCGATGTGCGCGGCGTCGCCGCGGCCGATGTCGAACGCGTCCGCATCTTGAAAACGCTGCGGATCGCGGTTGGCCGACCCGAACAACATCGCGATCCGGTCGCCCCGGGCGAAAGTCCGCCCGGCCAGCTCGACACCGTCGTCGAGCACCCAGCGTTCGAAGAGCTGCAGCGGGGCGTCCCACCGGAGCATCTCCTCCGCGGCCGTGGCGGTCGACACCTCACCCGTCATGATCCGCTGCCACTGCTCCGGATGCCGCAGCAGCGCACGCATCCCGTTGCCCAGGGTGTTGACGGTGGCCTCATGACCGGCGTTGAGCAGCACGATGACGGTGCTGACGATCTCGGCGTCGGTCAACCCGCCGCCGTCCTCGCGCACCTGCACCAGCCGGGTCACGAGATCGTCCTGCGGTTCGGCTCGTTTGCGGGCGACCAACGCTTGTGTGTAGGTGATGAACTCCGCCGAGGCCCGCTCCGCGGCCGACCGCTCCGCGGGCGTCGAGTGCAGCTCGTACATCTTCACGATCGCGTGCGACCAGCGCAGCAGGTCGGGACCGTCCTGGACGGGGACTCCGAGCAATGCGCAGATCACCGTGATCGAGAACGGCTGCGCATAGTCGGCGATCAGCTCGATCCCACCCGCGGATCCGGCAGCCTCCCACTGCTCGATGGCGGCGCGTTCGATCACCGGCCGCAACCCGGCAACGGCTTTGGCGGTGAACACGCTGCTCACCATCCGCCGGATCCTGGTGTGGTCCGGCGGTTCCAGATTCAGCAACGACCAGCGCTCCGAGTCCTCCCATCGGCGATACTGCTGCTCCGTCACCGGGCGACCGAACTCCTCGTCGGTGAATCGGTGCCGGTAGATCCGGCCGAGTCCGCGGTGCCGCAGCGCCGCATGGACATCGGCGAAGTGCGGGAGGTACCAGCGTCCGCCGTCGTCGGGCACTGCGCGCCCGGCTGCCCGCAGTCGACTGAACACCGGGTACGGGTCGGCGAGGAACGCCCGATCGGTCGGATCGAACCCCAGCTCGGCAATGTCCATGATCTTCCGCCCACCCACTCTCACCACGCACCCGCTCTCGTCCTGCGGCCCCGAGGGCTCCCCTCGGAACCGTCCCGCACCTACAGTCTCCCCATGCGAGCTCTGGTGTTGCACGGACCCCTGGACGCCCGGATCGACGACGTCCCGGCGCCCGACCCGGGAGCAGGTCAGGCCGTCGTGCGCATCCACCGGGTCGGTCTGTGCGGAACCGATCTCGCGTTCTTCCGCGGCACCATGCCGTACCTGCAGACCGGCGGGGCGCGCTATCCGCTGCGGATCGGTCACGAGTGGGTGGGCACGGTGATCGCTGCGCCCGGCGACCCTGACTGGGTGGGCGCCCGGGTCACCGGTGACACCATGTTGGGCTGCGGCACGTGCGCGCGCTGTCTCGGTGGTCAGCAGCACGTCTGCGCAGAGCGGTTCGAGATCGGGGTGCTCGGCGGTTGGCACGGCGCGGCTGCGGACGAACTCCTGGCGCCGACGACCTGCCTGCATCGGATCCCGGACGGGGTCGACGATGCCGCGGCCGCACTGGTCGAGCCGGCTGCCAACGGGGCGCGGGCGGTCCGCGACGCTGGCGTCGTTGCGGGACACCGTGTCGCGGTGATCGGCCCCGGGGCACTCGGCTCGATGGCGACGGCCTTCGCGGCCAGACTCGGCGCGGAGGTCGAGGTGATCGGTCGGTCCGACAGGGGTCTGGACCGGGCGATCAGGTTCGGGGCTCGGAAGGCCTGGCGCCGCGACGAGAAGACTCGGCCCGGCGGAATCCCCGTCGCTGTCGATGTGGTGATCGAGGCGTCCGGCGGTGCGTCCATGCCGCAGCTGGCGTTGGAACTCGTCCGACCCGGCGGCACCGTCGTCTGCGTCGGCATCAACGGTGAGCCCACCCCGATCGACACCCGCGACCTGGTGACGCGGGACATCCGGTTGATCGGCAACCTGTCCGGGTCCCCGGCGATGGCCGAGACCATCGCCGCGTTCGCCGACGGGTCGATCGATCCGACTGCACTGGTGGACACCACAGCACCGCTCGAGGACGGACCCGCACTGCTCGCCGCCGCCGACGCCGGGAAGATCCACCTGACCCTGCACTGACCGCGGCCGACCTCACGGCGATCGAGCAAGCGAGTAACGAGCGCGACGAGATCCCGTTGCCGCAGGACTGTCGTCCCCACGGTGATCCAGCAAGCGAAGAACGAGCGCGACGAGATCCCGTTGCCGCAGGACTCGTTGCCTCCACGGTGATCGAGCAAGCGAGGAACGAGCGCGACGAGATCCCATCCGATCATTACCCGGTCTCGCTGTGACACAGCCGTTCGCGCCACAAGGGGGCTGGACACCTGCGTCACTCGACCTGTCCGAGATCACCGTCAGCGCAGGATGGCACACCCGACTCCGTCCGAGAACTGCTGCGGTACCACAGGAACGCTGTCCGCAGTGCCCGCGGCGATGCGTCTCGCAGTCCAGGCCACGACCGCCGCATCGAGCACATCGTCGGACGGCACGGTGGCCGCGGGCCCGGGCGAATCGGGAATCACGATGCCCTGCCCCGCGAGTAACGACAGCCGCCTGCGCATCCCCGCCCAGGTCTTCTTGGACTCGGGGAGCACGGCACCGTTGATCGCCGCGAACGACAGCTCGGGGTGCACCTCGTGCACGCTCAGGCCGGCCCGCACAGCGGCCGGGTACCAGCGGTCGATCTGCAGGATCTTGCCGCGCAGGCTCCAGGCCTGACGGGAGAACCCGCCGCTGCCCTGCTCCCGGCTGATCGCCAGTGCCTGCTGGTAGTCCTCGCAGCTGAGCGCAGCCCGGGTCGGCACCGGGAACAGCGTGGCGCGACGGGAGCCGAGCAGTACCCGCCCTTCCAGGTCGCACGCCCGAAAGCCTCGATCCGCCAACCCGATCGGCATGTCGATCCCCACCACGGTGACATCAGGACAGCCGGCGACCAGCTGTTCGATCTCCGCGGCGACGTGGGTCGCGACGACGCCCTGCCCATCGAGTTCGACAGCGACCCAGCCACCGGTCCAGCCGTCGACTCCGAGCACCGTCATGCCATCAGGGTAGGTGCGGCTCGTGAAACCTCGAGGGAACGAGCGCGCAGGGAGCACGGGTGAACCTGTGGGTTCAGATCCGCAGTGGTTTCGAAGCGCCACGTTGCCGGGGGAGCCGATCGTCGGCCTGCACGGGGTCATCAGATTGCTTCGGACGACGGCCCGGTCGGTAGGAGCCGGGTCGGCGGTCCCAGACCACCTGTCCTGCTACGACTTCACCGCCCAGTTCGTCGCGGTGGACGATGGTGTGATGGGACGGGCAGAGCAGGGCCGCGTTGTCGAGGTCGGTGGGTCCGCCGTCGATCCAGTGACGAGGTGGTGGGCGTCTGTCCACTGGGCGGGGATGTCGCAGCCGGGGAAGGTGCAGTGCCTATCTCGCTGCCGCAGCACTCGTTTCTGGGCGAGGGTGAACAGTCGCTGTTCCTTGCCGCAGTCCAACACGGCGCCGTCGGCGCCCAGGACGGTAGGGATGATCCCGGCGTCGCAGGCGAGTTTCCGGACGGTGTCGGGGGCCACGAGGGTGCCGTCGGCGATGGTGCCGACGCAGGTGCCGGCTCCGGTGCGTTGCTGCAGATCAGCGAGATTCATGGTGACGTTGACGGTTGCGGTCGGTGCTGCCGTGACGCCCTGGCCCTGGGCTAGGACGGAGCGGCGTAGGGCTTCGAGGAGTGCTTCGCCGCGGCGCCGATCGGTCGGTCGACTGTCACGCTCCCCGGTATCGCGGTCGGGTCGGGGTGCGGACAGGGCTTGGATGGCGGCTTCGAGGATGCTGAGGCCTTCGTTGTCGACCACGAGCCGGTATTCGTGCAGACCGGTCGAGGTTTCCCGGGCGGGTGAGAGGGAGATGTGGCGTCGGCAGCGTTCTTGGAAGTTGCTGAACTCGTCGGGCTTGCCGTGGTGGGCGATGATCCACTGCCGGAGTTCCCGGACACCGCGGGGTCCGTGTTGGGCGCCGTGGTTCACCAATTGCTTCAGGACGATCGGGTGCGCACCTGGGAGCAGCTCCGGGGCAAGCTTGTCGTACTCGCCCTGCACGACCACTGCGGTGGTGAGGTCGAGGTCGGCGGTGCGGATGGAGTCGGTGATCTCGGCGAGGTCCGGTCGGCGCAGGATGTGCGCGGCTTTCGCGATGGTGGTTGCTTCGCGGCGGGAGTGCCAGCCGTGTTCGGCGACCCAGCCGCGGGTCGACGCCGACTGGGAGGCCTCCACCACCCCGCGGGCCTCAGCATCGGCAGTGACGATCACACTGACAGCGCCGGCCAGCGCGCGGAGTTCGGCGAGTTCAGCGAGGAAGTCGCCCAGTTCACCTGTGGGGCACTGGAAGATGCTGGTGTGCAGAGTTTTCAGCTCATCGGCGAGCGCGGCGATGTGTGCGCGGGTGTCCGCGACTCTCGTCCCGCCGGCGCTGTTCATGGGTACGACGTTACTCAGGGGGTCCGACAGTCGAGGTCCCTGAAGTGGCTGTGGGGCACCAAGTCTGGTCACGTTCCGATCACAATCCCGACGGACCTGGCAGGTGGTCACTTCGGCGCGCGATGCACACCCGGTCCTGACGTGACGGGATCTCGACGCGCTCCTTCGTCGCTTGCTCGATCGGCGGAGGGGGCGGTGATGGGATCTCGACGCGGTTGTTCCTCCCTTGCTCGATCAGCGAGGAGTGTGGCGGTCGAGTGATGCTGTAGCCGAGAGCTTCCGTGCGGCAACGGGATCTCGACGCGGTCGTTCCTCCCATGCTCGATCAACATCGATGTCCCGTGATTGTCGGCAGTGACCGCGAGGGGCGGTGTGCCGGGTCAGGGAGTGGCTCGGGCATGGGCGGGACCCCGCTCGTGAGCCTGCGAACGCGGGGGGCCCGCCGGGCGGAACCCGGCACACCACCCGTCGCCAGGCAGAGGAGTGTCCCGCGCTCGATCCCTGAGAACTTCCGGGGCCAGGGGATCTCCCCCGCGTCTCAGGTGGCACGCAGTTGCTCGGCCACCACTGCGCCGATGCGGCCGATGGCCCGGTCTGCGTCGCGTTGACGTCCGGAGGCGGAGCCGGTGTTGAGGAACACTGCGATGGCCAAGCGCTGTCCGTCGGGGAACTCGGCGACCCCGACCTCGTTGCGGACCGGCCCGAACGTTCCGGTCTTGCCGGACAGCGTGACACTGTCGTCCGCGAAGGCAGTGGCCAGGCGATGCGGCCACACCTGCAGGCCCAGGATGTGCCTGGCCTGCGCGCAGGCGTCAGCCGGCAGATCCTCGTCACGCCAGAGCTTTCCGAGCAACTTGGTGGTCTCTCGCGGAGTCGTCCGGATGGTCTCCAACGGGGTCGCCGCGCGCACCGAGAGCCGCGGATCATCTGGCCCCGGCTCGATGGCATCCCAGTCCTGACCCGCCATGTCCTGCTCGATGCTGTCGAACAACCATTGGCAGTCGCCGGGGGTCACGGTCCCGGGCAGGCCCAGCTGCTGCAGCAGGGCCGCCACCGCGTCCAGCCCCACCAGGTCGCAGATGACGTCGGTGGCGCGGTTGTCGCTGACCGACATCATCAGCACGGCGAGGTCGCGCAGCGAGAGTTCCACCTCGTCGAGCATCACCGACAGCCCGATGCCACCCGGGGTCCGGCGCTCGTCCGCGCCGATCCGCACCCGCTGCTGCCCGTCGAGCGTGCCGACGGAGACCTGCCGGCACATCTCCACCAGCACCGGCAGCTTGAAGACGCTGGCGGCGACCACCGGGTCGTCGGCACCGAAGGCGACCTCGCGTTCCGGGTGGTCCAGATCGATGCCATGCACCCAGGCGCGGGCCCCGATGTCGTCCAGGACTGCCTGGATGGACTCGTCGTGCTGTTGCGCTGTCACGCTCATGCTCCTTCTCGCAGGTGATCTGCGGATCTCGACTCGTGCGTCGCTCGATCTCGGTGACGTCCTGGGACACCGACAGGTCCGGCAGCGGCGCCGGCACCCCCTCATCGATGTCCGTGGCCTCACCAAAGGCCAGGATCTGCACGTCCAGCACCCCCCGGGCTGACACCTCGGCGCCCGCCATCAGGTCGAGCACCGAGCTGCCGAGCGCATCGACCACCCGATCGACGGTGGGCCCCCCGAACAGGGCATGACGCTCCGGCGTCACGTCCTGTGCGGGGCCACCGGGAGACTTCACGCGATGACGGGTCCCGGCGCGTTCGTGGGGTCGATCCGGCGTCGCGAGACAAGGAAGGCGGCCACCGCGTCCTCGTCCACCTCGACGCCCAACCCAGGGCCGGTCGGGACCCGCAGATGACCGTCCTCGAGCACGAAGGGGGCGGTGATGTCCCTGTGGTAGAAGCGATCCGAGGCGGACGTGTCGCCGGGCAAGGTGAAGCCGGGCA
Source organism: Nakamurella sp. (assembly GCA_037720195.1). Taxonomy (GTDB): domain Bacteria; phylum Actinomycetota; class Actinomycetes; order Mycobacteriales; family Nakamurellaceae; genus Nakamurella. Next base: position 370,505 of record JBBJML010000001.1, on the reverse strand, counting down.
ACGCCGCCAGGGCCACGTTCGCCGCCCGCCCCAGTCCGGTCTCGAGCATCCCGCCGCACCAGACGGGGACCCCGGCGGCGCGGCAGATGTCGTGCACCCTGCGGGCTTCCAGGTAGCCGCCGACCCGCCCTGCCTTGATGTTCACCACACTGGTGGCTCCGAGCGCGATGGCGTCCGAGGCGTCCTTCGCCGACTCGATCGACTCGTCCAGGCAGATCGGGGTGGTCAGCTTGGCCGCGAGCTTGGCGTGTTCGGTCAGGTCCTCGTCCTGGAGCGGCTGCTCCATCAGCAGCAGGCCGAACTCATCGAGCCGGGCCAGATGGCCTGCATCCCGCAGCGAGTACGCGGTGTTGGCATCGACCTGCAGCAACACCTCGTCGCCGAATGCCTCCCGAACGGCGCGCACCGGTTCGATGTCCCAGCCGGGCTTGATCTTCAGCTTGATCCGCAAGTATCCCTGTTCGAGGTAAGCGCCGACGGCAGCGAGCAGTTCGGGGATCGACGGCATGATGCCGACCGAGACTCCCGCCGGTACCCGATCCTTGGTGGCACCAAGGTAGGTGCCCAGCGACATCTTCGCGGCCCGCAGTTCGGCGTCCAGGACGGCCAGCTCGACTGCGGCCTTGGCCATCCGGTGTCCCTTGAACGGCTCCAGCACGTGCCCGACGGTGCCGCCGGACAGGTTCTCGGCGGCGAACAACGGATGCGCGAAGTGGTCGGCGATCACCAGCTCGGCGGCGGCGTTGAACTCGGAGGAGTACACCGGGGACGACATCGCGACGCATTCGCCCCACCCGATGCCGACGGAGGTCTCGGCACGGATCAGGATCACGTGTCGGGAGGACTGCGATCCGAACGATGTCTCGAAAGGACTGACCAGGGGGATGGCCAGGGTGAGCAGGTCGAGTCCGAGCAGCTTCAACTGAGTTCTCCTTGTCGGTACTGCGTCTGCACCGGGTCGTCGACGCCGGTCGGTGACGGGGAGCCCGGCGACTCCATCAGATACCCCTGGTCCTTGCTGACGTCGACCACCCGCCACCCGAGATCCATCAGGCTGCCCAGGGAATGTCGGACGACCGCACGCCAGCGGGTCGCGGTCACCGGATCGGCTGCTCGCAGCGCCTCGACATCGGCCGGCAGGGTGATCGAGAGTCGCGTGCGACCGGCTCCGGGGGCGGCACGCTGGTCGGCGGCCAGCGCCTCCGCAATCGAGCGTGGATCCTCGGACAGCACCGGAACCCCGTCGACGACGGTGATCAGCTGGCGTACCGGGGCCGGCGACGGCCGAGATCGGTGTGGTTGCACCAGGTCCCAGCGACTCAGCAGCCGATCACTGCCCTGCCCGGCGTTGATCGCGTCGTTCATCTCGCCGTAGAAGTCGACGAGGTACTCGACCGGCAGCGCACCCAACGTGACGGCGTTGAAGTAGGCGTTGCGTCTGATCAGCGGATCGTAGGTCCAGGTGATCACCTGCAGGCCGCGCTCCAGTGCCCACCACCGCTGGTGCAGCTTGATGGCGCGACCGACGCCGCTCCCCACCCGGTCGGGCAGGACGGCGGTGATGTGCGAATGCAGCAGCGGCTCCGGCAGCAGCCCGAGGAAGCCCATGCTCGCCGCCACCATCCGGTCGCCGACGAATGCTGCGCTGCAGTAGTTCCCGCAGTGCACGAGGGCGTTGAGCAGACCACGGGTGATGGGTTCGTCGCCGGGATCCGGTTGCCAGACATCGTTGAACAGGATCCGCACATCCTCGAAGCCGTCGACGTCGTGCACCTCGACGATCCGGACGCCGGCCGCAGTGGCCGCCGCGTCGGCATCTGCAGCGGCCTGTCGGGTGTGCACGTTGACCGACAACTGGTGCCCTCCGCGGAGATGCGTCATCACGATCCTTCCGCCGGCGGTGCCCGAGTGGTCCGGACAACGGTAGGTCCTCCCGCAACCCTGGTGTACCGCCGGTGGGTATGGCCGGCAGCGGGGGGACCGACGCGATCAGCTGCCGCGTGTGGTCCTGCTCAGTGTGAGGGACCGGAACTCGCCAGGCATCATTTGATCCCACTACTGGGGACCGGCCAACTTGTGGGATGCGACCAGTGGCTCGAGGTCGACTGGGCGAGGGAGAACCCCTCCAGGGCCTCGGTGCCTCCGAACGACGCGTGTCCAGCAGGTGAGCAAGATCCCCGGTGTCGTTTCGGTTGACACATCCTCGGGTACAACCACCGTGTTCGAAGGTGTTGTCCCCCAGCACTAATGGAGTCCTTGGTGTCTGTTCTGACGGTCAACTCCGGAGATGTCGCTCTGCATGTCGAAGACACAGGCGGCACCGGACGCCCGGTCGTCCTCATCCACGGCTGGCCGCTGTCCGGCAGGTCATGGAAGGACCAGATCCCCGCGCTCACCGCCGCCGGCCATCGCGTGATCACCTACGACCGCCGGGGGTTCGGCGAGAGCGACAAGCCGTTGCTCGGCTACGGCTACGACGTCCTCAGCGAGGATCTGCAGGCCGTTCTGACGCAGCTCGATCTGCGGGACGTCACGCTGGTGGGGTTCTCGATGGGCGGCGGTGAGGTCGCTCGCTACGTCTCGAAATTCGGCAAGGATCGGCTGCACAGCGTCGTGTTCGCCTCTGCGGTGCCGCCCTATCTGCTGCAGACCTCGGGCAACCCGGACGGTCCGCTGACCAAGAGTGCGGCCGCGAAGATGGCGGCCGGTCTGCTGGCGAACCGTGACACCTTCTTCGACGGCTTCACCAAGGAGTTCTTCTCCGTCGACGGTCGACTCACGGTGACGGAGGCCCAGCGACAGGAGGCTCTCGAGCTGAGTGCCCAGGCCTCGAAGGCGGCAGCGATGGAGTGCATGGCCTCTTTCGGCACCACCGACTTCCGCGAGGACCTCCCGAGGGTGACCGTGCCGACGCTCGTGATCCACGGCGACGGTGATGCCACGGTGCCCTTCGAAGGCTCCGGCAAGCGCACCCAAGAGGCGATCCCGCACAGCACCCTCGTCGTCCTGCACGGTGCGCCGCACGGCTGCAACGTCAGCCATGCGGACGAGTTCAACGCTGCCCTGGTCGATCTTCTGAAGCTCTGACCCCGGGCGGCTGCTGCCGCCCCGATCTCTGCGGTTCGGCCGCTGACGAGAACGCCCGGTGCCTCCTTGCGGGGCGCCGGGCGTTTGCCGTCCGGGGGTGCTCGGCCGACGTGATCTCACCCCCGGTCGAGCCCTCGAGGAGATGAGACCCCGTCGATGATCGGACGGGGTCTCGACACGCTCGTTCCTCGCTGCTCGACCAGCGGGATCTGGACGCCGGTCGAGCGACGAAGGAGTCGAGACCCCGTCCACGCTCGACCGGCGCAGTGGATCTCTGCGAGGCTGGGGCCATGACCTCTCTCTCCCGTGGAGCCAACGCCCCCCTCGAGACCACGACCGTCCGGATCACCGTCAGCGGCGCCGCGCCGGGCTCGGTGGATCTGCTGGTGTTCCAGGTGACGGAGGCCGGCACGGTCCGCTCGGACGCCGACATGGTGTTCTTCAACCAACCGCGGTCGCCGGAGGGTGCCGTCCAGCTCAGCGGAGCGGCCGTCGACATCGATCTCGGCAAGGTCCCGCCGCAGATCGCCCGGCTGGTGGTGTCGGTCGCGCTCGACGACTCGGTCACCGGTTCACTGGCGACCATCGCCGGGCTGGGTGCCGCAGTGCAGGCAGGAGATCAGATCGACTGTCCTGCAACGTCTCTGACCAGCGAGCGGGCCGCCGTCCTGGCAGAGATCTACCGCCGCGGTGACGCCTGGAAGGTGCGCAACGTCTCCGCAGGATGGGACCGAGGATTGGCGGCCCTGGCCATCGAGTTCGGCGTCGAGGTGGACGATCCCGCACCAGTCGCCGCACCTCCTGTACCCGCCCCGATGCCGACAGTCGCTCCGCAGCCACCGCCGGCGCCCATGCCCTCGGTTGCACCCGCGGCGCCGCCGGTCGCTCCGCCAACCACGATGCCGACGTACGCCCCGCCGAGCGGGCAACCCGTCCCAGGACCCGATCCGCAGAACCCACGCTCGGTGCCGGGCGAGGAGAAACTGTCGCTGGAGAAGCGTCAACAGCTCGACCTGCGCAAGAAGCAGGTGCACTCCGTACTGCTCACCAAGAACGCTGTCGGCGTCCGGGCCCGGGTGCTCGTCGTGATGGACAAGACCGGTTCGATGAGCCGGGAGTACAAGAAGGGCGTCGTGCACCGCGTCATCGAACGCATGGTGCCGGTCGCGATCCAGCTCGACGACGACGGTGCCCTTGAGTGCTACCTGTACGCGGAATCCTTCTACAAGCTGCCGGACCTGCGCGTGGAGAGCCTCAGCGAGTGGATCGCCGAGTGGGTCCACCTGAGCGGCAAGCACGGCGGGCTGAACTACGCCCGGATCGGCGCCGTGAACGACGAGATCCCGATCCTGAACGAGATCATCGGCGGCCTGCGACGGGGTGACCCGCTGCCGACCCTGGTGCTGTTCTTCACCGATGGCGGGTTCCACAAGAAGGTCCCGATCACCGAGCTCATCAGGAAAGCGGCTGATTTCCCGGCGTTCTTCCAGTTCGTCGGCATCGGCTCCGCCGGCCGGTTCGGCGTCCTGGAGAAGCTGGACGACCTGGAGGGGCGGACCGTCGACAACGTCGGCTTCTTCCCGGTCAAGGACATCGACGCGCTCGACGACGCCGAGCTGTACCGACTGCTGCTGAGCGAGTTCCCCGACTGGCTCCAGCACGCCCGCCGGCTCGGCATCGTCGGCTGACGACTACCCGACGGGCATTGTGGAACGGTCTGTCCAGAATCTCTTACCGTCTCCCGCATGGCCAGGACACGCGCGTTCGATCACGACGCCGTGCTCGATGCCGCCATCGAACAGTTCTGGAGCTCGAGCTACCGCGGCAGCTCCACGGAAGATCTCTGCGCCACGGCCAACCTGTCGCGCAGCAGCCTCTACAACACCTTCGGCAGCAAACGCGCGCTCTACCTCGAGGCGCTGCTCAACTACATCGCTGGCAAACGCCGGGCCCGCGGCGAGCTGCTGGACCGCGACCTGACCGGCCGAGAACTGACGTACGCGGTCGGCGCCGCAGTCCTCGACGAGCAGTGGACCGACCCGGGCCGCCGCGCCTGCCTGGCACTGGCAGCCTGCATCGAGGTCGGCCAGCAGGATCCGGAGATCACCACCGTGCTGGAGACCAACGCAGCTGATTTCGACGCCGTGCTCGCGCTGGCGATCAGGCGCGGCCAGCAGGACGGCACCATCCGCACCGACCTGCCCGCCGAGGCGACGGCGCGCGCCGTGCACGCCGCCTTCGACGGACTTCAGGTGCGCTCCCGGGTGGCGACCGACCGCGCATCCGTCGAAGCAGGCCTGGATGCCGTGATCGCCCTGCTCTGACGGCTGCCGACCGACAGCCGGGTCAGCAACGCCGCCTCGACCCTGCTTCGCTCGAGTGCCCACATTCTGTACCGATCAGTTCAGAACCGACGACCGACCTGGAGAACCCCGTGACCGAGACCGGAACCGCTGGTGTCCCTGACGGTGCCCGCCCACCGCTGCCGCGCGCCGTCCTGCTGCTGGCCCTGACGATCTTCTGTCTCGGAACCTCCGAGTTCATGATCGCCGGCCTGTTGCCGTCCATCGCGGACGATCTGCGGGTGAGCGTGCCGGCGGTCGGCGGCCCGATCAGCATCTTCGCGATCGGCATGCTCGTCGGCGCTCCGGTGATGACGCTGCTGACCCTCGGCCTTCCCCGGCGGCTGACGCTGCTGCTCTCGACCCTGGTGTTCGCGGCGGCCCATCTGGTGGTGCTGATCAGCGACGCCTACCCGCTGCTCGTCGTGTCGCGGCTGGTCGGTGCGGTCGCCTGCGCCACCTTCTGGGCGGTCGCGGCCGCCACCGCCGTGGCCATCACCGACAGCAGGAGTACGGCGAAGGCCATGGCGGTACTGGTCGGCGGGCTCACGATCGCGAACGTCATCGGCGTGCCTGGCGGCACCTGGATCGGCGAGCACTGGGGCTGGCGGGCGACCTTCGTCGTGGTCGGTGTGCTGACCCTGGTGACCGGGTTCATCGGCTGGCGAACCGTTCCCGAGACCTCGGAGCACACCGGCGAAAAGCTCAGCCGGCTCGCCGGACGTGAACTGCGGGCACTGCGCAACCCTCGACTGCTCGTCGCACTCGCCACCACGGCGGCGTTCCAGGCGGCGATCTTCTGCACGTTCTCCTACCTGGCGCCGCTGCTCGCGGAAGTGTCCGGAGTGCCGGAGGAGCTGATTCCTGTTGTCCTGCTGGTGTTCGGCGCCGGCACCCTGCTGGGGATCGCGGTCGGTGGGAGATACGCGGACCGGAACCTGTTGCGGGCCGTGGTGGTCTGCTTCGTCCTGCTGCTCGGTGGCCTGGTGCTGTTGCGGGCCGCCGCGAGCAGCCCGGTCCTGGTGTGGTTCGCCGTTTTCGTCTTCGGAGCCACCGGGTTCTCGGTCGCCTCGGCAATCAATGCCAGGGTGTTCTCCCATGCCGGCGCCGCCCCGACCCTCGCCTCGGCGATGAACGTCTCGGCCTTCAACGTCGGCAACGCCGTCGGCCCGGCCCTCGGGGGCTGGGTGATCGCCGCCGGCGCAGGCCTCACCGCACCGATCTGGGTCTCGATGGTCCTGGTGGCACTCGCGCTCTCCCTGGCCGGCACCTCGTGGCTGCTGGAGCGACCGTCCCCGACCGAGGCGCCGGTGCGTGTCGGCGGGGAGAAGGTCAGCTGCGACACCGCATCCTGATCGACCCGTCGAACAAGATGGGATCTCGACTCGTTCGTTCCTCTCTCGCTCGATCGACGGAGAGCGGTGCGGTCCGCCAGCAGGGAGACACGCGATCGATTCGTTGGGGAGCGCCGCGGATGGGGCCGATGCGCAGCCCGCTGCAGTGCCCGACGCGCCGGTGAGCCTGCGAACCGGCGCGTCCAGCGTGTCTCGTCTCGTTCCTCGCTCGACAACCGGGGCGGAGCGGCGGCCCCATCCGCGGCGCGGATCTTGGCTGACTCCGTTGGCTCGATCAGCGCTTGATCGGCCCCAGGATCCGCTCCAGATTGGCGGCTGTCTCGTTACCCAACTTGTAGAAGATGGGCAGTGTCAACGGATCTGCGAGCTTGGCGAGGCCGTGGAAGGTGATGTCGGAGACGTAGGTGATCTCGGTACCGCCCGGCACGGAGCGCAGGGTGATGTCGTCGATCGACGTCACCGTCTTGTTCTTGCCGACCAGCATCACCCGCTCCGGTCCGTAGTGCTCGAGCCGGTACAGGATCTGAGACTCGCGGCCCAGGAACTTGGTGACGTTGTCCCACTCGGCGCCGACCTCGATCTCGCCGCTGCCGCGCCGTGGGCAGCGGACGGTGCCCGGATCCCAGTCGACAGCGTTCGAGAAGTCGGCGAGATAGCTGCGCACGCGATCGAGTTCGGCGGCCACGGTCACGATCCGCTTGGTGATCGGCATCAGGGAGTTCCTTTCGTCAGGTGCTGCTCCTGCTCCCTACCCCGACCACCGGTGCGTCAAGCGGCGGCAACGGTTCACCGACCCGGTTTGCTCCATTCGCTGCGCTGCTCGACGCCGGTGGCAGCGGTGCGTGTCGCCACTGCGGGCGCACCGCCGGCGGTGGTGTATCCGGCCAGGGTCTCGGCCACCGCGTCCTCGACGTGCTCGGGGTCGCCGACGAAATTGTTGGACAGCATCGAGAACACGAGCAGTTTCCCGTCGGCCGTCGTGACGTAGCCGGACAACCCGGTGACGGCGGTCAGCGAACCGGTCTTGGCGTGCACGTTGTTCTGCGCTGCCGTGCCCTTCATCCGGTGGTCGAGCGTGCCGCTGACGAGCCGGTCCGGATTGCCGACGATCGGCAAAGCGTTGTACAGCAACGGGAACCAGCTGGCCTCCTCGCCTTGAGCAGGACGTTGGAGACCGCCTGCGCCGAGATCTGGTCTCCACGGGAGAGACCGGATCCGTCGACGATCCGCCGCGTCGACGGATCGGTGCCGGCACCGCGCAGGAACTCGTCGATGACATCGATCCCGGCACTCCAGGTTCCCTCGCCGGCCTTCACCGCGCCGAGCGTCTTGGCCAGCGCTTCGGCGTGCATGTTGTTGGACAGCTTGAGGAACGGGACCATGATCTCGCCGAGCGTCATCGACTTGTCGAGCGCGACCCGGCGGGCGGCGGCCGGTGTCACGCCGTCGTGGAGACCGCCGGCGACGCTCACCCCGACACTCTTTGTACCTCGGTCGCTCGATCGCCGGAAGAGGTTCGTTGATCGAGCGAGGAACGAGTCGAGATCCTGTCAGCTCAGCGCACCGCGAAGGTGACGATCCCCGACTGTGCGCGCTCCCAGGTGGCGTTGCCGGGCCAGCGGACCTGGTAGCGCGCAGCGGGTCCGGTCGGCCTGAAGGTGAAGCTGTAGCTGCCGCTCCGCAGCGCTGTGGTGCCGATACGCGTCCAGGTGGAGCTACCGGAGAGCTGCCGGAAGATCTGCACCACGGGCGCCGAGAGCTGCTGCTTGGTCGTCGTCGTGAGCGACCCCTTGAGCGCCTTCAGCGATCCCTTGGCGACGGTGGTCGACGGAGTGGTCTGGGTCAGCCTGGTGTCCAGGTTGCCGGGCATCCAGGCGGCGCCGACCCGGGTGGTGATCACCGGCTTCTTGGCCGGGTCCAGCCAGCGCAGGATCGCCTGCAGGTTCGCCTGCGGGATGGACACGCAGCCGGCCGTCGGGTTGCCGGTGCTCACGTGCAGGAAGAACGCCGACCCCGCGCCCGGCACCCGGCCCGGGTTCCAGGCCATGTTGACGCCGTAGTTGTAGGCGCTACCGGAGTAGTAGAGGTTCTCGCTGGCCCCGCCCGGGCTCGACGAGCGCCGCACGTGCAGGTTGTAGGTGGACGACGACGGGTTCTCGTCCCACCAGTCGAGCGGATCGGTGACGAAGTAGGGCAGCTTCGTCCCGGGGTTCGCCAACCGTCCGAACGCCTGGTCCAGCCGCATCGTCCCAGCGGGCGTGTACTGCGAGCCCTCCTCCGCCGGACCGATACCGCGGCTGCCGACCCGCGCAGCCACCGGGCCGATCCGACGCGCCCAGGAACCGTCGGAGAGCTTCTCCCAGGCCGTCAACGTCGCGTAGGTGGAGCCGGCCGCGGGCGACCCGACCGCTATCACCTGGCGGGCATCCGCCGGGACGCCGGCCAGCGGCGAGCCGATCCGCGTCTGCAGCATCGGTACCGGTGGCGCGGCCTGGACGGGCGCTACGGCCAACGACGAGGTCAGCACGACAGCGATGAGGGTGCTCAGCAGGCGCAGAGATCTCACGACGGCTCCGATTCTTCGACAGCAGGTCCGCCCCATCATGACCCGCCGGACACCCCGTGACCCAACTCAGAGAACCGAGAGCAGTGCTCTTGCTTTTGCCAGCCGATAGGTGCAGAGTGGCAACTGCGAGAGCAGTGCTCTCGTCATTGGATCGGTTCGGCGTCGGGTGTCTCCCGGCAGCCGGTCTACGAAGGAGGAGTCATGGGTCTGCACGTCATCGCCGGGTCCGGTCCGATCGGGTCGGCCGTCGCGGCCGCACTGCTGGAGCGGGGCGAACAGGTCAGGATCGTCACCCGGAGCGGCAGCGGTCCGGAGGGGACCGAGCGGATCGCCGGCAACCTGGGCGGCGAGGACGGCGCGGCCCTGCTCTCCGAGGCCGCACACGGAGCCACCGCGATCTACAACTGCGTCAACCCCGCATACCACCAGTGGGCCACCGACTGGCCGCCGATCGCCGATGCCCTGCTCACCGCGACCGAGCGCACCGGTGCCGTACTGGCCGTCACCGGCAACCTGTACGGCTACGGGCCGGTCAGCGCACCGATGACGGAATCCACCCCGGCCGGTGCTCTCGGCACCAAGGGCCGGGTCCGGAACACCATGACGGACAACGCTTTCGCAGCCCACCGTGCCGGACGGATCCGCACCTTCGAGGCGCGGGGCAGCGACTACCTCGGCGGATCGTCGATGCTGTCGATGATCGCCTTCCCGGCCTGGCGCTCCGGCAAGCGGGCCCTGCTACCCGGACCGACCGACGTACCGCACACCTTCACCGACGTCCGCGACATGGCGGCGATGCTGGTGACGGGCGTGTTCGACGAGCGGGCCCACGGCAAGATCTGGCACGTCCCCAGCGGCGAACCGCGCACACTCGGCACCGTCCTACGCGCCGCCGCCGACCGACTCGACCTTCCGGGAAAGGTGCTACCGCTGCCCCGCTGGGCTGTCTACGCAGCAGGCTTCACCGACCCGTTCATCAAGGAACTCCGGGAAACGCAGCACCAGTTCCGCAGGCCGTTCGACATGGATTCGACAGCGGCGCAGCGCACTTTCGACCTGAAACCGCACGCGTTCGACGACTCGATCGCCTTCGACATCGCCCGTAACTGGGCCGCCTGACCACCCCCACACCCCGACAGACGCAGCAGGGCGACCGACGGGAGTGGTCCCGCCGGCCGCCCTGCTGCCGGTATGACGTCGACCGATGGGCCTCAGCCCTGCGGGTCGGCCAGCACGTCCAGGCGGCTGATCTGGACGAATCCCGCTGATGTTGCGGGCGCCGCACTGGTCATCACCAGGCGGAGCTGGGTGGTGTTCACCGGGTCGAAGGCGAACACCGTCGGATCGGAGCCGGAGCCCGCCGTCGTCGTCAGGTCGGCGACCGACGACCAGCCCTTCCCGTCCCAGTACTGGACGTCGACCGCGGCCGGCGCGGCGAATCGACCCGCCGTCACGGTGATCGCGGCGTGCACCGTCGAGAGCGTGTGCGCCTGCGGCCAGCTGACCGAGATCCAGCCCGCCGCATCGGCTTTGCTGATCGCGGGCAGCAGCGCCGTCGCCTGCTTGTTGTAGTAGTTCGACCAGGCCGTGGTGGCCGAGTCGTCGAGCAGCCCGGCCGGAACGGTGGCATCGGACCCCGAGTAGCTCGCATCGGCGTGGGGACCGAACGCCGAGCCGGCCCGAGCGATGTCGGTCGGTGCGCCGGCCGCGACCACCTGGATCCTGGCACTGGCGTTGTAGTGGGTCCCGATCAGTTTCCCCGACACCGTTGCCGTCGTCCCGGCGGTCAGGTCGGCGAGCGCTGGCCGCTTCCAGTCGACTGCGAGGTCCGCCTGGCAGCCGTCGGTGTAGCCGACCCGGATGGTGCCCGGCAGCATCGGCGCCACCCCGGCCACCGTTGTTCCGGCGTGCCAGCCGATCTCCTGTACGTCGTAGACCGTCACCACGGCGGTGGCACCGAGCCTCGAGCCGGTCACCCGACCGGTGACGGTGTGGACACCGGGCTCGGACCAACCACCGGCCGCCTTCCACGCCACCGTGAGCGCCTGGGTGCTGCCGTCCGCAACGACGGCCGTGACCGTCTTCGGCAGCGTCGGGCTGACTCCGATGGCCGTCCGCACGTGCAGCGGCGCGATCCCGACGATGCCCTTGGCGGTGACGGACGTCGGGAAGATCGTGGTGGTCCGCGGCGTCAAGTTGATGCCGGTGACCGTCACCGTGATCGGCTCCGAGGTGCCGTCGGACTGCACGATGGCGAGTGCCTTGCCGTTGAACGCCGACCGATCGGAGGACTGGTAGTTCTCCGCGCACTCCTGTCGGCCGTGTCCAACCCGACCAGGGTGCCGCCGCCGGTCACCGAGAAGTGCAGTGCGTCATCGGCGTCCGGGACCATGGTGCCGGCCTTGTCGACGACGTCGACGGTGATGTACGACAACGACCTGCCGTCGGCTGGGATCGCCGCACGGTCCGGCGTGAGCGTGGTCGTGCCGGCCTGACCGGCCGTGCTCAGGCTGTCGGTGGCGACCACCTTCCCGTCGCGGGTGGCCACTGCCTTCAGCGTGCCGGCCTCGAACGGCACGTCCCAGCTCAGGTGCAGTTTGCCGGTGCTGCCGTTGGGGCTGGTGTAGCTACCGCCGGGGAACGTCTTGTCGTCGCCGGTCGGTTCGGTGGTCTCCAGGTAGCTGCGACCGTCGGTGGTGCTCTTGTGGTCGAAGGTCCGGACGCCGAGCGACTTCCCGTTGAGGAACAGCTCGACGGTGTCGGCGTTGGAGTACGCCCAGACCGAGACCGGCTGCCTGCCTGGTGATTCGTCCAGTTCATCGGGAGCAGATGCACCATCGGCTTCGTCGTCCACTGACTCTGGAAGAGGTAGAACATGTCCTTCGGGAAGCCGGCGGTGTCGACAGCGCGGCCAGCGTGCCGTTGACGTAGACCGAGGAATCCATGTAGACCCCGTCGAACTCGACCGAGATCTGCTTGCCCGCATCGGCTTTCGGCAACAGGAAGGTCTTGCGGTACCACCCGACGCCGCCCTGGAGAAACCGGTGCCGCTGTCCGTGCCGGCACCGGGCACCGGGTCGAGGCCGATGCTCCAGTCGTGGGGCAGCTTCACCGCGTCCCACCCGGAGTCGTCGTAGGCCGGATCGGCCGCGTTCGCGTTGGCCCCGGTCGGGTCGGTGATGTCGGTCTTGTTCACCAGCGCGAACTGCCAGTCGTCGTTGAGGCTGACGGTGCGAGTGCCGTCGTCGAGGGTGCCCTGGATCTTCTCCGAGGATGCCGACTTCGTGGCGGCGGCCGCATCGTGCGCCGCCATCACCGCCGGCGCTGACGCCACCTGGTCCGGTGCCGGACCCGGCGGAGCTGCCGCCTGGACACCGTGCGGCACGAGCAACCCCGCTGCCAGCAGCAGGGCTGACGTCGCTGCGAAGTGACAGCGGGCAGGACGGGTTGGGCGATCAACTCTGATCAAGACGGACCTCCACCGGAGACAGATGATGTTCACGACCGCAACCCCGGACAACGTCAATTTTCAACAGGTACCAACGGATTCCTACACCGCTGGCCCTGTTCGATCAGCAAAAAGACACATATCAGACCAACGCGAGCGGGCGCCGAGGGTCCGCGCCTGCGCCCGTTCAGCCCTCGCTGGCCGGCCCCGCCTGACGACGGCGTACCCGCGCGGCCGACGACACCGCGCCCACGTTGGCCGCGACGACGATCGCCATCCCCACCAGCTCGTGCGCATCCAGACGCTGCCCCAGCACGATCAGACCGGCCAGTGCCGCCATCACCGGGTGGATGCTCATGAAGACCCCGAAGAAGCGTGACGACACCCGCCGGAGCGCGAGAAGGTCTGCGGCATAGGCGATTGCGGAGCACATCACCCCGGCGGCCGCGGCCTGCAGCAGCGAAGCGCCGGTGAACCGACCGGCGAACGCGACCACCAGGGCCACCGGGACGTAGGCGGTGGCGGAGACCGCAGCAGCAGCAGCCGGGGCCTGCAGCCCGGGCAGCCGGATCCCCAACGTGCGGTTCAGCAGGATGTAGGCCGCCCAGCAGACGGCGGCTGCGAGCGCGAGACCGACCCCGAGGTAGTCGGTGCTGGCGCCGGGCAGCACCAGTACGTAGACGCCACCCGCTGCGGCGAGCGCGAAGAGTCCGTCGATCACCGTCCGGGTGCCGGCCAGCGCCACGGCCAGCGGACCGAGGAACTCGAGGGTCACGGCCAGGCCGAGGCCGATGCGCTCGACGGCCGAGTACAGGAACAGGTTCATCACCGCGAAGACGAGCCCGAGCAGCAACGTCGGCCACCACTGTGCCCAGGTGAACCGACGGAACGGCGGCCGGGCGACCGGCAGCAGGATCGCGGCCGAGACGAGCTGCCGGATCGCGACCACCCCGATCGGACCCACCGCGGAGAACGCCTGCGCACCGATCGCCGCGCCGAACTGGTTGGAGGCGCTGCCACCGGCCATCAATGCAACCCCGGTGAGGGTGTTGCGCTGATCCTCGGCCCGGGGCGTGTTCACGCCGTTCATTGAACGTGAGCGTTCGGGGGCCGTCGTCAGCGGGACCTTCAGGCTGCGGTCAGGGCCGGGTCCATCAACGTCGAGGCCATCCACGCCGGGTCGATCCGGCGCCGCGGGTCAGCGGATCGCCCGCATCTCACGGAGCCAGCCGGCAGCGATGTCGATCTCACCGTCGATCTTCTTGCGGGAGAAGCGGAAGCTGCCACCCAGGGCCCAGGCGACGTACAACTCCAGGACCTCCATGCAGGTGACCGCGAGGCCGTACGCCCCCGTCCGATCGCCGGGTTCGGTGCCGGCGAGGAGGCGCTTCCAGACGTCTCCCGTGGCCCGGCTCTTCAACTCGGAGGTCGAGGACGGATCCCCGGGAGAGCCCGTCTCCGGCAGGGTGATCATCGACCGATACGGGGCGGGGTCCATGCCGCTCAGCTCGGCCCGGCGCATCGCCCCGCAGAACAGCTGCCGGATCGGCTCGTAGATCGAGTAGTCACCGGTCCACGGGACCGGCCGGAGTGCCTCGACGCAGCCGAGGAAGACGTCGGTCCGTCCTGCGAGATCGGCGAGCACGGGCAGCGCCGCCAGGTCCTCGATCTTGCGCGATCCGCGCAGGGACACCGACTTCAGGACCGAGGTGACCCGGCGTTCCCCCGACGCGCCGAGGTAGGCACCACACCCGTCGAACAACTCGGTGAACCTGTCGCTGACCGCGGCGGTGAGCTCGGCGGAGATCCCGCCGGGCGGCGGCTTCGTCACTCCAGCCGCTCCAGCGCTTCGCCCTCGCGCAACGGTGCTGCTGCGACCGCTGCTCTCCTGGCGATCTCCCAGTAGACGGCGAGGTCCTGCTCCTCCAGAGTGGCGGCCGTGCGTTCTCCGCCGAGGAACTCCGGTTGCAGGACGCCCGCGCAGCGGCCCCATCCCACGTGGTCGTTCCCGGAGGCCGCAAGCCATTCGGCGAACAACGCCGCCTGCACCTGTTCCAGCATCAACGGGGAAGACAGGAAGCCCAGGAACTCACCGTGCTCGACGATCGGCACGACCGACAGGTCGAAGGGGTCGACCGCGACGACCTCGTCATGACCGCTCGGGGTGTGCCCGGCGGCCACCACGCAGTACTGCACGCCCAACCAGTCGACGGCGAAGGCGGCGGTGCTCCCGGCGAGCTGGGGAAACACTGCTGCCACCGCTCCCGTGCCCGCGTGACCCGATTCCGTGTCGTGGAACTTGAAGATCCCGCGACCGAACGACTTGCCGCACGCACCGACCCGGGCGAATGCATCGCCGATCGGATCCGCCGTCCAGTTGCCCCCGGTCCCGGAGATGTCCTGATCGATCGAGAGTCCCACGAAAGTCTCCTGGTTCAGCGTCGTTCGGCGGTGACGATCAGATCGTAGGCCGTGTTGTTGGCGTCGTTCTTGATCTGATGGTTGATCTGACTGCCGGCGCTGGAGTTCACACTGCCGTTGAGCAGCTGGGTGTTGGTCGCGACGTCGTCCGCACCACCGAGCTGCAGGTCGTGGATGTGGTCGACGTGCTGGTCCTTCGGCAACGACGACTTGGGCACCCCGTGGTGGTCGGCGTAGTTCTGTCGCAGGTTGGGCTTGCGCGGCTTCGGTCGGGTGCGCAGCAGCTGACCCCTGTCGGCGAGCCGGTTGAGCTGGGCGACCTTCATGTCCAGCGCCGCGCGCTGCTCGGGCGTCCAGCCCTTCTTGTACTTGATCGTCAGGACGCGTTCCGCGGGCAGCTTGTTGAGCCCGGGAACCTTGCGCAGACCCTTGGCGACAGCGTTGTTGACGCTGTTGAGGGCCTTGCCGGGGAGGCCGGCGACCCGGGAGTTGCCGAGCTTGGACAGCACGTTGCCCAGCTTCGTGTTGCCCAGTGCCTTCAGTCCCTTGACGCCGAGCGCGTTGACGACCTTGCCGGCCTTGGAGCCCATGATCAGCGGTTTGAGCAGTTTTCCGGCACCGGGCAGCAGCATCAACGCTGCGTCGAGGCCGATCGAGGCCCACGATCCCTCGCCGGTGATCAGCTTGAGGCCGACGTCGATGAGGAGCGCCGCGCCACCCGCGGCGAGCGCGATCGGGCCCATGATCGGCGCGAGCACCGGGATGAAGGCGAGCACGCCGGCGATGGCCGAGATGATCTTCAGGACGCCGGAGATCTGCTTGAGGACGTCGGCGTGGTCCTTGACCCAGTCGACGACGGAGTCCTTGAGCTTGCCCCAGAAGCCCGGCGGCTTCTCGAACCGCTTGCCCTTCGCGTCGTCGATCTCGTTGCAGCAGGTGTTGAGCGCGGTCTTGTGCTCGGAATGGACCTGATTGGCCTTGTCGATCGTGTCCTGGACGGCGTTGTTCGCCTCGTTCAGTTGTGACTGCGCAGCCGACGCACCGGAGGAATAGGTGGTGGGCGGCAACGTCTCGCCGGGCTTGAGCTTGCTCTTGGCCTCGGTCTGCTGCTGGTCGTGCGTCTTGTCCGCAGACTTCGCACCCTCCAGGTCGTTCGCCTTCGCGCTGGCCGTCTGGGTGGCCGAATCGTGCTGGGTCTTGAGCGTCGCGAGCCGCGACTGCAGATCTTCGAGGGTGGAGGCGTAGGTGATCAGTGCCGCGCCGACCTGGTTCCATGCCTCATGGGTCTTCTCCAGGCGGGGCGGCAGGTCGTCGTTCACCTTGGAGCGATAGGTGTCGCCCTCATCGCCCTGGAACGACGCGGCATCGACACTCTTGATGTCGGAGGAGGCGGAGGACGCCGAAGTGGCGAAGGACTTCCAGGTCTGGCCGGAAGCCTTGATCGACCCGGGATCACCACCCAGCGAGAACGTGTCCGACATCGTCTGCACCGCCTTGATCGTTCGTGCCGTGTGGCCCGGTCATGGTTCGGCGCAGTGATTGCGCCCGTCTTGTCCCCGACGCAGCGTCCCACGCTGAGGTTCCCCCGGGCGAGCCATCGACATGGGCTGAACTCCCCATGTGGGCGACGCTGGTGCTGAGCGACCACCTCGACACCGTCGGCGCCGGCGGGATGGCGGACGCGTTCGAAGCACGCATCGTCGGCGATCGGCTCCTGGGTCGCGGGGCCAGCGACATGAAGGCCGACCTCGCCGGCCTGGTGGTGGCCGCCGAGGAACTGGCCCGTCCGGGCGTTCACCGCCGGCCTCGTCGCCGCCATCGAGCGCTGGGCCCTCCGTCGCTGACCTCTTGGACATTTTCGCCGGTCGAGCAAGCGACGAAGGAGCGCGTCGAGACCCCCGCCCTCCATCGCCCCTCCGGTTGTGCGATCTGCATAGTAAAGCCGCACCCACTCGACACTTCGCCCATTGTTGGCGGCGTGACCTGCTCCTACCGTCAGCACATCCGGTGGGACCATCCCGCCCAGAGTTTTGAGGGGTACAACCATGAGCGGTCACGTGGGAGTTGATGACTACGCACTGGCGCGGGTCCCGCAGAGCGAACGGTATTCCTGGTGGTCGGTGGCGGTGCAGCGATTCGGGCAGGTCTCGGCGCTCAGCCAGTTCCTGCTCGGATCCACCATCGGCTTCGGGATGATGTTCTGGGATGCGTTCTGGGCGTTCACCCTCGGGGCGGTGATCCTGGAGATCGTGTCCATCCTGATCGGCCTGATCGGCGCCAAGGAAGGTCTGCAGACGTCGCTGCTGGCCCGCTGGACCGGATTCGGCTACGGCGGCAGCTCGGTCGTCGGGATCGCGATCGGCATCAGCCTGATCGGCTGGTTCGGCATCCAGTCGGGCGTCTCCGCCGAGGGTCTGGTCTCCCTCATCGGGGTGCTGCCGATCTGGGGCTGGTCGCTGGTGTTCGGCCTCATCGTCACGCTGATCGTGATGGGCGGCTTCGGCTCGATGAAGTGGGTCGCCTACATCACCGTCCCCGCGTTCCTGGTGCTCGTCGCCTGGTCGATGGCGCAGGAGCTCAGCGGCCACAACTTCGGCGATCTGGTCCGTTCGGCCCCGGCGGGTGAACCGATGAGCCTGCTCACCGGGACAACGCTGGTGGCCGGCGGGTTCATCGTCGGCGCCGTCATCACCGCCGACATGACGCGCTTCAACCGCAACGGCGCCGACGTCGTCAAGCAGACCGTCGTCGGCTTCACCATCGGCGAGTACCTGATCGGGATGTCCGGCGTGCTGCTCGCCCATGCGGTGCAGAGCGACAACATCATCACCATCGTCACCAGCTCGGTCGGCTGGGTCGGCACGCTGGTGATCATCCTGGGCACCGTGAAGATCAACGACTGGAACCTGTACTCCTCGAGCCTCGGCGCGGTGAACTTCCTCGGCGTCATCCTCAAGCGGCCGGTCAACCGCGGGGTGCTGACCCTGATCATCGGCGTCATCGGCAGCGTGCTGGCCGCCGCCGGCATCCTCAGCAAGTTCACCGACTTCCTGATCCTGCTCGGGGTCGCGTTCCCGCCGATCGTCGGCATCATCGTCGCCGAGTACTTCGTCGTGAAGCTCTGGCGGCCGGAGCTCGACCGCACCCGGGAAGCGGGAACCCTGCCGGAGACGTCCCCCACCTGGGTGCCCGCGACGCTCGTCATCTGGGTCGTCTCCGCGGTGGTCGGCAAGTTCGTCGCGTGGGGCCTACCGAGCATCAATTCACTGGTGGTGGCCTTCGTGCTCTACGTGGTCGCCGGCAAGGCCGGGTTGATCAAGGGCTATGGCGTGAGCCGGACCGAGACCGCCGGACCCGTCGACGCCAGCGCTGCCGCACCGTCCACCACGTCGAAGAAGGTGCAGGCATGAGGATCGGCATCGACGTCGGAGGCACCAACACCGACGCGGTCCTGCTGGACGGCGACCGGGTACTGGCCGCGGTCAAGGCGTCCACCACCGAGGACGTCACCACCGGCATCGTCGGTGCGCTGCGGGACCTGCAGGCGCAGGAGCGGTTCGACCCGGCCGGGATCGATGCGGTGATGATCGGCACGACGCACTTCATCAACGCACTCGTCGAGGCATCCCGCCTCGCGCCGACGGCGGCGCTGCGGCTGGGGCTGCCGGCCACCGCGGCGCTGCCGCCGCTGGTGGGCTGGCCGGAACGGTTGGTGCAGGCCATCAACGGCCGCGGGTACTTGGCGCACGGCGGACACGAGTTCGACGGCCGGCACATCTCGAAGCTCGATCCGGCCGAGATCCGCCGGATCGCCGCCGAGATGGGCGCCAGCGGCGTCACCTCGGTGGCGGTGTCGTCGGTGTTCTCCCCGGTCAACGCCGAGTTCGAACTGGCAGCCGCGGACATCCTCACCGAAGTGCTCGGACCGGACGTGCCCATCTCGCTGTCGCACGAGATCGGCCGGATCGGGCTGCTGGAGCGGGAGAACGCCACGATCATCAACGCCGCGCTGCGGCACCTGGCCGAAGGCATCGTCGGCGGGCTCGCCTCCTCGATCGTCGGTGAGGGTATCAACGCTCCGCTGTTCCTGTCACAGAACGACGGCACCCTGATGGACGTCGATTTCGCCCGGCGGTATCCGGTCGCGACGTTCGCCTCCGGGCCGACCAACTCGATGCGCGGCGCGGCGGTGCTGTCCGGTGAGAGCACCTGCGCGGTGGTCGATGTCGGCGGCACCACCACGGATGTCGGCGTGCTGACGGGCGGCTTCCCGCGGGAGGCCACCGTCGAGGTCAGTGTCGCCGGCGTGCGCACCAACTTCCGGATGCCCGACGTGCTCAGCGTCGGTCTCGGCGGCGGCAGCCGGGTCCGGCCCGGCGAGGGCGGCCCGCCCACCGTCGGCCCCGACTCCGTCGGCTACCGACTCACCCAGCAGGCCAAGGTGTTCGGCGGCGACGTGCTCACCGCGACGGACATCGCGGTGGCCGCCGGACGCGCCGTCGTCGGCGATCCGTCACTCGTCGCCGACCTGGACCCTGCCTTCGTCCGCGCTGTGCTGCAACGGATCTCGGATGACGTGGCTGATGTGGTCGACCGGATGCGGATGTCCGACGACCCACTGCCGGTGGTCGCCGTCGGCGGCGGCTCGATCCTGCTGCCGGATGAGTTCCCCGGCCTGGGACGGGTGATCCGGCCGGAGAACTACGCCGTCGCCAACGCCATCGGTGCTGCCATCGCACAGGTCGGCGGCGAGGTCGACCGGGTGTTCGCGATCGCCCCCGGCCGACGCGAGGCGGCCGTCGAGGAGGCCAAGCAGGATGCCATCGACCGGGCGATCGCCGCCGGCGCCGATCCGCGTTCGGTGACGATCGTGGACTTCGACGAGGTGCCGATCCCGTACCTGCCCGGCAACGCGACCCGCATCCGTTGCAAGGCGGTGGGCGATCTGCAGATCGAGCGCCCGGCGACCGCAGGAGTGCACTGATGGGCAGCGGGCGGGACTCGATCAGCTATGCCGACATCGCGCTGATCGCCAGGGGCGCAGCCATTCTCGGCGCCGGTTGCGGCGGCGACCCGTACATCGGGCGGCTGATGGCCGAGCAGGCCCTGCAGCGCAGCGGCGACGTCACCCTCGTCCACCCGGACGACCTGCCGGAGGATGCGGTGGTGTTCCCGGTCGCGATGATGGGCGCGCCCACCGTGATGGTGGAGAAGCTGCCCAGCGGCGACCAGTTCGCCGCCGCGATCCGCGCGTTGTCCACCTATCTCGACCGGCCGCCGACCCACGTCGCGTGCGCCGAGGCGGGCGGCATCAACTCCACCATCCCGATCATCGCCGCCGCCGAGCTCGGCCTGCCGCTGGTGAACGGTGACCTGATGGGGCGCGCGTTCCCGGAGCTGCAGATGGTGCTGCCGACGCTGTCCGGGATCGACTGCACCCCGATGTCGATCGCCGACGAGAAGGGCAACACCGGCATCCTCACCACCCGCGACAACGTCTGGGCGGAACGACTCGCCCGCACCATGACCATCGAGATGGGCTGCTCCGCGATCATCAGCAACTTCGTGATGGATGCCCCGACCGCCCGCAGCACGATGGCGGCCGGCACGCTGGGGCTGTGCCGCGAGCTGGGCGCCGCCATCGAGGCTGCGCGCACCGGCCGCCGGTCGGCGGTGGACGCGGTGGTCGAGACGCTCGGTGGACGGGTGGTGTTCAGCGGCAAGGTGATCGACGTCGCCCGCCGCACCACCACCGGGTTCGCCCGCGGCACCGCCACCATCGCGCCGCTGGGCGCTGCGAGCGGCGAGACGATCAGCCTGGACTTCCAGAACGAGCACCTGCTGGCGACCCGGCACACCCCCGACGGCGACGTGGTCGAGGTCAGCACTCCCGACCTGATCATCGTGCTCGACGCGGAGACCGGCGAGCCGATCACCACCGAGGCGCTGCGGTTCGGGCAGCGGGTCAGCATCCTGGGCGCGCCGTGCGACGAGCGGTGGCATTCACCCGCCGGCATTGCGCTCGTCGGTCCGCGGTACTTCGCCTACGAGACCGATCCGGTGCGCGCCGTGCCGCGCACCGAGAAGGAGCTGGTGACGGCATGAGCTGGACCCTGGGACCCGACCTGCTGCCGGACCTGGCGCGGGGCGCCGCGCTGCTGGGCACCGGCGGCGGCGGCGATCCGTACATCGGCCGGATGATGGTCGAGGCGGCGATCGCCGAGTACGGCCCGATCACCGTCATCAGCCCGCAGGAGCTGGACGACGACGCTTTCGTCATCTCCACCGCCATGATGGGCGCGCCGACCGTGATGGTGGAGAAGATCCCGAAGGGTGACGAGGCGGTACGCGCGCTGCGCACCCTGGAGAAGCACCTGGGCCGGACCGCGAACGCGACGATCCCGATGGAGTGCGGCGGCATCAACTCGATGATTCCGCTGACCGTCGCAGCGATCACCGGGCTGCCGGTGGTGGACGGCGACGGGATGGGCCGCGCGTTTCCTGAGCTGCAGATGGAGACGTTCGGCGTCTACGGGATCAGCGCCTCACCGATGGTAGTAGCCGGCGATCACGACGAGAGCGTGCTGATCGACTGCGGCACCGACAACGAACGCGTCGAGTGGCTGGCCCGCGGCAGCTGCATCCGGATGGGCGGCGCCGCACTGATCGCCGAGTACCCGATGAGCGGCGCCGACGTGAAGCGGACCGCGATCCCCGGCACCCTGTCGCTCGGCATCGCGCTGGGCCGGGCGCTCCGCGAGGCGCGCGACACCCGCACCGACCCGGTCGCGGCGCTCACCACCGCGCTGGACGGGACGTTGTACCGCCACCTGCGGGAGCTGTTCCGCGGCAAGGTGGTCGACGTGGAGCGGCGCACCGAGGACGGCTTCACCAAGGGCCGGGTGCGGATCGCCTCCTTCGGCGGCGGGCAGGCCGGCGATTCCAGCCTCGAGATCTCCTTCCAGAACGAGAACGTGATCGCCGAGGTCGACGGCCGGGTCGTCGCGATCGTGCCGGACCTGATCTGCGTGCTCGAGGCCGACAGCGGCGAACCGATCACCTCCGAGACCCTGCGCTACGGCCAGCGGGTGCGGGTGGTGGCGATCTCCACGCCGGACATCATGCGGACACCGGAGGCGCTGGCGGTGTTCGGGCCGCGGCGCTTCGGTCTGGACCACGACTTCTCCCCCATCGAGCAGCTCGTCCCGCATGCCGGATGATCTGCAGGGGTGAGCACCCTTCGTCGCGCTGAGCTGGACGCCTTCGTCCGCGGCGCGATGCTGCTGGGTTCCGGCGGCGGCGGGGATGCTGCGCTGTACAGCTACCAACTGGCGACGCTGTTGCCGGATGACGGCGTCGAGCTGATCCCGCTGGCGGAGGCGGTCGCAGGTGGGCTCGGGCAGGTGGCGCCGATCGGGATGATCGGCGCGACCTCGGTGCTGAGCGAGAAGCTGCCGCACGGTGGTGAGATCGGTGAGGCGATCGCCGCGCTGCAGCGCTGGACCGGGCGCACCGTCGAGGCGGTGATGCCGGTGGAAGCCGCCGGACTCAACGCCGCGCTGGCCGTGGCCGCTGCGTGCGAGCTGGGCCTGCCGTTGGTGGACTGCGACCTGATGGGACGCGCGCTGCCCCGGTTCGACCAACTGAGCCTGGTCGCCGCGCAGCCGGAGCTGCTGCGGTGCGCGGCGCTGTGCGAACCCGGCGGCCAACTGCTGATCGTCGACCACTCCAGCCCGGCCGAACTGGAACGCACGGTGCGCTCCCACGTCGCCAACGCCGGCGGGTGGGCCGGCGCGGCGTTCGGCCCGGTTGCCGCGACTGACCTGGTCGGACGGGTCTGCGAGGGGACGCTCGAGCGTGCATTGATGTTGGGCCGCAGCCTGTCCGGGACCGAGGATGCCGGCGCGACCGCGGTGACGCTGGGCGGCCGGTTCCTCGCCGCCGGCCGGGTGATCGACGTGCGACGACCGGCGGTGACGAGTGCGCAGTTCGGTCGGGGAAGCTTCGCCGTCACCGACCGGGGCGGCCCGGTGCTGCGGATCGAGGCGGAGAACGAGTACCTGGTGGCGTTCCTGGACGGGGAGCCGGTGGTCAGCTGCCCCGAGCTGATCTGCGTGCTCGACCGGCGCACCGCCGAATCCATTGCGGTGGAACGACTCCGAGCGGGTGACGACGTGCAGGTGATAGCGCTTCCAGGCCCGATCTGGTGGACGAGCTCGTCCGACCGGGTGGCCACGGTGGGGCCGCGGGCGTTCGGTATCGACCTCGACCCGGTACTGCTGGGGGCGGCCCGATGATGCTGGCGCTCACCGCGGCTCTCGCGCTGCCTGCCTGGAGCGAGGTGCGGGTGCTGGCGGCCGACGAGGCGGTGGCGGCTGCGGTGATGCGGCACGCCGAGGTACTGGTCGGGCCGCAGGACGCGGTGCTAGGTGGCGGCGGCCTGGTGGCGGTGGTGACGCCACTGGACCGCAGCGACTGGCGGATCGACGTGCTGATCCGCCGCGCGGCCTCCGCCGATGCCGCCGCGCTGCTGGTGATGGGGCAGGAGCCGCTGAGCCGGGCCTCGGCGCTGGTGGCGACGCGACTGCGGCTGCCGGTACTCGGCGTCGGGGATCCGCTGGCGGCTGCCGTCGCGTTGCAGGTGCACCTGGCGTTGCCGGAACTCGCGGCGGCGCGCTGGGTCACCGCGATCAGCGCGGCGCTCGGTGCCGCGCCGCCCGGGGTGGGCGGTCTCGTCGACGCGGTGGGCGCCCAGTGGCAGCGGCCGCTGTGGCTGCTGGACTCGGCGGGAAATGCGGCGGCCGGCCCGGACTGGGAGGTCCGGCAGGCCACTGGTGGGGATGCGGACGGGCGCCCGCGGCCCCCGACTGGCTGCAACGCCCGGCGGACCGGGAGGCGGAGTTCGTGCACCTGGCGGTACCGACGGACCACCCGCGCGGCGCCTACTTGGTGCTGCGCCGCCGACCGTCCGACGACGGTACTGCCGTGCTCGCCGCGCTGCAGATGCTGGCGCCGGTGGTGGCCGGGCGGCTGTCCCAGCAGCGGCTGGCCACCGAACGCGATGCGCGGCAACGGATGTCCCTGCTGTCGGAACTGCTGCAGTCGGGCGGCCGGTTGGCGCCGGACGCACCCAGGCGGATGCTCGATCAGGGCTGGACGCTGGACGGCTGGCACATCGGCGTCCGGATCGACGTGCCGTCGGCGCTCGACCCGGTGGCGCTGCTGCCGGAGATCCAGCGCGCGTTCGCCGACGCCGGGGTGGGCGCGCAGGTCGTCGAACACGGTGAGGGCTGGGCCGCGTGGACGACGTTCACCGACCAGCCGTCCCAGGCCGTGCTGCAGACCCACGCCGCCACGGTGCGGCGAGTGCAGTGGCTGCTGCGCTCGAAGCTGCCGACGGTGATGGGCGTCGGCAGCGTGCAGTCGGGGCCGGAGGGTCTCGTGCGCAGCCTCGGCGAGGCGGGGGACGCAGCCCGGATCGCGGTCACCCGCGCCGCCGGTGGTCACCTGGTGCACGTCGACCGGCTGGGCGTCGGGCAGCTGCTGCTGGCCTGGACCCGCACCGACACCTTCGCGCCGGCCGCATCATCGCTGCTGACACCGCTGCAGGGGCAGGCCGGACTGCTCGAGACCCTCGCGGCCTACCTGGAGGCCGAGTCGTCGTTGGCCGACACCGCCGCCGTGCTCGGCGTGCACCGCAACACCGTCTCGGCGCGCATCGCCCGGGCGGTGGACCTGCTCGGCGTCGACCTCGACGACCCGGACGAGCGCCTGGCCCTCCAACTCGCCTGCCGCAGCGTGCTCTCCCACCGCTGAGCGTGAATCCGCTGGTCGAGCGCCCTGCGCTGGTCGAGCAAGCGAGGAACGAGCGCGTCGAGACCCCGACCGCACGATCACCGAAAGTTGAGGTGGTCGAGCAAGCGAGGAACGAGCGCGTGGAGACCACGACCGCACGATCACCGAAAGTTGAGGTGGTCGAGCAAGCAAGGAACGAGCGCGTCGAAACCCCGACCGCACGATCACCGAAAGTTGAGGTGGTCGAGCAAGCGAGGAACGAGCGCGTCGAGACCCCGACCGCACGATCACCGAAAGTTGAGGTGGTCGAGCAAGCGAGGAACGAGCGCGTCGAGACCCCGACCGCACGATCACCGAAAGTTGAGGTGGTCGAGCAAGCGAGGAACGAGCGCGTCGAGACCCCGACTCCTCCACCCACCCTCCCGGATCCGGGCAGCCAGGGGGAGAGTGGACCCATGACTTCCTCCGCCGATGCGCAGCCGACCACCACCGAGTTCGACCTCATCGTGATCGGCGCCGGACCGGTCGGTGAGAATGTCGCCGACCGTGCCGTGCAGGGCGGGCTGACCGCCGCGGTCGTCGAGGCCGAACTGGTCGGCGGGGAGTGCTCGTACTGGGCGTGCATGCCGTCCAAGACGCTGCTGCGCCCCGGTTCGCTGCTGCGCGAGGTACAGGCACTCTCCTCCACCGCCGGGTTGGTCGCGGGCAAGCTCGACGTCCGCGCTGTGCTGCAGGCGCGCGATGCGATGACGTCGCACTGGAAGGACGACGGCCAGGTCAAGTGGCTCGACTCTGCCGGCATCAGCCTGGTCCGCGGGCATGCCCGCCTCGCCGGACCGAAGAAGGTCGAAGTCACCGCGCCCGATGGAACGGTCAGCACCCTGACCGCCCGCCATGCGGTTGCGGTGTCCACCGGCACGACGGCGATCGTGCCGCCCATCCCGGGCCTCGATGACGTGAAGCCGTGGACGAGCCGCGAGGCGACCTCAGCGACCGAGGTGCCCGGCCGACTCGCGGTGATCGGTGGCGGCGTGGTGGCCGCCGAGATGGCAACCGCCTGGAGCGACCTGGGCAGTGAGGTCACCATGCTGGTGCGCGGCGACAGCTTCCTCGGCGGCGTTGAGCCGATCGCGGCCGAGCGGGTGCTGAAGGCCATGCGCGGCCGCGGGATCACCGTGACGATGAACGTGTCTGCGAAGTCCGCCGCCCGCCGGAATGGTGTGGCTGTGCTCGAGCTGGACAACGGTCAGCAGTTGATCGCCGACGAGGTGCTGGTCGCAACCGGCCGCGCACCGGCCACCAGCGACCTCGGCCTCGCCTCGGTGGGGCTGAAGGACGGCGACTGGCTGACGGTCGACGACACGATGCTGGTGCAGGACGTCGAAGGCGGGTGGCTGTACGCGGTGGGTGACGTCAATCACCGGGTGCTGCTCACGCACCAGGGCAAGTACCAGGCCCGGGCGTCCGGTGACGTGATCGCGGCGCGGGCCAAGGGCACTGCGGTCGACGACCAGCCCTGGGGCACGCATGTCGCGACCGCCGACCACGCAGCGGTGCCGCAGGTCGTCTTCACCGATCCCGAGGTCGCCGCCGTCGGACTCACCGAGGCGCAGGCCCGCAAGGCCGGCCACTCGGTGCGGGTGGTGGACGTCGAACTGTCGTCGGTGGCGGCCGCGTCGGTCCAATCGGACCACTTCGACGGAGCTGCGCGGCTCGTGGTCGACACCGAGCGGGAAGTGTTGCTGGGCGTCACCTTTGTTGGCCCGGGAGTCGCGGAGCTGATCCATGCCGCCACCATCGCGGTGGTCGGCGGGGTGCCCATCAGCCGGCTCTGGCATGCGGTGCCGTCGTACCCGACGTTGAGTGAGATCTGGCTGCGGCTGCTCGAGGCGTGGGGCCGTCCTGCCCGCTGATCGGCTTCGTCGCAGTGAGCCGAGATCCCACCAGATGAATAACGGGTCTCGACGCGCTCCTTCGTCGCTTGCTCGACCAGCGAAGATTCCGATCGATCAACCCCCGCCGCTCCTCGACGATCGAGCGAACGCAGCGAGTCGAGATTCCACCAGATCAACCCCCGCCACTCTTCGACGATCGAGCGAACGCAGTGAGTCGAGATCCCGCAGGTTCAACGACCCAATTCCCCCTTCGCAGCGGTTCTGTGTACAAGTGATTCAGTGGAACATGTTCGCCTCCATGGTGTTTCGCCCGCGTCCGCGGTATCTGCCGTCCACTCCACGGTAGAAGAAGCGGACTGCTCGGAACGAGAAGCGCGGCCGATGTGGACAACTTCTTCGGCCGCGGCGAGGGGACTTCGGCAGAACCGACCCCTCCGCCCGAGCGGGATGGATACGGTGCCAGGAGACCCCACACCGGAAGGCCGACCGTGACACTCCGCCCCGAGATCACCAACAACGATCCGAACCTGTTCCGCCGCGCGGGCGGCATCTTCGGACTCCTGCCGTTCGTCGCACTGTCGGCGCTGCAGGTGGTGCTGTTCTTCGCCGGCTACCCCGGCCACGACTGGCGCTACCTGACCGGCTTGCCGGTCACCGCGGTCGGGCTGTTCATCGTCATCCGTAATTGGGGCAACCCGAAGCTGGTGCTGCTCGGCGCAGTCATCGCCTTCATCGGTAACGCGTTCCCGTTCTTCATCACCGACTGACCTGGCGATCTGACGGGACGGACTGCATGCGGTCGCGGTGTCTGCGCACGTTTCGCGTCTTCCGTAATGCGGTGACCTACGACGGTCAGCCGCCGGGTGCGGCGTTCGGGTTGTCCACCAACCGATCTCGGTACTCCAGCACCTGCAACTGCGCAGTGTTCTGGGTGGGCGCGACGTTGCCGACGGCTCCGGTGACGACCGGGTTCACGCCGGTGGATTGCCAGGTGACGTCCCATTGCACACTCGCGCCGACAGTCCACGCACCCGAGCCTCCGGTGCGGTCCGCAGTGGACTTCCACCGGAAGGCATGACCGCAGTCCGGTGTCGTCCGCCGGTCCGCGGTGGCGGTAGCGGGCGCGCCGGGACCGTTGCAGGTGAGGGTGGCGGGTGCGCCCGTCGGTGACGAGGTGCTGGCCGGCTCCCCGAAGTTCCAGGTCACCGACTTCATCCGGGCCGTCACCACCACCCCGACACCGCCGGCGAGACCCGCTGTTGCCTGGTACTCGGTCTGGCCACCGACCCAGAACGACAGCGGCAGATTCACCACCGCCTGCTCAGCTTCCGGTCCGATGTTGATGTCGGGGGCCGGGAGGGTCAGCTCCCCCATCGCCTCGTCGAGGAAGTCCTGGGGCTGCGGAGGAGTCGGCGCGGGAATAGCGGGGGCGGGATCTTCGTAGCCGACAAAGGAAGAACCGTCCTCGAGCCAGATCTCGCGTTGTTGCGGGGTACCCATGCCCTCGATCTCAAGCTGTCCGCCGCACATGCGAATCAGTACGAACCCGTCTTTGACGGACTTGTCGTAGACCTGCAGCGACAGCCTGTCCGTCGAGGTTCGGTAGTAGCAGTTGGACGGTTCTGAACCGCCTCCAGATCGGCTGGGCCGCTTTTCGCCACCCGCATCAGCGAACGCTTTCCGCTCAGCTGGTGTCTCTCCGTAAACGGTCGCCGAGACCGTGGACGTCGTCTGGCCCTTCGAGTTCGTGTGTTGCGCGGTGTTGGTGTTGATCTCACCGTCGTCATCGGCCGCATGTGCTGGAGATCCGACGAGTGCGCTAAGAATCAAAGCAACCACAGCAGTATTGATTGTTCGACTCATCTTCATCTTCTAACACGCCTCCGACGTGTCTTCGAAGATGCCCTGGACCCGCCAGCCCGAAGATACCTTCCGAAAAGTAGCGTGCAGATTCACTCGCGCATCACCTATGGTCACAGCATTTTTGGTCGAGATCTCGTAGGTTCCGAACTTGGTCTGGTCCATACAATCTCGCATCACGGCTTCACCGGAAGCCAACGGCCCCCAGGAGATCCGGCTCTTTATGGTCCCAAAGTAGGCGAGACCACGCTGTTTGAACAGCTTTGCACTCGACACGAATCCGTCGTACTCGTGTCCGGTAGCCACACCTTTTGCTATGGCCGCTATTTGCTCTGGGGACTTATTTCCCACATCGTTGAGCACGTCCCAATATTTCGCCCACACCGCGGCGATCTCAGTTCGGTCAGCGGCCGGGATGCCGCCGGCCGTAATCCTCGGCGTGGTGGTCGTGGGCTTCACCGTCGTCGACTGGGAGGCCTTCGGGGTCGAGGTGGTTGATGGCGGCGGGCTGGTCGAGGACGGGGCCGTCGCGCTCGGTGGTGTCGTGATCGGTGGCGCGGACGACGACTTGCTGGTGGGCGTCGTGGGTGGGGAAGTCTTCGTCGATGCACCCGTCGAGGCCGAGGGCTGAGAGCTCGCTGACGGCGATGTATTCGAGGTCGAACCCGATCCGGATGTCGTCACCACCGACGGCGTCGCGGTCACCGGGACCAATCCGCTACTGGTGGGATCAGCTGCCGGGTCGGTCGTGCATGCCGACAGCGCAAGAGCAGCGGCGACCGCCACCGCTGCCGCGCGTCTTCTGAAGTGCGTCATGAATCTCCCCGACCCGCCCGCGAAACGGCCTCTGGGGCCGCTCCTACCTGAGGTCAGAGATTACCCACAACGCACTGACCCTGCCCGAGTTGTCCACAGAGACCACCCGTTGGACCTGCGCTGACGCGAGGAATCCCCCGATCGTGTGACTTGATGCCGCTGCACCAGCAGCGATTGTGGACAACTTTCGCGCGGATCCGGGCGGCCCTGTCAGTGTCCTGACCGTCGAGGGGAGGACCAGATGACCCGCACGACCGTCGCCGCACCCACCACGCTGACCGGCGACCCGGACGCCATCAGGGCTTCCGGCCGGAGGTGGCGGACCGCAGCCATGGCGTGCGCCGCGGCGGCAGCACAGGTCGGCGCCGTCGCGGTGGTCGACGGCTTTCTCGGCGACGAGGCCGACACCTGGCAGCAGCGCCTCGAGTCCGACACGAGCACGGTGCTCGGCACGCTCGCCACCGCTCGCGACATCGTGGGCGGCGCACTGGTCAGCTACGCGGAGGTTCTCGAGGACTGTCAGCAGGAGCTCCGAGCCCTCGCCGTCCACCGCGCCGAGGCCGGAGTCACCCTCGACCGCTGGCGCGACACTCCGACTGCCGAACCCGACCTGATCGACTCGGCCGCCCAGACGGTGCACGACCTCGATGCGCGGTCGGCGGCGATCCTCGCTCGTCATGCGGCCGCCGTTCGCGGCTGCTGCGTTCAGATCGACCGTGCTACCGCGATGTCCCCCGGGCACGTCGCCGGCGTGCGAGCCAGAGTCACTGCGGTCCGCGCCGGAGGAGGGCCCGGACGCTTCCGCCAGTCCAGCAACGCGGTGATGGCCGGCTTCCGGCTCGCAGAGCCTGCCCAACTCAGCGCACTCGGACCATTCCTGGCCACCGACAACCCGAAGGACATCGACAGCAACACCAGTCCGACGCCACGCCCGTGGATCGATAGGGCAATGCAAGCGACCTACCGCGAGCGCTTCTTCAACGCCTGCCGTGGCATGCAGACTGGAGCAACCACCCCGGGCGACAACACCGACGCGTTCTGCGGCGTCAATGCCGACGCGATCGTCGAATCTCGCGAGAACATCCTCATCGGACTCCGCACCTACCCCCACGCGCTGACCCAGGAGGAGGTCTACGGACTCGACGACGCGCTCGCCGACGGCTGGGACCTCTTCACCACCTTCATGTTCAGCGGCTGCAAGACCGGCGGCAATATCGGCGCCTGCATCTTCGACATCGTCTCCGCTCCCATCCCGTTCGCCAAGGGCGCCAAGGCAGTCAAGGTTGGCGTCGAGGTCTTCGAGGATGGCGCCGATGTGGTCAAGGCTGGCGACAAGGCTGCTGACGCAGGCAGAGCAGCGGACACCGGCGCCGATGCTGGCAAGGTCTCGAAGGTCACGCAGTTCGGTCCGTTCAGCCGTGACGACGTACTCGCGGCGGCCAGAGCCCCGGACCGGAACGGGCTGACGCAGGCCGGACGAGGATTGCAGAAGCACGGCGGCCGACAAGGGTCTGTCTACGAGGGCAGGTCATCTGGCAATGGGGCTGCACGGAACGCGCAGGGCATGGAGGAAGTCAGGAGGATCTTGGACGACACGGTACGAGTCGACGACCTCGATACTGTCGTCAATATTTGGGATTCGCGCGGCTGGGGCGTCCGACTGCGCAAGGACGGGACGTTCATGGGATTCCTAGAGCCCTAGAAAGGGGTGCACGACGATGGATGGGTACAAGATCTTCCTTGCTAGCGAGGTCAACCCCCGGGACGGCATGTTGGTTGAGCTCAACTCCACCGACCCGGTCCGCCAGATAGCAGAGGTGTTCGAGGACGACGAGACCGGCGTCCTGTCGTTCACGTCCTTCATCACCGAAAGTGTTCCACTGCAGGCGATTGAAGAGCTTGTCGCCCGGGCGCTTCACGAGTTTCCGAGTCGGCACCTGAAGAACCCCGACTCGACCTGAGCCATCAGCGGGCAGGTCTCGACGCGCTCCTTCGTCGCTCGCTCGACCACCACAAATTCGACGCACTGCACGGTCGCCCAGTCGGGCGGGTAGGAAGTCGGACCCGCGTGATCCACTACCCCCGTGGACGTCGATGCCATCCGCGGGGAACGCCTCGCCCGCCAGCGACTGCTGGACGAGCCGTACCCGGACATCACCGCAGTGGTGGGCCACCTGACCGCGGTTCAATCGCAGGAGTTCGAGGACGCCTGCCGGATGCTGTCCCGCCGGGTCCTCGGCGACCCGTCGCTCG
Organism: Nakamurella sp.; assembly: GCA_037720195.1. Lineage (GTDB taxonomy): Bacteria > Actinomycetota > Actinomycetes > Mycobacteriales > Nakamurellaceae > Nakamurella. The sequence goes on along the minus strand of JBBJML010000001.1, from coordinate 338,667 downwards.
CGAGCATCGCCGATCAGGTCGCCACCGGCGACGTGGTGCGCACCCATGTCCTCCGGCCCACCTGGCACTTCGTCCGCACTGACGACCTCGATTGGATGCTGGATCTGACGGCCGAGCGAGTACACGCCCAGATGCGCTCGCAATATCGGTCGGCCGGCTTCGGTGACGATCGCGCCCGAGCGGTCGGTCTGGTCGCCGACGTGCTCGCTGCCGCTTCCGAGCCGTTGACCCGCCGGGAGATCGGCGCCGAACTGGCGGAGCGGGGTCTGACCATCACCGGCCAACCGCTCAGCCAACTCACCCTCGCCGCCGAGCTCGACAAGATGGCGATCACCGGCCCACGCCGCGGCTCGTGGGACACCTTCCTGTCCTACCGGTCGCGCATCCCCGAGTCGGCACAGATCGATCGGGACGAAGCGGTGGCGACACTCGCCCGTCGCTACCTCGACAGTCACGCACCGGCTACCGCGAAGGACTTCGCCTGGTGGAGCGGTCTGACCCTGACCGACGCCCGTGCAGGTTTCGCTGCGACCGGCGTCGTCGAGGTGGGAGACGGACTGTTCAGCACCGGAGGCGTGGAAGCGTCCGCGCGAGGCACCGCTCATTTGCTGTCGATGTTCGACGAGTACGTTATCGCCTACCCCGATCGTTCTGCCTGCTGCGAGCCGGGCGACTTCGACCTCTCGATCAAGAACCTGGTGCTGGTCGACGGCGCGGTGGTCGGACGCTGGCGCATCAAGCGGAGCAGGACGAAGAATCCGGACACGCTCGAGATCGGGCTCTACAAGCCGGTCAGCAAGACAGGCCGCGGCCTGATCGACGTTGCCGCGCAACGGTTGCTGCGACCGCAGTCGACAGCGATGGACATCGTCGTCACTGCCGGCTGAGCCTGGGCGGCGTCAGGTCGGCGGGTCTTGTCGCAGTCCTTCGTCCCTTGCTCGGCCACCGAAATCAGGGGCCGGGTCCACCACCACCGACACCGCGTCGACACCAGGCTCAGCGCTCCTGCGCGCCGGCTCCGATTCCGACCCTATCGGCGAGGAACCGACGCACGGTGGCCTCCCACTCGTCAGCCTGCTCGATCTGGGGCGAGTGGCCGGACTTCTCGAACACGACCATCTCCGAGCCGGGGATGCCCGCGGCGAGTTCCTCGCTGCACGCGACCGGGGTGATCCAGTCGACCCGGCCGACGGTGATCAGGGTCGGTGCGGTGATCTGCGGGAGCTGCGCGGTGAGGTCGTACTGCGGCAGGTTCTGGGTGAACGCCCAGTTGTGCGCCTCGAACCGGTACGGCGTCGCCGCCACCTTCGCCTCGACCGCAGCCGGATCCCAGACGAAGTCATACAGCGGCAGGATCTCGCGCCAGCAATCGCGCAGATCGTCGTTGTCGCGCACCTGACCGGCCATCACACGGTTGAACTTGTCCATGTCGAGCTGCACCCGGGTGTCAGCCAGTGCCGCGGCCCGGGCCATCGCCTCGAAACCGTCGTTGGCGGCGGTGTCCCGCAGCACGAGCGCCCGGACGCGGTCCGGGTACGCGATCGCGTACTCGAGGGAGAGGAACCCGCCGTAGGAGCCGCCGGCCATGATCACCTGCTCGACACCCATCCACTCCCGCACGGCGTCGATGTCGGCCGTCCACTGCCCGTGGCTGTAGGGCTGCTGACCCTCGCTGGCGCCGGAGCCGCGCGCGTCGTACACAACCACGCGGCAGATGTCGGCGAACTTGCCGAAGCTGGCCCGCGGTTCGGCTCGCGACGCCAGGCCTGGTGCTCCGTGATGGGCGATCAGCACCGGCTTGCTGCTCGCATCCAGACCGTCATCACCGAAAACCTCGATGACCAGCCGGTTCCCGTTGATCTGCACCTCTGGCATGACGCTTCTCTCGACCTGCGATGGTGGACCACGACAGGCGGCCCCGGAGACATCATCCCCCGGCGCAGACTCCACCCGACTCCGCCGGTAGGCAATCGCCTACGGTGGGATCCGGGTCCGGATCGACATCCACGACGACGCTGCATCGGTCCGCAGACCCCGACCAGCAGGACTGCAGCGAGATCGGAGCCGGCATGAGCGCCCTGGCCGACGAGGTCCTGCCATTGATCCGATCGCGCTCGGATCTGCACCGTTGGGGCGCCGCCAACGCTCACGGTCGCGACATGCACGAAGGTGTCGACAAGCTCGAGTCAGCCATCGGGACGGCGGACCCTGCCGAGGTCTACACCGTCACCCGCAAGGCCTTGGCCAGCGCCTGCACGGTGATCGCGAGGGCGGACGATTCCAGCGGCATCATCGGTGACGCGTGCCGCCGTCTGATCGCGCTGCACCCCCAGGTCGCTGCCGCCGCGAAGATCACCCCGGCCAAGCTGGTCGATTGGATGATCAAGTTCCAGTTCGAGGGTGACGTCGACTTCTTCACCCTCGACCCGGTCGCGTACGCACCCGCGCTCGGCGAGAAGGGGATCGCGCTGTATCGCGAGCGGCTGGCCGCGATCGCAGCTCCCCTCGGACTGCAGCCGAGCGACGAGGATCGCTGGCGCTCGAGCCACTCCCACACCTGGTTCACTCTCGACCACAACGCACGACGGATGGCCGTTCTCGATCTCGACATCGACGAGATCATCCGCACCCACGCCCGGAGTCGGAAGGTGGCCGCCTGGCTGACCGACACTGCCCAGGCATTCCAGGAGATCGGCGAGGTCGACCTGGCGATCGACTGGGCCGAGCAGGCCGTGGAGTTCGGTCACGGGCACCAGTCGCTGGCCGCCGCCGAACTCTGGTGCCGATTGCTCGAGGACCATCGCCCGGATGACGTGTTGCCGGCCCGACTGCGGGTGTTCCGCGGCTGGCCGTCCGCGGCCACCGCTGGTGCGCTGCACCAAGCGGCGGGTGCGACCTGGCCCGAGTACAGCGGCGAGGTGATGGATGCCCTCACCACGGACCCGTGCGAGGTGGTCAGATTCGCGCTGCAGACCCTGAAGGAGCCCGAGCTTGCCTGGACGCTCGCCCATTCACTGGGACTGGACGGCGACAGGGCCTGGATAGACCTGATCAAGGTCTACGAGAAAATCGATCCGCTCGCGGTGCTCCCGGCCCACGAGCGTCTCGTTGTCGGAACCCTGGTCGATGCCGACGCCCGCAACTATCGGGCCGCAGCTCAGCGTCTGCGGAAGATGCGGACGCTTGCTGCCAAGTCGGATCGCTCCGCTGACGTCGATGCGTTCATCGCCGAGCTCCGTGACATCCATCGGCGACGTCCCCGGTTGCTGCAGGAGTTCGATCGGGCAGGACTGCCGTAGGCATTTCGGCCGGCGCTGCACGGAATTGGAGCACCAGACCCACGGTGGCTTCAGCGGGCAGCGGCAGCCTGCTCCCGGAGGTGCTCGCGCAAGTAGGGCAGCGAGAAGTCCACGTACCCGCGTCGCGGCGGATGGATCAGTTCCGCGATGAGGCGCAGCCGGTACTGGCTGGCGTAGTTGGCCTCGACGTCCATCCGGCGTTGGACGTCCGCCATGGCCGACGGCCCGTCATCGCGCGCCATGGCCATCAGGAACATCTTGTCGATGGCGGAGACGTCTCTCAACGCCGGCTCGTGCACGAGCGTTCCGAGTCGCCTGAGAGCGCGGTGAACCCCCTCGGTGGCGTCAGCCTCGGTGATCTCTCGCTCCTGCGGGTGCAGGCGCCAGGTTTGCGCACCGACAAGTTGGAGCAGGACGGGGTAGCCGTCGGCACCGTCCACCATGGTGGACAGGGCGGCTGATCCGACCTGTCTGCCGGCAGCTTCGATGGGTTCCCGAAAGGCACGCTCGACATCACTCCGGCTGACGGTGCCAAGGGTATGGCGCTCGGCTCGCCGCAGGAACGTCAGCACGTCGTCGTTGACCACGTCACTGATCCCGGCGGCCAGGCCCGCACCCACGAAGGCAAGTTCGCGACCTTCCCGGAAGGCGTGCTGCACCGTGGTTGCCAACTCGCGCTGGTCCGCGATCTGGTTGCGGTGGATCTCGTCCAGGGTGATCAGAATGCCGGTGTCATGATCGGCGAGCAGGTCGGTCAACGCCTGTATCTGATTGCGCAGGCCGGCCTGAACCACGTGTGCCTCGATCGTCTCCCAGGTCACGCCACCGATTCGTAGCGGCGCCGTGACCCCGGTCAATCGCCGCCGGACCGCCGCCGGGTCGAAGTCGCGCAGCAACCGGGGCAGATGCTGGGTGGTCATCCGGTCGATGAACCCGGCTGTAGCAGTCTCGCTCACCACCAGCCAACCGCGCTCACGCGCACGGTCTTCGATCGCATTCAGCATGACGGTCTTTCCCGATCCGCGAGCGTCGGCGTACAGCGTCGCGCGGCCGGCTGAACCGGGACCATCCTCGAGTGCCTCTTCGAAGTCCTGGATGACCTGCTCCCTGCCCACGAGCAGCGGCGGGCTCACTCCAAAGCTGGCATGGACCGGGTTGGCCATCTGGCCAACCCGCCATCCATCTTTAGAGAGCTTTAGAGTATTTAGTATTGGCTAGACGCGAGACACTGGCACAGCGCTGAACCGGAACCATCGTGACGGGATGCGAGTCCCGGAGTCGCTGCAGCACGAGCGCCAGCATCAGGCGGGAGAGCAAGTAGCTCTCGGCGATGACGAACCCCACCACCTGCTCGGCCTTCGCCACCCGGTGGGCCACTGAGTTGTAGTGCAGGTGCAGGATCTTCGCGGCGCTCCGCAACGACTCGGTGGCTGCGACCGATTCGAGGGTGCGGATCATGTCGTCACCGCCGGGCTCAGCAGCGAGCTGATCGAGGACGCGGACGTCCTCGATCTGGTTGATGGCTTCGACCGGCACGTGGTGGGCGACAGCGGCGAATCCGCCCAGCTGCTCGTAGGCGACCAGGATCGGTCCCTGCTTGCTGTCCGGCGGCGGCGGATGGGTGTTGGGGTGGGTAAAACGCAGCGCCGTCTTGGCCCGCTGCCACGCGGTCGGCAGCTCGGCGACATCCATAGCGCGTGTTGATCCACACCGACAGCCGACCGGGACGGCAACCCCATCGCTAATCGGGTGCGACGACAGCACCGCGAAGTGGCTGCCCACCCTGCCGTGACGCACACGCTGTGCACTCTGTTCTCAGGATATGACCAGGGCGCCCACCGAGGCGGGTTTCGCCGACCACAGCCAGGACGTGCACCGGTGCGTCCGGGTCGAACCCGAGGTGACCGGTGACCGCCTGCTGCACCAGGCCGGGAACGTCGAGGTGGGCCAGGTCGTGGTCGCGCCGGGCCAGCGCCACGGCCGCCACCAGCTCGAAACCGCTCCATCATCAATTCATCGAGCAGTAGCGGGTCGCCGGTGCGCTCCAGCCAGATCTAATCGCCGCTGCCGAGCTCATGGATCCGGGAATCGTGCTGCGGGCCGTCGGCGGTGACGCGGCCGTCCGCCGAGACGCGCTGGCACAAGGTCCGGTCGGCGGTGCGGATTCCCACCGAGGCTTCCACCAGCTGGGCCGTTGCACGAAGGGCCACCGAGAGATCCATCTGCTTTTCCATGAAGGTCTCGAAGAACCCGATCACGCGCAGCCCACTGGCCGCTTCGGCGTCCAACGTGGACAGCCTCAGCACCAGGCCATGCATGAGGTCAATGTACGCAACGATTGAAGGGAGCAACCAGGTCAAGCGACGGAGAAGCGACGGCTGGGTTGAAATCCAGCCGACGACCCCAACGCGACCAAGAGGGCGGTCATGACCCCTAGGCTGAGCCAATGAGAAGCATCCGGATCGTTGGCGACGGCGACCAAGGGACGACCTGGTGGTCCGTGTGCGCTTACGCCTGGCGGCACTCAGCATGACGACGCCCTCGACTTCCGCTGCACTCCCAGCCGCCAAGCAGACGGACTTGCACGCCAGGCTGGACGGCGCGGTTCCTTACAGTGAGCTGAGTGAGTGCGACCTCGTTGTCGACCAGACATACCGGGGCGGCACAGGCGGAACGGTCGCCGATGACCCGATTCAGAAGCTCCTTCCAGTCGGGAACCAGGGCGGATTTCGCTATCACGGAAGTCCTACTCAGGGAACGGTTCGATTGTGCGTGCTCTACACCTCTGGCAGGGAGACGGACTGGCCCGACCGTCTTGATGTCACCACTGGCGACTTCACCTATTTCGGCGATAACAGAAAGCCTGGGAGTCAGCTCTTACGAACCACTCGGCGTGGAAACGTCCTGCTTGAAGATACGTTTAGATCCTCTCATGGGGGTCCCGACGTTCGCGCATCGGTGCCGCCTTACCTGCTGTTTCAAAAGGCTGGGTCCGGACGGGACGTGATCTTTCGTGGCCTACTTGTCCCTGGCTCTCCCAGACTATCCCCTGAAGAAGAACTGGTCGCTGTTTGGCGAACGACTGAGGGGCACCGCTTTCAGAACTACCGCTCCCATTTCACCGTCTTGAAGACTGCCACCATCTCTAGAGCCTGGATTAAGGAAATTCTGACAGGCGGGCCTTTGTCAATTCATTGTCCTGAGGAGTGGCGAAAATGGGTGTCAGAAAGGACATATCAGCCCCTCGAGGCACCTAGTACTACAGCCGTAGATCGATCTTGTAGTGCTCTGATCTGCGGCGATAGTGGTGGTATCGGGCGGTGGCTTGGTGTTTCCGTCGCCAGATTGACCAGTGCAGGACGTGCTCACGGGTCGCGATCGCTCCGACTGTGAGGGTGTCGAAGAGTTTTCGCAGCTCGTTCAGGGTGAGATCGATCAGGCCGGTTGGTGCGGGTTGGCGGTCTCTCTCGGCAGCGGTGGTGACGGCAAGGAACGCCATCGCGAGCATCGCCAGGGTGCTCCAGCGGTGCCAGGAACACCACCGCCGGACCTGGTGTTCATCGAGTCCGGCTTGCCCTTTGGCGGTCTGGAACGATTCTTCGATCTTCCATCGTTGCCCTGCGACCCGGACCAGGGTGGCCAGCGGGACCGGTCGCGGTGAGTGACAGCGGTAGTAGGCCATCTCGCCGGTGGAATCGTTGCGGCGCAGCAGCAACCAGTGCAGGCCAGGCTGATCACCGGGTATCCGGATGAGCGCCCACGAGTAGAACCGCGGACCCTTGGTTCCCGCGCCGGCTGACATCTTCTGCCACGACTGCGCTGGCAGCGTCCCGGTCAACGCATCAGCGCGGACAGCTCCGCCCTGGGTCGGTATCCGGTGATCACACGCGACGGCCAGCACGTAGCCCATGGCTGTGTCGGTGAGCGCTGCACGAAGTTTGGAGTCGTTGCCGTACACCTCGTCACCGGCGACGAACCGCGCCGGGACGCCAGCCTGTACTGCCGACAGGATCATCTGCAGGGCCAGTGCCGGTTTGGTCGCGAACCCGACACCATCCGGGACACCGGCGCTGGCCATCCGGACGGGGTCATCGGTCCAGGACCTGGGCAGATACAGGGCCCGATCGATCAACGCATGCCCGCGAGGGGCCGCGTAGGTCAGGTACACCGCGACCTGAGCGTTCTCGATCCGGCCTGCAGTTCCGGTGTACTGCCGCTGCGCGCCGACCGTGTGCACGCCCTTCTTCACATCGCCGGTTTCATCAACGATCAGGACACCGTCCGGGTCACCGAACTCCTCAACCACATAGTGGCGCAGATCATCGCGGACCGCGTCAGCATCCCACTTCGCACGAGAAAGCAAGTGCTGCAACCCATCCGGGGAAACATCACCGCGATGCTCAGCGATCGTCCAACAGTTCTTCCGGTCCAGACCGGACAACAACCCGAGCATCAACGCACCAGCATGCCGGGCCGACTCGTACCGCGCGAACCGCGGCCGGACGCGGTCCAACAGCGCGCCGAACCCGTCCCACCACCGGTCAGGCTCTATCCTGTGAGGCGCGGCCAGCGCGACGTTCTTGTTTGTCTTCACAACCAACCATGATCACGCGCTGGCCGCCCTGACCTGCGACAACACGCCCAAAACCCCGATCTACGGCTGTAGTACTAGGACGCTGTCGGTGCGCCGGCCGCAGGATCAGCTCCCCACGACAACTCTCGAACGCGCGGTACTTCAGGAGATCTACCAGCACTTTGCTCCCAATCCACACGCCTTCGAAGGTTTCGCTGCCGACATTTGGCTAATGTCTGACCCCAAGGTTGCGAGCATTGATGTAACCCGTCCGAGCCGCGATGGTGGGCGCGACGCCGTTGGGGAGTACCTCATTGGACCCCACTCCGATCCCATCCAAATCGACTTCGCGCTTGAAGCGAAGTGTTACCAACGCTCATCCGGCGTGGGCGTGCGCGATGTGAGTCGGCTCATTTCGCGACTTCGGGCCCGTCAGTTTGGCATCCTGGTGACTACCAGCTACCTGAACCAGCAGGCATACACAGAGGTACGAGAGGACAAGCACCCAATTATCGTAATCTCTGGGAAAGACATCGTAGAGATTCTCTCTAGCGTTGGTCATCGCACTCTGGCAGAGGTGACGGCGTACTTGCAGAGCAATCATCCGGTGGGGGCGCCAACGTCTGTGGACCTGTCGTTTCCCGAGATCGAGATCGCGCTCGAAACTGAGAAACTCTAGCCGGGCCGATAGTACGCACATGCACAGCGACCGAGCCAAGAGAGCGAACGAGGGTTGGCGAATTCGCTAACTGATCCTTGCCCGACCCTTTCCACTGTTAAATGCCACATGGCGTGCATGCTCAGCCTCGCCCTGAAAGGCTCTCCAACCACCGAGTCGATAAGCTAGTTGTCCACCTTGCACCTGTTCGTCAAGATCGAAGTCGCGTCGCAAGAAGGTAATATCCCGAGTCACTTGGTCGGCAGTCCGGACGTCCGCCAGCTGGGCGAGCAGCTCACCGACTGGTACAAACCGATTCGGGTTCGCCCGAAGCAGCCCGTAGACAGGGGAGTGCGTCACCTTCGCATCCGTCGAGTCCTTCATGATGTGTTCCTTGCGCAATGCACTCGCGATCGCTGTTCCGACTGCTCGCGCTACCGGCGGCGGGAATGCATTGCCGATCTGGCGGTAGCGACTCGTCTTTCGTCCCGTGAACTCCCAGGCGTAGTCCTCGCTACCATGCCAGCCCTGAAGACGTGCCACCATCTCGGTCGTCAGTCTCGGCACGTACGCTGCCGACAGCTCACGACCAGGAGCTTCGTCAGCGAGGCTGATGCCATTGACGCCGAGCTCCGCCCAAGCCCGCCTGGCCCTTGTGGGGCCCAGGTCGGCGCCACCGTGCTTCTTGCTTCCGCCCACAATTGTCGGAGCGATATCATTGGCCTTCTTGACCCAGCGGTTGACGCCGCGCCAGCCGCGCTCCGCCATTAGATCCCGCAGCGCAGTTCCGACGGTCTCAGTACTCAGCTCCGGCTCGGGCCAACGGAAGTATGGAGCGAACTCCGGCAGGAGCGCGACAAGTATCGTGCGCGGACGGAGTTGTGGCACTCCGTAGTGGCGGGCCTCTAGCAAGCGCCACTCTGCTACGTAGCCGAGTTCATTGAGGCGGTCGAGCACTGCCTGACGGTAGGCAGCGAACCGAGGCATCCACAGACCTCGAACGTTCTCGAGCATCACAGCTGCCGGCCGGACACGCCCCACTGATTCCACAGCCCAAGCGAAGAGGTCGCGCTCATCGTCCGACCCGAGTTGCTTGCCTGCGATCGTGAACGGCGGGCAGGGCACCCCGCCCGCGAGGAGGCTGACCCCGTCGAACTGCTCAGGAGACCAGACGTTCCCATCTGCGACATCCCCGACGGCGACCGTGGCTCTCTTTGATCCAGCAGCAAGAGCCAGTCGATCGAGATTGGTCTTCAGCGTCTCGGCTGCGGTCGGGTCGAGTTCGACGGCAAGCTTGTGATGAAACCCAGCGAGGTGCAACCCCAGGGACTGGCCGCCGGCGCCAGCGCAGATCTCTACGACGCTCAAGTCGGTCACGCGTCCACCTCTCGTCACATCTGATGGTCTCATCCTGCCAAGGGACGACTTCCACGTGTGTCAGGCGCGCCCACCCCGTGGTCGGTCCCACTGTGGCCGTCCGGTCCGACAGCGGCCTTGACCAGGCGCTTGGGGCTCAGCGGTAGATCGAAAGCGGCAGGGCTTCGCTGGCATCGGGCGCCGCCAGCGTCCACCAGTCGTCTCCCAGCCGACAGCTGCCGCGACCTCCATGCGTCGTTCGGCGTAAGTAGCTCGAGACGAACTCGCTGTCGCGAGGCACCGGCAACCCCAAGCTCTCCGCTGCATCGCGCTGGCTCCGATAGTCGCCACCGAAGATCGCAATGCCCTCGGCAGCAAGGTGCTGCCGAGCACCGCCATTCGCTCGTACCCGCTTCATGGGGTCGCGTTGCTGAGCGACCGTTTCAACCGTCGACCTGGTGACACGCCGCCCCACGGCCCGACGGAAGAGCTCATTGACCCGACGCTGTCCCGAGCCCGCAGAGAAGATGGCTGCCACCTCCGTCGGTTCGAGGCCCAGCAAGATGTTCGGAGAGAACGGTGCATCACGGAACAGCCACACGACGTCCGAACGGCCCGACAGCGACAGCGTGCGCTTCGCGTCACGGTTCGAGCCAAGGCTCAGGCGTATCGGATCGGCTCGCACGATGCCCGCAGAGAATTTAGAGGTTCGATCATCCGCCGTCATCACCAGGCAGAGGCCGCCGACGGCCTCGGGTGGCAGCATCCACTTCCAGAGGTCTTGGCTGTACTTCGCATCGACTTCCTGTCCAGCGATCCGATAGTCCAGCTTCAATCCGTCATCGAAACCAAACTCGCGCTGCAGGTTGATCTCAACCAGGGTTCCGAAGTGCGTCTTTTCCGTTTTGAACAGCTGATCCCACCGGTAGCGTCCAGTTCGACCACCGTCATACAGCTGGTCGTACGTCTCCCTGATCACGCGGGCGAACCGCTCGCCGGTCCCATCGGCGGCAAGAAGCGACTCGAGCACCAACTCAAGCGCTGAGTCTAACAAGTGTGCAGAGCCGGTCACGTATAGTGACGTTAGCGCAGGTTAACCAGCCTGGCGAGCGGACCGCTTGGTTCATCGTCAGCGCGATTGCCCCGAGCAGCTACTACGCAGCCAGGACCCAGGTCGCCCTCGGCGCGCGAGGTCCGCGATACCGACCTGTTCGTCGACATCACGAACGCCCACCGGGCGAACCTGGGTGTCTACGGTGCCCGCAAGATCCGCGCCGAGCTCAACCGGGAGGGCGTGGCGGTGACCCGCTGCACCGTGGAGCGGCTGATGCGCGCCCATGGTTCGCGTGGGATCCCGCGGGAGAACACCAGCAGGACCACCATCGGTGACGGCGCTGAGACCGAGCGCCCGCAGGATCGGGTGAATCGACAGTTCGTGGCGAGGGCGCCGAACCGGCTGTGGATGGCCGGTCTGACCTATGTCCGAACACACGCCGGCTGGACCTACGTCGCGTTCGACCTGGACGTGTTCAGCCGGGGTGATCGTGGGCTGGCAGATGTCCGCGTCGCCGCGCACCGAACCTGACGTCGGCCGCCTTGCACATGGGGCCTGTGGGCTCGGCAACGAGCCGGCCAGGACGCCACCGGCGTGGTCCATCGCAGCGACAGGGGCGTTCAGTATCGGATGATTCGCTACACCCAACGCCTCGTCGAAGCTCGTGAACCGCCGCCATCGGGCCAGAGCGAGAAGATCAGCATGTCCGCGAGCGCCTGCTCGGCGGCCGACAGCGAGGCGTAGCTCCAATCGCGCCGGCCCAGCAGCCGGCGATACGCAGCCGCGCGGTCGGGATCATCGACGTGCGCCAAAGCTCGCACGCGTTTAACCAACGCGTCTTCGAGGGGGCCTGCATCGGGCAGTGAGAGCCCCGCAGCCCGACCGAGGGACGTCCACAACCGATCGGGCCGCACCACATCGGTCAGCTCCGCTCCGGTGTCCTGGAGGTAGACACGGAGCAGAGGAGTCGGACGGTGACGCAACTCTGACACGAGGAACGACTTCTTACTGGTGAGCTGGTTGCGGATGTTGGCGAGCACTTCGTTCTGGGTCTGCTGTTCGAGGACGATCTGACACCCGGAGGGCAGGAACGGGAACCCAGCCTCCACCTGGTGCGCGAGTCCACTGCGGGTGGCGCCGGTGAGCGCGCGGTAGCGCAGGTCGAAGCGGAACTCCTCACGGTTGTGACCGACGAAGCCCAGGACGGTGAGCACTGACTTGCCGTCGGCATGTCGCACTCCCCGCCCGAGCTGCTGCAGGAAGATCGTGGCGCTCTCAGTCGGCCGCAGGAACAGCACGGTGTCGATCTCGGGGAGGTCGAGACCTTCATTGAACAGATCGACGGCGAACAGCACGTCGATCTTGCGATCGCGCAGCTGCTGCAGGGCGTTCGCGCGGTCCAGGCTCGACGTATGGCCGCTCACGGCAGTGGCTGCGATGCCCGCTTGGTTGAAGACGGCGGCCATGTAGTGCGAATGCTCGACGGAGACGCAGTAGCCAAACGCACGTATCGCCCGCACGTCCGGGACCTTGACCCGCAGCTGGGTCAGCACAATCCGGGCGTGGGCATCATTACCGGTCAACAGTGCGGAGAGCGCCGCCTCATCATAGCGGCCCCGCTTCCACTCCAACCTCTCCAAGCGGTGTTGCCCGCGACTCCGAAGTAGTGGAACGGCGCGAGAAGTTCGTCGCTGAGAGCCTCCCAAAGGCGCAGCTCACTGGCGGACCTGCCGTCGAAAATGGCACGCACATCGGCGCCGTCGGCTCGCTCCGGCGTCGCGGTCAGACCTAGAAGCTCACGTGATGCGAAACGGTCGAGAAGATCCCGGTACGTGCGAGCCTCCGCATGATGGAACTCGTCCACCACCACGATCTCGTAGGCATCTGCGGCGATGTTGTTGACGCCGTAGGAGTGCAGTGACTGCACTGAGGCGAAGACGTGTCGCCAATTCTCCGGACGTACTCCGTCTACGTACAGCTCGCCGAGGTTGGCGTCCATGGTACTGGCCGCCGCCGCGATAGGTGCGCGGGCTGACTTTGGGGTAGGACAGATGGACAAATCCGGCAGACAAATCACGACGATCGTCGCGCGAGAGTGAGCACCGTTCGATCTCGTGAAGCGGATGTCAGGTTTTTGTCGGAGGTCTCGCCTAGCCTGGCTCACGACAAGCGAAAGCAAGTGGAGGGGTGGTCCGGTGTCCGGCGCAGCAGCTCGACATGATCAGGGCGGTCTGGCCCTGTCTGAGAACGCTCTTGAGCCTGGCACGGCCGCGCAGTGGATCGGTCGTCTAGTGCTTCTTGGCAGCCGGATTGCACGCTGGTCGCGCACGCACAGCGATCAGCAGGTGGTCGTGACGGTGTCGGTTCCAGTCCGTGACTTTGCTGCGGTCCTCATCGGCTGCGGTTGGCTGATGGCGGCGCCCAAGCCGGTCGTCGAGCCGGTCGCCGAGGTCGCGCGATCGTTGGCGCTGGAGACGCCGGTGCGCGTCGTGACCAAGACAAAGGTCATCACCGACCGCTTTCGCGGCCTCGATGCCGAACGTGGCCGACTGCGCCTGACCACTAACTGGCTCATCGACCGGCTGGACGCCATGACGGTTCTGCCGTGCTTCGACGCGCCGCGCAGTCAGCAACTCGCTCAGCCCGGCGTCATCAATCAGATGGCGGGCTTGGCGGCGGACTGGGCAGCACGGCTGGCCTCCCCCGCAGACGATCTGGCACTCATCGGCACCTTGAAGTGGTTGCGTGAGGACATCAGTGGCTGTCTGGGCCGCGGTGAAGAGTTGGAGCCGATCGCAAACATTCTCTGGCCGGATGACCCAAAGGCCGCAACGCGGTCGACCCGGCTGTTCGCGGCCTCGCGACTGGACGATGCGCTGCCTTTGCCCGTCGACGTGCGGGCGGTTGTGCTGGACGGCGCGACGGCCATCAAGTACCTGCGGGCGATCGAGACACCGGTTGTCATCGCTGTCATTGATCGCAGCGTCGCCGACGAGTCGGCGGCCGAATCGATCGTCGACTACCGCAACAGCCGCGGTGAGCCCATCTCGCTTGAGTACGGCATCCAGTGGCAGCCGATGCACGGCATGGAAGCCATGGCCTTCACGGTGCCGCTATGACCAGAGTCGAGTTGCTTAACGCCCGCTACGAGCGGTCTGCCGCCCTGGCGGTCAGCGGTGTCGAGTTGGTCGCTGTCGGCGAACCGCACGGCGCAGCATTCGACGATGCTCTGCGCAAGCTGTTCCTTCTGGTCCGCGACGACATGTCTGGGCTATGGGACGACCTGCTTGGCGCCGCCAAGGCCCTGCGCTGGCGGCACGCCACCCAGCCACAGCCGCTGCAATTCAACCCGGCCGTTCAGCAGATGTCGGCCACGGTGGCGGCCGAGGCGTCGATGCTCCGGCCGGCCGTCGGCAGCGAGGTTCGCGAGGCACTGACGGCGGTCGCCGCAACAGCCGCCGCCCTCGCCGAGCACGACCCGTTCCTCGGGGCCGCCCTCTTTGAGGCGATCGAGGAGTCGGGATTCTTGACGAGCGTCGTCATCGGCGCCAACGGTGCCGCGGTGGCGGGCCTCACCAACTGGCTGACACCGTTCGGCGTTGCCGTCTACAGCACCAGCCAGTTGGTGCGCGAGCAACGGCTCTTCGAACGGGCCTACGCCGTCGGCCCACCCCGGTTCATGCCCGCCTCGCTCGTCACCGCGCCGCTGACCGAGGCGCTGAGTTACTACGTGCCGGCCTGGTTCAGCGACCGATCGATTCCGCGGTCGCCGCTGGCCGACCTTGCCGAGGGCACGCCGCCCATCAAGCGCAGGGACTTCGTCATTGGCGACACCTCGAGCCCGACGCCGACCGACAGCGAGGAAACGCTGCCAGAGACCACCCTGCTCCCAGCCGCCGTCTGGATTCCACCGGACGCGCCGTCGCGGGAGCCGGGCCGGGATGAGGTCGCTGCCCGCCGAGTACTCCTGAGCGGCGGCTACGCCATCCTGCTTGACGACGGCGAACGCATCCGCTCCGTTGACCCCACCCAGCCGGGGGGTGAGCGGGTGACGAACGTCGACGTAAAGTCGGTGCGCCCTGGCATCTACCTGCTGCTGCGAGACGGCGAGACGGAACGACTGGCCCTCTACGACGCCGCCATTCGGCTGATGGGGACGCAGGCCTCCGCCGTCGCCGCCTCCCAAGCTCGGTGGAAGGCCGCCCTGCAGTCGCGCTTCGATCAGTACGGCCAAGCATGGGTGTTGCGCGAGTTGTCCAAGCTCGGCGTGCGTCGACTCGACCGTGTGCGCGCCTGGATCGAGCCGACGTTGGTCCGACCACGCAGCCACCGTGATTTCGCGCTGCTGCTCGAATGGCTCGGCGTACCCGTTAACGCGACCTTCCCGCTGGCGAATGCCCTCAACAAGAAGCGCTCGCAGGCCAGCGTCAACATCGCAGAGCAGCTCGAGGACGCCATTGGCGCGGCCGACCTGGCGGCGCTGGAGCGCGACGGTCACCTGCGCTTCGCCGTCCAGTCGGCGGGCTTCCGCGGTGTCATCGCGACACGCGTACTCAGCATCTCCCCCTATGTTGAGATCGTGTTGCGCCATGACGCTCGCGTGCTGTCGACCGATCGGAGCGCCACGTGGCTCGAATGAGGCCGCCCTATTGCCCCCAGGACGCCCCGCCAGGGGAAAAAGGTCTCTTTGATGCATTGGCCACCAGCGCTCAGACCGCTGGGTGGATCGTCCTCCATTCCCTCGCCATTGCCGAGCATGTGCGCCAGGTCGAAGGCGAAGCCGACTTCGTCGTCATCGTGCCCGACCGCGGTGTGCTCGTCATTGAGGTCAAGTCGCACCTCGACGTCGAGGTGCTGCCGGACGGCCGCTGGAAGCTCGGCTCGCAAGCGCCGACGTCGCGGAGCCCGTTCAAGCAAGCGGGCGAAGCAATGCACAGCATTCGCGACTATCTGACGTCCTGGGGCATCGACCTCGGCTCCATCCCGATGCTCAATGCCGTCTGGTTTACGCATGTCCGCGCCCGCACCAAGCTGCCGGCCAGTCCGGAGTGGCACGGCTGGCAGCTGCTCGATTCGGAGGACCTGCGCGCCGGCGCCGTCGCCGCCATCCAGCGGGTCATTGCCGCCGGGACAGAGCACCTGCGTAGCAGGATCGCCGGATTCCCACGCGGCGACATCGGCCCCGACAGCGACAGCCAATGTCCTGCGACCGCGTTTCGAAGCCGCCATCGTTGCTGGCGATGTTCGCCGGGCGCGTGAAACGCAGCTGGCGGCCTTTATCGATGAGCAATACGACGCGCTCGACAACATGCACGACAACAGGGCTGTGCTGTTCACCGGTCCGGCCGGTTCGGGCAAGACGTGGCTCGCCGTCGAGGCCGCCCGGCGTGAGATTGCGCAGGGTCGCAGCGGGCGGCTGATCTGCTTCAACCGGATGCTCGCGCAGCACCTGCGGCAGGATCTCGCCAGCTTGACCGGCTTGCGAGTCGCCACCTTCCATCAGGACGCGATGCGCATCAGCGGCCTGGCAGCCTCACCCGACGCCGGCCCCGAGTTCTGGGATGGAGAGCTGCCGGATAGAGCCGTCGAGGTGCTGCTTGAGACACCATCTGAAGCCGGCGACTTCCTCATCGTCGACGAGATTCAGGACCTGGCCCGCCAGCCTTGCCTCGACGTCCTTGACCTCCTGGTCACCGGCGGCTTCCAGTCCAGCCGTCTTCTGCTGTTCGGCGACTTCGAGCGCCAGGCCATCTACGACCGCGGTGACGGCCGCGAACTCCTGAGGACTCGTATCCCTCGCCTGGCGGCCTACGGTCTGACCGTGAACTGCCGGAACCTGCCGCGCATCGGCACGGTGGTGAAGCGCCTGAGCCACATGACCCCGGGGTATCGCCGCTTCCGGCGACCGGACGACGGCGCTGACCCCGAGTTCATTCCTATCCGACAGGGTGCCGACCAATCGACGGCGCTGGCAGACGCAGTCGGCCAGCTGAAGGACGAGGGCTTCAGTCTCGACGAGATCGTCGTGCTTAGCCCGCTGCGCTCCGGCTCGGCCGCAGAGACGACCGCCGACACCTGGCTCCGACAAATCCTGCGTCCCGCCGACGGGCGGCCGCCCCGGCCGGGTCAATTGCGCTACAGCACGATTCACGCATTCAAGGGCCTGGACGCACCGGCGGTCATTGTCACGGATCTCGATGCGGCGACCGTTCCGAACTTCGAGGCACTGCTCTATATCGGGTTGACGCGAGCAACCGACCGGCTCTTCGCGTTGATCGACACTCAAACACTGCGTGCTGTCCATGGAAGGAACGCATGACCGGAGTCGAAGCCCGCGCCATCGTCGAGGCGGCTGTCCGCCGAGAGTTGTTCGGGCCACCGTCCGACGAGCCGCCGCGCGGCAAGCCACTCGACTGCGCCTCGGGCACGGCCACCTTCGACAAACGCGAGGACAGCTACGGTATGTGGCACGAGGCCACCAGCAACCAGGAGGTGCTGACCGAGTCGGACCCGCTACGCCGCTACGGCATCGGCATCTTGTTCAGCGGCGCCACTCACCGCGGATCAGCTATCGGCGAGCCGCCGCCCGACGACGATGGCGGCACCGATGAGATCGTCGGCGTCACCGGGCTGAGCACCGTCGATGAGGACATGTCGGAGCCGGCCGTCGAGGTCGAGGTCAAGGGCACGACAGCGGCCAGGGGTGAGGCAGACAGTGATGACTTCGACCTGACCGACGCCAATTCGTTCAAGCCGTCGGCCATGGCCATCTCCTTCCAGTGCAATGTCGTCGCGGGCGGCAGCCTGACGGTGACGGTGACCGGCGCCTACTACGACCGCGTCAGCGTGTCTTGGCCTGGCCAGACCCGGCCGAAGATCTGGTGGGTTCGCCGTCCATTCGAGCTCACTGGCCTGATTAAGGGCGACGTCATGCTCAACGAGACGAACCGCCTGAAGACCATCGCGCTGACGCCGATCAACGGGCTGCGGGTGACGCCAACCATGCAGGTCTTCAGCCGACCGGTGCCGACAGAGCCGGAGGGCTCGTCGATGCGCCTGATCACGCTGGCCGCTCTCAACACGATGGCCGGCAGTGGCTCTGCGGCGGCCCTCTTTCAGACGGGGTTCCGGGCCACGCCCGCTGGCGGCATCCGCGTCGTGCCATACCCGGACGTCGAGCTGCATGATCCCGATGAGGAAGAGCAGTCGATCGCACTGCTCTACCGCAACCAGCGCACCTACGCGATCGGGCATGGTTGCGCGGCGGACTGGCAGGACGGAGCGAACGACACGGCGACGGCCGTCTGGGCCGAGCCGCTGCCGGCCTACGAGGTTGTCAGCCTGACACCCAACGTCTACATCAAGGACAGTGCAGGCAAGCGCCAGCCAGTCACCGTGAGCATGGACGAACTCGCCAAAGGCAGCGCTGTCGGCCGTGCCCAGGTCGAGCAGGTGCTGGCGCTCTACGAGCAGTGGATCGCCGACCGCGACTCCGAGATCGGATCGCTCCTGCCATGGCTTCGTCCGGCAGCGGAGCGCCACATGGAGCTATGCCGCGACGCCCTGACGCGGATGCGCGCTGGCTGGACGATGGCAACGACCGACCCCATCGCCATCACCGCCTTCCGCCTCGCCAACGAAGCCATGCTCTACCAGCAACTCCGCTCGAACTTTGAGCGCCGCGAGGTCCTGCGGGCCAAGGACGGGCGCCTGTCAGTGTCCGGGCCGCACCCCAAGCCCGTGCCGGTCGAAGGCAAGGGCAACTGGCGTCCCTTCCAGATCGCCTTCCTGCTGGCGAGCCTTCCAGAACTCGTCGACCGAACGCAGCCGACCCGGGACATCGTCGACCTGATCTTCTTCCCGACCGGTGGCGGCAAGACCGAGGCCTACCTGGGCGCCTCGGCCGTCAGCCTGCTGGCGCGGCGCCTGCGCAACCCAGATGACATCGGCACCGACACCCTAATGCGGTACACCCTGCGTCTCCTCACTGCCCAGCAATTCCTGCGGGCCGCCGCGCTGGTGTGCGTCCTCGAGGACATCCGTTCGCGGCCGGAGAACGAGCGCGGTGACCTGACCTATGACCTCGGCGCAACGCCGTTCGGCATTGGCATCTGGTTGGGCGGGTCATCGACGCCCAACAGCTGGCGGACGGCAGTCGAAAGCCTTCGTCGAATGCGGCGCGATCCCTACGCCCAGAACCAGTTCCTGTTACTGCGCTGCCCCTGGTGCGCCACCGAGATGGGGCCGAAACCAAAGCCGTCGAGCGGCCAGGACGTCGTCGGCTACGAGCAAGTCGGCAACAAGGTCGAGTTCCGATGCCTGGACGCCGCCTGCCGCTTTGGCGGTCGTCGACACCTCCCAATCCACGTGGTCGATGAGGACATCTACGACAGCCAGCCCTCCATCGTCATCGGCACCGTCGACAAGTTCGCCATGATGGCCTGGCGTCCCGAGGCGCGCGCCTTGTTCGGCATTGACGCCGATGGCTTGCGCAATGTGTCGCCGCCCGGGCTCATCATTCAAGACGAGCTGCATCTAATCTCTGGCCCGCTCGGGTCAATGGTCGGCCTGTACGAGCCGGTCGTCGAGGACTTGTGCACCGACAAGCGGGGCGACGAGCCGATCCGGCCGAAGGTCATTGCGTCGACCGCCACCGTCAGGCGCTACGAAGACCAGATTCGCGGGCTATTCGGGCGCACCAAGGTCGCGCTGTTCCCGCCGCACGGTCTCGAAGAAGGTCACTCCTTCTTCGCTGAGCCAGCCACCCTCGACAGCGGTGAACCGGAGCCGGGCCGACGCTACGTCGGCATCATGAGCGCCGCACTCGGCTCGACGCAGAGCGTGCAAGTACGGGTCGCTGCGGCAACGCTGCAGGGCGCCACCGATATCGACGAAGCCGACCGCGACGGCTACTGGACGAACCTCAACTTCCTCAACAGCCTGCGCGAGCTCGGCAACACCGTGTCGCTGATCCAGTCCGACATTCCTGACTACCTGACCGGGCTGCGGCGTCGCGACGACCTGGCGTCGCCGCGCTGGCCGCGGATTCCGATGGAGCTGACCAGCCGACGGCGCAGCGACGACATCCCGAAAGCCATCGAGCAACTTCAGATCCGCTATCCGGAGACGGGTTGCGTCGACATCTGTCTGGCGTCGAACATCATCGAGGTCGGCGTCGACATCGAGCGGCTCGGCCTCATGACGATCGTCGGGCAGCCGAAGACGACGGCGCAGTACATCCAGGTGAGCGGCCGCGTCGGTCGCCGAGCGGATCGCAGCCCCGGCCTTGTTCTGACGATCTACGGCGCGGTCAAGCCGCGCGACCGCAGCCACTACGAGCGCTTCCGGACCTATCACCAGCAGCTCTACGCCCAGGTCGAACCGACATCAGTCACGCCGTTTGCCGCCCCAGTGCTCCGTAGAGCACTACACGCCGTCGCGGTATCGCACATCCGGCAGGCCTCGGAGGCCGACTTGCCGGTCTACCCATTCCCGGGTCCGGAGTACGACGACGCCGTCGAGCTGCTGCGGACTCGGGCCGCACTGGCCGACGCTGGCGAGATTCCCTCGCTCGAACGCATGCAGCGCAAGCGGGCCAACGAGTGGGAGAAGTGGGAACGGACCGACTGGAACGCCAACCTCAACGGCGGCAACCCGAAGCAGGGCCTCATGCGCTACGCCGGCACGCTGCCTGACCTGAAGGCGATGGCCACCATGTGGGACATCCCAAGCAGCATGCGCAACGTCGATGCCGAGTGCCGCCTTGAAATATCCATGGACTACATCCACGAAGACGTGGCCGCACCCGAGGAGGGATCGGCGTGAGCTCAGGCAGCATTCGCCGCGCACAACTGGTGACGCCGTTCGGCGTCGGTGCCATGAGCGTGCTCGTCAACGGCACGTCAGTCGTCACCGCCGGCCTCGACCACTGGTTCGCCATCGACGATCCCTCGCTGCTCGAACTCGGCGAGTATCGGGCCAACGACTGGCGGCTGGAAGCCCGGCTGCGCGTCCGCGAGTTCCGGCTGCCGCCGGACTACCGTCGCCGCCAGCGCGACTTCGACCCGCGGAACACCAACCTCAAGGTGCCGGTCCTGCGCTTCCCGCGCTGGTCATTCTGCATGTACTGCAAGCGGCTGGAACAAAGTCCGCTGACCATGGCGCAGCCGGTCGAATGCTCGGATCCGAAACACCGCGTTCCAGAGGAAGGCGCTGGCAAGAAGCGGCGGATTCCGCGCACCTCGCAAGTTCCGTTCGTTGCCACCTGCGCCAACGGCCATCTGGACGACTTCCCGTTCAGGGAGTGGGTACACCGCAGTCACAACCCGACCTGCCGGGGCACGCTCCGGCTGGAATCACGTGGTGGCGGCGGACTCGACGGCCAGGTCGTCGTCTGCGACAGCGAGACCGTCCCCAAGGGTTGCGGCGCATCACGGTCGCTCGATCACATCATGGACGCCCGCTGGGACAACCAGGTCGAGCGGACGCACCTTACCGACAACCTGGTGAACAAGGACGACCCCTTCTACTGTCGCGGCGCCCGGCCCTGGTTGGCCGAACTGGAAGGCCTGTGCGGCGAGCCGATCCGTGGCGCCCTGCGCGCCGCCGGCAACGTCTACTTCCCCAAAGTCGAGTCGTCGATCTACCTGCCACGCCAGGTCGGCGCCGTCAGCGGCGAACTGCATGACCTGCTCAATCGGTCGGACGTGCGTCCGTTGCTACGCATGCTCAACCGGATCGACGGCGCCAACGTCACCGCTGCACAGATCCGCGCCGAGATTCCGCCAGAACTGTTCAAACCAATCAGCGACGACGAACTACTGGCCGGCTACCGCGACATGTTCGGCATCGAGGTCGGCACGGGCACCGGGGCGGAGGGCGAGGCGAGCGCCGATGACGCCGATGACGCCGACAACCTGACCGGCAACGACGAATGGCGCTACCCAGAGTTCCGCCTGCTCCGTGAGACACCGACCGATGACTACCTGACTGCCTCTGACCCCGGCACCCATCCGAGCCTGAAAGCCTCCCTAGATCGGGTCCGCAGTGTCGAGATCCTGCGCGAAACGCGGGCACTGCGCGGCTTCACCCGCGTCCGCGACGATGCACTCAAGTTGTCAGTCGGCAAAGCGCTATTGCGGCGGCGGGCGCCGACTCCAGAGCATGACTGGCTGCCCGCGTACGTCGTCAAGGGCGAGGGCATCTACCTCGAGCTCAACCGACAGCGGTTGGAGGAATGGGAGCAGCGACGCGAGGTCCTCGACCGCGCCCAGATGATCACCGACCACTACGGTGCCGTCGCCCGGGTTCGTGGCTTGCCGTCTCGCGCCATCACGCCGCGCTTCGTGCTGATCCACACGCTCGGACACCTGTTGATCAACGAGCTGGTGTTCGCCTGTGGCTACAGCTCGGCATCACTCCGGGAACGGCTGTACGTGTCCGAGACGCCAAGCCGACAAATGGCCGGGCTCCTGATCTACACCGCGGCGGGTGACTCCGAGGGCACTATGGGCGGCCTGGTGCGCATGGCGCGCCCCGACAACCTCCGGATGGTCATCGCCAACGCCATCAACGACGCCCGCTGGTGCTCGACTGACCCGGTCTGCATGGACGCTGGCGAGAAGGGCCAAGGACCCGGCTCCTGCAACCTGGCTGCCTGCCACGGCTGCGCACTGCTGCCTGAGACCAGCTGCGAGGAGTTCAACCGGTTCCTGGATCGAGGGCTCGTCATCGGGACGTTCTCAGATCCTGACCTCGGCTACTTCTCAGCCTCCGACCTGACGTAGTCGACCCGAACCAGAAGGGGCGCTCGTGGCGCGCAGCTACACACACCTGACGATCAAGCTGCTATTTGGACAGGCACGCAGCTGTGCCTATCCAGGCTGCGGCGCACTGCCCATCTTCACCGATCGAGGCAAGCACACCGTCGTCGCCGAGATCGCGCACATCCGATCTGAGAGCGTCGACGGACCGCGCCACGACCCAGAGTACTGCGGCGACATCAACGGACCGGAGAACCTGCTGTTGCTTTGCGGTACGCACCACAAGCCGGTCGACCGGCATGAGTCGACGTACAAGATCGATGAACTGGTGGTCTGGAAGCTCGCCCAAGTCGCTGACGCCGATGGCGGCACTGCCATCAGCGACGAGGACGCCCTCGCTCTCGTCCGCATCACCCCGGAGGAGAGGAAGGCCGTCGATCAGATCGCCCGACTCGGCTACCGCGTCGAGCGAGTTGCCGCGTCGGCTGCGGACGAACTAACTCGCGTCGAACTCGACCGACGACACGCCATCGATCAACTCCAGCGGCAGGGTGGCCCGATCTACTCAGTGGACGAGGACGGCAATCAGACGCGGCTCAGCATCCAACTGTCGGCAAGTGACGAGCGCGCGTTTCAGAGCCGGGCGACGGAAGTCTTCGACGCTCAGCGCCCGCGTGTGCAGACGGTTGTCGATGACCTCGGCGAAGAGATGGCCGTGCTGCGCATGATGGATCCGCTCCTTGGCGTGCTTGCGAACAAGGTGGTCCTGAGCGCACAGCTGGTCGCGGAGGTCTTTCACTCCCCCGAGGTGCTCGAACAATCGATCGCGCAGCTCCAGGGTTCCGTTCGCGATCTGCACGAAGCGGCACGCGAGCGGTTCTGACACCCTCGTACCCGCGTGGGAATTGTCATGCGGGCAGGCGCCGTTCGGCCCGTCGTCACACGCTGTGCTGGCCGCCGCAACCTCGAACGGCCAAGCCTTCGCCTGTGCCAATGCCATTCATCGCGCCGTCGAACACGGACGTCGTCGAGCATGACGGCAAGCTCTGGAAAGCCAAGGACGGCGCGACAGCGACGTTCGAGGCAGCTGGAGGACCAGTTGGTAACAGCTGGTGACGGCAGTCGCTGCCGTCAAGTCCTGCCGTCAAACCTGAAGTCGATGACCCCTGCACGTGGATTAACTCTGGTGGCTCCTCCCGGACTCGAACCGGGGGCACAAGGCTCTTCAGGCCCTTCAGCACTCGCTGTTTCGCCCGCTGCATCAGGGGTGGCGACGGTGCTCAACGGCATCCGACGCCGGTGGTGGATCGGGTGCGCTGCCGTCAAATCCTGCCGTCAAACACTTCATCTCAACCCCATGCGTGTCAGGCTGAGGTGAGGCCAGCGCTTCAGAGCAAGTCCGCCTGACGCAGGGCGAGATCCTGAGGGTTGGAGTGACAGCAACGTCGATGGTCCAGGATGAAACGTTGTCTACTCCTGGTCCGCGTGAGGGTGGTCCCCGACGTAGTCGGGTGTTCACCGTGGCCGAGTAACTACAGCACCTGACTGGCTACGAGCAGGCCCGCGAAGCCGGCGGCGGGAGTGGCGGCGGAGCGTACCTGCGGCAGCAGGGCATCTACTCCTCGCAGATCACCGCGTGGCGGCAGCTGCGCGACGCCGGGGTGCTGACCGGCAAACAGCCCGGCGAGAAAACTGCCCGACCTACGGCTGATCAGCTCGAGATCGCCCGCCTGACCAGGTAGTTGGAGGTTGCCCGGCGGCGGCTCGCGACGACCGATGCGGCCCTGGGCACCATGGGAAAAGCACACGCGCTCTTGGAGCAGATCTCCGAGAGCGCGGACATCGCCGATCAGCTACGCAAACGTTGAGGACCGCCCATCAGGAGCTGATCGTGGCCCGGGTGTCCACCCGGCGGGCAGCCACTCTGACCGGGTTGCCCCGCTCGACGCAGGACCGCCTGGAGTTGAGTCCCGCATAGTGATGTAGGGCGGTCAGCGGCCACGATCCTGATCCCGATCTGGGTCTGGACATGAATGCGGCCACCGCGTGATCCTTCGAGTGAACCTCCCACAGTACCCTCGAACGGAGCATCGCGATGACAGACCGCACCACACATTGTCGACCCTGCAGGCCTGCTTGGCGAGGCCTTGGCCGAAGCCAGCCCAGATCGGATGCGCAACCTGTTGCAGGCCACGATCAACGCCCTGTTGTCCGCGGAAGCGGACTCGGTCGTGGGCGGCGAGTACGGCCGGCCGACCCCGGGCCGTACCGCGCAACGCAACGGCTACCGATCGCGTGAGCTGGACACCCGAGTTGGCACGATCGACGTCGCGGTGCCAAAGCTGCGCACCGGAACGTACTTCCCGCAATGGCTGCTCGAGCGCCGCAAACGAGCCCAATCAGCGCTGATCACGGTCGTCGCGGACTGCTACCTCGCCGGGTGTCGACCCGCCGGATGGACAAACTCGTCAAGACGTTGGGGATCAACTCGTTGTCGAAGTCGCAGGTATCGAGGATGGCCGTCGACCTCGACGAGCACGTCGAGGAGTTCCGACACCGCTCACTCGCCGAATCAGGGCCGTCCACGTTCGTCGCTGCGGACGCCCTGACGATGAAGGTTCGCGAGGGCGGCCGGGTCGTCAACGTTGTCGTGTTGATCGCGACCGGCGTGAACTGTGACGGTCGCCGCGAAGTCCTCGGCCTGCGCGTGGCGACCAGCGAAACCGGCCCGGCGTGGAACACGTTCTTCGCCGACCTGGTGGCCCGGAAACTGTCCGGGGTGAAGCTCGTGACCTCTGATGCGCACCCCGGGTTGAAGGACGCGATCGCGGCGAACCTGCCCGGAGCTGCGTGGCAACGCTGCCGCACCCACTACGCGGCGAACCTGATGTCCGTGACCCCGAAGAGCATGTGGCCGGCGGTGAAAGCGATGCTGCACAGCGTGTATGACCAACCCGATGTCAGCGCTGTCGCCGCCCAGTTCGACCGGCTCATCGACTACGTCCAGGGCCGGCTACCCGAAGTGTGCGAGCACCTGAGCGGCGCGCAGCACGAGATCCTGGCCTTCACCGGCTTCCCCGAAGGCTTATGGCAGCAGATCTGCTCGAACAACCCGAATGAACGCTTGAACCGGGAGATCCGGCGGCGCACCGATTCCGTCGGGATCTTCCCCAACCGTGAAGCGATCATCCGCCTCGTCGGAGCCGTGCTGGCCGAACAAACCGACGAATGGGCCGAAGGACGCCGCTACCTCGGCCTCGACATCCTCGCCCGATCCCGCCTGACCGTCGTCGCCACTACCGAACCCGACAACCACCAGGAGACCGACCTGCCGGCACTCACAGCCTGAACCTCAGCGAAGAATCACGCACCACTACACCACCAGGGGCTTGACCCCGGACCGGGCCACTGACAAGGCGCGCGATAGTTAATGAGCGAGTCCTAGGCCCTTCACCATTGAGATCATGGCGCGCAGGTGACGTATCACCTCACGCGGAACCGGGTCAGGGGAAAAGTGCATTACATCGTTTCTCCGCTCACGTAGCTCATTCAGACGCTCAACAAAGTAGCCACGATCGATACTCCAGCCGATCCTTGACCAGTACTCGGGTCGGCCCAATAGAGATTGATAGTCCCCAAACGATAGTTTGTCCAAAGGGGATATTTTCAAACGATCTGTAAATTGCGGGTCCGCAATCTCTTCGGGCAACAGAATCTCGGTGACCAGCCGTCGTAAAAGCAAGTCCAGTTCGCCAACCAAAAAGTATGGCGTTGCTAGTTCCTCGTACGCCGCCACCACATCCGAGGCAGTTACAATCCCTGAGTAGAGCTGGTGGGCATTTCGAACCAAGACGAAGCCCTGTCGCCGTATCGCATCCAACGCGTCGATCAAGTCTGTGTCGTATGCGTAGGCAGTAACTGGGACTGTGGCATCGCGGACAGACTCAGTCGCCGTACCAATCATAGCTTTTGCAATCGACTCCCAAGTCAGCGCGCCGTACAAATTCCGTCCGCTAATGACGGGCATCTGCGAGAAATCGTTGAGCCGCATCTTCGTGATGGCTTCGGTGATCTGAGCTTCCGGCCTTATAGCGATCAATTGCACATCGGGTGAGACCAAGTTTCCCAACGTAAGACCCACCTCGTCAGCGGACTCTGCGACTCGTGTGTCTATAACTACTTGCCCTACATTCGCCGGTTCGTGATCACCGCTGCGAGTTGAATCAGTCAACTTTGATCCAAAGTCGGACGGTTCAGAAATGGTGCTGCGAGTCCCCTCCGGCTCCCTCTCATCGTTCGAGATGGACGGCATCTGATTTAACGCAACACGCTCATCTAGTGAGACCTTGACAAAGTCCGGGTCTGCACGAAGCCCGAAGTTTTCCAGCTCTGTTCGAACCTGCTCAGCCTGTTGCTGAGACCGTCTATCGAAGCCCCACTTCGATATCAAATCACGTACAGACAGATTGACGGACTGCCGAGACTGTGCGGCCTCACGTGCACCGCGCAAGAACACGTACAGCTCATCCTCGGCAGAGTCGTCCTGGTCTCGACTCGTACTTGGGTGATCGATCTCAAGGTCCAAAAAACGCTGACGCAATGTGTCGAGTAGATCCTCGTCGTCGGTCCGCCAGGCGTGCCAACCGTCATATGGGGTCCCAGTGGCAACGGTTGCCGCTCGGGACGGCGTCCCGAAACTGCGCCCGTCGTCCAAAAACATCTGGCCATTCTGCACAACAGCAATGTGACGCTCGCGTCGATTAGGTCGTTCGAAGTACAACTGCTGGCTTTCGTGTAGCAAGTTGGCTTCCACTAAGTCTGAAATCCGAACCCTTCGGCCATTAATTAGGTTAGGTCGCCTCACAAAAAATCCTCCGACGTATGTTTTCCCACATCCGACACTCTAGCAGGCGCGGCTGGGCCGATCTTGGCGCCGACCGCTTCCTTCTTCCCCATCTGGGTTCACCTGGAAAGTTGCCCGAGCGGATCGGGTCGAGGGGGCAACCGAACAGAACGGTTCGGGGGTGATCTTGGCCTCTGTCGCGCCCCTCGTCGCCCAGAGCCGGTCGTACGGCCCGTTGGAATCTTCATCCCAAACGACCTCGTCGGCATCACGATTCGCCGCTACGTCGTGCGCGGGGTCGGCCCCGGGGTGGCCGAAGTTGACGTCAGACCTTTGTCCATCTGGCGCACCGGACGGCCGTACGCGGGATGGACAACCGCCGCCGGACGACCAGCACCGTCTTGAACAGGGCATGGCGCCGCCGACTTGGGGGCGACTCAAGCATTCTGCCGACTGGGCCGGACATTCAATCTGGGTTCCGACGCTGGCACGTGCACACCGCGAGCTGCGCGACCTCAGCAGTCCAGATTTCGACGGATCGCCTTCTCAACCCCCGTCGCCGCGATCCTAATGCGTCTGCACCGCAGCGTCATGACCGTTGGCGGTGATCCCGACGTAGGGCGGCAGCTGGGCAAATAGCAGGTGCTGGAGGTCCTGTTGGGGAAGATCAGATCAGATCGAGTCAGGTAGCGCGTTGCCGATGATGACGACCTACCCGAGCTCGCCCGGACTACGATTTGGTTAAACGCCAGTGCAGGTCGGAGATGGTTGGTATCCTGAGACTGCTCCCGAGCGAATGACTTCATGGGTACCTGGCCCGTCATCCCGGCAACCGCACACCTCGTACGGTGCCCCAGGGGAAGAGCCGGCGGACGACGGTCGTCCGCAAGTGATCGGACAATCCGTCCGGCGAGGAACCTATGATGTCGTCATTGGCAACGCCCTGCGAGGGCAAGCCCTGCAAACGGTGGAACAAGGGTCACCGATTGCTGCCCACCCAGATGAACGTGCTGTCCCGATGGCCGGATGCGTGGCGAGACGCGTTCCTCGGCAGGATTCGCGGCTGCGAGTTCGACGTTCATGTTCCTGGCTTCGAACAACCTGTGAAGTGCTGGCATCACACGGATCTCAGTACCGCGCTGCAGACCGGCGAGCCCGTTCGAATTGCCGGCACCCTGGTCCGGCTCGCTGTGGGCTTCGTCAGCGTCGCAGCGACGAACCAGGTCCCGTACCGCCGACCGCTTCCGGATGGAGCATTCCCTCCGCCGGCCACGGAGTTGGTGCTCACCGATGTGGGGACCGGGCGAGGACTAGATGAACGCCACCTCGAGCCACGGGATAGGCTGATCGTGCTGATCGACGATGTCCGCTCCTTCCGGGACGGTCGAGCGTGCCGAACCGCGAGGTCGGAAGCCGACGGCCTGGCGCTGTTGAACGCACTCCGCTCACTGCGGATCGATGAGCTCTGGCTCGACCACGACCTGGGTAGCGATCGCCGCACCGGTCGGGCGTTCACCGTCATGCCGGTCGTCGAGGCACTGTGCGCGGCTGCGATCGGCGAAAGGCCTTACAACGTAGGTGAAATCGTGATTCATACATCCAACCCGGTGGGTGCCGTCTCGATGCGTCGAAACCTGGAGGCCGCCGGATTCAACGTCTCGCGATCCACGGATCCCACTTTGTGGCGCTCGACCCGATGATCACGCAGATCGCACTACGTTGCAAGGAATGGTGTCGCCACACCCCCTCACCAGGTGTGGGCAGTCCACACGAGCACGATGTCCGGCTGACGTGGTGCCAAAGAAGGGGGGAACGATGAGCGAGAACTACTGGCGAGCACGTGAACGCACGGAGGAGTACCTGCGCGCGATCTGGAAGGTCGACGAGGTCGAGACGGACGTCGACGGCGAGTACCCGTACCGCGCCGGCACCACCCTCGGGTACGTCGGGGTGTCGCGCGGGCGGCCGACGAAGGTGAAGGTCTGGGCGGTGGCCGCGCGCAGAACCAAAAAAACGCTCCGATTGCTCGACGAACTGAACGACATCAATCTGCGCTGTGCTCCGGTCGCGACCGTGTGGCAGAACGGGGCAGTGCTGGTCCAGCACACGAGCCCCGCGCCGGTCACGGACCAGCGGTTGCTGCACTACGCGTTGGACGCCGTGGCGACGATCGCCAACGACATCGGCATCCTCATCGCCACCGTGCATGGCGGCGAAGTGCCCTTTCCTACGACGGGCGCCGGCAGGCGTCCTGATCAGGCAGGACTGTCGGTGTGCGTTCCTACACTGAAGGCGACAAGGACAAGGGTCGAGCCATCTGGAGGTCTGCATCACCACCCCCTGCACTCACCGCCGTCGAGTCGCTCCAGCGCCGTGCGCTGCGACTCACGGACAACTACGAACTGGAGCGCCACGACCGGGCGCTCGATGAGCTCGTCGCTCATCTGGACCGCACGTCGCCCGCGCAGTTCCAGACCCGCAGCGCGCTGGCGAACGCCGCCAAGGTCATCCGGTCCCGCCGACGGATCGCGCCGACGATCTCCCTCGAGTCGAAGGCGATGGCGCTCGTCCATCACGACGAATTCTGCCGCGTCGACCTCGCTCAGTGGGTGGAGACCAGCGCGTCGCTGAGCTTCGGCGACAGATCCACGCGCGTCGCGCTCATCGACGGCCACGACGCGGTGTCCTTGGCCGCGGAGCGTCGAACGGTAGTCCCTCGTACCCGGGAGTCGATCTCCCGGGCCCGACGCGCCGGCCGTGAGGCCTACCGGGCCGAAGCGGTCGCGACGTCATGACGTCGCACCACCCGTGCTTCAGCAGTTCGTCCGCTGCAACCAGCCACTACGTCCCCGTCCCGCAAGGAGCAGTTCTTGTCCGTGCCGCCCACCGTCCAGCCCATCGCCGGGCCCACTCGCAACGGCCAGAACCGTTGGGAGCACGGACGTCCCAACCAGTGGTTGTCTGCTGCGGTGTCGTCCTCGTCGATCCGGACGAACTCCCGGGTGCCGAAGAAGTTCGCCATGCCGGAGGTCTGTCAGAACACCCCTTCGGCGGGTTTCTGCTCCAGCACGCCCAGCCCCGTCGGGCAGACCGGCAACGCCGGCAGGTCCATGGCCGGCGACCACCACTCATTCGCCTCTTCCTCCCAGGTAGTAACCCACACCAGGTCTAACTGTTCGGCCAGCCGCGCCAACAGCCGAGGATGATCGTCACCGACCAGCACCGGAATACCCGCGATACTATGGTGTCGGTAGCCGGGCGATTGGGCTGTGACCTGCTGTGGCGGCGTCGGATTGGGTGGTCCGTCGACATCAAGCATGAGCAGAGGTCGGCCTCGTCCGCCCATGGTTTCGTTCGTCCTCTCGAGAATGGCATCGCTCGGGACTGCGGTACACGGTCCGCAGCAGCCAGATCGCTACAGTCCCGACACAGAATCTCAATGTCCCCGGCGGAAAACGTGGGCGCCCTAAGGTAGACCTCAGCGGCCCGACGGGCATCCCCCAGGACAGTCCCCCACCCGCACGACCACATTCGTGCTGCCCGGGGGATCCAGGTGACGTTGCTGCGCCGTTCGACCGATGCGCTGATGGCGCTCGTCCAGACCGAATCATGGGTGGAGCGCTACCTGGTCGACCAGATGCTGCACCAGATGGGCAGCCGGCCCAGCCAGAGCGAGATCAAGTCGTGGCGCAACAGCATCCCGCTGCTGCTCGCCGACCTGCAGTCCGCTGGGCTCGGCCAGGTCGAGGTGCTCCTGGAGCATCGCCTGCCGCTCACCAGCAAGCGGGCCGATGTCGTGCTGGCCGGAGTCCATCCCGCGACCGGTGCGCCGTCGTACGTCGTCGTCGAGCTCAAGCAGTGGTCGCAGGCCACCCCCTTCGAGGACTCGCTCGAGCTGGTGAGCATCCCCGGGATCCCCCGGCCCCGTCAGCACCCGGTCTCCCAAGTGGAGGCCTACTGCGAGTACCTGCTCGACTTCACCGCGGCCCTGCACGACCAGCCCGATCCGATCGCCGGGGTCGCCTACCTGCACAACGCGGGACAGGACGTCGAACTGGCTCTGGGTGAGCGCGGGCAGTCCGACCAAGGGCGGATGTTCTCCGGCGCATCCCGCGGCGCGTTCCTCCAGTTCCTGCTCACGCGGCTGGACCCGGATGCCTCCGGCGCTGCCGTTGCCGACCAGTTCGTGAACTCCGCAGTTGCGCCGTCCCGGCAGCTGTTGACGGTCGTCGCCGACGAGCTCGCCCACCGGGAGCAGTTCGTACTGCTCGACGAGCAGGCGGTTGCCTACCAGACGGTGCTGCACACGGTCGAGAAGGCGCGGGCCGCGGACCGCAAGGCGGTGGTCATCGTGACCGGTGGACCGGGCAGCGGGAAGAGCGTGATCGCGCTGTCGGTGATGGGAGCGTTGGCAGACAAGGGCCGCACGGTGGTGCACGCGACCGGATCACGATCCTTCACCGTGACGCTGCGAAAGGTGGCCGGTACCAACGCCAAACGGGCAGGCAGCCTGTTCAAGTACTTCAACTCGTTCATGACGGCCGAGCGTAATTCGCTGGACGTGCTGATCCTCGACGAGGCGCATCGCATCCGGGAGACCTCGGCCAACCGTTGGACCAAGGCTGCGCATCGCACCGGTCGACTCCAGGTCGATGAGCTGATGGCTGCCGCCCGGGTTCCGGTTTTCCTCCTGGACCAGCATCAGGTCGTGAGGCCGGGCGAGTTGGGCACTCCCGACGACATCCGCGCCCACGCCGCCACACTCGGGCTCGAGGTACACGAGATCGCGCTGGATGCGCAGTTCCGTTGCGGTGGAAGCGATTCGTACGTGCGGTGGGTGTCCGATCTTCTCGAGCTGGGTGGCGGGACGCCTCATGCCTGGCAGCCCGATGGCCAGTTCCAGCTGGACGTCGTCGATTCGGTGGACGAGCTGGAGCGTCGCTTGTCGGCGTATCGCTCGCAGGGTTTCGGAGCCCGCATGACGGCCGGCTACTGCTGGCCCTGGAGTGATCCGCGCGCCGACAAGTCCTTGGTGGCCGACGTGACTATCGGATCCTGGTCGAAGCCCTGGAACCTCAAGGGAGAGCGCGGCTTCCCTGACGCACCGCCGGCGTCGCTCTGGGCATTCGAACCCGCAGGCTTCGGACAGGTCGGATGTGTCTACACCGCGCAGGGCTTCGAGTACGACTGGAACGGCGTCATCATCGGACCCGACCTGGTGTGGCGCGCCGACCGCTGGGTCGCTCGGCGCGAGTACAACAAGGACCCCGACTTCCGGTCCCGGAAGACCGTGTCCGACGCAGACTTCGACCGCCTCGTCCGCAACGTCTACAAGGTGCTCCTCACCCGTGGAATGATCGGCACGCTCGTCTACTCGACCGACGAGGAAACACGCAGGCACCTGCGTTCGCTGATTCCCTGAGTGCGAAGTCGGTGCACTGTCGGACCCTCTCCCTACACTGATCGAGCACGCAGTCGAGCGGCGGCAGCATTTCACCGCTCCCGTGCTCCACCTGGGGAGGAAATGCATGGCGCGGATGAGCTTTCGCGAACAGATCGGTGATTGGCTGGGGAGCATCCTCGATCTGTACGACGTCGCAGTTCGTGACGAGGACGGCGACTTCCGCTTCGACATCGCCACGTCGTCATTCGCTGTTCGGGTGGCTGAGGACGCCTCGTTGGTCCACATCACCGCGGTCGCTGTCCACGACGCACTGCCGTCCCTCGAGC
This sequence comes from Nakamurella sp., assembly GCA_037720195.1. Classification (GTDB taxonomy): domain Bacteria; phylum Actinomycetota; class Actinomycetes; order Mycobacteriales; family Nakamurellaceae; genus Nakamurella. The sequence continues at coordinate 305,392 of JBBJML010000001.1, read as the reverse complement.
TGTACGAAGAGCTCACCTCGCTGACGCTCACGACCCCGACGTGCACCCTGCTGTGGACCGAGAACTCGGTGCTGATCCGCATCGGGCTCCGCGGAGCCGGCCTCGACCAGTCCCGCCTGCTCTACTCGATCGACGAGATCGCGCGCGTCGCCGATCGCTACGCCCCGCTTGTCGTCAGCCGATTCGGCGGTTCGCTGGCCCGGCCGACGGGTGATGTGAGCGAGCTCGACTGGTAGCGAAAGGGCTGCCGCCCGATAGTGGCGGCGTGCCTGCCCGGTCGGTCGCCGTCAGAGGCTCGATCGCAGATCACCACGAGAGGGCCAACGATGGACACCCGGGTACTCACCCCGCAAGGCATCTTCCTGAACCCCACGTACTTCGCGATCCCGATCTTCCAGCGACCGTACGTCTGGAACGAGGAGGACCAGTGGACGCCGCTGTGGCAGGACGTGCGCCGGATGGCCGAGCTGCACGTAACCGATCCCAACTCGAACGCCCGGCACTTCCTGGGCGCGATCGTCCTGCACGCCCAGCAAGGATCGGTCTCCCAGTTGTCGGTCCGCAACGTGATCGACGGCCAGCAACGGCTGACCACCCTCCTCCTACTCATGGATGCAGCCGAGGCAATCCTGCAGGGCGCGGGACAAGCAGCCCTGGCGGGTCGACTTCAGCGCCTGACGCACATCGAAGCGGACTACATCTCGGCCGGCGATTCGAACCTCAAGCTGATCCACGCCAATCGGGATCGCAGTGCTTTCGAGGAAGTCATGAACGTGGCTCATCCGGTCACCCACGGCGAGCTCACGCACCGTCAATCGCTGGTCTCGCAGGCACACCGCTTCTTCAGCTCCGAGGTCGCTCTCTGGCTCGGCGACCAGACGGAGGACGGATTCGCAGGTCGGGCCCGCGCACTCGTCGGCGTGCTCACGAACGGCCTTCAACTGGTCACCATCGATCTGCAGAGCGACGAGAACCCGCAGGAGATCTTCGAGACTCTGAACGCTCGCGGAACTCCTCTGACCAGTGCCGATCTGATCAAGAACTTCGTGTTCCAACGGCTACTTGCCGAAGGTGCGGACGTCGAACGGGCCTACGAGAAGGACTGGCCGTTCGAGGACACGTTCTGGGAGACGAACGTCAGCGCCGGAAATGTCACCCTGACCCGAGGGTCCCTGTTCCTGGGTCAGTGGCTGTCCTCACGGATCGGCGAAGAGGTGAGCCCCCGCAGTACCTTCACCCGGTTCAAGCACTACATCGAGGTCGAGTCCGGGCGGGCCATGACGGATCTTCTGCAGGTGATCAAGCGACAGTCCGAGCAGTACCGGGGCTGGATGGAGCGGGTCGCCGACCTCGACGTCAGCCTTCCGCCGCTGGAGATGACGATCTATCGGATGTCCGCCCTGTCGACCGAGCTGCTGACGCCGGTGCTGCTGTGGTTGCATGACCCGGATCTGAAGATCTCACCGGACGTAGCAGTCCAGGTGATCGCCGCGATAGAGAGCTGGATCGTCCGTCGATCGTTGCTGAGACTTCCCTCTTCCGGCCTGGGACGCACCGTGGACAACATCATCCGGGTCAACCGGGAGGTTCCGGCGGACGAGCTCCCGGATGCAGTCAGCGGGCAGCTCGCCCAACTCAATTCCGAGAGCAACTACTGGCCGGACGACGACGAGCTGCGCGAAGCTCTGCAGAACGAGTCTGCCTACAACCGATTCTCCCGGTCTCGCCTGCGGATGTTCCTCGAGACAGTCGAGAACCGGTTGCGCAGCAGGACCAATCAGCCCCAGGTCACCCGCAGGGGATTTCCGATCGAGCATCTGCTGCCGCAGACGTGGCAGACGTCCTGGCCCGTCACCGGGTTCGAAGCCGAACGCGAGCGGGACGCGCACGTCCACCGACTCGGGAATCTGACGCTGCTGACGACCTCCCTCAACTCGTCGGTCTCCAACGGACCGTGGGAGGGTCCGAACGGCAAACGCGCGAAGCTGCGCGAGCACGACACGTTCCTGCTCAACTCGGTGGTCAAGGGCGACGACCTCGGGTGGGACGAGGCAGCGATCGACGCACGCACCGCCACCATGGTCGAGGCGCTGATCGACACCTGGCCGGTTCCGGTCGGGCACGTTCGGCCCGATCTGGACGAGGGTGTGCGCGCCACAGCACCGATCGACTTCCGTGACATCGTCGCGTCCGGCCTGATTGCCGTCGGCACGAGGCTGATCCCCCGCGCTGAGCAACTCAGAAGTCGGGTTGCGACCGTGACGGCGCACGGACTCCTGGAGCTCGACGGACAGGTCTTCGAGTCTCCGTCCGCGGCTGGCACGCACCTTCTTGGGCGGGCCGTGAATGGATGGGTCTTTTGGCGCTTGGAGGACGGCGCGCGGATCGACGACATCCGAACCAGGTATCGCTCCCTCGGCGGGCTGAACCCTCCGGACGACAGTCCGACGAAGGCGCTGTATCGGGACTTCTGGCGGCAACTCACCGAGCGACTGGTGATCGAGCAGCCCTCGTGGATCAGCAAGACCCGCTCCACTCAGGGTTCGTGGCTGGATCTCTACCTAGTACCCGGCGTCTACATCAGTCTCAGCTTTACCACCCACGGCCTCGGCGTGTGGATCTATTTCGGAGCCGTTGAGTCCGCGGTCAACCTCAGCCGTTTCGAGGCCCTACAGGCTCAGGCTCGCCAGTTCGACGACGCTGCCGGCCGTCCGGTGGAGTGGGATGTCATGAAGGGCCGCAAGGCCACCCGCGTGGGATTCGTGCTGCCGGGCGGATCAGTCGAACGGACAGACTCCTGGCCCGAGATCTCCGACTGGATCATCGACAGCTGCGATCGCTTACACCGAGGGCTCGATGCGGTCGGCGGGGTTCCAGCGGGAGCAGCATCGCTCGGGTGAACGAAAACCTGACCAGCGATCGACAGCCCGTCCTTCGATGGGGCGCACGAACGCCAGCAAGATCCACCTTCGGCGCCCGCCGAGATGGCCGCAAACCGAGGAGACCCCGATAATGCACCTGCCGTCCAGCTTCGCGTCCGCCGACGACACCATGGCGGCCGATCATCTTCGGACCTACTACGGCTTGGCCGGAACACCGCCGTTCGACGGCGCGACCTTCGATACCTGGGACCCCAGCGGCAATCGTGCCGAGGACACCGATCGGTTCACCTCCGATGACTTCACCGCGCTGCCCTTCCTGTCGATAGACCCCGAGGCGCGGACGCTGAAATCGCTGCTCGGAGCAGACGCTGATCGTGCGTCCGCACTGCTGGCGGACTTGCCCAGGGATCTGGCCTTCTACGACGCCGACATCGACTGGCTGTACAACGGAGCTCCCACCGAGCTCTGGAAGCTCGTTCGGCGTTCGGCTGGCCCGACCACTGTCAGCAAGCTGATGGCACGGAAACGGCCGCTCCTGTTTCCCATCCGGGACAGTCTGGTGGACCGCGCGCTCGGAACCACCGCCGAGGCTGAGTGGTGGCGACCTCTGCACGCCCTGTGGAACGGGAACTCGGGCGCCCTGCAGACACGGATCAATGCAGTGCGCTCGACCGCGGGAGTCGACGCAGACCTGCCGTCGCTCAGGGTTTTCGACGTCATCGCATGGATGGACGGCAAATACAGCTGAACTCTCGCGCGGTACGCGAGTGAGTTCACTTGTCCTCGGCCGACCCGAGGAGGTCTTCCGGAATCTGATGCTCGCGCAACTCCCACCAGGCGTCCAGGTCCCGGTCACCGAAACCATTGGCTGTCAAGCGGGTCCGGCGGGCTGGGGTGGCACTACGTGCGCAGGTCAGCGCCCAGGCGGCCGCTGCCAGGCACCGCCGGCAGCGCAACGTTCCGGTAAGCGCTCCGTCCTCGCAGTTCCAGGTGATCCGAAGATCCAGATCGTGCGGGGCCATCTCGTCGAACAAGTCGGCGCATCGCGGGTCGGTCTCAACCAGCCGTTCGACCAGCTCGTCCCAGAAGATCTCTGCGATCTCGGTCAGGTCGACCTCTGCCGACAACCCCATGGCTGCTCCTCGCTGTCCGCCCGATCGGCTCAGGCAACCACCCAGCCCCGACAGTGGCGGTCCCGGTGCAGCCGCCAGCCGGCGCCCCGTCAGGCGATCGGGCGGTCAGCGAACCTCGATCCGGATCGATTCTCCGTACAGGAAGAGCCAGTCCCAGTCGTCGGCATCGTCGAAGTCCCGGACGGGGTGCGGGTCAGGCTCGATGTCACCGGGACGGATTCCGCCGGTGTGGGTGCCGTCTCCGCCGGCCTCGTAGAGCACGACGGCGGTGTCGGTGTTGCGGCGCTTGGACATCCAGACCAGGCCGTCGATGTCGGGGTGGCTGTCGTAGAGCCGCTGTGCCAACTCTTCGGTGCGCCGGTACTCGTGCGCTTCGCAGTCGAAAACCCATCGGTCGAGGGCGAGGGCGCGCACACCATCGAGGTCGAGCCGGAGCAGCCGCAGAGCGCGAGTGGGCCGGATGATGCTGACCCTGCGGTGCAGATACCGGTCGGGCGCCAGTTCACCTCCGGTGGCCACCGGGACGTCGTGGAACAAACTCTCCGCGACCGCGCATTCCGCAGTGCTTCCCCCGTACCAGGCCGGGACCACCTCGGTCGCCGAAGATCCTGCCGCAGCGCCGGCGGGACGGCGCCTGATCGGGGAGAAGCGGACCTCCGCATTCTCCGACCCGTTGAACGAGTCGGGTTCCCACTCCCTGCGGTGGCAGTGCAGGAGTGCGCCGCCGGGCGGCCATGTCCCATGATCCGCGTGCTCGACAGGCCAGTCGCCGATGAGCGCTGAGTGGGACGGTGCGCTGGTCACACGAAGGAGACAGCTGCACGGGCAGCGCGCAGGACCGCCACCTCATCCGTCAGATGCGCAGCCGGCACGTCGCCGCCCGGCAGATAGCCGTTGGGTGCGGTCAACCACAGAGTGATCGACTCCTTGGTCCACCCCGCTTCCGTTGCCATCACGGTCAGCAGCTTCGGGATCACCGGGTGGATGGTGCCGTCGTCGGCGAACTGGAACGCCGGGAACTGCAACCCGTTGCGGGCCACGGCCAGCGCCTTGCCGGTGGCGTTCAACTTCGATGCCGCGGCGGAGCTGTTCCCGGACTGCGATCCGCGCATCGTCCCGACTGCTCTCGAGTCGAGGAATCCGTAGTCGGACTCGATGGCCCGCCACCGCTGCTCGGTCTTCGCCAGGGCAGCCATCTTCAACGGTGACGGCACGGCATCGACCCGTCGAAGGGTGCCGGACAGGGCGTTTGCCGCGTCCTTCAAAGCGAGAGCCTGAACTGCACCCTTGAGTGCTTCGTCGATGGTCTCGCCGGACCGCACAGCAATGGTGATGGCGCCGGTGCCGGCGCGATCGACGGTGGCGCCGCGGGCGCGCAACTCGTCCAGCACCGGTGAAAGTGTCTCGTCGACACCGTGGTCCAGCACCGCGGCCCGCTTCGCGGACACTCGCGTTCTTCCTGGCATGGCAGCTCCTGAGGTGATATCGGAGAGTCTACTCCGTAGATCACAGATATTCGCAGGACTTCAGCTGACGACCGCTTCTCGAGGCCACCCAAGTGAGCACCGCAACGATCCGGGCCGAACGACGGCCCAGTGGCACCAGCCGGTCGAGTACCTCACCAGCAGCGTCGAGTAGCCGCGCCCCGCTCGGCCTCATTCAAGGACCTCCGACGGTGCCGATCGAGCAAATGTCTCGCGCCCTCAACCCCAGAAGATCGCGGTCGGATCCTGGGCGATCTCGGCGAGAAGGGTGTCCACGTTCGAACTCGGCGAGACACGGTCGTACTCATGGAACTTGAGGTTGCGGTCCCGCCAGTACAGCGACCACTCCCGGGTCGTCTTCAGGTACCTCAGCCGGGCGATCGGGAACCGGGTCCACGCGTCGGTCGAGCCTTCCTGCCATGGCGCGCGACACTCGACGATGGTCACGTGCGTCGCTGCGACGTCGGCCTCCACGAGAACTTCGTGTCGCACGTGGGCCGGCACTCGCGCTCCGCACCAACGCTGGATCCGAGCCACGTCCATCTCCGGCAGTCCCGTCATCCCGCCAGTCTGCAACCTGTCGCAGTGGACCGCGCTCCCTGCCAGATCGTGGAGGGCAGATCAGGTGCTCCAGCGTTCCCTTCAGCGGCTCTAGCTGCTCAGCGCGCGGGTGGATACGCGGTCCACACGAGTCCGGTGAAGTTCTCCGCTGCACCCTTCGAGCCCGTAGGACCGGTACGACAAACCGACCGGATCAGAAGGGCGAACGTCGCCGCGTGGAGAGCCTTGACCTCCGCCGCCGACGGCTGTAGCTCGTAGGCATGCCGATGGCAGGCGCGTGACAGGTCGTTCCACACCCGCGCGGCACTCGCACCGACCTCCGGAGGCTGCAGCGCGCGCAACACCACCAGCTTCGATCGCTGCGTGGGACGACCGGGAATCTGCACCGGGCACCACAGCGCCGTCATCCACGTCGTCCAGTCCTCGAAGGCAGAGCGGGTCATCACAGCGGCGACCCGCGGCCCACGGGAGCCGAGATCCACTGTGCCGTCGAGGATCTGCTCGGCCAGCACCAGCAATCTCAGCGCTGCCGGACCGGGATCACTCATCCCAGCACCGACCGCAGGTCCGCCAGCGTCTTCTTGGTGGACTCCAGCGCGTTCTCCGCGGCACCAGGGCCGACACCGTCGTGCAGGCCGCTGTTGATCACGTGCATCGTCTGCGCCCGATGACCGTGCAGCCAGGGCTTCAGCTCCGCCGCCACATCCAGATGAAGCGCCAGGGCCAAACGCTTCTTGGCCGTCTGCGCATCCTCCCAGGCCGCCTCCACCGCAGACAGGGTCCAGCCGGCACTCAGAGCGCGACCGGCGAACACCTCCCACACCGTGTCCTCGAACGCTTCCCGGCACAGCGTCGGGATGGTGCGGTTCTTGATCTCGACCGGCACCTGCTGGTCCTTCACCACCGCCCAGCCCTCCTCCAGACAGCGCAGCGCCGGTCGCATGCTCTCGGTGACCATCACCGCCGACTGCGCCCCGCGGGTCACCTCGAACATCCGCGCATCCACGTTGCGCCGACGGATGGCAGCGGGCAGCCGGTCGTCGTGAGTCAGCACGATCACCTGGTGGGTCTGGCCTATCTGGTTCATCACCTCCAGGAACCCGTCGATCTTGGACGGGTCCATCGCCTGGATCGGGTCGTCCAGCACCACGAACCGGAACGGGCTCGCCCGCGCGGCGGCGCGCGGCAGGAACACGGCCAGTGCCAACGCATGCAGCTCGCCCTGGCTCATCACGCTGAACGCCTCGGCCGCCGTGCCGTCCACCGCTGCCATCAGTTCGACCTTGCGGTGGTTCCCCTTGCCTGTCAGGCGGATGGCGCCGAGGCCGACGTTGCTCTCCTGCCGCAGCACCGACCAGATCTGCGCGGACTGGTCCGCCATCGGTGCCAGGCGCTCGTTGCGGAGCTGATCGGCGTTGTCCGCCAACCACTTCTGGGCATCCGTCGCGATCTTGCGCGGCGCCTCGGTAGTGACGAACAGATCCGCCACGGCCAGCCACTGCGCCAGCACCGCGATGGCCGGCTCCCAGGCGTTCTGGTGCGAGGCGATCAGCTCCTGAGCGTGCACAGCGAGGTCGTGGAACGCGGTGCGCACAGCCGCCATCGCCCGCTCGAGGTGGTCTGCGAGTGACAGATCACCATCGGGCGGCACATCCTCCAGCCCCGCTCGCGCAGAGGTGGCGGCAGCGCTGTCCAGCTGGTCGTCGTCCGGAACAGAGGGCACGGCGACGATCAGGGCCTTGACTCGCGATCGGGCCGTCTGGAGGCGCGAGCGGGCATTGCTGAGCGCGGAGGACGCTGCGCGACTCGCGGCGACCCGGGTGGACGCCTCGCTCGCCCACGCCGCGTCGACCGAGCCGGTGCCGCACACCGGGCAGGTGCCCTCGCCGTGTTCGTCGTGGAAGGCCAGCGCCTGCTCCAGCAGCGTCAACCGGTCGGCCGCCAGCACTTGCTCGGCATCCGACTGGTGCGAGGCGTCAGCTGCCGCGGCACGCAGCTCGTGCGCTGCTGCTGCGACATCCGCCTCGTCGGGAACCACCGGTTCGGCGGCCCGGGACCACGCCTGCGGGATGGACTGGCTGACGCCCCCGACGACGTACGGCCGCACCAGCTCGATGGGCGGCTGGTGACGGTTGACCTCCTTCGCCAGCGCCAGTGCGTCCGGTTCACCGACTGCCTCGAGCGCAGCCTTCGCGGCCTTCTTCAGAGTGGCGAGGGAGCTGGCCGGCTCCTTGAGCCGGCGGACCGCAGCATCGAGCCGGTTGATCCCCTCCGTGAGCTGTTCGAGGCCGAGCAGCCGGAACAGTTGGTCGTAGAAGTCCTTCGGGGAGCCTTCGAGGATGCTGCCGAGCTCGTCGTAGGACAGCAGCGGGCGGTACAGCTCGAGGGCGCGCTCCCAGCCCAACGCGTCGATGGGTTCCTGCTTCGCCCCGTGCCGCTGAGCCCACCGCTTGCCGGCACCGACGGGCGCATCGGTGTCGGTGGGCCAGTCGGTCCCGAGGGTGGTGATGCCCTGGCCTTCCTCGGTGACACCGATCCGCACCTCGGGCTGGACGCCGGCGTGCAGGTTGCGCCACTTGCCCGCCCACAGCTTGCGCTCGGCCTCGGTCATGCCCTCCCAGCGGGAGTTGACGCCGGTCAACGCGATCTCCAGGGCCTCGGCCAGCGACGACTTGCCTGAGCCATTGCGGCCGGCGATCACCACCAGACCGGGCTTGGTGGGCAGGTCGATGCGCACCTTGTTGCCGATGCCGCGGAATCCCTGGACGGTGATCGACCTCAGGAACGTGCCGGTGGCCTCCGCAGGCGGCGCCACCGGGGTCGAGATCCGCTGCCGCACCTCGGAGGGGGTGGCGTCCGGCGACAGCGCGGACTCGAGGTCGGCTTCGCTCTCCATCGCGGCGAGCACCACGAGCTGCGCTTCCTCGCTCAGCGACTCGTCGTTCAGTGCTCGGTCGATGACCAAGTTCTTGAGCTGATCGTCTGCCATGCATCCCCCGCCCCCATCGCGCCGCCGTGCGCGTCTTGCTGGGGATCATGCCGCACGACGAGTCAAGGGCCCCGGCGGACGGAGCGCATCACCGGTTCGGGTGACCCCAATCGGGGCCGCACGCGCCCAGGATCAGATCAACGTGCCGGTCATTCTGAGCACCGACACCCACAGTTTCCGCACAGTCGTCGACGTACGACCTTTTCCGGGTTCAGGCGGTCGGGATTTCCCGGAGTGGGACGTCAGGACGGATCTCGTCATCCCTGTCCGAACTCGTGTCTACGCGCTTCCTCTGCGAACTGCCCGGCACCCGCGCGCGTCAACCGGCCCAGTAGTTGTCCCATAATCAGCGGCGGCCGCCGCGCGGCTGTGAGCTGATCGAGCAACGCTCGCCCCACCTTTGCCGGGTGCAGGTCGATCTGATCAAGCAGGAACGCATCAGGCGTCACCACCGTGATGCCGTGCACGCCGACCGAATCCGGCGGGAAGTCTCGGACGTTGAAGGTCACAAGAACCGGGCACGCCGCCGCGACCGCGGCCGCCAGGACGTGCCGATCCTTCGGATCGCAGGTCATCGATTCGATCAGCTCGGTGTAGCCGGCAACCTCGGCGTCCGGAAACGCCGATCGCATCATCCCGATTCTGCGGGCCGCCTTCTCGGGCGCGACGCCGGCTTCCCGGATCAGAACTGTTTCGAGCTCCCCGAGAATTTCCGCGGACCAGTGCGGACGGAACGCTGCCTGCTCAGCGATCCGAAGCAGGGTGTCCGTCAGCGTCGCACTGAACAGCGTGCAGGTATCGAGGAGTGCAGGGAAAGCCATCACTCAGCGAGTTCTCGGAGGTCGCCGGTCGGTCGCTGCGTAGAGGTTGTCCTCCTCCGCGTCGGACACCAAAGCGTCGATCGCCTCCCTCTGCTCGTCGCGACGCGCTTGTTGGTACTTCAGGAGATCCTGCAGGCGGACGTACCGATGACGACCCGGCTTCTCCATCGGGATGTCGCCCCGGTCCAGGATCTTCACCAAGGTGGGGCGCGATACTCCGAGGTGATCGGCAGCCTCCTGCGTCGTCAGCAGCGCGCTGAGTGGAGTCACGCTGACGCCCATACCGGCAGACAGCGATTCGGCCACCTGTCGGAGGACATCGAAGAGTTCTTCGGGAAGATCGAGGCGGCGACCATCGGCCGCCACCAGGGCCGGCCTCCCCGTCATGCCGCCCTCATTCAGCACACGAATGAAGGCGGCGATCGACTCACCGTGGGCCTCGTCGGCCAGATAGGTGCGGGAACCGCGCGTAGCAGCGTTCCTGTTCACGTCGGTGTCTCCTGGGTCTGGATGGTGCCACCAGACTAGACGAAAAAAACGAAACATAGGAGGGTTGGTGATCACAGTTGTGATCGGAGTCAGCGAGCGCTGATCTCCGCTCTGAAGATCAGACAGATCTCGAGAATCGCCGTGACGCGGCCTGCGAGGTCGGGATCGTCGGCGGCGACGTCCACCAGTCGTGGAGCGTCTTCGCTATCGGCACAGATGCGCTTGACGGTCCGCAACTCTGCAGTGCTCAGCTCGTAGTCGTTCGAAATGTCGACCAGGAGATGGTTCAGTTCGGACTTCCCAGGCCCCTCAGATCGCGCGGTGGTCGCGCGCACAGCCCCGATCCACCGGGAATCGCCTTCCGTCGTTTCTTCCAGCGCGTCGACCAGATCGTCGAAGAGCAGAGCCGTCGCCGCACGGGCCGCGGGCGCCGCCCTCTCGAAATCGTCGAAAGGCAGCGCGACGGCCTTCCCGATGTACACGCCGGCCTGCTCTGCGCGCCCGCCCTCCAGCTCTCGCATCGCCTTCCGCAGCAGGTTCGTCGCGGCAGCAAGCGCCGCATGCGAGCCCTCGGAAGCCATGCGATTGCCGTAGGTGACGCCCAACGGGTGCGGCTTGCCGAAGATCAAACGGTCGTACGCATCCGTTCCGGGTTCGATCACGCCGGCGTCCACTCCCCACCTGGTGCTCGCTGATACGACTTTCACTCAACCTACAGACCCACCGGAGCGTCGCACCCCTCCGCGATCAACCCCAGAAGGTTGCGGTCGGATCAATGGAGGGACCACTCCCGCCTCGACTTCACAGACGCGCTCAGAGCCGGAGAATGTCAGCAACTCCTCGGTCGAGCGTCGGGAGCTGCGGGCCAGGGCCTTAAGGGCCCGGTAGGTCTGGGCAAGCGTCACGACAGGTACTCGAGTGCCTGACGAACTGGGCGCTCGGCACGCGGGAGCTGCTGCGCGAAACGGAGAAGCTTCGCAGGGTGCGATCCTCGCTGTCGCAGCCAGCTCCGGAGCGCCTCCACGCCCAGCTCGTATCCCAGGTGGCCCCGTAGGCGGAAGGCGTCCACGATCGAGCGTTCAGCCTTGTACAGACCTATCCGCACCTCGGTTCCCTCAACCGGGATGTCCCCTCGTCCGAGCTCGAAGGTGTTGCTGTCGAACGAATGCCACCTCACAGCGGTCTGCACGCGAGGGTGATGGCTGCCCCGCGGGATCGCCATGTCGATCCGGGCCGGAATCACATCGATGAGTCCGTGACGGGCCAAGGCGGACGTCAGGCAGATCGTCGCGAGCCGGGACCTGGCGCCGATCTCGAGGAGGTCAAGGTCGGCCGGGGCGGCATGCGCACGCCGGTACAGACCGCGCCCCACCACTTCGAGCTGGCCGGCATCACGCATCCGATAGAGAGACCGTGCACTCAGCCCGCCCCGAGCGGCCTCAGTCTGGCTGAAGACTCCGTCGGGCAGCTCAGCCAGCGTCTCGGCTGCTGACCGGATCTGCCCCTTGTGCACGTGCCTAATACTCTGCACAGCTACTATTACGTGTCAGCACTATTGCGCAAGCAGTTCCAGGCGCGAGGCGCCCTCACACTTGATGCCCGGTCATCAAACCCCGGAACGTCCGGTTGGGGTTGACGTCCGGCAGCAGGCCATCCAACTGCCGGAGGACGTCTGCCGCCGGCTCGCCGCTGATCGTCGCCCCGTACAACGCCGCCACCGTAGGCGTCCTGCTCTGCGCCTGGACGCAGTGGAGCAGCACCGTCTTGCCCTCTGCCCGCAGTGCCTGCAGCGTCTCGACCGTGTCGCGCAGGACGAAGCCCAGGTTGGGGTTCGCGTCCGGGTCGGGGGTGTCAATGAGCCGCCCCTCGATCTGCTCTGCGTCGGCAGGGACATCGTCATCCCCGATCCGGCAGAGCGAGACGACCGCATCGACGTCACCATCCAACGGCCGCAGAGCTCCGATCGCACCCAACCGCACGGCCTCGTCGAGTGGGTGCACCGCCCTGGCGCTCAGGTCACCCTTGCTGCGGTAGGTGTAGTCGAACGTGTCGGGACGGTCCTGCCGCAGGGTCCGCTCGGTGAGCACGATCAGATCGCGGGCCCGCAGCCCCGGCCAGCCGTGCAGCACCCGACGCCAGGCGGCCGGCACCGCCGACGCTCCGTGCAGTGCGCCCAACAGCCCGCCGGCGATCGCGGCCACCGTGTCCGTGTCGTGGCCGCAGCGCACCGCCGCGTCCAGCGCCCGATGCAAATGATCAGCGCGGAACTCACCCTGCAGATCGCCGGCACGACCATTTTCGGGGATCGGAGTCCCGGAGATGGCTGACCAGGCAGCCTGTAACGCCTGCACGACCCAGCCGTTCTTCGGGAAGTCATTGGGACGCTTGCGTTCTGCCTCGTCCAGTCGCTTGGACCAGACCTGCGCGCGGTCGTCGTCCAGGTGGCGCAGGCCGCGGCGGACGTCGAGCTTACCGGTCAGCACGGCATGCCGGATCGCGGTACACCAGATGACGCAGGCCTCGGAGGTCTCCGGGTCGGCATGGGTCAGCTCGCTGATCGCCCAGGCCGCCTGGATCGTGGCCGTCTCGCCGGCAACCGTCTGATCCGTGAGGTACGCGAGGGCCACCGGCGCTGTCCGCATGAGCGAGCCGTTGCCGGCGGACTTCGCACCCTGCTCGAACTGACGCCGGGCGTACCCCCGCGCCGAGACTGCGGGCTGCTCATCCTTCGCCCAGGACACCACTTCCCGCGTCTGGATCCCGACGTCCTTGGCTTCCTTCGCCCAGGCCGCCCAGCGCCGCACGATCGCATCGTGCGCAGCGGGCTCCCGCAAATCGGCGCCGGTGGCAGCGGCCTCGGCGATCGCGATGGCCATCGAGGTGTCGTCGGTCCACTCGCCGGGCTCCCAGCCGAAGGAACCGCCGCCGACCATCTCGACCGGCAGCTCCGGTCCGCGGGCCGGCTGGAACTCGTACGGTGCGCCGAGCGCGTCACCGGCGGCGGTGGCCAGCAGCACGCCGCAAGCCCGATCCTTTTGTGCCGCAGTCAAATCGACAGAGTTCAGTTTCATGACGTCAGCTCCAGGAGGGGGTGGGTGATGTTGAGGGCGGACAGGTGGGCGATGCGGCCGTCGTTCGTGGCGACCCCGCGCACCCACAGCTTCGGGGTCTCGGCGACGATGGAGATACCGAACCCGGCGTTCTCGTGACCGGTGAAGATGTCGATCAACTCCAACCGGGCCGCCATCCGCCGGGCCCGACGACCGGGAGCCGGTTCCGCGTGCGGACCGACCGCCATCGTCGCGTCCATCCGGGCGGCCTGCACGATGGCGGGCAGGTGCTGGGCCAGCGCCGCCGGCGAGCCGAACAGCTCGAGGCCCAGCGGCTGGTCGCCGAGGGCGATGAGCACCCCGCTCTGACCGGGCAGCGTGGGCAGCGACTGGTGCTGCACCAGCTGGTCGGCCTCGAGAGCGCCGAGCTGGTCGACCAGCGAGGACGTCGGGCTGTGCGCCATCGACTGGTAGCGCTCGACGTCGCTCCACACCCGGGACTGCCGCTCGTGCTCCGGGACGCGCAGCGCGCGCTGGAGCAGCGGCGTGGCCGTCGGAGCCGTCGCTCGTGACCACCACCTCCGCCCCACCGCCCCTGCTCGACACAGGCGACCGCCACCCGGTCGCGGCTGTTCGGCGCCAGGATGATGTCACGCACCAGAGCCCTGCTCTGCCAACCCCCTTCGAGCAGTTCACCCTCGAGCATCAGGGCCGGCCGGGGACCGCGGTTGGACAGCTCCAGCCACGGGACGCTCGGGCCGTCGGTCAGCTCGCCGACCTCGACCTGGGCGGCAGCTCCGGTGACGAGGCCGCGGATCGGCGTGGCCGAGGTCCAGACCGGGAAGACGGTGATGCCGGACAGGTCGGTGCCGTTGCCGACGTGCAGCTGGGGGATCCTCATGGTGACTCCTTCGATCTGCCAGTGCATGATTTGCGCTGATCTGATCTAAAGTTACGAGACGAGTCCGACAGTGGGCCTGACGTGCAGTGATGCACTGAGAACCACCGGTGATCGAGCGACGCGGGACTCGAGATCCCAGCACGTGTCCGCAGGTGGAAACGAGCGAGGTCGGAGAGACAGTGACAGACGAACATCGGGACAGCGCAGGGCGGCGGCTCGAGGACTACCCGCGACCGTCGGTCGCGGTCGACACCGCGCTGCTGACGATCGTCGACGGCAAGCTGTCGGTGTTGCAGGTCAGACGTCCTCAGGAGCGCGGATGGGCGCTACCCGGGACGTTCCTGCATCCGGGCGAGCGGCTGATCGACGCGGTGCGTCGGTCGCTGCAGACGAAGGCTGGGATCGCCGGCCGCAGTCCGCGGCAGCTGCACGTCTTCGATGACCCCGAGCGCGACGATCGCGGGTGGGTGCTGTCGGTCGCGCACGTCGACACCTGTCCCGAGTCCGAACTCGAGACCCGCCTCGCCGACGACACCCGACTGGTGCCAGTGAGCTCGCCAGGACGACTGTCCTTCGGGCACGGGCAGATCATCGACTTCGCGGTGGCGGATCTGCGCGCTCGGTACTCCGCGACACCCGACCCGGATGGATTGCTGCCGGAACCGTTCACGCTTTTGCAGCTGCGAGAATTGCACGAGGCTGTCGCCGGAGAACCGTTGCAGCGGGATGGATTCCGGCGAGTGATGGAGCCGCAGCTGGAACCGACCGGTGAACTGACTCAAGGATTGCGTGGACGGCCGGCTGCGCTATTGCGGAGGCTGCCATCCGAGTGAGGTGAAGGCATCCCGCAGCGCCCTCCACTTCGGGTCGGCGGTCTTCGTGGTCGGCAGACTATCGCCAGCTCCCCGGAGGACAGCAGCAAGCTTCCTGTCCCTCGGAGACAACAGATCGGCGTACGCCTCGTCGAGCAAGTAGGACGATTCCCCCGCCGTCGCAACTACTGCCATCCGGTCGAGGAACACCTCGAACGTCCACGCCGAATCTCCCTCGTCCGGGATCATCGAAATCTCGCGGATGTCTTTTCCCCATAACTCATTGCGCGAAGGCTTCTTGTCCAAAGTTAAAACGGTTCCCACGGGTTGGGTATGCCCCATCGACCTCAGCAGTGCGCTCACCGACCGTCCCAAGCGGACAAAGTTCTCGTCCTCCAGGGAGTAGCCGACGAAGACCAGGTGACGTGTGAGCATGGCCGACTGGAGCATGCCCGCCAGAGGGCGCCACAGCGTGTCGTACCCCAGGAACTCGTCGCGGTTGAGCACGATGTGTTCCGCAGCGATGTCGCCGTGCAGCTTCAAGAGCCAGGGCTTCTTTGAGTTGCCTCGGACCGTCGGAATGACCGCTAGCGCTCCTTCGTACGGCGTCTGCGCTGCCTGTTCGAAGAGTGTGTCGAAGTTGGTGGTGATCACCTCGGCCGGCCTCATGGAGGCGATCAATGAGTGGCCAACGGCATGCAGTGGAGTGCTCAGTGCATCTCTCAGTCGCTTCTTGAACCCTGGCTCCGCAGACAGGAGCTGGGCCGAGTCAGGCGCAGGTAGCTTCTTCAGCTCCTCGACCCGACCGCGATACTTGGCGCTGCCCTGTGCCAACTCCTCAATGAGATCCTTCCAACCGGGAAGTCCGGCCGCCTGGCTCAGCCCGGCGCCGACGAAGAAGGCAACTTCACCCCTGGCCATTTGCGAACCCAGGTTCGCAGCCTCCCGAAGCAGCTTCGGAGACAAGCCGAAGTGCTTCGTGTTCTGACGTTGGGCCTGTAGCGCCGCGTAGTCAGATCGTGCGTAGGCAATCAGAACGATGTCGACATCGTGGCGAGTGACCACGTCCAGGCTCACTGCCAGCAAGTCCTTGATGACCGCACCACGGGCCTTCTGGAATCCGCCCGCTCCGGTTCCGAAGATGGGAGCGGCGATCAGAGGTCGGGCTCGTCGAGCCTTCGGCTTCCGATCCTTGTTCGGCAGGTTCGCGTCGGCCCGTGCACGAAGTCCTCCGGCGGCCGCTTCGAACGCCTTCTCGACGCCCGCACGCAGCCATCCCCGTGGATCCTCAGCGTCGTCCGGTACACCCGTATTGACCCAGCGCACACGGCGTCCGCCCCGAATCGCCGCCTCGGTCACGCGAGCTGTCTCGTTCCTCCACCCTCGGGGGGTTTTTGGAGCGCCGAACTCCAACCAAGGCTCGACAACATCCTTGCGACCATCAGTGGGGAGAAGCAACTCATCGCACGCGATCTGCAATGCGTTGCCCTGGACGACGAAGACGTGACCGCTCATCGGGTCAGTGTGCCGTCTCTGCACCCAGAGTGCTGAGCACCCGCAATGGCCATGCAGGACCAGGACCCGCCGATCGGGATGGGAGAACCGTTCGTCGAACGCGACGGTCGCTCGGTGGCCAGGTCCGATCTCCCGTTCAGGACGGCGTTTCCACGCTGGTAGAGATAAAAGCGGGTACCGGTCAAGCGCCCCGGCCGCGCCCGGTCATCGCCGCCAGTCCGGCAGCAGTGCACCGGCCTCTGCCATCATGCGCTCCACCACGGTCGCGGCCGGCTCGATGTCGTGGATCGCTCCCACGCCCTGGCCCATCAGGAACGGCATCTCCTCGAAGTCGCCGGTGGTGCCCGGCGTGGGCAGCAGCACGTCGAAGCGGCGCTTCTCGTACTCCGAACCGAGGAACGTCGTGCGGCCGATCACGGGCTCGAGCGAGCGCTCCGTCGGTACCTCGGCAAGACGATCCGTGAACTCGTCGACGACCCGGTTCCGGTGCAGGCGCATCGGGTTGAAGTCCGGCATCTCGGGCCCGAACACGCCGCTGCGCACGGTGTCCTCGCCCTCTGCCTCGAGGATGCGCCGGTGGTGGTCGGGATGCACGTTCGCCTCGGGGGTCGCGACCAGACGCGTACCCACCCACACGCCGTCGGCGCCCAGCACGAGCGCTGCGGCGACGCCCCGCCCGTCGACGATGCCGCCCGACGCGAGCAGCAACGGCCCGTCACCGAGCGCATCGCGCAGCCGCGGCACGAACACGAAGGTGGGCAGCCCGCCGTAGTTGTGGCCGCCCGCCTCCCAGCCCTGTGCGACGACCACCTCGACGCCATCGTCCACGGCTCGACGTGCGTCGTCGACCGACCCGACCTGCTCCCAGATGGACACGCCGGCGTCGCGGAGCAGCGCGACGTGCTCGGGCGCTGGGTGTCCCCAGTGGAAGGAGACGATCGGCGCGCGCTCCTCCGCGCAGACCCGGATCTGCGCATCGTTGTCGAAGCAGGTGATGAAGTTGATGTCGAAGGGCAGATCGCCGACCGCCTCGCGGATCTCGCGGATCGCAGCCCGGAGCGGCTCGGGCTGCAGGAAGCCGACACCGAGAGCGCCGATCCCGCCTGCTCTCGTGACGGCGATCGCCAGTGCGGTCGTCTCGCCCGCGAACGCCATGCCGGCAGCGGCGAACGGATGCGCGACGCCGAACCTCCTGCTGAATGCGGTCTCGATGCTCATCGGTGGCCTCCTTCTGTGCGGTCGACGCCGTCGTCGACACGGATCGCGGGTGGGGGGATCGTCGGCAGTGCGGTGGTGAGCGCCGCAGCGATCGCGAGCAGCTGCCGATCGGCGGAGCGCCTGCCTGCGATCTCGACACCGATGGGCAGACCCTGCGCGTCGACACCGGCCG
Organism: Nakamurella sp.; assembly: GCA_037720195.1. Classification (GTDB taxonomy): domain Bacteria; phylum Actinomycetota; class Actinomycetes; order Mycobacteriales; family Nakamurellaceae; genus Nakamurella. Next base: position 287,365 of record JBBJML010000001.1, on the reverse strand, counting down.
GCAGGGTGATCGAGGGATGCCCGAGCACTCCGCCGAGGTTCTGGAATCGCGTGTAGGTGTCGAACGTGCCCGCGCGCTCGCCGGCGACGACGACGGTCTCGTCCTCGCCGATGGCGCGCGCGGTGACGGGCGTGGTCGGGTAGGCGACGACGTCGACGCCCGCCTGGTCGAGACGGGACGCGTACTGCGCAATGGCGAGATCCCGCTCGCCCAGGGCGTCGGCGAGCAGTGCCGGGTCCAGGTCGTCGGCCACCGCCGCAGCCCAGATGTGCCGCACATCGGGACTCGCAATACGGTCGCCGATCTCGCGCAGGGTCACCCCGACGCCGGCATCGGCCAGATACTCCTCGACACTCGCACGGAACTCCCCGAGCGCGATCGGCAGGCCGATCCTGCTCCCGGTGGCGAACAGATCCGCGAGGTCGACGTCGACGATCGTGGCTCCGAGGCCCCGCCACGAGTCGATGGCGAACGCGTACGCCTGCTCGATCGCCTCGTCCATCGGGCCTCCGAAGGAGGTGATCCGACCGACCCGGAGACCCGCGACGTCGACGCGGTCCAGTTCGAGGTCGCGGTCCAGTTCGGTCGCGGGGATGGCGGGCGGGTCGTCGGCGAGCACGGCGTCCAGCAGCGCCACGTCGCGCACCGACGTGGCGACGATCCCGATCGTGTCGCGGGTCGGCGAGATCGGCAGCACGCCTGCCATCGGATACCTGCCGGTGCTGGGTCGGAAGCCGATGACGCCGCACAGGGCCGCCGGAATGCGGGCGGAGCCACCGGTGTCCGCGGCGAGCGCCACGGAGACGAATCCGGTGGCGACCGCGACGGCACTGCCACCGCTGCTGCCACCGGCGATGCGGGTGCAGTCGTACGGATTCGCGACGGCGCCGAAGGCCGCGTTGTTCGAGGTGATGCCGAACGACAGCTCATGGAGGTTCGTCTTCGCCACTAGCACCGCTCCGGCGCTTCGCATGCGCTGGATCACCGGGGCGTCCCGCTGCGCCGGCGAGTTCTCTGCGAGCGCAGGCGTCGCTCCGGTCGTCGCGTAACCGATGGCGTCGACGATGTCCTTCACGACGTAGCAGATGCCGGAGAGCGCCGCATCGGTGGGCGCCGCCTCGGCATCGGCGCGCACGACGTCGGCACACAGCTGCGTGAACGCGTGCAGCTGGGCGATCGACGCTGCGGTCCGGATGCAGCGCTCGGCGTCGTCAACACCCGCGCGAACCGACCTCGTCGTCATGCGCTCCAGCATGGCTACAGGAGTCAGCGTCCACATCGACGAATTCGCCGATCTCCCGGCGCACGGTCGCAATCATCCCCATCCGACTGCGCACGCCCCACTTCTCGAAGATGTGGCCGAGATGCGTTCGGACGGTGCCGTAGGACACCCGCAGACGTGCGCAGGTCTGCCGATCGTCGAGCCCATCGAGCACCGCGCGCGCCACCTCACGCTCCCGCGGCGTCAACACCTCGGCCAGACGCGGCGGCAAGGGCCGTGCCGGTGCGGGCGCGTACGCGATGAGCAGCGCGCCGACGAGGTCGAGCAGCACCTGCTCCTCGACGCCGAACGGGCGGGACGATGCCGCTCGCCACACCCGCAGGTCACCCACGTGCTCATCGCCTCGGTAGGCGAAGAAGTTGATCCCGTGGTGCAACCCGTCAAGAGCGAGGAAGTCCTGGTAGAACTCCGACCGCTCGAGCTCGCGTCGGTCGACGACCTCGTCGACGATCATCGCTCGTCGGTGCGCTGCCATCCGGGGCGTGATCGGATCGTGGAACTGGAAGTAGTCCTCGTACCGGCCGAGGTTCTCGACGTCCATGTTGACGGCGACGCGATCCTCGTACCGAGCGTCGGCGCCCGCCCACACGTAGGAGGCGAGGTGGTCGGCTCGCAGGAGTCGCATCAGCGGGTCGGCGAGTGCCTCCCTGGCATCGCCGCCACCGGCCAGGCCATCGATGATGGCCGAGACCTCGAGGCGATCCGCCGCGCCGATCGTCATCGGTGACGCTCCGCGCCGGGGATACGGCGCGCTCGACCGCGGCGCCCGAACGGGCTCCCGTGGCTCGCTGCGTCGCAAGCCTCCGACCTCGGGTTGGTCACGAGCGTGAGCGTAGCGCTCAGCGCGGACGTCCGAGGTTCGAGCGCCCTGTAGCTGGATCCAGTGTGCACACTCGGCCGCCAACACGTCCGAACTTCTCCACCAGCGGCGCGGCCCGAAGACGCACCCTCGCTGCACACGAGCGTGCGTTACCGACAGCTGCTCGACACCGCGCTGAGGCCGCCGCCCGTCTCGGCGTCGACAGCAGCCGCATCCGTCAACGGCTGCAACCACACACTGCTCTCCCACCGGACCGGCAATGCCCATCGACTGCCGTCATTCCAGTTCACCGACGACGGCGAACTGCCCGGCTGGTCGAAGGTCGCCCCACACGTCGCACCGAGCTGGCATCCGGTCGCGGTCGAGCGCTTCTTCACCAGCACACACGTCGATCTGGTGCTCGACGACCGAAACGTTTCACCGCGGGAGTGGCTGCTCGCCGGAGGCCCACCCGAGTCGGTCGCCGCACTCGCCGGTGAGTGAACGACTGCCCGAGCCCGACCCGCGTCGCTGGCCGTCCGATCCGCAGCGCTGGACGGTGGAGCTACCCACCGGGATGCCCCTGAGCCGGATCTTCCCCGGCGGTGGTCCTCACCCGACCCGATGGAACACCTTCCGCAGTTGGGGACCTACCGAGAGCCGCTTCGACCACCACCCAGACCCCGTCGGCGACCATCCCGACTTCGGAGTCATGTACCTCGGTAGAGCGGGAATCATCCGACACGGCAGGGCATATCCGGCCTTCACCTGTTCGATCGGCGAGTACTACCAGAACCGGAAGACTGTCGACCCCGACGGAACTCTCGATCATCACGCCGTCTTCACCCTGGCGCGGCCGGTCAAGGTGCTCGACATCGGAGACACCGACTGGGTCACGGTTGCCGGCGGGAACGCCGCGACCTGCTCGGGCGAGCGGTCCCGGGCTCGCACGTGGGCCAGGGAGATCCACCGCCGCTACCCCACGATCGAGGGCATCGCCTACTCCTCGTCGGTCAATCCCGCCGCACGAGCAGTCACTCTCTGGGAGCGCGCCGCGACCGCACTTCCACCAGCGCCTGCACTCTCAGCTCCCCTGCGGTCCATGATGAACGCCGTCGAGCGGGCGGCAGCCCAGATCGGCTACGGCGTTCTCTGATCCCCCCTCGTTGCCGGTACGGACTGGCGTCGACGCTCCACCGAACCTTCCGACGCGGGTGTCGGTCCTCATGGGGTGGCGCCGAACTCCTCACGAAGCACCAGCAGGACCCGCAGAGCCGATTCGATGCGAGAGGGAAGGTCGGGCGAATCCCTGTCCGCGCCCAACAGCGGGACGCTGTCCGGCGTGTCCGCGCAGAGGAGCTGGATCGCTCGTTCTTCCGGCCGGCTCAGGTGGTAGTCCGCAGCGATGATCGCCAACACCTCCAATAGTTCGGCGCGCTCACCTTCTCCGCACCGAGCGACCGCGGCGTTCACACCGTCGACCCAAGCAAGGTCACCCTCCGGTATTGCCTCCAAGGCGTCCACCAGTGCGGCGAAGACCATCGCGTGCGCGGCAGCTGCCGCCGGGAGGTGGTGTTCGAAGTCGTCGAACGGAATGGTGAGGGCCCGGTCGATGTACGAGCGAGTCTGTTCCGCCTCGCCGTTCTGCAACGCGCGCAGCGCTTTCCGCAGCACGTTGCTCGCTCCATCGAAGGCGCCGCGGGAGACCTGGGAGGCCAACTCGTTCCCGTAGGTGACCCCCAGCGGGTGGGACTCCCCGAAGATCGAGTGTGCAGGGAAGGTGTCGGGCTGCTGCTCGGGCATACCTCAGTGTCGCTGATGGGACGGCTCGGGCTCGGGGAGGGCCATCACCTCCCGATGATCTGCCGCATGGTGGCGATCATCCGACTTGCGGGGAACTTGCCGTACAGACTGAGGACGCGCCCGTCATTCACATACGTGACGGACCCGAAGACGCACTGGACGCCTTGGGATTCGTCCCGGTCGAAGGCCGACATCCCCGGTGGCAGCGAGCTGTGGGAAACGTCCGGGCACTTGTCGAAGATCTCCGATCTTCCTTCTTTCCCGGCGCCGAGCACCTCGGCCACGCTCAGGCGGCGCGGGTCGTAGCTGCCGACACTGAACCCGATGGTCTCGGTGCCGCGCTCGCACACGCAGCTCGGCGGCGAGCTCATGTCAGACCGTGACGGACTCGGTCCGAGGTACTCGGCGGCGATCTCGGGAGTGAAATAGAAACACGGATCGGGGTTCAGGAGCGACAGGCTGACCGATTGATCGGTGGACGCCCCGGGGACGACCGTGCCGCATCCGGCCAGCAGACACAGCAGCGCCAGGAGCGTTGCGCCTCGCCACTTCATGACCATGTGTGATCCCCCTTCGCCTGCACAGCAACGACTCTGACAGATCAGGCCGAGCTCGGCAGAAGATGTCCACACTGCTCACGGAACCGTCGTGCCCGCCGCGAAGGTGTTCCGAGTCCTGCACTGGCGTCCCGATGGGGTGAACGACCCGAGGCGGGTCCGGCCCTGCGTTAATCTGCCGGCATGAGCGGATCGGCGGGTGCGGGGGTCTTCCCTCCCGGCGACAGCAGGCTCGCGGTGGTCCTCGCGACACGGCCGGCGTCGCGCGCCGCTGTGGACGGGGACGGGGCATCGTGAGCGGGCGTCCGGTCGACGATGCAGCGGCGGTCTACCTCGAGCTCAGGGCTCCGGCAAAGTCGTGTTTCAGCTGGTCAGGAGTAGTTTGAGGGGTCGGATCGGTTGTCGTGCTTGGTGTCTGAGTGCGGCTGCGATGTTGGTGGCACCGGCGAGGCGGAGCAGGTTGATGGCCAGGTTCCGCAGGGTGGCCATGACCTGAGGACCGGCTGCGGTGCGGGTCTGGGAGTGGTCTTCGCTGAAGGTGACATCCCGTACCCAGTGCAGGCTGTTCTCGATGCCCCAGTGACCTTTCAACCATCCGGCAAGTTGGGTGGGCTGGGCTTGTTCGGCGGGCAGCGACGTGACCGCGTACACAGTTTCGCTGCGCCACTTCTTGCTGTTGATCAAGCGACGCCGGCGGATGATCTGGATGGCTTGCGCGGCGTGTGGGAACAGGATCCCGGCCTTCACCGTGACGACTTTGATGGATCGTTTCTCGATCCGTCCGTGGCCTCGGTCGTGTTGGGTCGCTCCGATGTTCACGCCTGTCCAGGGCAGCGCGGCGAGCTGCGCCCGCAGCTTCGGCTGGTTGCCTTTCACGGTGAACAGGTAGTGCGCGCCGCGCTGCTCGATCAGGTAGCGGGCGTGCTCGGCCTGGCAGTGCAACGCATCCGCGGTGACCAACACACCGAGCAGATCGATGCTGTCCAGAAGCGTTGCGAACAAGGGGATCTCATTGGTCTTCACTGCCACATCGAGTTGTCCCAACACCATCCTGGATCCGTGTCCCAGCGCCGCGAGCAGATGTCGGCAACGCCGGTCGGGGGTCGCTGAGCCGCGCACCGATTTACCGTCGATCGCGATCACCCGCCGTCCCCGGCTAGGTGGTTCCCGCAGCTGCGCCCATGCCCCGAGCAGCCGATCCAGACCGTCACCGTGCAGCTGTTGCAGCGTGCGGCGGATCGTCGATTCCGACGGCGGCCCATCACTAACACCGACCCTGGCGAGCAGCCCGGGCGATGTTGCCGCCACCCATTCCGCGACCGCGGCGAACGAGCGGGCACCCGTCACGACAGCGCACGCAGCGACCGCCAGGATCACTGACAGCCGGTGCCGTATCCCGCGTGCACTGCGCGGGTCAGGAACCGAGTCGAACACCGCCATCAACGCCGCAGGTGCCGCGGGAACATCCAACAACTCGTACTCGTCGAAGGGATCGACGGCAGCGAACATGGGTGATGATGGCATCGGGCGTGGTCCTTCGCGGTGAACTGGGCGGCTAGAGACCTTCAGGTCACCACGAAGGCCACGCCCACCCGCCACAACCACCCGACCGGCGTGTCGCAGACCCATAACCGCAGGTCAAGAAATCACAGAACGACTTTGCCGGGGCCCTGACCTCGAGCTCGGCTGGGACCAGTTGCCGATCACACAGCTACCGACCGCCGATCTGGGTACACCCGACCAGCGGCGCCGCGCCAAAGCCGGGTGCCAGAGCGGGATCTGGGCGGAGTGGGGCGCGCTGCCGGACGGTAGCGGCGGGATGGTGAGCATGATCGGCGACGTCGACCTGGCCCGCTTCGCCGTCTTCGCCATCCGGATGGGCGTCGATGGTCGTCGTGCGGGAGCTGTCACCGATTTCGCCCCGATTCCCGACGTCGTGCTGCACAGCGTCTCCGTCGAACGCGGCCCGACCTTCTGCTCCCGCTTCATCGAACGCGTCAACAGCGCGACGCCCCGCTGGCACGGGCGGAAGACGAAGGTCTGCGTCGAACTCATCGCCGAACTCGACCTGCCCGTCCCCGACGATCTCACCTACCTGCAGGAATGGTCGGACGCTGCGCACTCGGTGCTGACCGGAATGAACCCCTGGGAATGGTCAGGACTGACACCGCCAGCCCTCCCGTCCGCCGAGGCCGTGACTGCGCGCTTCGCCGAGCACGTGCGCGCAGCGGTGGCCGCCGATGCCCAGCTGACGGGCTCCTTGCTGCCGACGGTCCAGGAGGGTCTCGCCCGCGGCCTGATCGAACGGGACGAGCTCGTGGGTCTGTCCTTCATCGGCCTCGATCGCGCCCGACGGCCCAGCGAGCGAGCCGCGTGGGTCACCTTCCTGCTCTCCAACCTTGCCGTGACCGACGCCGAGATCGTCGAGCGAGCCGAACAGTTGATCCCGGCTCTGGCGACCGGCGCCCCCGAGACGATCGACAACCTGGGCCTGGTACTGCTCGCACAGGCACCCGAGCACCTGCTGCCGGATCTGGCCGTGACCATGCTCTCTGCCGCATCGTCGCGTCGGCTGCGCACGTCGATCGTCGACACCCTCGCCGCGCGATCACGACCGGAAACGGCTGTCGTCCAGGAGATCTCCGGCGTGCTGGCCGCATTCGAGGCGAAGGCCATCGTGCCGAAGTCCCTCGCGGCCCTCACCACCGCGTGGGCGATGGACGGGGTGGATCCGGCGCCGCCACCCGAGGTGCATGCTGCCTGGCGCCCGACGCCGCCGGTGTGGCCGGTACCGGGGTTCGACGCGGGTCCGGCGACCCTGGACCACCTCATCGAGTCCGTGCGGGTACTAATTGCCGGCCCGCAGGAGGTGCAGGTCTTCACGACCGAGGCCGAGAGGGTGTTGGCACTCGTGATCAGCTGCGCCGCAGCTGATTCAGAAGCCACGCGCGCCGTTCTCCGGGGTGCGCGGCGCAGTTGGGTGCCGGGGCTGGGGTGGCTCGGGACGTGGCTCGAGGGCGGCAGGTTCGAGGCGGGCTGGAGTCAGATCGCACTGTCAGGCCACCGGGAGATGTCAGTCATGGAGCGGGCCGGCGAGATCCCTTGTCTGCTGTCCGAGCCCAGTTGGGACGATCTGCGCGTCGACGCCGCCGACCTCGCCGGTCGGCTCGATCGGTATGCCGCTGCCGGCCTCGACGTCTGCGAGACGGATCTGTTGTTGGCGCTGACCCGGACCGATCCGGCGACAGTGACGGCGGAACTGGACGCGGCCCTCCGCCGGTCGCAGGTGGGAGTCGTTCTGCCGCACCGTATCCGCAGCAAGCGCAGCACCGGCCAGTGGATCGGACTCTGGTTCGACGAACCCGTCACCGAACCGGAGCTCGTCAACCATGGCGGGAGATTCGCCTGGCGTGCAGCCGGACCGGACATTCCCCAACCACTGCACGGCGGGTTCAGCCGATTCGTAGACGGTGGGCACTCCGGCTTCGACTTCTGGGAGTTCCCCACCTGGGGTGATGCCGCGATGTCGATCGTCAACACCGGCCGGGGAGGCGCTGCCGGCGAGGGCATGGTGCTGCGTCAGCTGGTTCGGCGGGGACGCACGTTGCCCCCCGGCGCTGCCGTCAATCTGCTGGCTGCCCAACGCGACCCGCACCCAGCCGCGTCCGCCGAGATCCAGCAGGCGGTCCTGGACGCGTTCGACCGCGGAATCCTGCGACCTGGATCCATCGATGTCCGATACCTCGACTGGAGCGACCGACCGCGCAGCATCGCAGCCTTCGGTCGCGCCCTCCGTGAGCTGGCCGAGATCGGGCTGCTCAGCGTCGTCTGGCAGGTGGCCGACGACCTCATCGAGGTTGCAGCGTCGGCACCCACGGTTGCCGCCGGGACGGAGGTGCTGGTGGACGCGATCGCCGCGCTGCTGCCGGCTGTTCGATCGGCGGTGGAGGCGGGCATCGCCGATGCCTCGGTCCTCGAACTCCCGGGCACCAGAGTCCTCGCCGCTCGCACCGGGTCCGGAATCGCGGTGAAAACGGCGCGGACCGTCGTCTCATCCCTCCGAGTCACCACTGAGGCGGCCGCGGTCGCAGCGCTCGATCTGCCTCCGTTCGAGGAGATCTGGCCGGAGGGAGTGGGCACTGCGCCTGCCATCGACGACCGGTCGCAGTTCACGATCCGGAAGATCGAGGAGTACTGGCGGGGAAAGGGACTCGAGGTCTGCGTGCAGTATCCGCAGTTCCCAGGTAGGTCCTTCGGCCTGTCCGCCGACAACGGCCCGAACCTGGTGCGGACGGGTCGCGCCGCGGGGCTCGAGGAATGGAGCGACTTCAAGGAGGTCGCGTTCCACTGGGATCCCGAGGCCCGCCGGATCGCCCGATCGAAGGCACGGGCGCTGTCGCACCCCGAACAGCTCGCACCGATCACCCGGGACGGACACCCGCCGCTCAGCACCTCGCTGGTCGCCGTGGTGCTCGCCGGGATCCACGACGGGGACACCCACTTCGCCGCGGAACTGGTGCGTCGCAACCAGTTCGGGGCAGCTGCAGTCACCCAGGTGCTGACGGCGCTGCTCGGATCTCCGGACGTAGATCCCGCGAGGCTGGTGCACATTCTGACTGCTGTGCCCCAGACCTTGCCGGCGCTGTGGCCGCTGGTCACCGAGTCGGTCCGATTGGCGGGTGATGTGCAGGGTCCGCTCCCCCGCTGGGTCAACGGCGTCCTGACAGTCGCGGTGTGGGCGGCTCCGTACCTGAGCGAGGCGGTGCGTCGTGGTCTCGCGCCCGAGCGGGCGGCGCAGTGGCAGGGACTCGAGCAGATCGCTGCCCGGCCGGGGAAGTCCGCCGCGGTGCTGAAGGCCCGCGAGTTGCTGGAACTCCTCGGGCCCTCCTCGTGATCGAGCGATGTCCTGTCGACGACGGGATCTCGACTCCTGCGTCGCTCGATCAGCGTCAGGAGTCGCTCATCAGCGGCCGAGGACGCGGACGACGGGATACCGTCACACCATGAGTGGACGTGCGTTCGCGGGGACCTCCGTGCTCGACGACAGCGGGCTCGCGCTGGCCCTCGCGCCGGCGCTGACGCCGGACGGGATCGACGACGATCCCAGCTTCTTCCACGGCTTCGCCACCCATCCCGTGGTGGTCGCCCAGGGGCTGCTCGCGCTTGCCGACATCACCGCCACCCGGTACTTCCAGTACGTGCCGTCCAACGAGCGGGACCCGGTGCTCACCGCGCACGGCGACCGGCTGCGCGCCGAGGTGTTCTCCGCGTGCAACAGCGTCTATGCCCGACTGGACGTCCTGCAGTCCGGGCTGAACGGCGGCGAGATCGGCCACGGCACCACCAACGTCGACATCAACCTGTCCACCCGGACGGCGCTCAGCAAGGTCCGGCGCTCGGAGCTGCTGCACCTCGACGTGGGCACCGAAGGGCTCCGTGCCTCCACTCCGACCGCGACGGCAGTGGAGCGCCCGGTCGACATGCCCGACCGCTGGGTTCACGCCCTGGGCAACGCCGCCGAGATGCACCACAGCGCCGAGGCCGTGTTCACTCTCGACCGGACGCAGGCACGTCAGTTCATCGCCGGCCTGCCGAACGTCACCGCCAAGGCCGAACGCGGCTGGCTGGTGCCCGACCGCTCCGGGGCCCGCCTGAGTCGACGCGAGGTACCGGGCGGCGTGTATGTCAACGGCCTGAACCGGCTGGATGTGTTGCGGCGCATGATGCTGCACGTCACCGGTCTGACTGTGTACCGCTGCAGTTCTGAGGACAGTGCCGAGGATCTGGTGGGATCTCGACTCCTTCGTCGCTCGATCAGCGAGGGGTTGGATTCTCGCTCGATCACCGGGAGCGATGGCACGCCGTCGCTGATCGAGGTCGACCTGCCCGGCGCGCGGCTCACGCTCGGGCTCACCAGCGAGGCCTGGCGCGGACACTCCGGTGAGGGCAGCCTGCTGCCGAAACTGGCCGACGACCACGTGCTCGACGACGCCGCACTGGTGTCGGCGATGCTGTCGTTCGAGCCGCACCTCGATGTCGCCTGGCTGGCCGAGGCGACCGCGCTCAGCGCCGACCGGGTGGACGGGGCACTGGCGGTTCTCGCCAGCTCGGGCCGCGTCGGCTGGGATGCCCACTCTCGCAGCTGGTTCCACCGCGAACTGCCGGACAACCCGGACCGGGTGGAGCGTGACAACCCCCGGTTGAAGGGCGCCCGTCGACTGCTGGTCGACGGTCAGGTGCACCGTGGCTCCGACGGCGTCTGGACGGTCGGCGACTACCGGGTGCACCTGCACGACGGCGCAGCCACTGGCCGGTGCACCTGCACCTGGTACCTGAAGCACGGCAGTGACCGTGGACCGTGCAAGCACCAGCTCGCCGCGCGACTCGCGGACCGCGGTGACCTCCCGGACGAGCACCGGTGACTGCGCAACCGGTCGATGATGCGATCGCGGTCCACCGCGAGTTGGGCTGGGATCGGCTGACGCTGCAGCAGCTTCCTACCGCCGACCTGGGCACCGCCGACCAACGCCGTCGGGCGAGGGCGGGCTGCCGCAGCGGTGTCTGGGCCGACTGGGGTCAGACGTCGCCGAACAACTGGGGCATGGTGAACCACCTGGGTTCCGTCGACCTCCCCCGGTTCGTCGTCTTCGCGATCCGGATGGGCGTCGACGCCCGGCGCGCAGCGTCGATCCTCGACCTCGCCGACGTTCCCGCCGACGTCCTGTTCCCTGTTCTGCTGGAGCGCGGACCGGCTTTCTGCACCCAGTTCGTCGAGCGGGTCAGCACCAGCAGACGGCGGATGAACGACTGGACCCCGACGAAGTGGGGCACGGTCACCGTCCGGGTGGTCGCCGAGCTTCGCCTCGACATCCCGGACAACGAGGAGTACCTGCAGGACTGGGCCGGCTGCGCCTACCTCGCGCTGACGCCCCGGCAGCCGGGCGAGACGCTGACCTGGTCGCGGATGACGATCCCTCCCGAAGAAGCCGTGACGCCGCGCTTCGCCGAGCACGTGCGAGCATCGGTCGCTGCGGGCCTGCAGCTGACCGGTCCGCTGCTCCCCGCGTGCCAGCTCGGTCTCGGACGCGGCCTCCTCGAGCGGCAGGAAATGGTCGACCTCTCCTTCGCCGGACTCGACCGGGCCCGCCGACCTGGCGAACGCGCCGCGTGGGTCACGTTCCTGGTGGACGATCTTCGGATCACCGACGCGGAGATCCTCGAGCGGGCGGAGGAGCTGATCCCGGCGCTGGCCACCGGCAGCCGCGAGGTCGTCGAGCAGTTCGGCGTCGTGTTGCTCGCCAGGGCGCCTGATGAGCTGCTCGTCGACCTGGTCGCCTCCGCCCTGCCGGCCGTGACGTCGCGCCGCCTCCGAACACTGATCGTCGACACCCTCGCCGCCCGCGACCGTCCTGATCCTGCTGTGGTGAAGGACGTTGCCGACGTGCTCGCCGGGTTCGACGAAAAGGCGATCCCGCCGAAGTCCCGCGCGGCACTGGAGTCTGCCTGGGCAATGGGGACAGTGGAACCGGCCCCCGTTCCGGACGTGCAGGCGACGTGGCGCCCCACCCCGCCCGTCTGGTCGGTGCCCCGGTTCGAGACGGGCCCAGCCACCCCGGACACACTTACCGAGCCGGTGCGGATCGTCGTCGCCGCGGCCCCGAACACGATGGCCTGGACAGCGGAATCCGAACGGGTGCTGGCGTTGATCGTCGGCTGCGCCGCCCAGGACGTCGCGGCGACCCGGACAGCCCTGCGCGGCGTGCCAGACACCCTGGCGCCCGGTCTGCGACGCGTCGCTGCATGGGTGCGCGGAGAGAGCATCGACGAGGACTGGAGCGACCGGATGCTGTCCGGGGCGCGCGAGAGCGCGGTGATGGACTGCCTCGGCGAACTGCCCTGCCTGCTGTCGGAGCCCAGCTGGGACGATCTGCGCATCGACGCCGCTGACCTGGCCCAGCGGCTCGGCCGCTACGCCTCGGCTGGGGTGGATGCCTGCGAGGCAGACCTGCTGCTCGCCCTGGCGCGTCTGGACTTCCGGACGATCACCCCCGAGCTGCGCGCTGTCCTCGAGGACTCACCGGTGGGTGTGCGACTGCGTGACGGGACCCGACGTACCGGACGGGGGAAGTGGTGGAAGCGGCTGGGCGGTGCCGCGCCCGGTGCGGCGGGACAGCTGGCTCGGCTGTGGTTGCAGGAGCCGATCCCCGAACCGGTGCTGATCAATCACGGCGGCACCCTCGCGTGGCGCCCTGTCCGGCCGGCGATACCGCCCGCGCTGCAGGAGCATTTCAGTCGATTCATCGACAAGCTGCACTATCCGGCGTTCCCGTTCTGGGAGTTCCCCACGTGGTCCGACGCCGCCATGGGGTGCTTCGGTTCGGAGTGGCAGACGGACTCCGGCGAGGGGCCGCTGCTGCGTCAGCTGGTTCGCCGCGGCGAGACACTCCCGCCTGGCGCATCGATCAATCTGCTGGGCGCGCAACGGAATCCACACACCCTCGCTGCCGCCGACACACAGCAAGCCGTCGTGGACGCGTTCGACCGCGGCCTGCTGCGACCCGGGGGCGCTGATGTCAGGTACCTCGACTGGAGCGACAGTCCACGCAACCTCGCGTCCTTCGGCACAGCGATGCGCGAGCTGGCCGAGGTGGGGCTGCTGAGCGTCGTCTGGCCGGTCCTGGACGATCTCATTGCCCTGTCGGCTGCGGCGTCCACGGTGCTGTCCGGGACGGAGGTGCTGGCCGATGTCGTTCTCGCGTTGCTGCCCTCGGTGCGGGCAGCCGTCGAGTCCGGACTCATCGACAGCTCGGTGCTCGCACTGCCAGGAGTACGGAACCTGGCTGCTCGCAGTGGTTCCGGGCTGGCTGTCCGTGCTGCGCGGGAGATCGTCGCCGGCCTGCCGACCGCCGCCGAGTCGGACGGTGCGGCCGAGACGCCTGTGGGCCGACCGTTCGAGGGGATCTGGCCGGCCGGAATCGGGAGAGCGCCGGCGATCGACGACCGCTCGACCGTCAGCGTCCGGCGCATCCCGCACCAGTGGCAGCCGCACGGTCTCGAGGTCACCCTGCAGTACGAGAAGTGGCCTGATCGCACCTTCGTCGTCGCCGGCGAATCGGTTGTGCAGCTGATGCGCACCGGACGGATTGTGGCCACCCAGGCGTCACCGAAGCGCGAACGGGTAGCGCTGCACTGGGATCCGCGGAAGGCACGGATGGTGCGCTCGGCAGCGGACACTGCACTCGATGCGGACACTGCATCCGATGCGGGCACCTTGACAGGCATCGATCGCCGTCCGTTGAGCAACTCGCTGGTCGCTGTTGCACTGGCCGGCCTCCATGAGGTCGACGCGTCCTTCGCCGCAGAGCTGTTGCAGCGCTTCGAGGTCGGCGTGGCGTCGGTCGAGATGTGTCTACCGCTGCTGCTCGCCTCGCCGGACGTCGATCCCAGCCGGCTGGCACGGGTCGTGGAGCAGGCGCCGTCCACCTTGCCGGCACTGTGGCCGCTCGTGACGGAGCCGGTCCGTCTGGCCGGAGGGATCGACGGCCCGCTCCCGCGCTGGGTGGGCACGGTGCTCAGCGTTGCCGTCGGGGTGGCGCCCCACCTCGCCGAAGCTGTCCGGCGGGGTCTCGCACCGGTGCACGCGGCACAGTGGCGGGGACTCGACCGGATCGCTGCCCGGCCGGGGAAGTCTGTCGCAGTGGTCAAGGCGCAGCAACTGCTGGCGTTGATCAGGTCCGACGCGCGCTGATCCGACAGCCCCGTCAGCGGCAGCCGCTCGATGCTGACAGATGCGGAACCACCTGCGATCAAGACCTGCTGAGCCGGTCCAGGAAGTGGGACCCGCTCAGGTCGGCTGCCCCGAGCTCGTCGACGACCCTGAGGAACGGTCTGGCCAGGGATCGACGCATGCGCCACTCCAGCACAGGCCGCGTGCGCGAGTTGTCCACATTCTCCGGCGATCTCGTTCCGGGCACTCCGATCTCCCTACCGTCATTTCCAGACGCAGGATCGGGGACGGGGGTTGAGATGTTCACGCTGGGCGGTGATCCGGCCGCGATCCGCGGCTCGGGGCGGCAGTGGTCCTCGTTCGCGGAGGCGGCTCACGCTGCTGGGGAGGACGTGCTCCGGCTGGATGCGGAGCAGTTCCTCGGCGACGAGGCCGACACGTACCGGGAGCGGATGAGCGACGGTCTTCCGCCGCAGCTGGGCCGGGTCGCCGAGAGTTGGGGCATCGTCGGAGCGGCGTTGACGCTGTACGCCGACGAGCTGGAGTCGTACCAGACCCACCTGTCCAGGTTGACGGCGCTGCTCACGGCCCAGCAGGAAGTCGTGGCCTCGAAGCAGGCGTTCGCCGATCGTGCTCGGCAGGCTGATACCGCTGCAGCACAGGCATTCCAGCGGGAGTCAGCGGACAGCGCATCGCCTGCCGAGCACTCCGGTATGACCACAACGGCACCGTCGCCGACTGCACCGGGAGCAACTGCTGCGCTGACCGAAGCCCAGGCCGCGGCGCAACGCACCACCGACGCTGCGAACGGTGTCCTGGCCGAGCATCGGTTGTCACTCGGCCGGTGCTGCGGCGGGGTGGACCGGGCGAAGGCACTGCGGTTCGAGGAGCCGCCAGGATTCTGGGGACGCGTCTGGGATGCCGCCTGCAAATGGGTCGCCGAACACTCCGGGCTCATCAAGTTCATCTACAGTGCGCTGAAGCAACTGTCGTCGATCGCCGGCCTGCTGGCGATGGTCCCGTTCCTTGCACCGGTGATGGGTCCGATCGCGATCGGTGCCGGGGCCGCCGCTGTCGGCCTCGATGCCGGAGTGACGGTGATGACCGGTGAGGGTGACTGGTCGCAGATCCTCATGGATGGCGCCGCCATGATCCCCGGCGCTCGAGCAGCAAAGGTGATGGCCGTCGGCACCATCGGCGTCACGGCCGTCAACGTCGCCCAGGGCAAAGCCGGCTGGGAGGACCTGGCGATGACAACAGCGTTCGGCGTCAAAGGGCTGGCCAATCGCGGCGGCACCAAGTTCGCCGGCAGCAAGCCCGGCAACAGTGCGAAGCCGTCATGGATGGGCGACGTTCCTACTCGTCGGGAAGCCCGCCGGCACGCTTCAGTCCCATTTCGTGCTGTCGAACACGAGCCGTACTGGCCCCGGCCACCCGACTCGGCGCTGAGCACCGGCCAGCCCGTCTGGCACGACCCGCACGCGACCGCGATCGGCGGCGACCGTCCGACGATCAACAACTTCTCCCGTTCCGGCGGGTCGTCGGGTGAGCACGATGTGGTCGTGCACGGACTGGCCGACGGTCGACCGTACGCGCCGCAGGGCAGCACCGGTCATCAACATCGTGAGCCCGACTACGCCGTCAATACCCAGCAGATCGCCGAAGCCGTCCGTACGTCGCCCTACTACGTCGCAGGAACTCCCGTCAGGTTCATCTCGTGCCATGCCGCCCGGGGCAGCGCCCAGGAACTGGCCGACAGCCTGGGGGTACCGGTGCGCGCCGTGCGGCATCCGGTGCGACTGGATGACGACGGGACTCCCTGGGTGAAGGTCGTGGACGCGAAGACCAAACGCATGGGCCCACCGAAGAAGGCAGTGATGGAGACATTCGACCCCGCGCGGATGCCGGCGACGGACTCAGCGTGACAATTCGAGCAACCGGAACATGTGGGGGAGGGTGTGGGTCATGCTGAAGCCCTTGGGTGTTCTCGGATCGCCATTCGTGGGTGATCCCGGCACGTTGTGGCCCTTGGTCGGTGCGATGCCGTCGGAGATCCGCGTCGCTGTGGCGGACTATCTCGCCTCCGGCACACTGCTGGACACGGATTGGCTCGGGTACCAGGACGATCCGCTGCAGGCGAACCCGAAGGTTCGGTCGAACTACGCCTGGGCGACGGACGGCGTCTACTTCTGGATCGACTCAGGGCCTGGCTATGTGCGTGAGTACGGGATCGGACTGTCTCCTGACGTTGTCGATCATTGCCTGCAAGCACGCGGCGACTCCCACCGGGCAGCGGCGCACGCGGATGAGTTGTGGGCGGAGCTCAGGGATCGGGTGCTTCCTGCTCTCGCGGCTGCGGACGATCGCGGATACGCCGACTCCGATTGGCTCGAGCAGCCACCGGTGTCCGTCGTCGACACCTCGCGACTGCAGGTGCTCGGGGATCTCTCCGCACAGAACGCTGACACGCAACTCATGCGGTCTCTCGCTGCTCGACCGACTGAACACGTTGTCTTGGTCGCGGTCGCCACCAGACTTCAAGAAGCACCATCGATCTTGATCGACAAGGGACGATCCGACGACGTCCTGCACCCCGCTTGGACGAGAGTCGCGCCGCGAACGATCCGCACCGACGGCAAGTACGTCTGGCGGGAGGACTACGCCCATTACGTCCGCCTGCACGGAGTCGCCGCGCCTGACGATTTCGTTGCCGACGCGCTGGCCTACCAACCGCCCGTCCTGACTCCCGACGCGCTGGCCCAGGTGCGCGAGTTGCTGGATTCCGGCGAGCTGGCCAAGCCCGAACGTCGCTGGATGCCCGATCCCGGCTGACCGCAGCGCAAACGCTCACATACGGGTCAGCTGCGCACGTTCGATCGTGAGCAACGAGGCGCAACGTGAACGGCTGCGTGATCAGGTCGGGATCTCGACTCCTTCGTCGCTCGATCAACGGGGGGGTCGCTCGCCCGGCGATGCGGCAACGCCATCGGCGGAGGTGGGACGGGAGCTCGACGCGCTCCTTCGTCGCTCGATCAGCGGGGGGTCGCTTGATCGGCGAAGGAGTGGTTCCGGTCAGCCGTCCCTTTCGGACTCTTCCACGAACACCAGGCCGACCTGGAGCAAACCTTTGATGCGATTTGCGAGCTCCGACGAGTCGGGGTCCAGTTCGGCGATGGGAACACCGTCCGACCTGACCTCGCACATGCGGCTGACGGCCCGCTGCTGCGCCGGGCTCAGGTCGTGGTCGTCCAGGACGATCCCCAACAGAATCTGCAGATCAACCAGGCCATCCCCATCGCAGCGAGCCACGGTGCCGCGCACAGCCGCGATCCACCGCTGGTCGTCCTCAGGTGTCGCCAACAGCAGGTCCGCGAGTTCGCCCAGAACCAGCGTGTGGGCGACAACCACAGCCGGTCGACTCCGCTCGGGGTCGTTGAACGAGATGGCCAGCGCCCGCCTGATCCACGTCATGGCCTGTTCCGTGTCCGAGGCACGGAGTGATCCCACAGCCTTGAGCAACAGGTTGGTCGCCCCGTCATAAGCACCGGAAGCAACCGCCGGCCGATTGCTGTGGGTCACCCCCAGCGGGTGGGGTTCCGCGTAGTTGATCGGGTCATCTGCACCGGGCGCGTCCTGCTGGGCCATGCCTCAGTGTCCCTGATGGCTCATCTGCCGCGGGGGTTGTCCACAGTGACCGAACGCTTCTCGGCTCTTCACGGTCCTCTCGGTAGCCTCGGTCCGTGTCCTTCCCGCCACTGACCGAGCAGCTCATCCGCTCAGTCATCGATCCGGGCAGCTTCGACCGCGGGCAGGCCTACTACCGACAGGGCCGGGTCGAGATGGCGATCGAGGAATCGGACGGCACCATCAACGGTCTCGTCCGCGGCTCGGCTCGCCGACCGTACGATGTGGTTCTGCAGTCCCACGGTGACACCTTCACCGGCTGGTGCTCGTGCCCGATGAACATCGACTGCAAGCACGTTGCCGCGGTGGCACTGTCGATGGTCAGCACTGTCAGGCCCGCACCTCCGACCACCGGATCCGAGCCTGCCCGGCGCAGTGCCGAGTGGGAGCTGACACTGTCGGATGCCCCGCACGCCTACTCGCCTGTCCGCCACGATCACCCGCCGGAACCACCGACCCCGTTGGCGCTGCGGTTCGACGTGACGACGGACGTGGAAGGGCGCCGCCGCATCAAGCTGTCGGTCCACACGCGGACGAAGACGGGCACCTGGTCGAAGTCGGTCGTCAAGTGGAGCGACTTCTCCTACCAGGGGTATCGCATGCGTTTCGTCGGTCATCCGGCACGAGAGATCCTCTCCGAATTGCGCAGCGCCGCCGTGCCCCGCAACCAGTACTACGGCTACGGCTCCGAGGCGACGGTGTATCTCGACGCTCCTGGATCAGCCGTGTGGAGGTACCTGAGCCGGCTGGTGCGTGCCGGGGTGACGCTGATCAGCGGCGCTGCTCCCGCGGCCGGTGAGGTGCGGATCGTCAAGGAGCCACTGCTGACCTTCCTGGATCTGCGTCGCACCGGGCAGGAGGTGCGACTGTCCGCGGAGTTCGCCGGCCCAGTGGTCCGGCCCGATGGCCGGATGATGGTTGTCGGCAGCACGACCCCATTGGGTCTGGCGCGACTACCGGAGAACTCCCCCGACGACACACTCACGCTGTGGCGCTTCACCTCCGAGCCGCCGGACGTGTTCTTCCGGGTGGCGTTCTCATCGGCGCCCACCGTCATCCCCGCCGACGACCTTCCGTGGTTCCTGACCGGTTATCTACCGGCACTCCGCGAGGAGATCGACGTCATCTCCTCTGACGACTCGGTCGAGCTGCTGGAGCCCGAACCTCCGCGGATTCGGCTGCGCGTCAAGCTGATCGGTCCGCACCGAGCGGTGCTCGATTGGTTCTTCGACTACCACCTCGGCGATCGTCGACTGAGCGCCGGCGCCGCTCACCAGTCCAGCGAACCCTTCCGTAACCCCGTCCTGGAACAGGACCTCGTCCGAGCTCTACCGAGGGGGATCCCCGGTCTCGACGAGCCGTCCGACATCATCGGGGTGATCTCCAATTCAGCTGCTTCCGGACGCGCACTGGCGGACGTCATCGCGATCACCGTTCCTGCACTGCGCGCAGCCGGCGTCGAGGTCGAGCTCGACGAATCCGTACCCGACTACCGCGACGCAGTCGATGCCCCGGTGATCGAGCTCGGGGTCAGCGATGGCCAGACCCGCGACTGGTTCGATCTTGCTGTCCGGATCATGCTGGAGGGCAACGAGATTCCGTTCGCTCAGGTGTTCCGGGCTCTGGCGAACGAGACCGAGCTGATCCTCGACGACGGTCTGATCGTCGACCTCGACAGGCCGGAGTTCCATCGGCTGGCGCACCTCATCGAGCAGGCCAGGTTGATGCTGGATCCGCAGACCGGGAAGCCGCGGCTGAGCGTGCTGCAGGCTGGGCTGTGGGAAGAGCTGGTGATGCTCGGTGTCGTCACCGAGCAGTCACAGCGGTGGCGACAATTGGTGTCGAAGCTCCGCCAGGTTCCGGACAAAGCCGTACCGGTACCCGTTGCGTTGCAAGCGGAGTTGCGGCCGTACCAACAGGACGGTTTCGGCTGGCTGGCCCGCCTCGTCGAGCTGGGACTCGGCGGTGTGCTCGCCGACGACATGGGTCTGGGCAAGACTGTGCAGGGGCTCGCCCTGATGCTGCACCTGCAGAAGAGCCGGCCGTCGGCGAAGGTCCTCGTGGTGGCACCGACCTCCGTGGTCGGCAACTGGGTGGCGGAGGCCGGCAAGTTCGCTCCCGCGCTCCGGGTGACCGCGGTGACAGCCACCGGTGCCCGGCGGACCGAGCCGTTGGCGGATCTGCACGCCGAGTCGGACGTGGTGATCACGTCGTACGCGCTGCTCCGTCTCGAGGACGAGGGATATCGCGCGCTGGACTGGGATCTGGTGATCCTGGACGAGGCGCAGCAGGTGAAGAACCGGCAGTCCAAGGCGTACCAGGCTGTCCGGCGGTTGAACGCGGGAACGACGATCGCCATGACCGGAACGCCGTTGGAGAACTCGCTGATGGACCTGTGGTCCATGCTCTCCCTCGTCGCCCCTGGCATGTTCCCCGATCCGGAGCGCTTCCGCATCGACTATGCGCTGCCGATCGAGAGTGGGCGTGATCCTGAGTTGCTGGCAGTGCTGCGTGGTCGTATCCGGCCGTTCATGCTGCGCCGCACCAAGGATCGGGTGGCGCTCGACCTCCCGGCGAAGCAGGAGCAGGTACTCACCGTCGAGCTCTCGCCCCAGCACCAACGCGCCTACCAGACACGGCTGCAGCGGGAACGGCAACTGGTGCTGGGGTTACTCGACTCCGGCGAAGCCGAAGGCACCGGTCGTATCCAGATGCTCGCCGCTCTCACCCGGCTGCGTCGCCTCGCACTGTCGACCGACCTGGTCGAGGGCAGCCCACCTGGGATTCCGTCCGCGAAGATCGAGCTGCTGGTGGAGCACCTCGTCGAGCTGGCCGCTGAGGGTCATCGAGCCCTGGTGTTCAGCCAGTTCACCGACTACCTGGCGCTCGCGCGCACCAGGCTCGACGCCGAGGGAATGCGATACAGCTACCTCGACGGACGCACCCGCAACCGCCAGCAGCGGATCGCAGAGTTCGTCGACGGCGTCGCACCGGTGTTCCTGATCAGCCTGAAGTCCGGCGGCTTCGGCCTGAACCTGACTGCCGCCGACTACGTCTTCATCCTCGACCCGTGGTGGAACCCGGCCGCCGAGGCGCAGGCCATCGACCGCACCCACCGCATCGGCCAGGACAAGCCCGTCATGGTCTACCGCCTGATCTCCGCGGACACCATCGAGCAGAAGGTGCTGCAGCTGCAGGAGACGAAGCGGGATCTGTTCCGCAGAGTGGTGGACGAGTCGGAGTTCGTCAGCACTGCGCTCGGGGTGGACGACCTGCGGGCGTTGCTGGACTGAGTCATGAGCCTGGGCCGCTCCGGGCGCACGGAAGTGGGAGCCATCATCGCCTCCACTCCCAGATGAGCCCTGATGTGGGAGTTGAGGGGCTCCGAACAGGCCGCTCTTCAGCGCGTGACGAGCGAGACCGGACTCGTTCCCGGTTCCGTTGGTCGCGAGTTGTCCACAATCACCACGGTGATCACGGGCCACTGTCGTCCACGTCCGCTATTCTTACAGTTGTAAGTGCAGCGGGATCTGCAACGGATCGGAGATCGACATGACAACCCTCGTCCGGGGTTCACTGATCACCACCCCGCAGGAGCGTGCCCAGGCCGAGCAGGTTGCCCGGTCACTCGACGCCGACTCCAACGAGCGCAGCCTCACTCTCAGCGACGGCTCTGTAGTCCCGGCGGAGCTCCTCGACCTCATCCGGGTCGTCACACATGCCGTTGCAACCGGCGGCAGCATCACCATCGGTTCAATGCCAGACGTCCTGACGACGACCGTGGCGGCGGACCTGCTCGGGATCAGCCGACCGACCTTGATGAAGCTGGTGTCTCAGGGGGTGATCCCCGCTCGGCGAGTCGGATCCCACACGCGACTCAAGTCGAAGGACGTGCTCGAGTTCCGGAGGAACCGCAAGGAACAGCAGCGTTCGGCCCTGCGCGAACTGCGCGAACTCGAAGACGAGCTCGAACTGGACTGAGTTCACGTGGTGCGACATACTGTCGCACCACCTCGCTAGGTTCGATCGATGGCCGACCGCGTACTTCCCGACGCCAATGTCCTGCACTCGCGCACGCTGCGGGACTGGTTGCTGATGTTGATGCTCGAACCGACGGTCGAGTTGTTCACGCTCTTCTACACCGAGGACATTCTCGCGGAGGTGGTCACGACCATTCGCCGCCGCAGACCAGACCTGAGCGGGGGGCGATGACTGCACTCCATGATCGGATCGTTGCCACCATGACCGGACGCATCTCGGAGTATCCCGGCGACGCGGATGCACCGATCTCCGATCCCAAAGATCGACACGTGCATGCGGCAGCGGTAGCCGGCGAAATTTCCTGTCTGGTCACCTCCGACTCTGATTTCACTCGACTGACCCCAGCGGTCATGGATCTGCTGCCCTACGAGATCCACACCCCGGACAGCTTCTTCGTCTCGATCGACCGTCGGTCACCGATGTCGGTCCTAGTAGTCACCCGAGAACAACACGCCTATTGGACCTTTCGGGGACGAAGCGACTTGCCTGATGCCCTACGTCGGGCTGGCTGCCCCCACTTCGCCGACCGCGTCACGGGGCACCTGCGCACTCTGCGCACCTAGGGCCCCACGGTTGTCCTGTCAGCAGGAGCGAAAGAGGTGCCCCCGCCGGCCCGCCGGAACGAGATCCCGGTCGCGCAGGATCGTCCTCGCGGCCCGGTCGCGGGACTTGCAGACGCTGGCGAAACTGCTGCGGCCCAGCGAGTCCGGGTACTCGATCTGTAGAACGGCCGCTCCGTACACCTTCGTGTACGCAGCGCACTCGCGGTAGGCGAAGCACTCCTCCACCACGGCGAAGTCGAACCCGATGGACCGCCCGGCAGACCCGAGCTCCGCGGTGTTCTTCTGGGCGATCGCCAGCCCGGCCCGGTGGGCGATGGTCGCGTAGTCCCGTGCCAGCGCCATCGCACCTGCTCGGGTGACGAGACCTGTTGCGCGCGAGGTGAATCGGGTGAAGGTGTCCAGGTTGTCGATCTCGACGGCCGCGAACCCACGGCGCGCACAGTCCAGGATCTGCGGACGGATCATGGCCAGGATGTGGTTCCGCTTGGGTGCGGTGGACGGGTCGAGGATGAACTCGTCCGGCCAGTCGGGGTCCCTCACCAGACTCCCCCGCGCCGTCTTGAGCAGAGCGGACAGCCGCTTCGTCCGCCACACCGATGCCTGCCCGGGCTGGGTCTGGAAGCCGTTGACGTAGCAGATCCCGTAGGTGCCGCCGGCGGGTCGATCGGTGACGTCGCGCGCCACGATCGTCACCCCGACAGGCGGTATGTAGGCGCCACCGAGTTGGTAGTCGAACTTCCCCGTCGGCGGGAGCGGTCGTACCTTCGGGGCGGCAGCCGCCCCGGCTCCTGCAGTACTCATCTGATGGACCGGAGCGGCGGATGCGCCCTGTGGGATGAGCAGCGCAGCGATCAACGCCAGTGCGGCGGCGGCCTTCGCGAGTGCGGTCACGTCGTCATCCTCCCGGCCCTGGCTGCGGTCGAGCAAGCTACGCAGCAGGGGATCGATCTCGCTCGGATAGAACGGTCGGTCCGATCCTTCGATCTCGACCCAGCGCACCGGGCTGCCCTCATCGAGCACCCGCAGCTGCGCATCCAACCGAAACGCGTCGATGTCGGCGGATTCCACCCTTTCCAGCTACGGGATCTCGACTCCTTCGTCGCTCGATCGTCGGAGAGTTGCAACTCACCGGGGCCACGGAGGAGGGCGGTGCGCAGCCCTCTGCAGCGCCAGACGCGCCGGTGAGCCTGCGAACCGCCGCGTCCAGCGAAGCCTGCGGAGCGGCGCCCTCCTCCGTGGTCACGGGATCTCGACGCGCTCGTTGCCCGCTCGCTCGATCGTCAGTGATTCACCAGCTCCATCACCGGAGGGACCCACGTGGCGGGGCCACCAGAACTTCTCGCCCAGCACCCGGACGATGGCGGGCACCAGAACGGTGCGGACGAGCAGGGTGTCGAGCAGGACGCCGATGCAGATGATCACGCCGATCTGGGCGAGCACCACCAGCGGCAGCACCCCGAGGACGGCGAACACCGCGGCGAGCAGGATGCCGGCGCTGGTGATTACCCCGCCCGTCGCACCCAGCGCGCGGAGCATGCCGCGGCGGGTGCCCATCGTCCGCGCTTCCTCGAGCGTCCTGGTGATGAGGAAGATGTTGTAGTCGATGCCCAGCGCCACCAGGAACAGGAACGCCAGCAGCGGCACGCTCGAATCGAGCCCGGAGAAGCCGAAGATGCCGGTGAAGATCCACCACGAGACGCCGAGGCTGGCGGCGTAGGTCGCAACCACGCTGAGCACCAACAGGATGGGCGCCAGCACCGACCGCAGCAGCACGCCCAGAACGATCAGCACCAGCGCCAGGATGAGCGGGATGATCAGGAGCCGGTCGTCAGCGCTTGCTGCAGCCTCGTCGATCGACTGCGCCTGACTTCCCGTCACGTGCGTATCCGGAGTGGCCGCGACTGCTTCCCTGATGTTCTGCACCGCAGTGCGGGCCTCGGGGGTGTCGGCGCCGGCCTGCAGGATCACCGAGAAGCTGGTGACGCCGTTTCCCGCGGCGCCCGGCTGGATCGACTGCACACCGGGTACCGCCTTCACCGCAGCCCGGAGTCCATCGATGACGGACTTGTCCTCAGTGGCGGTGACGACGACGGTCGGGTCGGAGGTGCCGGCCGGAAACGAATCCGCCAGCCGGGAGGCAGCGCTGATCGCCTCGGGCTCCTGCAGGAACTGGTCCTGCGTGGACAGGCCGAGGCTGATCTGCGAGATGCCGAACGCGCACGCCGCCAGGAACACCAGCGTGCCGCCGATGAACGCCTTCGGGGAACGGGCGACGCGGTCACCGATCTTGCGCCACAGCGAGCGGGAGTCGGCGAGCACCGACTGGCCCTGGCGCGGGACCTTCGGCCAGAACACCCAGCGGCCGAACAGCGACAGGAACGCCGGCAACACCACGAGCACGAAGATCGCCGCGATGAGAACCCCTACGGCACAAGCCAATCCGAGCCCGCGGGTGCTCGGGAACGCCGACAGCAGCAGCATCAGCAGACCGACGAACACGGTGCCGGCGCTGGAGAAGATAGCCTCCCCCGCGCGTTTCAGCGCGAGGCCCATCGCCTCGTGCCGATCCTCGTGCACCTTCAGTTCGTCGCGGTATCGGGAGATCAGCAGCAGCGCATAGTTCGTCCCCGCGCCGAACACCAGCACCGACAGGATGCCGATCGTCGACTCGTCCCACGGGATGCCGAATCCCTTGAGCACCCGGGTGGCAAGCACCGATGCCAGGCGGTCGGCAGCGCCGACCACGAGCAGCGGGATGATCCACAGGATCGGGCTTCGATAGGTGATCAGCAGCAGGATCGCGACGACCAGCGCGGTGGTGGCGAGCAGGGTGAAGTCGGCGCCGTCGAACACTGCCGACAGGTCGGCCTGGATCGCCGCAGGACCCGTGACCTGCGGGGTGACGCCGTCGGGTGCGCCGTTCTCGAGAGCTGCGCGGAGCGTGGTGATCGCCGCGGCGTCGTCCGTCGAGCTGGACGAGGTGATGGACAGGACCGCGATCGCAGCGGTGCCGTCCTCGGACGGGATCAGCCGGATGCTGTCAGCGGCGGTGCCTGCCGGCGCCGAGGTCTTGACGAGCTGGGTGAGCGCATCGAGCTGCTGAGCGATGGGGCCGTTGTCCGTGGTGAACAGCACGATGGCCGTAGACGCGTCGTCATCCGGAAGTTGTTGCTGCAGCAGCGCTCCCAGGGTGGAATCGAAGCCCGCCGGGAGCGTGTCGGTGGGCGAAGCCGAACGCTCAGCCGCCCCGAGCAACCCGATGACCACCCCAGCGAGCAGGAAGCCGACGAGCGCGACTGCCCAGGCGGTGCGACGTGCTGTGATGATCTGGACGAGACGACGCATGGGAGCTCCTCGGGCGGTAGGATCGTGATAGTTACTCAACTGGTTACTAACTAAGTTAGCAAGAGGATGACGGAAACTCCTAGTTCGGCATGGGTCGGCGCCTGGCAGCAGACCGAGTCGCTGCTCGCGCTGCGCGAGTTCTCCGACGTCAGCCGCCGGGTGATGCCTGCCCTGGCGCGGCGAGCCGGCCTGACGCAGACCGAGATGACCGTGCTCGAGTCGTTGATCGAGGGACCGATGGGTCCCAGTGAGATGGCGCAGCGACTCGGAGTGACGACAGCCGCCGCGTCGGGCATCGTCGACCGGCTGGTGAGCCACGGTCACGCCGAGCGCACGCCGCATCCGGACGACAAGCGGCGGACGATGGTGGCCATCACGGTGTCCGGACGCGAGGAGCTGGTCGGTCATCTGATGCCGATGTTCGCGCAGATGGCCCAGCTGGACGCAGGGTTCACCGACGAGGAGCGCGCTGTGGTCCGCCGCTACCTCGAGGGGTCGACGAAGGCGATGGGCCGGCTGCTCTGAGGCTGCCGCACAGGACGGGGTTTCGACTCACTCCGTTCGCTCTACCACCGTCAACTCCGCCGTTCGAGCGAACGGAGTGAGTCAAGATCACCGGCTGCACATGGACGGGGTCTCGACTCCTTCGTCACTCGACCACCGAACGGCCGAGATCCCCGGCGGGCATGGGTGTGGGCCACGGGAGACAGGGTAAAAATTGGCAGTGTTCCGTAGAACCTGCGAGTCATCCCGTGACCCACTCGGAAATTGTGCACCTGATCGGCGCCCGTGTCACGTGTGGATCTGCGCCGAAGAGTCCGGAGCACGGTGACGACGTTGCCGGGGCTCCGACGCACCTCGTCGCTGCCGTGATCAGCCGCCGCAGGTCGCCTCGGGCGAGAAGTAAATGATTTTTCCGTCTGCGACCAGTCCGCGCCCTCGATCCGACGGTATGAATTGGCCAGGTCCTTTCCGGTCGACAGAAGGAGTGCGATCCAGATGATGCGCAAGAAGATCCAGAGCCTCGGCCTGGTAGTGGTGATGGCGGTCGGGATGATCGTCGGCTCGACGAGTGCAGCGTCGGCAGCACCCGCCAGAGAGGCTGCCGCTCCCGCGGCCGCCGAAGTGGTCGTGCTGTCGATCAGCGGTGAGCAGATCGCCGTCACGGCAACAGATCTGCGGGAGATCGAACAGGCCGTCGCGCCGACGCAGCGAGCCGAGATCGCCGCCCCACGGGTCGCGGCGGCCGTCGGCCCGTCGTTGACCCAGATCCAGATCTCGACGATCCGGCTGATGTGGGTCAACCCGCTCACCGTGGCGAAGTGCATCCTGGAGATCGGCTCGTTCATCTTCGGCAGCGCCGGAAAGCTCGCCTACATCGGCGCGAAGATCATGAAGGTGGTCAACAAGTCGGCGAAGCTCAAGGCACTGTTGAAGAAGGTCGGCGGCATCAAGGCGGCCCTGAAGGGCCTGTGGGACAAGCTGAAGCACAAGAAGATGTCGGCGAAACACCGCGCTGATGTCGACGGCTTCTGGAAGGGCCTGGCCAAGCAGGCCGGCAGCATCGCCGGTATCGGCAACTGTCTGAGCCTGTTCTGACGTACTGACTTCTGCTGCGCCGGCGCCCCGTTCGACCTGATGTCCCGGGTCGGGCGGGGGCATCGGCGCGTGCGCTGCGCAGGTGACGGGATCTCGACTCACTCCGTTCGCTCGATCGTCGAAGGGCGTCAGCCGTGGCGGGTCGGGCAGTAGGTGAGTACCTGGGTGTAGGTGTCGAAGGTCCTGGCGTCGAGCAGTTCGAGGTCGAAATCCTCGACGCCCTCGAAGATCCGGTACACCCCCGTGCTGCCGGAGATCACCGGGAACACCGTCACCTGGATGGCATCGATGAGACCGGCATTCAGCAGGGCTCGATTGAGGGTCAAGCTGCCGTGGGAGCGCAGCGGCACGTCGGACTCGGCCTTGAGTCGCGCGACCAGCTCCACCGGATCACCGGACTCGATCGTGGTGTTCTGCCAGTCGTGCGGCTCGGTGAGCGTGCCGGACAGCACCGTGACCGGAGCGTCGAACATCCGCAGGATCCACTCGTCCAGCTGACTGCGGTCGAACTCCGGGTCGGCGAACGTCGCGTTCTCCGCATAGGTGGTGGCCCCGAGTACGACCCGCTGCGGCTGGCGATAGATGGCGGCGCGGTGCTCCAGGAACTCCGGGCCCTGCTTGCTCCAGTAACCGCCCCAGTCGCCGCGGTGGCTCGCGTAGCCGTCGAGCGTGGAGAAGATGTCGAAGGTGTAGGTGGCGCTCATGGTGACTCCTCGGCACGTGGTCGCCCCGGTGGCGGCCTCACTGGTACTACGAACGGCGTCGACCGGATCCGACAGGACCGGTGGAGTTAGTTCTGCGGGTGGACCTGGTCGAGACATGACGGGGTCTCGACTCCTTCGTCGCTCGACCGTCGAGGCTTGCTGGTCGAGACATGACGGTTTCGACACGCTCGAAGGGGACCACCGGAGGATCGCTCGACCGTCGAAGGGTGGGCGCGGGTGAGCTGGTCAGCGATCTGTCGGGGTCTCGACTCCTTCGTCGCTCCCCGTCCTGAGCGAGGAACGAGTCGAAGGGGACCGTCGAAGGGTGGGCGCGTGCGGGCAGGTCGATGTCGGGCGGGGTCTCGACTCCGTCGTCGCTCCCTGTCCTGAGCGAGGAACGAGTCGAAGGGGACCGTCGGAGGGTGGCTGATCGATCAGGTCGGGATACAGCAACGGTGCCGGGGTCCTGGAGGACCCCGGCACCGTTGTTGCTACTACTGCAGGACTGATTCGAGGTCCGTCACGGATTCAACGGGATCTCGACTCGCTCCTTCGTCGCTCGCTCGATCACCGAGTAACGGTCACCGTCACCAGGGCGCTGGAGGAGCCGCCCGTCGTGGCCGGCGAGCTGGGGTAGAACTTGGCGGTCACCCGATGGGTGCCCACCTTCGTCGTCCCCGGCAGGGTGTAGCGCGCCGTACCGGCCGAAACCCGCACGGTGGCAACGACCTTGCCGTCGAGCGTGAAGTGCACCGAACCCGCAGCGGTCTGCTGGGTGTTCAGCGTGACGCTGGCTGTCATCAGCACGGATCGACCTGCCTTCACCGTCGTGGTCGCTGCCTTCAGGGTGGTCTTGGAGACCGCCCTGCTGACGATCACCCTGGTGGTCCCGGAGGATCCGGCCGTGGTGCTCGACGAGCTCGGGATGAACTCCGCACTGAAGTTGTGGTTGCCCATCGACAGGGTTCCCGAGAGCTTCAGCGTGGCTTTACCACCCGAGAGAGCCTTAGTCGCGATGATCGTTCCGCCGTCACGGAACTTGACCGAGCCCGTACCGGCGGCGCCGGTCCCCAGCTTCACTGTTGCGGTGAGGGTGGCCGGGTTCTTCGTACCGTACGACTGCGTCGCGGCCGAAGTCACGAGCTTCGTCGACGAGGCGGTCTTCTTGACGTCGAACAGGAAGATCTTCGTGCCCGAACTGTTGCCCGCCAGGTCTATCGCGCTGTAGCGCACCAGGTAACGACCCTCGGGGTAGCCACTGGTGTCCACCGTGTGGGTCACCGTGGTCTCGCCGTCCGCGACGGTCTGGCCCGGCCGGTAGATGCCGGCGCGATCCTTGAAGACGTTGACCACGATCTTGCCGAGGGCCACGTCATCGGTTGCCCTGAACTTCAGCTTCGTACCGGGGACCACCGTGGTGGCCGTCGGCGGGAGCTGCTGCACGACAGGAGCAACGGTGTCCGGGACGACCGAGAAAGACCAGGCGTTGACGCCTTCCGACGCCGACTCGAACGAGACCAGCACCAGGCTGTCCTCGGCGAGCTTGCCGTGCACCGTGGCGTTGATCGGCAGGGTCAGGGTGCCGGAGCCGACGGCCACCGGAGCCTCGAGCTTGCCGAGCAGCCGCCCGCCCATGCTGGTCCCCCATGCGGGTGCGGCACCATCAGCGGCGTCACACGCTTCGAAGCCGTACTTGTCGCCCGCGCAGCTGGTGGTCCAGACCGGTACGAACTTCGGATCACCGTTCCACAGGAACACCCGAGCGGTACCGGCCTCGGTGGTGGCGACGTCGAGAGTGACTGCGCTGTCGGTGATCTTGACGGCGCCGACGCTCATCGCCCGGCTGGGCTGCTTGCCGGACAGCGTCACACCGCGCGTCGCGGACTGGAACACGGACATCGGCGACTGCACGCTCTTGAGCGCGGTGTCCGGGATGATCGGCTCCGCCGGAGTGGTGGAACGACCGGCCGGCGGCGCGTACCCGTCGAGGTACGCGTGACCCCAGCGGTACGGCTCCGACTGCTGACCACCGATGGCGGACCAGGCGAGCCGGGTGTCACCGATGAAGTTCAGCTGATCCGAGTCGTAGGGCGTGACGTTCAGACCCATGAACTCGGGATCGACGTCGTTGGTCGCGGCGTTGCCGGTCGGGGTACTGCTGGTCTCGCCCACCGCTGCAGGCAGGTTCGCCAGCGGGATCTTGACCTCCACCATCCACTTGCCATCGACATAGGTGCCGTCGGGGTTGCGGACGGCGGAGACGGACACCTCCTGGCCCGGGGAGTTCAGGCCGCCCTTGACATCTGCGGCCAGCGGACCGGTCGAGAAGCCCTGGTGGTTGTCCGCATCCCGTGACCAGCAGGCACCATCGACGCCGTTGCCGTTGCTGCCCGTCGGGTCGTCGGTGAACGGGAAGATACCGGACTTGAAGGTGGTCGACGTGTCTGCCGAATCACCGCGCGGGTCCAGCAGGATCTCCACCGAGTCGACCAGCCAGTGACCGAAGCACCGCTCCGGAGGTGCTGCCGCACTGGCGGTGTCGTCGACCACGACCGAGGTGACGTACAGGTCGTCACCGAACCAGCCGAGCTGTGCGACGCTCGCGCCGCCGCAGTCGGTGGCACTGGCGCAGGCTGCACCTTCCCAGACCCCGGCAAGGCTCAGCGCCGGGCCGTAACCGGCATCGGCGGTGCCGTCCATCGTCGGTGCGGAGGAAAGCTCCGGAATCACCGTGGTCGGAACCACGTTGAGGGTCACCGTCTCAGAGGATGTGATGGCGCCCGCGGTGGTGGTGATCGGCATGTTCTGGACGCTGGCGAGCGCCGTCGGGACGGTGTGCGTGATGACGAAGTCGACGGTCACGGTGTCACCGGCGGGAACCGCGGTGAACGGCTTCGACAGCGCATCGGCGGTGACGCCGGCGGGCGGCGCGATGGTGACGGTCCCCGTCTGCGCAGCCTGCGACCGGTTGGTGACGACGACCGGAACGGTGATCGACTCACCGGCACCGATCTTCGCGATAGCCGCGGAACGGCCGCCCAGCCAGGTGTAGTCGACTGCCCACACGTCGTACTCGGCTGGGTTGCCGGCACGCTGCAGGCGACCTTCGACCTGCTGGACGAGGCTGACCTGGGTGTCGTTGTAGGCGGTGACCGGGCCGTTGTCGAAGGTCGCGGAGATCTTCGCCAGCGCGTTGACCGCGGTGGCCGGCGGCGTGACGGTGAAGGAGCGCGTCACCGTGGCGTCGGTACCGATGGCGCCGCTCAGGCCCCGGTCGGTGACGGACCAGCCACTGGGTACCTGGAGTCCGACCAGGCCGGAGTCGAGAGTGCCTGCGCCGGAACGCATGCTGACCGTCGCGGTGAACGGGACGCCCGGGGCGACGAAGTAGTTCGGGGTGTCGACGTGGAACATCGAGCCGAGCGGCATACCGCCCGGATCGGCGATCGTGGCGCCGAAGAAGATCGCGTCGTCACGACCGCCGGCGGCGGACGAGTTGGGCTGGATCGGCACCAGCGACTTGGTGACGGAGTAGCGGTTGCAGGACGGCGCCTGCAGGCCCTTCTCCATCACGCGGGCCTGGGTGGGGTGCGCGCGACCGCCTTCGCGACCGACCTGGGCCCACGTCTTGGGGCTGCCGGCGGGCTGGCCCTGGACGTTGCCCTCGAGCCATTTGTACGGGGAGTCGTAG
Source organism: Nakamurella sp. (assembly GCA_037720195.1). GTDB lineage: Bacteria > Actinomycetota > Actinomycetes > Mycobacteriales > Nakamurellaceae > Nakamurella. The sequence goes on along the minus strand of JBBJML010000001.1, from coordinate 255,570 downwards.
CCGTTCCAGGTACCCACGACGGTGAACGGGTTGGTGGCCGCGGGGGTGAACCCGACGGTGCAGTTCGGGGCCAGCACTCCACCCGTGCCGGTGACCGCCCCCCCACCGATGATCTTCTTGACCTGCCAGGTGTGGACGGCGTCCGGACCGGTCAACTGCTCCGGGTACATGGTCGGGTCGGCGGCGGCGGCGGCGGCCTCCCAGACCATCCGGCCCTGGGCGTACTGATGATTGCCGTGGCCGGCTGCAACTGTGCTGGAGGCCATGAGGATGTCCGGCTGGGTCTCGCGCAGGATGCGGACGGTCTGTCGAAGACCGACCTCCTTCTTCCAGACCTCGGCCGTCAACGGCGCGCTGGTGTTGTAGAAGAAGTCGACCATGTCGACGTTGTAGACGTCGACGGTGCCGGAGCGGATGTGGGACGTGCGGTCCTCGTTCTCCCGGCGCAGACCCAGATCGGGTCCGGCTTCGGGGCCGACCGAGTTGGAGCCACCCTCACCGCGGGTCTCCATGATGATGCCGCAGGTGACGCCGTACCGGTCCTGCCAGACGCCACACGGCGTCGTGAATCCGGCATCGTCGTCCGGATGCGCCCACAGGCCCATCACGTCGACCTTCGTCGGGCTGACCGCGGTGGCCACTGACGGCGCCGACACGGTCAGGGATGTTGCGGCCGCGGCAACCGTTCCTGCCTGCGGAAGGTTCGTCGCCAGTCCAGCGACCAGGAGTACTGACACTCCCAAACTGATCCGTCTCACAAGGTCTCCATCTGTGGGTACGGCCACCGGACGGCGGCCTGAGTGACGTACGACATACTGCGCAGACCCTAACCAGCATGCGCACAAATGCGCAATAGTGCGCACCGAGTTGGTGCGAGATCGTGCAACTTGCCAGAAATGAGCAGATCGCCGAGAACCCCGTCATCTGCGGACGGGATCTCGACTCCCTCGTCCCTCGGTCGCTCGATCACCGTGGGGGGTCGCTCGATCAACGGGCCGGCGGTGGTCCCCTTCGACTCCTTCGTCGCTCAGGACAGGGAGCAGCGAGGAACGAGCACGTCGAGACCCCGTCGTGAATCGGATGGGATCTCGACTCCTGCGTCGCTCGATCGCCGGAGTTTCTCGCCAACAAAGCGGGAGTCGCACGATTACCCAGGGACTCGACCGAGCGAAGCCTGCGCAGCAGCGTCCCCATCTGCGGCCCGAGAAACAGCGAGGGGCTACTCGCGGACGGCCCCTTCGATCATCCCGCGGATGAAGTGGCGCTGCAGGAAGAGGTAGACGATCACCACGGGCAGCGCGATGATCACTGCCGCGGCGGCGAGCAGGGTGGTGCCCTGCACGTACTGGCCCTGGAAGATGGCCAGCGCCAACGGTGCGGTGCGGACCTCACCGCGGGGCGACATCACCAGCGGGATCAGGAACTCGTTCCAGGTCCACATGAAGCTGAGCAGCACGAGCGTCACGATCGCCGGCCGGGCTGTCGGCACCAGCACCGACCACAGGATGCGATGGTTTCCGGCGCCGTCGATCCTGGCTGCCTCGGTGATGGCGACGTTGGTGCTGCGGAAGTAGGTCCGCATCCAGAAGGTGCCGAACGCGACCGACTGGGCGATCTGCGGCAGCGCCACACCCCAGATCGTGTTCGTCAGGCCGGCGGATCGCAGGTCGAAGAACAGCGGCACGATGATCGCTTCGGTGGGCACCATGATGCCGAGCAGGAACAGGTAGAACAGCACCTGCTCGCCCTTGAACCGCATGGTGCCGAACGCATATCCGCTCATGATCGAGAAGAACACCGCGACCACCACGACGATCACCGACACGGACACCGACGTGGTCAGGTGCTTGCCGAGCTCGCCCTGCTCCCAGGCTGCGGAGAAGTTGCCCCAGTGCAGGCTCGTCCCGTCCTGCGCAGCATCGGCGTTCTCCGGGCCCAGCGCAGTCTTCACAATGGTGAACATCGGGCCGAGCGCGAACAGCGCGAACGCGATCAGGATGACGTAGTTCGCCGCCCGCTCCAGATTCGACGTCTTCATCGGTTGGACCGGTCTCCCCAGCGGTTGATCGCGAAGTTGATCGCGAAGATGAGCACGGTCAGGGTGACGCCGACAGCGGCCGCCGAGCCGACCTCGCCGGTCTTGAACGCCCGGCGGTACACCTCGAAGCTCGGTACCGAGGTGGTGTTTCCCGGTCCGCCGCTGGTGGTCATGTAGATCAGGTCGAACGTCTTGAGGGCCGCGATGATGGTCAGGGTCAGCGCCACGGTGATCTCACCGCGGACGCTGGGCAGGGTGATCGAGAAGAACTCCCGCACCGCACCCGCGCCGTCCATCCTGGCAGCCTCGTACTGATCCGACGGGATCCGCGACATCCCGGCCAGCAGCAGCACGGTCACCAGGCCGGTGGACACCCAGGTGCCGATGAATCCGACGGCCGGCAACGTCCAGGTGTAGTCGCCGAGCCAGGTCTTGGTCAGCGAATCGAGGCCGACGTCGCGCAGCAGGGTGTTCAAAGACCCTTGCGGCGCGTAGATCTGTCGCCAGGCGACGGCGACGACCACCATTGCGATCACCTGGGGCAGGAAGACCACCGTCCGGAAGAACGGCAACCCGCGGACCTTGGTCCGGCTCAGGATCGCGGCGAGCACCAGACCGATCATCACCGGCAGCACGGAGTAGAAGAAGATCAGCACCAGGGCGTGCAGGAACGATGCCCGCAAAGCCTTGCTGGAGAACACCTCTGCGTAGTTGTCGAGGCCGACGAAGGTGCCGACCGTCAGCCCGTCGTAGTCGAACAGCGACAGGTGCACCGACCGCAGCAGCGGGTAGAGCAGGAACGCCGCGTAGACCAGAAATGCGGGCAGGATGAAGCCGTAGGGGGCGAGCTTTCCCCAGCGTCCGCGGGTCGATCCACCCCGCGCGGGCTTCACTGTCCCGACGGCGCGCCCCGGCGCGGGGCGAGTGATCTCGCCCCGCGCCGGTGGTGCGTCAGTTCCCGCCGACGAACTTGGCATAGTCATCCTCGAGCTGCTGGGTGAACTCCGCCGGATCCACCTGTGCCGCAATGAGATCCTGCAGCGACTGGCCGAGCACGTCACCCGCGGTGGGGGTGGCGTAGTCGAGGTACGGCAGCAGCGAACCGTTGGTGGTGACCTCACCGAAGGCGGCGAACACCTCGGCCTGGACTCCGGTCTTCGGGGCCAGTTCGGCGGTGCGGTTCACCGGCAGGTTGCCGGTCTTCGCCAGCACCTCCATCGCAGCATCGTTGGTGATGAAGTCGATGTAGGCCGCGGCGACGTCCGGGTTCTTGGAGCTCTTGGTGACCGCGAACGGCAGGCCTGTGCCGCCGGTGGTGGCGACGGTCTTGCCGGCCGCGGGCGGCGGTGCGAAGAAGCCGATGTTGTCCTTCATGGCCTTCTCCAGATCGGCTGCCAGCCAGGAGCCGCCGATCAGGAACACGCCCTGGTCCTTGGTCAGCGCCTGCCAGGCGGCGTCGTAGTCGGTGCCGTTGGGGCCCTCGTTGAAGTAGCCCTTGCTCACCCAGTCGGCCAGCTGTGCGGCGGCGGCCTCGTTCTCCGGGGTCTTCCAACTCGCGCCGGCGTTGCCCAGGCCCAGATCGGTGATCTGGTCGGCGGCGACGTACTGGCCCTGGATCGGGCCGAAGACGTGGCCGGCCGGCCACTTGTCGAGGTTGCCGAGCTCGATCGGGATCTCGCCGGCGGCCTTCGCGGCGGCCAACGCGGATCCGAACTCCTCCCAGGTCTTCGGGACCTCGAGGCCGAGGGCCTTCAGCTTCTTCTTGTTGTAGAAGACGCCGACGACCTCACCGACCTGCGGCAGACCGTAGATGTTGCCGGTCCCGAAGGTCTTGCCGTCCTCGCTGTACGTCGAGTACTGCAGCACGCTCTGCGGGAAGCGATCTGCCCAGCCGTACTTCTCGGCATAGGTGTTGAGCGGCAGCAGCTGTCCGGCGGTGACGAACGCGCCCATGGTGTTGCGGCCGTTGTTGGCCTGGACGACGTCGGGCGCCTCGTTGTCGGTGAGCGCCAGCCGCAGCGTGGTGGCGAGGTCGTCGAAGGACTGCGAGTTACGGGTGATCTTGACGTTCGGGTACTTCTTCATGAACGCGTCGTTGAGCTGCTTCATCTGCTCGTTCTGACCGCCGCGGACCTCCTGGTCCCAGACCGTCAGCGTCACCGGATCGGTGGTGATGGCGGGCTCGGACACGCTGGACGGCGCGCTCGAGCTCGAGCCGGCAGGGCTGCTGGGGTCCGCGCTCGCCGAGCCGGAGCCGGACGCACCGGTCTGGGAGCTCGGCGCCGCGCTGCTGGACGGCGCCGCGGTGGTCGGGGCGGCGGGGGTGGTGGAGCCGGCCGTGCTGGAGCCGGGGGCACACGCTGCCAGACCGAGGACGGCGGCCACGGCCACCGCCCCGATCCGCCATCGCGGGATGGAGTGGGAGTTCATCGCTGGGTCCTGCTTTCGTTCGACGGGACGTGGGGACGGAGCTGGCACAACGGTGTCGATCAGGTGCGGTGGTCGATCAGCTGCGGTGGTCGATCAGATGAGGGTGGTCGATCAGATGAGGGTGGCCGGGTGGAGCTCTGGAAGATCCGATTGGGTCGCGATCGTGGCGTGCGCGCGGCGGACCATCCGGACCGGAAACGGTGGCACGAGCGTATCCAGGAAGCGGTAGCGGTCGACGACATCCGGGTCGACGTGATCGGCGGACGCCCTCGTCGCACTCCACCAGTCGCTGATGTCGCCCCAGCCCGGCGCCGACAACGACCCGCCGAACTGCTGCACCGCGAGCGCGGAACACAGCGCGGAGAAGGCCAGCCGGTCAGCCAACGACCAGCCCGCGACGGTCCCGAGCACCAGCGCGGCACCGAAGACGTCGCCGGCTCCGGTCGGGTCGATCGCCAGCACCGACAGCGCCGGCACGTGCGCCTGCTCACCGGTGCTCGCATCGATCGCCAGGGCACCGTCGGCGCCGCAGGTGACGACCGCCAGTGGGACCCGGTCGGCCAGCGCATGTAGCGCGGCCTGCGGCGAGTCGGTCCTGGTGTAGGCCATCGCCTCGACCTGGTTCGGCATGAACGCATGGCAGGAACCGAGCGCGTCCAGGGTGGCCGTGTCCCACACGCCGGAGGGATCCCAGCCGACGTCGGCGAAGACCTTCGTACCCTGCGCGGCGGCCTGCAGCCACCACGGTTCGGTGCTGGCAGCGTGCGTCATCAGGCTGAGCTCCGCGATCGCCGCGGCCGACGCCGGAGGCGTGCCGATCAGCTCGTCGGCGCTCATGGGAACCGGATGACCGTGGGTGATCATGCTGCGGTCACCGGAGTGGGCGACGGACACCGTGACGGCGGAGTGCGTGTCGGCGAACTGCCGGGACAGGCTCAGATCGACGTGCTCCTGACGCGACAACACATCCCAACACCAGTCGCCGTAGACGTCGGCACCGAAACCGGCGGCCAGGCCGGTGCGCAGACCCAGCCGGCTGGTGGCGACCGCGAGGTTGCAGATGCCCCCGGGCGAGGACCCCATGCCGTCGGCCCAGATCTCGGTGCCGGGCGTGGGCACGTCGGTCAGACCCGTGAACACCAGGTCGAGGAAGACGGAGCCGGTCAGCAGGACGTCCAGATCGGGTGAGTCGGGGGCGCGCACGCCCGCCAGAGGATCCCACCGGCCGTCCGCCAGTGCCTCGCCGGTACTCGCTCCGCTGACCACCAGGTGACCTTCCCTCAAACCTCGACAGTGCTTGTCCGACATCCGATTCCCGCCGCGCCGCAGGGGCATTACGACTGCACGTGCCTGGGCTCCCGGCCGTCCACAGGATGTTGTCCGGACCGTACTTGAAGTTGCTCGGAAATGCACGCTTTTGACTGATACGCTCGGCGCCATGCTCACGGTGACGCGGCACGCGAAGATCCTCGAGGTCCTCCGCAGGTCCGGGGAGGTGTCGGTCGACGACCTCGCCGACCAGTTCGGGGTCTCGTCCTCGACGATCCGGCGCGACCTGAACGCGCTCAGTGCGGACAAGCTGCTCAAACGCGTGCGCGGTGGCGGCGCGGTGGAGCCGGACGCGGTCCCGTTCGGCGAGATCGCCCACCAGGCGCTCACCGAGAAGACCCGGATCGCGATGGCTGCAGCGAACCTGGTGAACGACGGCGACGTCGTGCTGATCGACATCGGCACCACCACCGCCCTGCTGGCGCGATTTCTGCGCGGCAAGCACATCACGGTGCTCACCTCGAGCCTCGCGGTTGTCGACGAGCTCCGCGATGACGAGGACGTCGAGGTGATCGTGCTCGGCGGGGTGCTGCGACGTACCTACCACTCGCTGGTCGGGATCCTCACCGAGCAGGCGCTCAGTCAGCTGCGCGCGCACCTCTGCTTCATGGGCACCAGCGGTATCCGCCGGGACGGCTACGTGATGGATTCGACCGGGATCGAGGTGCCGGTGAAGAAGGCCATGATCGCCTCGTCCGAGCGCACCATCGTGCTCGCCGATGGCTCGAAGTACCCGGGCGCCGGGCTGCTGACGGTCTGCGCTCCCTCGGAGATCCACACCCTCATCACCAACAGCGACGCTGACGCCGCCACGCTGGAGCTGTTCCGCTCCGCCGGCGCCGAGGTGCTCACCGTATGAAGCTGACGATCATCGGCGGCGGCGGATTCCGCGTCCCGCAGGTCTACCAGGCCGTCGCCGCGCAGGACGCTCCCGTGCGGCTGGACGAGGTCGCGTTGTACGACGTCGACGTCGGGCGGCTGGACGTGATCCACCGGATCATCACCGAACTCGCGCAGCAGCTTCCGCACGCACCGCGACTCACCGTCACCGCCGATCTCGACGAGGCCCTGACCGGCGCCGACTTCATCTTCGCGGCCGTCCGCATCGGCGGGCTGCAGGGCCGCATCGACGACGAGCGGGTGGCGTTGGATCTCGGCGTGCTCGGTCAGGAGACCACCGGGCCCGGCGGGCTGGCCTACGCGCTGCGCACCGTCCCGGCGATGACGGCGCTCGCACACCGGATCAAGCAGCTCGCTCCCGAGGCGTGGACCATCAACTTCACCAACCCCGCCGGCATCGTCACCGAGACGATGCGAAAGGTGTTGGGAGACAGGGTGGTCGGCATCTGCGACACTCCCATCGGCCTGATGCGCCGGACCAGTGCTGCGGTGGCCGACGCGTCGGGCTCCGCTCTCGACTCCGTGCTGCCCAGCTCCTTCGACTACGTCGGGCTCAACCACCTGGGATGGCTGAGATCCGTTGCAGTGGACGGCATCGACCTGTTGCCGACCCTGCTCGCCGATGACGGTCTGCTGGACGGGATCGAAGAGGCCCGGCTGATGGGCCACGACTGGGTGCGCGCTCTCGGTGCGCTGCCCAATGAGTACCTCTACTACTACTACTTCACCCGCGAGGCAACGGCCAAGATCCGCGCGGCGAAACGCACCCGTGGAGAGTTCCTCCAGCAGGAGCAGTCGGCGTTCTACCGCGAAGTCGGGCACGCCGGCTGCGGTGCCCTGCAGACCTGGCTCGACACCCAGCACCGTCGCGAATCCAGCTACATGGCCGAGAGCCGCCCCGACGGCGAGGCCGGGGCGCGCCGGGTGGATGACGTGCAGGGCGGTTATCAGCAGGTCGCGCTCGACCTGATGGCCGCGATCGCGAACGACCGTCCGGCCACCATGATCCTCAACGTCGCCAACGCCGGGCTGGTCCCCCAACTGCCGGACGAAGCGGTGATCGAGGTCGGCTGCGTCGCGACGGCGGACGGCGTGAAGCCCTGGCCGATCGCTCCGGTGGGCGGGCACATGCTCGGTCTGATGACGTCGGTGAAAGCTGTGGAGCAGTTGACGATCGAAGCGGCACTGACCCGCTCGTCAGAACTCGCGTGGAAGGCCTTCGCGCTGCATCCGCTGGTCGACTCGATCGCCGTCGGGCGCTTGCTGCTGGACCGTTACCGTCAGATCCATCCCTCGCTGTCGCGGATCCTGGACTGATCGTGCGACGGACCGACAGCGCCGACGGACCGCGCCGCCCACCAGGTCAGTCGACCACTCACGAGAGCGAGCGCCGACCGGCCGTGACGCCGCCGACCGACCTGCCCGGGCGGCGGTCCTCGCGAGACAGGTACCTGCCCGGCTCCCTGGAGATCGTCGGCGTCGTGCTGGTGCTCGCGATCCTGACGCGCATCCCGCTGGCCGAGTGGCTCAACTCGGTACTCCCGGCCGGCTGGCCGACCGTGTTCATCGCCATTTGCGTCCAAGCCACCCCGTTCCTGGTATTGGGTGTGTTGGTGTCGGGAGCCATTGCTGCCTTCGTCCCCGCGTCTTTCTTCCAGAGGTTCATGCCCCGGCGAGCAGCGGTTGCCGTCCCTGTCGCAGGTGTGTGTGGCATTGCGCTACCCGGTTGCGAGTGCGGCTCCGTGCCGATTGCCAAACGGTTGATGGAACGTGGTGTCCGCCCGTCGGCCGCGCTTGCCTTCCTGCTGTCGGCGCCGGCGGTGAACCCGATCGTGCTGGTCGCGACAGCCGTTGCATTCCCGGGAGAACCGGCGATGGTCTGGGCCAGGCTGGTAGCGGGCCTCGGGACCGCGATCGTGGTCGGATGGATCTGGGAACGGATCGGGAAGCCGGAATGGATGCGACCGCGGATGAAGGAGCTGGAGGACGACCAAGGCACGGGATGGCGGGTCTTCGTGCCGACCATGCGAGCCGACTTCACCCAAGCTGCCGGGTTCCTGGTGCTCGGTGCTGCCGCGGCCGCCACGCTGAACACGGTCGTACCCCGGTCGTGGATGAGCCACGTCGGGTCCTCGGTACTGCTGACCATCGGCACCATGGCTCTGCTCGCCCTGCTGCTCGCCCTGTGCTCCGAATCGGACGCGTTCGTGGCCGCCTCGTTCTCGACCATCCCCGTCGTCGGCAAGCTGGTGTTCCTCACTGTCGGTCCGGCGGTTGACGTCAAGCTGTTCGCGTTGCAGTCCGGCACGTTCGGTCGCCGTTTCGCCATCAGGTTCGCGCCGTTGACCCTGGCGGTGGCCGTGGTGATGGCGACGGTGGTCGGATTGGTGTTCTTCGGAGGGTGGCGATGAGCAAGGAAGCCCAGTCAGTGGTCGTGATGCTGCTCGGTGGCCTGATGGTGTCCATCACCGTCACCGGCCGGTTCACCGCGTACGTCCGACCGGGATTCGGTCCGCTGCTGTTGATCGGTGGTATCGCTCTGATCCTGCTGGCAGTGGTGTCGCTGATTCCCTCGTTCCGCAAGGATCCCGCACCGGCGGCACCCTCCGGGGACCTCTCGGGCAGTGAGTCGATGACTGCTCCCGATCGACTGTCGCACAACGAGAACCCGGCCTCCGTCGAGTCGCAGGCCCACGGTCACGACCATTCCCGTTCCCGCGCACCCTGGCTGATGTTGGCGCCCGTCATCGTGCTGCTCGTGCTGGCGCCGCCGCCACTGGGTGCCGAGTCGCTGAACCGCACCGCGCAGTCGCGAGCCTCGGCAGGTGGGCCGCAGCGCGCCGCAACACCCGTCGGCGCGGATCTTACCCGGTCAGCGAGCGCGGGCCCGTCGACCGTGCCAGGCGGTTCGACGCTTCCGGCCCCCGGTTCCCTGACGCTGCAGGAGTTCGTCCTGCGGGCCGTGAGCGGGTTCGAGGACCAGTACTCGGTGACCGATGCTCCCACCACGGTCATCGGTTTCATCGCACCCTCGATCGACGGCTCACGTGACCGCTACACCATCGGCCGGATGTTCATCTCCTGCTGCGCCGCCGACGCCACAGCGGTCCGGATCAATGTCGAGGGGCAGCCGCCCTTTGCGGCCGGCACCTGGGTGGAAGCCTCGATCACGGCTGTCCGGAACACGGCCACGGAGGACAACGAATACGTGCCGACGGTGAAGATCACGTCGATGACGGAGATACCGCAGCCGTCCGAACCCTACGAGTACTGACGGTCGCCCCTGCAGGGCGGGCGGCCCGGGACCGTGGGGGCGATGTGTTCGCCCGGTACGCACAGTGGCGGATCAGCCGCGGGATCCACCACCTGTCCGCCTGCCGGTCCCCACTATCGCGTCCAGCGTGACCGCGGTCGATCCGCTGTTCTGGCACCGACTCCAGAGTTCGTCGGCGATCTGGGGCCAGACCCTCTCGTCGGCCGGCAGAAGCGCGCGGAATCCGCTTCCGGCGACCAACGCCCATGCCGACTCACGGGTGAGCGTGACGCGCAGGGGTAGATCCACGCTGTGGACCGAGTCCATCCCGAGGGAGGTCATCCAGGTCGTCATCTTCTCCACACTGTTGATGCGTCCGGCGGGGTTACGGGAGCTGGGAGCGACGACCGCCGGGTGCGACGACCTGATGGCGTCGAACATGATGGGCGCGAATTCCTGCATGGCGGTGGATCCCCAACTGGTGATGGCCACCTTGCCGCCCGGTCGCAGCGATCCGACGAGGCGACGCACCGTGTTGTCCATGTCCGACAGGAAGAACACACCGAAATTGCAGACCAGCGCATCATGATCGGCGCCGGCCCAGCGGGTTGTATCCTGCTCGTGCCACCGGATGGTCGCGACATCGGCGTTGCGCGCGCGAAGCACGCCGGCAGCCAGGAGTCCGGGCGAGAGGTCCACGGCATCGACAACGCCCGTCGGGCCGGCAGCAACGGCTGCGGGCAGTGCGGAGGAGCCGTTGCCACAACAGGCGTCCAGGACACGGTCGCCGGGTACAACCCGAGCTCCGGCAACAGCGGCGGCGCCCTTGGGATCCCACAGATCCCGGTTCCACTGCTGGTACAGATCCCGTCCGTCGCCGAACACGTCCACATCGCCGTTCATGAGGTCGCTTGTGCACCGGAGTGCTTGCCATCAGCCAGTTCCGGTGGTGACGGCGAACCGCGGAGTGTCTCCGCGACCGGAGCGAACCCATCCGACCCCAGAACGGCCTCGACAGTGGGTTGTCGTCGATGTAGTGCAGCAAGACCGCTTCGATGCCTTGCGTCGCGAACCAGCTCAAGGCTGCAGCGGTCAGGGCACGTCCGGTTCCGCGTCCCCGCACCGATTCGTCCACGTTCACCAGTGCGAGGTAGCCGTGAGCGGCCGGCAGGTAGGACGCGCGCGCAGTTCCGCGCGGTGCGTTCAGCACCATCAGGTTCGCGCAGCCGATCACGCGGGAACTGGCCGGTTCTTCGACGACCAGGGTGGGAGCCGAGGCGTCGGCCGCGAGCCAGGAAAGTACGGAAACACCGTTAACGAGACAGTCCCCTATCGCGTTTTCGAGCGCGGACGGCAGGTGCTCGAGGAGATCGAGATCGGCGAATGGCAACCAGTCACAGCCGCCCACCTGACCGAAGAGGTGGCCCTGGCCGGCGGTTCCGTGGTCGAGATGGAAGACCCTGCATGGTGCGCCGTCGTCGTGGACTGATGGTTGGACTGTTGGCGCGTCGTCCCGGACCTCGACGTTGCAGATGACCGATTCACTGAGACCGGCGGAACCGTCGGTGATCGCCGCGAAAGGACTGACCGTGTATCAAGATCCGAACCAGGACTCGACATCGTTCTGGGAGAGCTTCTACCGCGAACATGATCAATTGTGGAGTGGGCGGCCCAACGTCCTGCTGGTTCCACGCGTGGAGAGCCTGCCTCCAGGTACCGCGCTGGACATCGGGTGCGGTGAAGGAGCTGAAGCGATCTGGATGGCCGGTCTCGGGTGGCAAAGTACTGGGTGTCGACATCTCCTCCGTCGCGCTCGACCGGGCGCGGCAGCATGCGCGAGAGGCCGGACTCGCTGACCGACTGCGGTGGGAGCAGCACGACGTTGCCGACACGTTCCCGGACGGCAGCTTCGATCTGATCTCTGTGCCCTACTTCCACCCGCCCATCGAGGAACCCGGGATGCGAAACCGGGTGCTGGACACGGCTGCCTCCAGAGTGAATCCAGGTGGCACCCAAATCGTCATCGGCCACATCGGTATCCGTCCTGGGTCGTGGGCCCACCCGCCGAACTCGATCTGCCTGCATCGAGCGTGGTCGCGGAACACCTCGGACTCTCGCACGGCTGGGACACTGAGATCCAGGACGTCGTGGTCCGTGCGGCGACAGGACCGGGCGGGGTAGCAGGCACCCGCGCCGATACCGTCCTGGTGGCAGTGCGGCATCTCTGACCGCACCTCGCCAGGGTCCACCCGCAGCCAATCGGAGCCTCGAACGCTGCGGGGTCGTGTCAGGCAGCGCTCGGTCCGGTCAGTGGCGCTCGTGCACGTGGGTGACGGCGTCGAGCACGATGTGCGAGGTGTTCGTCGATGAGCGCGTAGGCGACGCTGCGCTCCTGGCGCTGGGACTTCACCACGCCGGAGGCCCGCAGGATCCGGAGGTGTTGACTCACCAGCGGCTGTGGGGCATCCAACCTGGAGACCAGCTCGTTGACGAAGAGTGGGCCGTCGAGCAGCTCGATCACGATGGACATGCGGACACCCGATGCCAGGGCGCGGAGCAGTTCGACGGCGGCGTCGAGATCCGTGGCGCTCGGGCGATCGGGTGTCGGAACCATGACCGGGTGCGATCAGGCGGCGTGAGCGCAGGTGCTGCAGGCGCAGTCGGAGCAGGTGCAGTTGGCGCACTTGTCCGTGCAGTTGGCGCACTCACAGACAGCGTGGTTGTACGTGCCGCAGGTGCACTCGGCGCAGGAGCACACAGCGCAGGAGTCGGTGCAGCTGCTGCAGGTGCAGGTGTCGCACTCGTCGTAGTGGGTGCCGTCCGTCGAATCGTGCTCGCGATGCACGTGCCCGTCGTGGAGGTAATCGACGTGGTGTGCGTGGATCACCGACTCGTGGCCGCAGCCCGGGCCGTGGGTGTGGCGGTGTGACTCGGGGGAGCCCTGCCGTCGCCATGGAGTCGGCGACCGCTCCGTCCGGATCAGTCGAGGTGCAGCGGACACCGTCCCAGATAGACGGTGTTCGTGGACTCGCCGCCGGTCAGCGCGTTGGCGAAGGTGACGACGTGAGCGGCTGCATGTTCGAACGCGCGGCCCAGCACGTCGACGAAGCCCGGCTCCGGCGGCTCGTCCGACCACAGCGACAACACGCCGCTCGGCACCAGCATCGCGCCGGCGAGCCGCAGTCCGGCCTCTGAGTAGAAGTCGCCATGATCGGAGCGCAGCAGCCAGTCGGGTGCGTGATCGATGTCGACCAGCAGCGCGTCGTAGGGCCGCTCGCTGCGGCCGGAGCGGACGAGGTCGAAGAAGTCGTCCTGCACCAGCTCGACGCGTGGATCCGTTGCGAGACCGCGGGTGTCGTCGAACAGCTCGCTGCGGTGCCAGCCGATCACCTGGGGCAGGGCCTCGATGACGACGAGCTCGCGGACTCGCGGATCCTGGCACGCGGTCCAGGCGGTGTAGCCCAGCCCCAGCCCGCCGACCAGGACCCGCAACCGGTCCCCGGTGACGGCGGCGAGCCCGAGCCGGGCAACCTCCTCCTCGCCGAGGGTGAACTGGCTCGACATGAGGAATTCGTCATCGAGCTTCACCTCATGGACCAATTTGTCCGTCACCCGGTCATGTCGGCGACGCAGGCTGATGGTGCCCCATTCCGTCTCGGCCCAGTCGAGCTCCTCGATCTTCATCCCCCGAGGGTAGGGCTCCTGCGGGCTGCCCACCGGCTCTGGGATGCTGGCCGAGTGCCCGAACGATCTGCAGACCTCGACTACGACACCCTGCATGCGGACATCCGCGCCTTCGCCGACGAGCGGGACTGGCGAAAGTTCCACGACCCCAAGAGCTTGCTGATCGCCATGATGGGTGAGGTCGGCGAGGTGTCGGAGCTCATCCAGTGGTTACCTTCGACCGAGGCGGCACAGCTCGTCCGCAGTGAGCCACTGGCCGGGCAGATGCGGGCAGAGCTGGCCGACGTGTTCATCTACCTGATCCAGCTCGCCGACGCCTGCGACGTCGACCTGATCACCTCCGGCGCAGAGAAGCTTGCCGCCAACGCACGGAAGTACCCGGCCGAGACGGTGCGCGGCGCAGCCCCGGAGCGGCCCGGAGCGCAGTGACCGTCAGGCATCGGGCGGCACCAGGTCGCGACCCATCGCCTGCGACAATCGTTCAATGGCAGCGTCCATCGCGGATCTGCTGGGTTCTGCACCGAACCAGTCGATGCGGAGCGCAGTGCCCTTGACCGTCCACGTCCCGCTCACCCGCCCGCCGACCAGCACGAGGTTGGCGCCGCGGGTGACCGACGCGCGATGTTCGGCCGGCACGACGTGCTGGTCGGAGGTGCCGGCGCCGAGGACCCACTGATCGGATCCCTGGAGCAGCACGACCGCGTCGGACGGCTCGGCGGTCCGGATCTCCTCCTCGTGCTCGGCCAGGCACAGCGTCGTCTCGCCGTCGACGACTAGCTCGATCAGTGCGTCACCGAGCCCGGCGATCCACCGGCTGATGCGTTTCCGACCGGCACTCAGGCCCTCCCCCAGCCAGTACTGGAGCCGATCGACGGTTGCGGGCCCGTAGCAGGCGAGATAGGCGCGAACGGCACGAGGGCCGGCGTCCTCCAGCTCGGCCACCCCCGTCCACCCGGGGATCGACTCCATCGAGCGGAACGTCGCACCCTCACCCGGGCTGAAGCACAGATCACCCTGCCACCCGAGAGGCTTGAGGAGCGTGTGCGACCTGCTGTCGAACGCATCCGACAAGTGTTGGTACGCAGGGTCTTTGGTCACCGCGAGGGCGAGCTCGTGCTGGGTGAGCGGACCGTCCCGCAGCGCCTCCCGGACCGTCGCGCGCAGCCGCGGCCAGTCCTCGGGCTCGAGTCCGTAGTGAGTGCGCCAGCTGGGCAGCTCCCACTGTCGGCCGGCGCTCCGCAGAGCCAGGTGGACGGCGGCCGAGGCCGGTGTCATCAGATGGGAGGTACCGCGGAAGGCGTAGGTGCCGAAGATGCGACCCTGGGCGATCGCGGCGTCGACGTCAGGATCGGCAGCCTCGTCCAGCCGCAGGCGGATTGCCGTGCGAGCGTCGCCGGACCACGACGGCACTGCCACCAACCGGTTCACGACGGCCTCGATCGAGTCTGCGCCGTTGTCGTCGAGGCGGTGCCGCCGCAGGCGCCAGGTGAGCGCGGACGACCAGGTCAGAGCCATGACCGATCAGCGGTTCGCGATGCCGTCGAGCCGCAGGGTCGTGGACTCGTCGCTGTGGTTGCCCGTCGTCCCGACGTGTTTGTCGCTGATCGTGGCTCCGTTGCGGATGACGTGCACCAGCGCCTGGGCGTGTCCCCGGCCCAAGCCGTAGTCCTCCGAGAGCCAGGCGATGATCGCCCCTGCCTTCGTGTTCGGGTCGTCGAACCCGCGTTCCCGGGCCAACTCGACGAATTGGTTCGGGGTGAGCCCGGTGTTCTTCTCGACGGTGTCGAGGTAGGCCTGGAACGACATGTGGTCCTCCGTCAGTGGGTGCCGGGGCGTGAGCCTTCATTCGACACTGCGCGGAAGTGGTGCGCAATCCCTGCCCGCCAACGGCGGCGGACACCACGAACGGGCGGCACCGGATCGGTGCTGCCCCGTTCGGGTGGTGATGCAGTGGCGACTACGGGGTGGGCATGCCGCCGTTGACGTGCAGGGTCTCGCCGATGACGTAGCTCGACTCGCCGGAGGCGAGGAACACGTACGCCGGGGCCAGCTCGGCCGGCTGGCCGGCGCGGCCCAGCGGTGTCTGCTCGCCGAACTCCGGGAGTTCCTCGGTCGGCTGGCCGCCTGCGGTCTGCAGCGGGGTCCAGATCGGCCCTGGCGCAACGACATTCACCCTGATCCCGCGCGGGGCGAGTTGCTGTGCGAGTCCCTTGCAGAAGGTGTTGATGGTCGCCTTGGTCGACGCGTAGTCGATGAGGTTCTCCGACGGCTGGTACGCCTGGATCGAGGAGGTTGCGATGATGCTCGATCCGGCGGGCAGGTGCGGCAGTGCCGCCTTGACCGTGAGGAACAGCGCATCGACATTGGTCGCGAAGGTCTCGTCAACTGCTCGACGGTCAGGTCCTCGAGCTTCTCGACGTGCCGCTGCTTGCCGCCGTTGCAGACCAGGATGTCGAGTCCACCCAGCTGGTCCACCGTCTTGGTGACGATGTCGGCGCAGTAGGTGCGGTCGGTCAGATCACCCGGCGGCAGAACGGCTTTCTGCCCGGCGTCCTCGATCAGGCCGCGGATCCGGTCAGCGTCCGACTGCTCCTCCGGCAGGTAGAAGATCGCCACGTCCGCACCCTCGCGGGCGAAGGCGATCGCGGTGGCCGCACCGATGCCGGAATCACCGCCGGTGATCAGCGCCTTGCGGCCGGTGAGCCGGCCGGCGCCACGGTAGCTGCCCTCCCCCAGGTCTGCCTTGTCACGGAGACCGGAGTCGAGGCCGGGGCCGTCCTGCGAGATCGCCTGCGGCTCGATGTCGGCGTAGAGCTTGGTGGGATCAACCATCGTGTACTGGTCTCGCTGCGCTGAGTTCGGGGTCTGGGAAGTCATGACGGTTCAGTACTCGGACCTGGAGGGGCTCAATCGCAGCGCGCCGGGCGGTGGTGACCGACTGGGTGCAACTGGTTGTGCCGCAGTAACTATGGGCCTGCCGCAGTCATGACGGGATCTCGACGCGGTCGTTCCTCGCTTGCTCGTTGCTCCTATGTCAAGCCGCGGCGGGCATCGCCGTGTTCTGCCGGTTGTGGTGATCGGTGGTGAGGTTGTTGAACACGGTGCGAATCAGGGCTCGCTTCAGGCTGCGGAGGGCTTCGCGGTTGGATTTGCCCTCGCCCTTCTTCCGGTCGTAGTAGGCCTTACCGGCCCCTCCCGGGCGGATCTGTGTGATCGCTATGCGATGCAAGGCGGCGTTGATTTCCCGGTTCCCGGACCGGGTCAGACGAACTTTGCCGGCGTTGTTCCCGGACCACACCGGGATCGGCGCGACCCCGGCATGGCGGGCGAACTTCGACGGTGTCGCGAAGCGGGTGATCCCGGCTGCCTCGCCGACGAGTTTCGCTGCGGTCAACGCGCCACACCCGGGCATCGCCAGCAGCGCGGGTGCGACCTGTTCGACGAGCCGGCTGATCCGCTGGTGCAGCTGCTTCTCGCGGCGGGTCAAGTCGATGATGTCCATCAGTTCGTCGCGGGCCAGTTCAGCGACAATCCCCGCCCTGCCTGCAAGCCAGTCCCGCAGCGCGTTCTGATGCTTGGCCAGGTTCAGCGGCCCCACCTGGTGTTCCGGATCCAGTTCATGGATCCGCCACCGCAAGGTATTGATCAGCTGGGTGCGGTGTCCGACAAGGGCTTCCCGCCGATCAACGAGCAGCTTCAACTCACGCGACACCTCATCGTGCGAAGCCACCGGCAGATCCGGGTTCTGCAGGAACGCCCGCGCCACCGCCAAAGCGTCGATCGGATCGGACTTACCGCGCTGCCTGCCCGACGACCGCAACTGGGCCGTCAACGACGGCGGCACCCGCACCACCGCCTGACCCGCACCCAAAAGGTCCCGCTCCAACCTGGCCGAAAGATGCCGGCAGTCCTCGATCGCCCACACCACCTCGCCGAACTGGCCGCCAGCCCACTTCAACGCCTTGAAATGACCCTCCGTGGTCGCCTCCACGGTGAGCTTCCCGAGTTGCTTTCCGACCGCATCGACCGCAACGAACGTGTGGGTCCGCTTGTGTACATCCGCTCCGACAACAACCATGACGGTTGCCTCCTTCACCTCGTATGTGAATGGGACGGTTGGACCGGTCAGCAGACACATCTCAGTGGGGGCGGTGCCACGCTCCTATCAAGTCATGCCGGCCGGTCCTTCACACCCGGCGTCGGCACAACGAGCGCAGGTCAGCCCAAAGGGCGACAATCACCGGAGGAGCCAGACACCAGGTGTGAAGAACCCAACCACCGCCGAAGCGGCAACACCAGACTCACACTGAGATCACCGGAGCGGGGCGAGTCGGGCGAGGAACGAGACCGGTTGGTTCAGTGACGGGATCTCGACTCCTTCCTTCCTCAGTCGCTCGATCGTCGAAGAAGTCGCTCGGTCAGTCCGAGGTGTGCTCTTCCAGGGTGATGGCGGCGTTGACGAGGGCGAGGTGGCTGAGTGCCTGGGGCAGGTTGCCCCAGAAGGAGTTGTGGTCGGGGTCGATCATCTCGGACAGCATGCCGACATCGTTGGGACACACCGCGATCAGCTCGTCCATCAGTGTGGTTGCCTCGTCGGCACGACCCACCAGGTGCAGCGCGGAGACCATCCAGAAGCCGCAGGCGACGAAGGCGCCCTCCTCCTGCTGCATACCCGAGTAGCGGTACAGATGCGGGCCCGCGCCCAGCTCGTCGCGAAGTGCGTCGATCGTCCTGCTCATCCGCTCGCCGCGGTCGAAGCCGCTGATGGCGTGCAGCAGCACCGACGCATCCAACTCCTGCGAGCCGGGGTACCAGACGTAGGCACCGCGCTCCTCGCTCCAGCCTTCGGTGTCGATCCACTCGCGGATCCGGTCCGCCTCGGTGCGCCACCGCTTCCCGTCCGCCGGCAGCTGACCGATCTCGGCGAGGTGGGCAGCGTCCACCAACGCCTTCCAGCAGCCCATCTTCGACGACACGTAGTGCCGTTCCTCGGCGAGCTCCCACATCCCGGCATCCTTGCTGCGCCAACGGTCGCAGGTCAGGTCCGCCACTTCGGCGAGCATCCGCGCCGTGGCGGCATCCAGCGCGTTCCCATGATCGACATACAGCTGGACGATCGAGAACAGGTCACCGAACACTCCCAGCTGCAACTGACCCGAAGCCCTGTTGCCGCTCAGCACCGGGCCGATTCCGCGCCAGCCGGGGACGTCGTGTTCGGTCACGTCCGGGCCGGGCACCGTGCCGTCCAACCGGTAGCAGACTTCCGGCTCCGGCCCGTGGCACCTGATGGTGTCGATCAACCAGCTGATCGCGCTGTGCGTCTCCTCCCGCAGGCCGAACCGGAACAGCGCGGTCAACGTGTAGGCCGTGTCGCGGACCCACGCCAATCGGTAGTCCCAGTTCTTCCCGCCCGTCGGACTCTCGGGCAGCGAGGTGCTCGGCGCTGCCACCACCGAGCCTGATGCCGCCTGGATGAGCAGCTTGAGCGTGAGAACGCTGCGCTGGACGTCGTCGGCCCAGCGGCCGGTCGCGGAGAAACTGTCCGACCAGGCGGCCCAGTTGGCGATCGTGCGGTCCACCCCCTCGTCCAGTCCCTCCGGTGGCGGGATGAGCAACGGCTCGTCGGCGGTGGCCACGAGCCCCAACAGATGGCGGGATCCCGCGGAGGTGCGATAGGTGGCCTCGATCGTGGCGTCCCCGATCTCGACTCCGTCGTCGTTCAGGGTGCGCACCGCCATCGTCAACCCGTCGACGCGCAGCAGGACGCCCGAGTGGGTGTCCTCGATGTACGGCGACACGGTGTTCAGGCAGGTTCCGGGCCGGACCTCGGCTCGGAGGGTGACGGCACCCTCGAGGCCGTCGATCCGCCGGGCGAGCTCGGCCCACGGCAATCGGCCGGCGATCCCGGTGGTGAGCGCATCGGTGATGGCGACCGAACCGGATGCGGTCCGGAACGTCGTCCGCAGCACGTTGGTCTGCGGGACGTACTTCCGTTCCGCGGTGAACTCACCGTCGGGTCGCAGATCGATGAACCCGCCGTTGCGCGCATCGAGGATCGCGGCAAAGGCCGGGGTGGCGTCGACGGCCGGCAGCGGGAGCCAGTCGATCCGACCGTCGCCGGCGACGAACGCAACGGTCCGACCGTCACCGATGGCCGCGTAGCTGCGCAGATCGCAATAGCCGTCGTCATCGCGTGCGGTGAGGTCGGAAGCGGGGTTCTGCTGACGTGTCACCTCGGTCTGGTACCCACCGCGGGCCGAGTCGAGACCGAGATCAGAGGGTGGCGGCGGCGACCAGGATCAGCGCGAGCAACGTCAGCAGCAGCAGGACGGTCGGGCCGACCAGACTGTGGTGACGGTCGGGGCGGGCGAGGAGTGCTCTGGTGGTCATGTCGGACCTCCTGGTCGGGCTGAGTGGATGACTCCACGGTACGAAGCCGCAGTTCAGGGCACATCGGCTCCGGGTATGCAGATGTTGTGAGCGCGCTACGACCGCGGTCGTAGGGGCTGGGATCCCGAGGGTGGACTACCACCATCAGGTGAATCAGGGCACACCCGCGTGACAGGGGCGGGCCGCAGCCGTCTCGTTCCCGACAGACGCGCCGGCGTCCGCTCGTCATCCTGGGGGTTCTCGTCCGATGGTTCGTCGTCCGCTCGCTGCTGCACTCACCGCCGCCCTGCTGGGCTCCGGCCTGTTTCTCGCCGCGGCGCCTGTCGCCGAGGCAGCACCGGCCACCCACTCCGCTGCGGCCATCGTCGCCAAGGCTCCCGCGAAGCCTCGGGTGTTCAAGAACTGCACGGACATGAACAAGGTCTACAAGCACGGCGTCGGTCGCAAGGGCGCCAAGGACCTCGCCAACGGCAAGCCCAAGCCCAAGAGCACTGCGGTCACGAACTTCAGGATCGACACCGCCCTGTACAACGCCAACAAGCTGCGCGACGGCGACAAGGACGGCATCGCCTGCGAGAAGAAGTAACTTCCCGCGTCACATCAGGTCGCGGACCACACTCCGCAGCCACTCGACCATGATCTCGTCGTCGTGCAGCAGGGTGTGCGTCACCAACAGGTGATCGTCACCGAGCCGCCAGACCCGCTTGCCCGCCACCGGAATCGTGGTGACCCGCAACGAGAACGGCCGGGCCATCCGTCCCCGCTCCCGCTCCATGCCGTCGACCAACGACCGCAACCGAGCACCGGGCGCCCGCAGGTCGCGCCAGAACCGGGGATCGTCTGCCGTGGCCGTTGCCCACTCCATCGCATCGGCCAGGTAGTGCGAGAGCACCCTGCGCAGGTCCGGGGTGCCGGTGAAAGGGGTCAGACGGGAGTCGGTCAGCTCGCCCCACGCGGTGGCGCCCACTGCGAGCACGTGATTCCACCACCGGACCCACTCGATCGATGCCGACCCGCGTTCTTCCCGCGACAGCGTCAGCGGACGTTCCACCGAGCGGTTCCGCGCCCACACCGGCCAGACGTCCGTTCCCGGCTCCAGCAGCGGGATCTCGGGATGGGTCGGCGGGGTCAGGCCACCGATCTCCCGGATGTAGAGCGCCACCCGCAGCACCTTCGGATCGTCGAGGGTGATCTTCCAGTGGGCACGTCCGGCGACATACATTCAGCCACCGCCCTGCGGTGAGGTTGGAGCCACCATGCATCGATTCCGCTCAGTAGCCGAATGCGGCCGAGAGGTTCGACCGAGCACCGCGCTCGTCCAGTACCCGTTCAACACGGCCGACATTCGATCTGCTGGGTCGTACGAAGATCGCCATCAGCAACAACGCGAACAGTCCACCGGGTAGGTACGCGAACAGGTTGACCGGCGGGAAGGCGAATGCCAGCGCCAGGGCGACCAGCGCGGGCATCTCTGCCAACGCGAAGCGCAGGAAGAAGCTGGTTGTGAAACGTTGCAGCGCAGCGGTTTCAGCGTCCCGTCCGACGTCCGCCTGGTCGAGGGGTTGGACCCGGAACCCGATGGTGCTGATGCCGACGGCCGCGAAGAGTCCGACGGCGATCGGCACCACGGTCGGGAGGAGCTCGGGCGCACCGCCGTCCGTCCCGCCGAGGACGACGATGACCACCGCGAGGATGACCGGTACGGCCATCAACGAACCAGCGAGGATGTTCAACGTGCGGGCCTGCGGGGCGATCGCGCGATTGCCGGTGACGGCATCGATCGGTGCGCCGTTCAGCCACATGCCACTGCCGGTGTGGCGCTGATCGTCCGGGTCTGGCGTCATCGGCATCTCCTGGCTGGCCATCGGTGGTCACGATGAGCCTATCGGGCGGGTCGTGAACGGTCCGGGGTCTCGACTCCTTCGTCCGCTCCCTGTCCTGAGCGACGGAGGAGACGAAGGGGACCACCGAAGCTGGCGGGTCGTCGATGATCGGGGTCTCGTCGCGCTCGTCCCTCGCTTGCTCGACCACCGGAGCGGGCGGGTCGTGAATGGTCCGGGGTCTCAGCGAGGGTAGAACGGCGGGACGGCGTCGACGATCGTGGTCTGGCCCTCCGCGACGACGGACACGTCCATCACCCTGGTGCCCAGATCGCCTGCGGCGGCGTCCATCCCGGCGATCACCTGCTCCCGCGAGGCCGTGCCGACGACACCGAGCAGGTAGGCCTGCAGTCCGTCGGGGTACTCGATCCAGCCGAGATGGGCCCGACTGACACCGCCGACGGCGTCGAAGTACGCGGTCAGCCGCTCGAGCAGACCGGGTGGTACGACGGCCGGCTCACCGACCTTCACGGAGGTCGCGGCACCGGTCACCCGATGGCGCTCACCGGGCTCCCTGCCGCCCAACCGATCGGACATCTCGGCGGGCAGGAACTGTTTGCCGTATTCGTTGTGCAGGTTGATGAGCAGCGTCATCCCGGTCGGCACCACCCGCGCGAACAGCTCCCGCCCCGGCACCGTGAGGACCACCAGGTCTGCGACGTCCGGTGCGAGGGTGCGGAGCGCCTTCGTCATCCGGTCCGGATGCGTGAACGCCACCGCATCGGACGCCGGGGTGCCGTCCGGAGCGGTGGATCGGACCGTCATCGGGGTGAAACCACCCTCGGGTGACCTCCACCCGGGGACGGACAGCTCGGCGTCCAGCAGCGCATCGGCGAACCGCGCACCGTCCTGCGGATCGTTCGTGCGGGCCGCCTGCAGCAGCAACTGTTCGGTAGGGGTCAGCGCCCACTGGTCCGCAGGTCCACACGGTTGTGTCTCCATCCCATCAGTCTGGCAGTGCGTCGGAGCGCGCATGGGAGTTCCGATAGCCCCGATCGATATCCGGGGTCTCGACTCCTTCGTCGCTCGACCAGCGAAGGGTCGGCAGGTACGACAGCACCGTTCGGAACACGACGACGCCCACCGAGCTGGAGCGCGGTGGGCGTCGTGCGGGTGCTGCGGACGATCAGGTGCGCCAGACGCCCCTGGCTGCCGTCCAGTGCAGAACACCGCGCTCGAAGTTCTGGGCGAAGCCGCCACCTTCGGGGTACTCGTCGCCGGTCGGGAAGCCGATCTGGGTCTCGGATCCGTTCTGCCGGTAGAAGGTGAAGATCGCACCGTGGATCATTCACGCCGAGGCGGCACCGGACTTCCAGACGATCATGCCGTTCTGGAAGTCGCGGAACCGGCCGGATCCGTACGGGTTGGTGCTGTACTCGTCGTTCACCGAGTCGCCCATGATGGCCTGGTTGTTGCCTGCGTACCACTTCTGGCCGATCAGACCGTAGGGCTTGAGGATGTCGACAGGCCCCCACCGGACCGGCAGGAACCCGTTCGCCTGATCCGCGCTGCGGGTGGAGGTACGGATGAACTCGCCGCCGCCGGTGTGTTCCATCACCTCGTAGGCGCTGTGATCAGCGTCGTTGATCCAGCGGGAGAAGATCTTGATGTGCCCGGCCGCTCCTGGGTTGCGGTTGTTGACAGCATCGCCCGGCAGCAGATCGTCCCAGCCGATCAGGAACGCACCGTGAGCCTCGATCTCCGACGTCCCGTAACCCGGCTTCGGGGCATTCCATGCCCAGGCGGTAAAACCGGAGCAGTCCATCCGATACCCGTCGACCGTGTAGGCGTTGTCCGAGTGGTAGGCCAGGTTCAACCCGACCCGATAGCGGGCTCGGTCGACAACATCCTGCCGACCGATCCCGAAGGCCTGGGCGTTGGCGATGCCGATGCCCAAGGTTCCGGCGGCCAGGACGCCGAGCGGGAGTGCTGCTGCGGCCGTGATCAGCCTGCGCCGGGAGATCTCCATGGTGTGTCCTCTCCGATGTCGACCCCCATCAGGCCGAACACCGCGGACATTACGCACGCCACCGACCACACGCGCGGCGAAAAATTACGACGCGACGCCGGGAGGACGGATCTCGTGTGGGAGGCCCGCCGGGATTTGACGCTCCGCGCACGTCGGGTTCCCGGGGCGGACGGAAACTCTGGAATCAATCGCCCCGACGCGGTGGATGTCGGGCGATCGGCGGCATTCAGGCTCGTTCGACGGGGTCGCAGCACCTGCGCGGGCGAACGGGGGCCCTCGGCGGGCTCGACCGGGTGAACTTCCCCGGGAACCCGCCGCGCACCCTCGTGCGGTCGATCAGCCGAGCTGGACCTCTTCGGATTCACCGGCGCCGGGACGGTCGCCGGTCACCTTCGCCTTGAGCATGCTCACCATCGTGGCCAGCCGCCCAGGGGTGTCCCAGTACTGGGCCGACTCGGCGTCGACGTGGATCAGCACCGCCTTCGGATCCTCGGGGCCACCGTCGAACCAGACGTCGGTGAAGGTGTTCCAGAGGTCCTTCTTCTTGGCCACGTCGTCGACGATCGTCGCGGTGCCGGACAGCGACAGCCAGGACGAGGTCCCCGAGTAGGCGAGGTTCACGCGAGGGTCGGCCTTGATCTGCTGCACGGTGTCGGAACCGGCGCCGGCGATGAACCAGCATTCGCCGGAGAACTCGGCGTCCTGGGTGGTCATCGGGTGACTGTGCAGTGCGCCGTCGGCGTCGTGCGTCACGAGCATCGTGGTGCGGACGCCCTTCATGATGGTGTGGATCTTCTGCAGTTCCTCGGGCAGTCCGGGGGTGCTGTCGTTCATCTGTGCTCCTCAGTTGATCGGACGCGCCAGCAGCTTCGCCGGCTGTCCGATCCGGTACCCGCCTCCGGTCGATCCATCCCCGGAACCGCGAGCGGCCGTTCAGGTGAGGTGGTCGAAGTCGCCCCGTACCCAACCGATGTGCCGGTCGGCCGATTCGCGCAGCACCCGCTGCGCGTCATGGTCGATGCGGTTGTCGAAGTTGCCGTAGATCCGGTCGAACCTCAACTCCCCCAGCGTCGTCGCGACGCGGTCGACCACCGCGGCGGACAGCGGCAGATGGTTCGGGTAGCTGCGCAGGAACCCGATCGAGCGGCGATCCGGGTTGGGGAACACGGTGTCGCCGGTGAGCAGCACGCCCCGGCCACCGGCGCCGGCCGCCCAGTGCACCACCGCGCTGCCCGGAAAGTGCCCGCCGGCCTGCACCAGCTCCAATCCGTCGGTCAACCGGTGGCGGCCCGACCAGAACTGCACCGCGGAACTGGTGCGCCCCAACCATTCCCGGTCGGCGTCGGCGACCAGTACCGGCGCTTCACCCAGGGCCCTGGACCACTCGACCTGGACGCCGTACATGTGCGGATGGGATGCGGAGACCGCCAGCACGGGCCCGAGCGCGGCGATCCTGTTCACCACCTCGTCGTCGATCCACCCGACCGGATCCCACAGCAGCGACCCGTCCGGGGTGCTGACGACGACCATCTGTTGGCCGATCCCGGCCTGCGGATCGGACCGCACGCCGAGCAGATCGGGCTCCAACTCGTGCACCGTCAGCCGCGCGGGGCTCGATCGGATCTCCTCCAGCGAGATCCACTGTTGGCCGTCGGCCGGCACCCATTGCCGGTCGTCCGCGCAGATCGGGCACACCTGCGGCAACGGCTCGTCGTACTCCACAGCGCACGTCCGGCAGATCTTCATCGACTCGACTCCCTCGTCCCGCGCTCCCCGTGAGCTCGTGGGAGTCACCCCATCACTTCAACCGTGGTGCAGGTCAACCCACCGGCCGAGATCCCGGGATCAGGGACGGTGGACGGTTCCGAGGAGTCCGATGTCGAACTCCCGGGGAGTGTCCGTCACCGCCGGATACAGGTTGATCGACAGGTCGTCCTGGTATCGCCCGTCGACGATCGTTCGCCCGCCTGCGGGAAGGAGCACGATCAGCCAGTCGCGGGTGTCACCCTGCCCGTCCGTGCCCTGCACCTGCAGCACTACCACCGACCCCGGTAGCCGTGGCTGCTGGTAGAACAGGGCGTCGCCGAACCGGTCCATCGTCGTCACCACCCAGCTCACATCGAGCCGGGCGTCCGCACCGACGTCCAGGCAGGATCGGGCCAGCCGGACGGCACCGTCGGGGTCGACCTCGTCGCCGGTGAACAGCAGCGGCGGGTTGCTGGTGAGCAGGAACTGGCACAGCGAGCGCGCCACGGCCGCCCGGTGTGCCGCGCCGATCTCCGCCGGATCCTCCCCCTGCTCTCGAGCCTGCGCCTGAGCCTGAGCCGCCTGTGCTCTGTTCCGCTCGGCGGCTGCGGCGGCGGGCGCGGCCGCCGCCGCCGCAGCACGACGTTCCTGCAGCTCCCGCTCCTGCTGCGCGGCGTCCTTCACGTCGGCGGGGTCCACGCCGGCCTCCGGACTCCTGGCGGCGCTCGTACCCGGCACGGGGGCGCCGACGATGCCCGGACCGCCCTGCCCCGGGGCGGCGCCGATCGGTCCGAGTGCGAAGATCGACCCGGCCAGCACGGCGACCCCGAGCCCGGCGCCCATCGCCGACGTCCTGGCGGTCCGTCGGCTCCGCCTGCGCTGCAGATCGGTCAACCGGACCAGCACGGTCCCGAGCGGCGAGTGGTCCGCCCCGACCTCGGCCAGAGCATCGCCGAGCTCCTTCATCGTTCTGCCACCAGCGCCTCGGCGGCCGCCCGTTGTGCGCTGCCGGCGACCCGAAGTGCTGCGATGCCTCGGGAGACCAGGGTGCGAGCACCCGTGGGTGAGACGGACAGCTCCGCCGCGATCTGGTCGTACCCGAGTCCGGAGAAGTACCGCAGCACGACCGCCGTGCGCTGGCGGACGGGCAGCTCGGTCAACCAGCAGGTCAGCTCGTCGCGGTCGAACCAGCGGACGAGCTCGTCGTCGACGACCCTGCCGGTGAGCTCCGACGGGTCGACGATGTCGACGTTGCGGTTGAACCAGGTGCCTTTCGTCCGGAGCCTACGAGTGCTGATGATCCGCCGGACGTAGGCCGCGGGGAACTCCATCGCGCCGATCCGGTGCCACTTGCGATGGGCCACCAGCAGGGATTCGGCGAGCAGGTCGTCGGCGTCGTCACGGGAATCACTCAGCAGCCGGGCGTACCGGGCCAGGGGTTCGAACGAGTTCGCCAGGAACTCCTCGAACGTCATGCGGGTTCTCCGGTCACATCAGCTGGAAGACAACTCGGTCCACCAGTGTGTCGCGCGGCCGGCGGAAAACCCAGCAGGGTCAGGGCCCGTGCTGCCAGCGGTTCATCGTCACCACCCGCGCCGCCGTCACCACCAGGCCCGAGGCGGAGAGCACGAGCAACTCGGCGAGCGAACCGGCCGCCGGCGCCAGGGCGGCGAGCATCGTCAGTGCCAGCGTGTTGAGCAGCAGGTTCACAGCGAGCAGAGCGAGCATCTGCAGGTGATGCCGGGCCACGGTCGCCGGGTCAGTGACGCGGAAGGTGAACCGGCGATTGGCGGCGGTGCTGAACAGTGTGCTGACGACCTGGGCGATCAGGTTCGCGGTGAAGGCCGACATCCCTGTCCGCAACACCAGGTAGAGCACGAGATACAGGCCGGTCGAGATGGTGCCGACCGCCAGGAAGGAACCGGCCTGCCGCACGCGCTGCCGCGTCAGCCACCCCTGGTTCGCCGCGGTGATGGCCACCCGTGAGCGCGAGTCGACCTGCGGACGGTCGAGCTGTGCGGTGGTCAAGGAAGGACTGTCTTCCGGCCGACTGTGGTGCCGGTGGCTGCTAGCTGTGCGGGACCTGAGCGTCGCGGATCGACGCCGAGTCCCGGAGCAGCGCTGTCCCGTTGTGCCAGAGCACGTCCCGCATCCAGTCGTCGCCGAGGTCGAGCCGGGTCAGGGCCTCTAGCTGGTGCGCGTACGGATAGGGGATGTTGGGGAAGTCGCTACCCAGGATCACCTTGCCGCGCAACCCCGGCAGCCGACCGCAGTAGCCGGCGGGCAGGGGTGCCAACTGCTCGGTGAAATCGGTGCCGATCATCGTGGTGTCCAGGTGGACCCCTGGGTACTCCAGTGCGAGATCGGCGAACGCGTCGTACTCGGGCATGCCCAGGTGGGCGATCACCACGGTCAGCCCCGGGAACCGGCGCAGCAGCCGCCGCACTCCCGCTGCGCCGGTGTGCTCACCGGGGATGGGCGCCGAGCCTGCATGGATGACGGTGGGGACCCCGCTGTCCTGCACCAACTCCCAGGCGTCGAGCAGCAGCTCGTCGTCCGGCGCGAAGTTGCCGACCTGGACGTGCAGTTTGAACAGCTGGACGCCGCCGGCGATGGCCTGTTCGACATGGTGGCGCGCACCCGGCTCCGGGAAGAAGGTTCCGCAGTGCAGGACGTCCGGCTCCGCAGCGGCCAGCGCAGCGCTCCAGCCGTTGAGCCACTGGGCCATGTCCGGACGGTGCGCATAGCTCAGGGCCGGGATGCGCCGGACCCCGAATCGGCGCAGCGTCGCCAGCCGCTCGTCCTGGCTGGTGCGGTAGTGGATCGGCCAGGCCCGGCCGTAGTGCGCCTCGGCTCGGTCGAAGTACTGCCACACCTTGGCCAGCATCGGCGCCGGCAGGAAGTGGACATGGATGTCGGCCAGTCCCGGGATCCCGAGTGCTTCCAGGTACTCGGGGATCCCGGCGTCGCCGGCCGGCGCGGGGATCGTGCTCACCGTCCCACTGTTACACGGAGGACTGTGGCACGAGCGGATCAGCGGCGCAGTGCCTTGCGGGCCAGCGAGTTGCCGAGGAACTGAGCCAGTTGGACGAGCACGATCATGGTGACGACCGCGAGCCCGGTGACCTGCCAGTTGAACCGCTGATAGCCGTAGGAGATGGCAAAGCTGCCCAGGCCGCCACCGCTCACGGCGCCGGCGATGGCCGTCATGTCGACCACAGCGACGAAGACGAACGTGTGATGAAGATGATGAACGGGATCGGCCGGATGACGTTCACCAGCAGGTTGAGCACCGCGGACAGCCAGCGGTTCGCCAGCAGTCCGCCAGCAGGCCGCCGCGGCGGGTGACGTACAACGCGATCCCGACGAGCAGGCCGAGGGATCCTCCGACGACCAGCGTGATGACGACCATGATCAGGGTCTGGCCGATGGATTCCCAGAACACCGGCTACGGGATGCCGTTCATCGTGGTCCTCCGACCAGAGCCAGATCGCTCCCTGCGCGCAGTGGCCTCGGCGCTGCCGTGCAGTTGCACGGTCAGGTCCCCCACCGAGCTGTGCTTCAGACCCACGATGCCGCCGCCGATGATCTCGACGTCGACTCCCACTGAGCCTGACCTACGTGCTCGAGAAGCTGGTGCCGCTGTTGGAGGCGGCCCGGTAACCCATACTCACAGCACGTATCGGGCTGAACCGTCAGGAGCAGACATGTACTTCGTCGCCGGAGTCCTGGCGGTCATGGCCGCCGTGCTGCACGTCTACATCTGGGTGTTGGAGTCGTTCCGCTGGACCGCGCCCAAGACCCTGGCCACCTTCGGAACGACGCGCGACGAGGCGCTCGCCACCCGGGAGATGGCCTACAACCAGGGCTTCTACAACCTGTTCCTGGGGATCGTCAGCCTGGCCGGGGTGATCGCGCTGATCGCCGACGAGAAGCCAGTCGGTGCCGCCCTGGTGTTCGCCGGCTGTGGCTCGATGGTCGCGGCCGGACTGGTGCTGCTGCTGTCCTCCCGGGACAAGGCCCGGGCGGCAGTCACCCAACTGACGCTGCCACTGCTCGCGATCCTCGCGCTGCTCGTCGCGGTCCTCTGACTGCCGGCCGCGGAACGCAGCCGATGAAGCGTCCGACCACGGACGGGCTCTCCACCAGCCCGATCACCCCGGATCACTGGGACGACCTGGTGACGGTGTTCGGTCGGCCGGGAAACCGCGCGTCGTGGTGCTGGTGCCGGCGATTCCTCGGCGCGGACGATCACACCGCACCCGGGGGCGGCCCGGACAATCGCGCGTCGCTGCGGGCTGAGATCGACGCTGCCGCGGTCGCACCCGGCCTCCTCGCCACGGTGGACGGCAGCCCAGCGGGATGGACCAGGGTCGGACCTCGCGACGGATTCCCCGGCGTGGTGGGCAATCGCGCGCTGCAGCGGATCCTGCAGCCTGATCCGGAAGCGTGGTGGGTGACCTGCTTCGCGATCGCTCGGGCGTTCCGAGGACGTGGTGTCGGCACCGCCCTGCTGGAGGCCGCCGTCGTGTTCGCCCGGGAGCACGGCGCCGCAGCCGTCGAGGGTCACCCCGTCGACGTCGAGAACCTGGCAGCCTCCTCGGTCGGTGCCTCGGCGTTGTTCACCGGCACCCTGGCGATGTTCGGGCGTGCGGGTTTCACCGAGATCGGCCGGACCTACCGCACCCGCCCGGTGATGCGTCGCGCCCTCTGACGCCACCGCTGGCAGGACCTCGCCGCGGATTGCGGGATGATCTCCTGAGCAGTTCCGTCCCCGAGGAGAGAATGCATGACGACGCACGCCGGGTCTGACCCGGAACTTCAGGCGGCGCGTCGGCGCACCTTCGCCGTCATCAGTCACCCCGACGCAGGCAAGTCGACGCTCACCGAAGCGCTGGCCCTGCACGCCCGGGCCATCACGAGTGCCGGCGCGGTGCACGGCAAGGGCGACCGGCGCGGCGTGGTGTCGGACTGGATGGACATGGAGAAGGAGCGCGGGATCTCCATCACCTCGGCCGCGCTGCAGTTCGACTACGACGGCACCGTGATCAACCTGGTCGACACTCCCGGCCACGCCGACTTCTCCGAGGACACCTTCCGGGTGCTGAGCGCCGTCGACTCGGCCGTCATGCTGCTGGATGCTGCCAAGGGACTCGAGCCGCAGACTCTCAAGCTGTTCGAGGTCTGCCGGCAGCGCGGGTTGCCCGTCATCACCTTCATCAACAAGTGGGACCGACCCGGGCTGGACGCGTTGGCGCTGTGTGACCAGCTGAGCGAACGGATCGGTCTGCAGCCGATGCCGGTGACCTGGCCGGTGGGCATCGCGGGTGAGTTCGCCGGCGTCCGCGACTGCCGGGACGGGGCCTTCGTCCCGTTCCGACGATCCGCCGGCGGGACCGACGAAGCCGACAGAGAGGTCCTGCAGGCCACCGAAGCCGAGGCCGCCCACGGCGACGACTGGACGACTGCGCGTGACGAGTCCGAGCTGCTCGCCGAGTCCGGCGGTGCGTTCGAGCTGGACAGCTATCTCGCAGGCACGGCGACGCCCGTGCTGTTCGGATCGGCGGTCTCCAACTTCGGCACCCGGCACCTGCTCGATCTGCTGGTCGGAGTCGCACCGGCCGCAGGGCCCCGCGACGACGTGGACGGCCAGCCGCGACCGCTGGCAGATCCGTTCTCCGCCTTCGTGTTCAAGGTGCAGACCGGGATGGACCCGGTCCACCGCGACCAGGTCGCGTTCGCCCGGGTCTGCTCCGGGGTGTTCCAGCGCGGCCTGATCGCCTCGCACGGCACCACCGGCCGGCCGTTCTCCACCAAGTACGCCGCCCAGGTGTTCGGGCAGCAACGGTCCACCGTCGAGACGGCCTACCCCGGCGACGTCGTCGCGCTCGTCAACGCGCGTTCACTGCGCGTCGGCGACACCCTGTACGAGGGCCGTCCGCCGGTCCGATTCCCCGAGTTGCCGAAGTTCGCGCCCACCCAGTTCGCCGCCGTCCGACCCGCAGACCTGGGGCGCTACAAGCAGTTCCGCAAGGGCGTGGAACAACTCGACCAGGAAGGGGTGGTGCAGGTCTTCACCTCCGACGCGCGCGGCCCGGTCCCGGTGTTCGGTGCGGTCGGTTCCCTGCAGTTCGAGGTCGCGACGCACCGCCTCGAGCACGAGTTCTCCTCACCGGTCCGGCTGGACCACCTGCCGTATTCGCTGGCCCAACTGCTGGTGGATCCCGAGCAGCGCACGCTCATCCGGCCGGCCGGACGCTGTGAGGTGGTGCAGCGCAGCGACGGTGTCGACATCGCGCTGTTCAACGACGAGTGGACGGTGCGCTCGATCCGCCGCGAACATCCCGAGGTCCAGCTCGAACCGTTGATGGGCTCCGGCCAGTGAGCTGAGGCAGTTCCTCCAGCCGCATCGCGGGCGGCATCGCGGCGAAATCCGAGCGCACCGCCGGCTGCACCTCTGGTGGACTGGGACGGTCCCCGCACACCTGGAGGTCCAATGCTCCCATCGGCAGCGATTTCCGTCCGCCCGTACCAGCCGTCCGACGAGGAGTCGTGGCTGCGTTGTCGGGTGCTGTCGTTCCTGCACACGCAGTACTACGACGACGTGAAGACCGAGCGCACGCTGTTCGAGGATGAGGCGCTGTGCTTGGTCGCAGTCCTCCCGGCTGACGCCGGCGGCACCGTGGTCGGCATCATCGACATCGAGCTCGCCGGGGTCGCTGCGACGATCGACACGATCGCGGTCCACCCCGACCACGAGCGGCGCGGAATCGCCAGCCGGTTGCTCGAAGCTGCTCTGCCGCAACTGATCTCGCGTGGCGTCACTTCGCTGGATGCCTGGACCAGGGAGGA
Organism: Nakamurella sp.; assembly: GCA_037720195.1. GTDB lineage: Bacteria > Actinomycetota > Actinomycetes > Mycobacteriales > Nakamurellaceae > Nakamurella. The sequence continues at coordinate 223,099 of JBBJML010000001.1, read as the reverse complement.
CGAGCCGGCGAACCGGTGGTACCTCGGCAGGGGCTTCCGGGAGAACTTCAGCTACCTGCACGTGCACCTGGAGCACACCGACGGGGACGACACGGGCTTCCGGTCACCGGCCGGCCTCGGTGCACCGATCAAGGCATTCGCCCACGCGACCCTCGAGCACGAGGTGGCGCTACGGGCGACGTTCCGCCGGGTGTACCGATGCCGGCAGTACCTGATGACGTTCCCGGATGGCACTGCCGGATGACGCCGGCTGCCGGCGGGCACGTGCGGACGAATCCCCGCCCTGCCCCTCGTTCGAGGTATCCTCGTACATCGTACGGATTAACCGACCGAGGAGATCTCCATGCACATCAAGTCCAGCACCATCTCGTTGACGGTCGCGGACGTCCGCGCGTCGGTCCGATTCTTCGTCGAGCATCTGGGCTACGTGGAGCAGCTGGCCGCCGACGGCTTCGCCTCGCTCAGCCACGACCGCGGCGGTGTCGATCTGGTGTTCCTGCAGCGCGGTATCGAGATCCTTCCCGAGGACAAGCGCGATCAGCAGGCTTCCGGAGTGATCCTGGCGTTCGTGGTGGACGACCTGGACGGTGAGCTCGCCCGACTGGAACGCGAGGGCGTGGTGATCACCCTGCCGATGCGCGAGGAGGAATGGGGCGAGCGGCTCTTCATGGTCGAGGACCCGAACGGCATTGCCGTCGAACTGGTGCAGTGGAACACGGCTTCCGGACCCGAGGCCTGACCAGGGAGTCGCCGACCACACCCTGACCCGCTCACCCCGGGCTGCGCGGTCGTCCCCCGAACCCTGGCGCATGTGAACCGGGTCACACTGTCTGCACCGATCCCTCTGCGGAACGTGTGAGTGGTGACCGAGCAGAGGGGGACGAGATGGCAGTAGCGGATACCGGGTGGAACTTCGACCCGGCCGGCGACGTACCGCTGTCGTTCACTGCCTTCGACCGGGCCGCCCGACCGGGCCTGGTGCGATACGCGGCCCTGCTGTGCGGGTCGCCGAGCACTGCGGACGATCTGGTGCAGGACGTGCTGGTGCGGGTGCACCGCCGGTGGTCGCTGATCACCGGCGATCCGACCAGTTACGCCCGGGTGGCGGTCACCCGGGAGTTCCTGTCGTGGCGCCGCCAACGATGGCGGACGGTGGTCCCCTGGGGCGATGCGCTGCCCGAGGTGCCCGTCTTCGACGTGACGGACGACGGGCCCGACCCCGTGCTGTGGGCCGCCGTCCAGCAACTCCCCCGGCAACAGCGGGCGGCGCTGGTGCTGCGGTACTACCTCGAGCGCTCCGACGACGAGACGGCCGAGACCCTCGGGTGCCGTCCCGGGACCGTCCGCACCCATCTCTCCCGCGCTCTCGGCACGCTGCGTCATCAACTCGGCGCCCTCACCACCGACACACCCACCGATCCCTTTCCCGAGACGGAGAACCCGCGATGAATCCCGACCCCGACCTCGAACGACGTCTCACCCACCTGTTCACCGCGCGCGCTGATCAGCTGCAGTCCGCGACGACGACGGCTCAGGTCGCCGCCCTGGACAGCCGCCGCCGACGTGCGCTGCGCACCGTGCTGCCGCTGGGCGTTGCGGCGGCGGTGATCGGCGGCGTGTTGGTGGTCCACGCCTCGTTGAACTCCGGCTCCACCGTGCCCGGGGTTCGCACCGGGCAGGAGCCGGTGGCCACGGTCGGCTGCGACCCGGGCGACCCCACCCGCCTGCCGCCGTCCACCGTGACTCGCACCGTCGACCCGGCATCGGGGACCCCGGAGTACGCCGAACCGCCTTCGGTCGCCCCGACCGGCACCGTCGACCCGGCAGCTGCCACGCCCGTCGTCAGCGACACGCCGACTTCACTCGCCCCCCAGCCGCCCACCACCGAGCCGACGCCGTCCATGGTGATCGACCCGCCGAGCTCCCGCGCCACTCAGCCGCCGACCACCGCATCGTCGTCTCGCGCGGTGATCGACCCACCGAGCTCGCGCGCCACCCAGCCGCCGACCACCGCATCGCCGCCATCCGCAGTCATCGACCCGGCGATCCCATCCGCCAGTCAGGCACCCACCACCGCACCGCCGCCATCCGTCTGGACGGCTCCCCGGGCCGCTGACCCGACGGAAGCATCCCCACCGGCCGCGTCGGCGTCACCGTCGATGATGCCGACAGCCACCTGCCCGACCGAGCCCGTCCGGACCACTGCTGCGGCCGATCGCACCCGGTCCGTGGCACCGACGCCCGACGAGCCGTACCCTGGCACCGACCCCCGATGTCATGGACCCGACCAGGTCACCGACCACCGATCCCACGGACCAGACCACGTCACCGACTGCCGAGGGCACGACCCCGACCAGTGCGCCGACGCCCGATGAACCGACCGCGACGGTCTCCCCGACGCCCGCCGTCACGAGCCCGCCCTCCGCCACGATGCAGGTACCGACCACCACGGCTCGGAACGCCCAGCAGACCCCGCCTGCGAAGGTGCCCGGCGCCACGGCCTCGACGGCACCCACCCGGTAGTTCTGCACGAATCCGCCGGCGTGGACCGTGGGCGAGGTCAGCCCGGTGGCCGGGCGGTCGGGTTGCTGAAACCTCGCGGTGGACATGGCAGGTGGAACAACGGAGATCGTCGCGTGGAGCACGTCACTCCGGGACCCTGGTCACCGTGAACTCGGCCGTACCGTCGGTGCGTTGGAAGAAGACGAACGGCAGTTCGGCAGTGTCCGGGGTGAGGCCGAAGTCGGCCTGCTGGCCACACACCGAACCGAGCATCGGGTCCGGGCTGTCGCGGCCAACGTAGTAGATCTTGCGGCACAACGACTTCGGGGCTCCGGTGACCGTCCAATCGACGGATTCACCGGCGCCGGTCGACATCCACACCACCACAGTGTCGGCGATACCGTCCAGGGTGATCTTCTGACCCGTCGTGGGCACGTCCGGGCCACGGATCTCCTGTGGCTCAGGGTCCACGAACACCTCCACCGAGGCCGCGACCTGGACCTGCGATGCGGTGTCCAACGAGATGGTCAGGGTGCCGCTCTCCGTCATCAGTGCGTAGGCCTCGCCGGGCGGCACCACGTCGTCCCCCTGCTGGTCGTAGGTCTGCAGCCGGACGTTGGGACCACACAGGAACAGGCTCGAGTGGGTCTCGCCGATCTGCAGATCTGCGCCGAGATCCAGTTCGGCGTCTGCGGGGCAGGACGCGCGGAGGACGACGACCGTGCCGGCGACCACTTCCACGCTGCCCTCGACGACATCACCGCCGTAGCTGCCGGGCGGTTCGACCACGCCGTCCACCGTGAGCGCTGCCGAGCCCTGCCGGCCGGGAGCACCGGGGCTGGTCGACGACGGCGTCGTCGGATCGGGCAGCGGGGTGTCGGGGTCCCGCAGCGCCTCTTCCTGCTGACGATCCTCGACGACCTGCTGGTACACCTGCGTGTAGTCGTCGTTGCCGGTGGCGCTGACATCGAAGGCACAGGAACGGATCTCGGTGGAGGTGGCGTCCTCGCCCAGCGATGCGGCGCAGGCGTCGAGCGCCTCCTGCTTGATCGGCACCAGGGTGGGTCTCGGCGCGGCGCGGAACGTCTCGGCGCTCTGCCCTGGTTCGTAGTCGAACAGTGACGACGTACTCGTCACCAACCACTGCTCCTGGAAGGCGTCCAGGTCGTCGAGTCCGCCCCGCGGACTGGTGAGGTCGTCGAGGAAGGTCCCGTCGGGGGTTCCGAGCAGTCCCTCCAGCCGGGACAGTCGCGCATCGGCTGGCGAGACGGTGACATTGATCCCCAGCTTGATGTGCGCGGCGACCTGCGAGCCGTCCGGCCAGGTGAACGTCCATTCCTGGGCAGCGTCCTCGGTGGAGGTGTTTGCGGCAGCGATCCCACCTGCAGTGAAAGTCGTTGCAGTCCCGACATTCCCGTCGACCTCGATGACGGGATCGGCCTCCAGGGTCTTCAGCGTCACCGTCACCCGGTGCTCGCCGTCGGACATCGCCAGCGAGGTCACCGCGGTGCCGAACGTCGCTGGTTCGTGGCGTTCCTGGACGGTGAAGCCGCCGCCGGTGTCCTGCGTCGTGACGAACTCGCCAAGTTGCATCGCGTCGTAGCTGAGCCCGTCGAAGGTCTGCAGGTGCGGGTCGCCCTGGGAGTGCCCGGACCGCGCGGGCTTCTCCGGCTTCTCGGTGCAGAAGGTCTTGTCGTCCCACTTCCGGGCGTCGGCGTCCACCGACGTCGGCGCGTCCTGGAAGGGCATGGCGAAGGTCAGCTTCGGTTGCGCCATCTTCCAGTCGAACTTCGGCTCGGTGTCGTCCGGGCACCGACACACGCTGGGCTGCAGACACAACCAGGCCTGCTGGCCTTCCCCCAGGGACACCGTGGTGGACTGCGCGATCGTCAGCAGATCGCCGCCCGAGGGTCGGAGTTCGACCATCACGACCTGACGGTTGAAGGGCACCTGGGAAGCGGCGTGGCTGAAGTGCGGCATGCTCTCGATCTCGAGCAGACCCACGCCCTGGCTGGGGTACTTGATCTCGTTGTCGTGTGGACCGTATTCGGTACTGCGACCCGGCCAGGTGTAGCGCCACAACGCATCCGGCGCTGCGTTGACACGGGACGACGTCGACTGCACCATGAGCGAGTAGACTTTGCCGTCCATTCCACCGGCCGCCAGGATCACCCCGGGATCGGCAATGCCGACGGCCAGCATCGCGTCGATCGCCGGGTAGGGATCGCCTCCGGTTCGCTCCCGGTAGATGTCGTACAGCGGCCAGGCGTCATAGGTGGACTTCGCCAACGGCTTCTTCGGAGTCGACCACCACTCGTCGAACAGCTCGTACTGCCGCTCGGCCGGCGCGCGGGATCGGTACAGGTCGTAGGAGGCGAAATCCGCACTGCCCTCCACCACCCACGCCGGTGCTCGCAGGGTGACCCTGGCCTGATGGCAGTGGAACAGCTCGTGGGCGAAGATCACCTGGTAGTAGAAGTCCGCGTGGGATCCGCTGAGCGCCAACGGTGTCACGCTGATCCGGCACTGCGTCGGATGGGCGGCGATGAAGGCGGAATCGACGTACATCAACGCGTCCCGCAGGTTCTTTCCCTTGGGCTGCTTGGTGAGTTTCTCCAGGACGATCTGCGCGTACGTGTTGACCACCGTCGGGCGGTAGGCGAACCAGTCGCTGATGGTCTGTTGGAGCAGCGCTGTGAGCTTCGCGTACGAGGGTGCTCTCGCCGTCCAGCCGAGCGGACCGCGCAGGCCGTTCGACGTCGTGGCCGGTGGGCTCGACGTGCTCGGGGCGTCCGTCGTCGGAGCCGGGACCGTGGTGCTCTCGGTGGGAGTGCTGCTGGTCGTGGTCGGCGAGCCTGTCTGCAGGCCGCCACCGGGGACATCCACCACCGCAACCTGCTCGCCGGCGGTGTAGCCGTCGACGATCGCTACCTGGGCTGCCGTGAGCGATCCGCGAGCACTGCCGATCAGCTCGATCGCCTGACCGAGGGGCAGGCCGTCCCCGTCGGGCAGGGTGCTCTCGGTGGCGCCGGGCAGGTCTGCGACGGTGACGTCGAACGCGTCGATCGCCAGTTGCAGGGTCGGCGGCCCCTCGGACAGCGCGGCCAGGATCTCCTCGGTGCGGGTCTGCGGGGCCGACTGTTCGGTCCGGAGCACGGTGACCTGCGGGTCGCCGGGTGCGGCGCTCGTCGCGGCGATCTCGGTGGTCGAGGCACCGGTGGTGCTCGGCGTGGGGGTACTGGTCCGGGCGGTGGTCGAGCTCGGAGAGGGAGACGGTGCGGGTGTCGACTGTCCCTGTAGTCCGGCAATCGGCGGCGGACCGCCGGTGCACCCGGCGAGCACCACCACCAGGGCGCAGCACGAGACGAAGCGACGCAGGGGACGGCGCGACCGTCGGGGTGAGGAGCCCACGCGCTGAGCGTAGGAAGCCGCTCGGGTGAGCGTCGATCCTCCGCACGGCTGGAAGTTCCGGCTGTATCCAGTGGAGGGACAGGCACCTCCGAGACCGATGCCCGAACGGGTCGGAGACCGACCCGTTCGGAGCAATCGCGTCTGAAGGACCGGTGATCAGCCGCCGATCGGAGTCGGGTCGACCGGGTTCGGCGGGACGGGCAGGGAGCCGCGGATCCGGTTCTGCGCCTGGCACTTGCTGGTGCAGTTGGTCGCGCCCTGCGACAGTTCGATCGCGTCCTCGCCGAGCACACCGCCCACCCGCCCACCGGAGGTGACGAGCCAGCGGGTCTGCGCGCCGTCCTGGAAGGTCTTGGTCGCGACCTGCGGGCTGTCCTTGCCGAGCAGCATCCGGTGGTAGCCGGTCGGGCTCTGCGCCGCAGTGACCTCGTCGGTGCCGTCACCGAAGTTGATCTTCTGAGTGAAGGAGTTGACGAAGTAGAACAGTCCCGGTCCGAGCGTGTGGACGATCTCGACCGCGGTGCCGAACTCCGGCTCCTGCTGGAAGATGCCGCCCTGCGGGGCATCCTTGGCCTGGACCTTCAGCGTGCCGCCGGCCGCGATGAACCGCACCACCAGCGTGTCGTCCCGGATCTCGAGTTCCTTGATCCGGACGCCGGCCCGTTGGGCGGCGGTCAGTGTGGGCACCTTGGAAGCGAAGACGACCGTGGGGACGGTGACCATCCGCTCCGGGTCTGCGGCGCCGGTCAGCGTGTAGGAGTAGACGCCCATGGTGCTGGGGTCGATGTCGAAGCGGACGTGCTTGCCGCGCACGGCGACGGTTCCCGACACGGCGAGGTTCTGGAGCTTGACGTCCTTGCCGGCGGCCGGGTTGTAGGTGGTGCCGTTGACGGTGACGGCGACATCGCCGCTGCCGCCGCCCTTCGCGGCGGCAACGGTGGGCGCGGCGAGTGCGACGGACGTGGCCAGTGCGACAGCACCGACGGCACCGACGGCACCGACGGCACCGACCGACCTGCGGATGGTGGTGATCATGAAGTGGCCCCAGGGATTCGGGAGGGTGGGCGAACGGCTCTCGCACCCTCGAGTGACGCCGGGGATCCCGGCTGACATCACTCTGTCGATCGGGAGGGACGGGTCTCAATCGGACATTGGTACTAGTACCTCCTGCCCCGGACGGGATCTCGACTCCTGCGTCGCTCGATCATCGAACCCGCCGGTGATCGAGCACGTGAGGAACGAACGCGCCGAGGGACCGTCGTCGCTCGATCTCGGTCATCTTTCGACGGTCGAGCGAGCGCAGCGAGTCGAGACCCGGTTCCGAGCTGACGGGATCTTGACTCCTGCGTCGCGCGATCAGCGCGGGTCGCTCGACCACTGTGGGAGGGGTCGCTCGGTCAGGTGTCGGCAGCGGGACGATGATCCCGCGACCACAGCGCGGCGGACGTCCGGTCATTGACGCCGATCCGCTTGAACACGTTGCCCGCGTGCACCTTCACCGTTCTCTCGCTGATGCCGAGCCGTCGTCCGATCTGCCGGTCGGACATGCCCTGGGCGATCAGGTCGAGCACCTCGCTCTCTCGCGCACTCAGTCCCACTTCGGGCACGCCGGTCTGCGCCGACGGCAGGAGCACCCCCGCGACCCGCGGATCGAGCGGCGTGTGTCCGGCGGCAGCGGCCCGGATGGCACCGAGGATGTCGCGCGGATCGCTGTCCTTCAGCACGTAGCCGACCGCGCCGGCCAGCAGCGCGCCGGTGACGCGGGCGCGGTCGTGGAACGACGTCAACACCACCACTTTGGTGTCGGGTGCGACCTCCAGCACCAGTCGGGTCGCCTCGACCCCGTCCACCTCGGGCATGGACAGATCCATCAGCACCACCTGGGGGGCGGACGTCTGCACCAACGCGACGGCCTCGGCCGCTCCCGCGGCCTCGCCGACCACCTCGAGATCCTCGGCAGTGCGGATCATCGCCGTCAGACCTGCCCGAACCAGCGGATGATCGTCGACGAGCAGCACGCCGATCATCGACGCAGTCCTGGTACCCGGAGCTTGATCGCGGTACCGGCACCGGGTGCCGAGCGGTACTGCAGTTGCGCGCCGGCCGCGGCCACGGTGTCCGCCATGACGGCGAGACCGAAGTGTCCGGCCGGTGCGTGCCGAAGGGTGGGCAGCACGTCAAATCCCTTTCCGTCGTCAGCGATCTCGAGCGTCGAGTCGCCGTTCCCGCTGGGCTGCAAGGAGATTCGGATCGACGTCGCCGCGCTGTGCCGGACACTGTTGAGCAGGCACTCCCGCGCCACCCGGTAGACCAGTCGTTCACCGTCGGCATCCAGGCCGGGGCAGTCCTCAAGGTGCGCGACGACCTGGAGGTTCCTCGATCTGGCGGTCCCGGCGAGATCCTCGAGTGCGGCGATCACCCCGGCGCTCTCCAGACTGGGCGGATAGATGTCGACGAGGAGCGAACGGAGGGACCCGATGCCCGAACGGACCGTCCCGGAGGCCTGCTCCAGTATCTCCGACACGCTGCCAACCTGCCCACCGGTCGCGGCGGCACGTTGCGCGGCACCCGTGAGCAGATAGGAGACCCCGACGAGATCCTGGACGACACCGTCGTGCAGCGTTCCGGCGATCCGTCTCCGCTCCTCCTCCGAGGCGTCCAAAGCCTTCTGCAGCAACCGCTCTCGTTGACCTTGGCCCTCACGCAACCGATCCAGCAGACGCCACAACACCGGGACGAGCAGGACGACCAACAGCAGGATGCTGGTGAGCAGCACACCGCCGAAGCCGCGGAACAGCGCAGTGCTGCGGTCGCGCACGTCGTCGTACCGGAAGTAGATCTCGAACAGCATCGGGTTGCCCGCGGGCGTCCAGACCGGGCGGTACACCTCGAGCATCGGTCCGCCACCGCGCTCGTGGACGTTCTCCGGCGCGTCCAGATCCGACACCCCGGCGTGCAGCTGCGGAGCCGTGAACACCTCCCGCTCGTCCTCGCCGAGCGCGAACTGCTGACCGATCAGCCGTGCTTCGTCCGAGTAGACGATGACGCCGTCGGGCGACCACAGCTTGACCCGGACGATCTCGGCGTCGTCCAGGACGTGGGCGCGCACGGCGGCGTCGATCTTCGCCATGGCCGCAGCCTGACCCGTGGTGGCACCGTCAAGCAGTGCCGGCTGGACCACGGCCTCCGCCAACAGGTCTGCGGTGCGGGAGGCGTCGTTGACGGCCTCGGCCTCCGCAAGATTGCGGGACGCGAGCGTGCCGACGACGCCGACCGCGACGATCACCACGATGGCCCCGATCAGCACCTGCAGCAGCACCCTCGAACGCCGGACGGGTCGTTCGGGGGGTACGACGACGCCCGCCGTGACGGTGACCCACGGCGGGCCGTCGCGTTCAGCGCCATCAGGCGCCAGAGATCGGGTCACGAATCGTCCGACCCACCATGCCTGCCGGAGTCATCGCTGCACCGCTGTGCTTGCCGGAGTCGTCGGTGCCGGAGTCCGTGCCCGAGTTGTCCGAGCGACTGGTGGGCGTGGCCGTGGTGGTGCGGATCGCCGTGCTGGTGCGATCGCCACCGTGGTCGTCACCCGACTCGGTCGAGCGCGAGGTGCGGTCGCCGCCGTGGTCGTCGCCCGACTCGGTGGTGCGAGTCGAGGTGCTCGTGCGATCGCCGCCGTGGTCATCACCCTGCTCGGTCGAGCGCGAGGTGCGGTCGCCGCCGTGGGCGTCGGAGGATTCGGTCGTCCGTACCGGCGAGGTGGTGGTGGGTGCGGTGGTCGACGAGGTGGTGATCGACCTGCCGGTGCGATCGCCGCCCTTGTCGTCCGTCGCGGTGGAGCGGATGGTCGCCGGACTGGCGCGGCGACCTGCACGGGCTGCAGGGTCGTCGCTCCGACAGGGACCCGGACCGGGACACTCTGGGAGAAGGCGGCGTTGCCGACCAGGCCGAACACGGCCGGAACGCAGGCGACGACGGCCGCTGCGGTGGTGATGAGGGTGCGGCGGGACGGGAACATGATCAGATCCTTCACGAGAGGGGCGGGTGTTGACCTCATTTCTCCCGCGGATCGGGTCGTGCGGGCAATCGGACCTTGGCACTAGTACTCGCTACCCTCGCCGGATGCCGTTCCTCAGACCAGCCGTCCCCGCCGATGCCCCGCAGCTCGCAGAGGTGCACATCCGGGCCTGGCACGAGACGTACACCGGACTCGTCACCTCCGACGTGATCGCCGGCTTCGACGTGGACGAACGCCGTGCGATGTGGACGCGCGCACTCGCGCAGCCGACGACACAGGTGGACGGGGTCACCGTCGGCACGGTGGTCGTCGAGCAGGACGGGCAGCTTGTCGGATTCGCCTCCGTGGGCCCGTCACGCGGCGACGATGCCGTGCGGGCGCTCGAGCTGTGGTCGATCTACGTGTTGGCGCAGACCTACGGCACCGGTCTCGGGGCCGCGCTCCTGGACGCGGCGCTGGGCGACGCGCCCGCGCAGGTGTGGCTCGCGGCGGACAACGCCAGGGCGACGGCGTTCTACGCCAAGCACGGTTTTGTCGAGGATGGCGTGCGCAGCTTCTACGAGGTCTGGAACCTGCCGGAGAAGCGGATGGTGCGTTGAGTCCCGGATCGGAGCTACAGGGGTAGCAGGAACGTCGTTGCGCCCAGACGGCTAACTGTGTTAGCTGACTAGGAGGCTAACACCGTTAGCCACGCCTGCAGGGGGTTCGACCATGAGACGTCGTATCGCAGTGATCTCGATCTGGGTGGTGACCCTTGCGGTATTGATGTGCCTCGGCTCGCTGATCTACACGAAGCTGTGGCCTCACCGGGTCGAGCGGTCCATCGAGATCGATGCGCCCGCGTCGCAGGTGTGGGACGTGCTCACCGACACCGCGGCGTACCCGGAATGGAACCCGTTCCTGATCTCGTCGACGGGCGAGATCCGGGCCGGCGCCACCCTGAGGAACACCTTGCGCAATCATGGGTCCGAGATGACGTTCACACCCGAGGTGCTCACTGTCGATCCGGAACGCGAACTGCGCTGGATCGGGCGGTTCGGCATGCCTGGCGTCGTGGACGGCGAGCACTACTTCCGCATCGAGCAGACAGGGCCGCACCGTGTCCGGTTCACCCAGGGTGAGGAGTTCAGCGGCTTACTGGTCCCGGTCGCCGGCTCAGCGCTCGACGTCGGCGACGCTTTCGACGCGATGAACCAGGCACTGAAGCGCCGCGTGGAATGACCGGCTCCCCAGCTCCTTTCGACCTCGGCCTCGCCGCCCGGGCACGTCAGATAGTGGACGCGGCCATGGCCATGCTCGAGGAAATGGGGTGGCCGGCGCTGACGATGCGACCGCTGGCCGATCGGCTGGGGATGCGCGCGCCGTCGATCTACAAGCACTTCGCCAACCGCGATCAGATCAAGGCGGCGCTCGTTGCCGAGGGCCTGATCGAGATGGGGCAGCTCCTGCATGCAGTGGTGGACACCGGCGGGTCCGTCCGGGACGTGTTGTCCGCCTACAGAGCGGCCGGCCTCCGCAGTCCCAACCTCTATCGGCTGACCACGTTCGGATCGTTGGACAGGGCCACGCTTCCGGACGGTCTGGAGGAGTGGTCCGGTACGCCGTTCTACCTGGTCACGGGCGATGAACACCTGGCACAGGCCCTGTGGTCCTTCGCCCACGGCATGCTCACCCTCGAGCTGGACGGGCGTTATCCGCCCGGCTCGCACCTCGACCGCACCTGGGAGATCGGCGCCGCCCGCTTCACACCGGCGGGCGCCTGAAGTTCCCACTCGTCAGGTGACGCCACTCGGGCGCGGTGTCGGCGAGCAGCTCGACGGCCTGCCCGGTGCCGACATCGGGCAGCCGCAGGGCACCGTCACCGGCGGCGGTGCTGGCGATCAGGGTGACGAGCCCGGCCCGGCGTTGCAGCGGAGATTGCCGCAGGTTCCAGCCGAGCAGACCCGCTCGGGACAGCGCGACCGTCCGACGGGAGACCGACCCACTCCGCAACAGCACGTACCGCTCAGTGGTGCGGTGGCCCAGACCGGCGTAGTTGTCGGCGGCCGACCACGCCGCGAATGCCGCCGACGGCAGCAGCAGAGCCAGGGCCGACCAGCTCAGTACCTCGGTCAGCAGAGCCCCCAGCAGCAGCAATCCGCCGGTGACGGCGAGCACCGCGACAGCCGCCCTGACCCAGCGGCGACGGCGGGCGGCCGGCGGGTGGGCGATCAGTGGCCGGTCGGGATCGAGCACCGGGTCACCGAGGACGGCGTGTGCCACCCCGACGGTCACGGCCAGCGGCGCTGCGGGCATCAGGGTGTCCGGCTCGGAGGCCTTGCTGTCGTCGTCCTGCTGCTGCAGCCCGGTGGCCAGCACGTCCAATCGAGCGGCCCCGGCGATCCGCAGGCCGAGCGGCCGGACCAGCACCAGACCACGCAGCCGCCGTTCCTCGAAGGTGGTCGAGCGCCGGATCAACAGGCCGCGACGGATCCGGAGCGAGCCGTCCGGCTCGCGTTCCAGGGTGTACTGCCACCAGGCCTCGGTGAAGACGGCAAGGCTGGCCACGGCGCCGACCAGCAGTGCGACGACGGCCAGGATGCCGATCTCGGCGAGCAGCGGGACATCCTCGAACCGATCGGAGATCCAGCGCAACACCACGTTCTCGGCGCCGAACCAGTTGGCCACCTGCAGCACGACCCCGAACGCACCCGCACCGAGCACGGGCGTCCAGAAACTGATGGGCGCGAACCGGATCCAGCCGATGCGGAACCGCGCCAGCTCACCCACCTCCCGTGCCGTCCCGTCGTCCAGGACTGCCGCATCGCCGTCGGGAACTCGTCGGAGCAGCTCCCGTCGCAACGTCTCGGCCCGCACGGCGTCGATGGATTTCAGCGTGATGTCACCGTTCGGATCGCCGGTACCCATCCGAATGTCGGCGACCCCGAGCCATCGCTGGGCCGGGTTCGCGGTGATGTCCACCGTGCGGATGCGTTCACGGGGCAGCGACGTGCGCTTGGTGGCGAGCAGGCTGACGACGTACTCCGCCCGCTCGTCGCCGATGCGGAACCTGGTGCAGCGCAGCCGGATCCACTCGATCACCGCCGCAGCGGCAGTCAACAACAGAGTTCCGCCGATCAGCCAGGTGAGCGTCCACCCCCAGGAGACGTCGCCGATCCGCAGACCGATCCCGGTCGGCACAGCGGCGGCAGCCACCGCGCCGCCGGCCCCGAGGGCTGAGGCGGGGACAGTGCGCCTGTCGAGCTGTTCGCCGGCAGCGAGCAGCTCCTTCGCTGCGAGCGGGCCCTTCTCGGACGGACTCGTCACGTGGCATCCGCGGCATCCGCGGGGGCCTGCCGCTGCGCCAAGGCGGTCAGTCGATGCGCGATGTCTTCGGCGAGCAGTGCGTCGAGGGCCTCGATCCGGACCGGCCCCTTGGCCGATGCGGTGGTGACGGTGACGGTGGCCAGTCCGAACATCCGTTGCAGCGGGCCACGTTCGGTGTCGACGGTCTGCACTCGCGACAGCGGCGCTGCCCGCCATTCCTGCCACAGCCAGCCGCTGCGCGCGTAGATCGCGACGTCCGTCACCTCCCAGCGGTGGATCCGGAACAGCACTGCCGGCGCGAGTAGCGAGCCGCCGATCGCTGCCGCGGCCGCCACCCCGCCGGGCACCCATACCCACACCCGAAGGTTCGCGAAGAAGACGCCGGAGGCGACCAGCGCCACGGCGGGGATGCCGAAGCTCAGCAGGATCTGGACCGCCCACCACCGGCGGCACCGGGGATCGACCTGGTGCTGGGGCGGTCGGAGGGCGAGGCCCTGCGAGGGGACCTGGGTGCTCACGACTTCTCTCCTGGGATCGGCGGCGGACGCGGGACTGCTCGAGCCGGGATCACGGGACGCACCGCACTCGACGGCAAGCGTTGCACGGATGACTCTCCGGTGCCCGGGCTCGGTCGGTCAGCCGGAACACACGACGGACGCGAAGGCCTTGATCTGGTGCAGGGGCTGTACGAGATCCACTTCCGGGACACGGAGCTCAGCTACCTCCGGCAGCTCCGAGCCGCAGGTAGCTGAGCAACGACCAAGTCCGTCGCCCTCTCAGGGCCGACGCACCCGGTAGCGAAGATGCAGAACGCGTTGGGCGAACTGCTCATCCGGCAGCGTCTCCAGCCGGCGCACCAGCTCGAGGTGGGCGTGTTCTGACGGCAGCTGGTCGAACAGCCGGCGCCCTTGTCCGAGCAGTACCGGAACGACATGCAGTTCCGGCTCGTCTACCTCACCCGCCCGCAGCAGGGCCTGCGCGGCGCCGGCGCCGTGCACCAGCACGTCGGCGTCGCCGGCAGCAGCCCGGGCGTGCTCGGCGCACTCCCGCACGTCGGTCATGAACCGGACGCTGCCCGGCGGCGGACCCTCCGGAACGTCGTGGGTCAGGACGAAGATCGGCACCCCGTCGTGGTGGTCGCCGTGCCAGTGGTCGGCGTGCTCGTAGGTGCGGCGGCCGGAGATGAAGGCTCGGGTCGCCATGGCCTCGGCGTACACCTCACCACTCGGCCCCGGCTCGTCCCGCCGGTCCAGCCAGTTGAACAGGCGGAACCCTCCGACGCCCAGGGGTTCGTCCACCCCGTCCTGTGGCCCGGCGACGTAGCCGTCCAGCGACATGCTCATGTCCACCCGGATCGCCATCGTTCAGCCCCCCGTCCGCACGAGGTAGCGCAGGTGCAACACGCCCGGCCCGTCCACGCTGCGAGGCAATTCGAGCTCGACATGTCCGGGCAGCTCGTCGGCGAACAACCGGCGCCCCTGCCCGAGCAGCACCGGGATCACGTGCAACTGCAACTCGTCCAGCCCACCCACCCGCAGGCAGGCCTGCGCCGCCGATGCCCCGTGCAGCAGCACGTTCCGGTCTCCGGCCGCGGACCTGGCCTCGGCGATGCAGGCCTCGACGTCGGTCATGTACCGCGCGTACCCGGGCGCGGGCTGCTCCGGCGCTGCGCGGGTCAGCACGAAGATCGGGACCCCGTCGTGGTGATCACCGCCCCAGCCACCCGCGTGGTCGAACGTTCGCCGACCGGTGATCACGGCGCCGGTTGCCATCACCTCGTCGAACACCGCGGCACCGGCTTCATCGGTCGGCCGGAAATCCTCCACGCGATCGCGACCGGAACCCAGCCAGCCGTGCAGCAGCTCACCGCCGACGCCGAGCCCGTGCTCGACGTCGTCGTCGGGGCCGGTGATGAATCCGTCGACCGAGATCGACATGTCCAGGACGATCTTGCTCATCGCGCGGCTGCCGCTGTCGATGGGAACCGCCTCATTGCGGACCTCCAGGAGTGTCGTTCGTGACGAACGAGAGCATCGGAGTTGGAGCGTCCCACCGAATCTGCCGGCGCGCTCGTCCAGTGACACGCGGCGTTGCTGGGTGGCTGTCGACCCCGGCCGCAAACCACCGCACCCGTCGCCGGCGCCGGGAGTGCAGGCCCGGTCGATGACCGAACGGCCGGCGACTCCCGCTGACCCGAGGCACCCGCACTCCTGGCCTGACGACTGCCGAATCCCTCGCCGATCAGCGCGTGCCGAGCTCCTCGGCGAGCATCACGATGATGCCGCTGGGGCCGCGGAGATAGGTCAGCTTGTAGACGTCCTCGTACGTCGCCACCCCGCGCAGCGGGTGGCAGCCGTGTTTCGCCGCGATTCTGAGTGCCTCATCGAGGTCGTCCACCGAGAACGCGACGCGGTGCATGCCGATCTCGTTGGGCCGGGTGGGGTTCGTCTCGATCGCGTCGGGATGGATGTACTCGAAGAGCTCGAGGTGACCGTTCCCGTCCGGCGTCTGGAGCATGGCGATCTTGGCGTGGTTGCCGTCGAGGCCGACGGCGGTATCAGTCCACTGGCCGCTGACCGTGTCGCGGCCGAGGACGGTCAGTCCGAGATCGGTGAAGAAGGCGATCGTCTCTTCTAGGTCGCGCACAGCGATGGCGACGTTTTCCAGCTTGATGGGCATGAGCTCTCCTCTTTCCAGCGGGGCGGGGTCCGGCGTTGATCTCGGTCGGGCGCGGCCGTGTCGGGGTGGACGGGTTCAGTCGTGAGGCGTCAGCAGTACGACCGGAATCTGCCGGTCGGTCCGCTGGGCGTACTCCCCGTAGAGCGGGAAGATGCCCACCATCTGGGGCCAGAGGGTCTCTCGTTCGATCGAAGACGCCGAGCGGGCCCGGCAGGTGAACCGTCGGGCCCCAGCCTGTACCCCGACGCCGGGGTCGGCCTGGAGGTTCTTGAACCAATCAGGGTCCTCGTCAGCGCCGCCCTTCGATGCGACGAGCACGAAGTCGTCGCCGGACGTGCCGTAGATCAGGCTCGTGCGTCGAGGGCGTCCGGTGATCCGCCCAGTGGTGGCGAGCACGAGGCGGGTTCCTCCTGCTCCTACCCACAGGACGCGGCCGACCCGCCGATCTCGACATCGACCCACGTGGTTCCCGGCGGGAATGACGCTCAGCCGACGGGAGCGACCGTCGGAGCGGTCCAGGGGTGCGTGATCGCGACGACGATCCCTGCCGCCGCCGCGAACACAGCCGCGACACCCAGGGCCCACCCCGGCGAAACATGCTGCGCGAGCAGTCCGTAGGGGCCGCTGAGTGCGAGCAAGGGGACGGTCGTGGTCACCGCGAGCACCGCTTGGAGGCGGGCCTGGGCCCCCGGTGGACTGGCTGCCAGGAATCGGGGCAGCGCATGGCAGTTGAACAACACCATCCCGAGGCTCGTGGTAGCCGCCGCGACGCAGCCCACCCAGACGGCCGGAGCCCACGCCATGCCGATCAGGCCCACTGCCGCGAGTACTGGGCCCCAGATCATCGGGACGCTGTCACGGCGCAAGGTTCCGCGCGCTGCACCACTGCGCCGACCACCAGGGCCGCGGCCATGAAGGCGCCTTCCATCAAACCCGCGCCGGCCGCCGACCAACCGCGATCACGGCTGAGCAGCGGGATCAGCAGTGCCACCGCGGGCGTCACCCCGGCCACGAGTGCCCCGAGCGCAACCAACAGCGGAACGAGGATCCGATGGTGGCCAGCGGCCTTCAGGTCCCGCCAGGACTCGCGGAACCCGACGGGAGTGCTGTCGGGCGGGCGGTGGGGCCGAGGAGGGACGATGACCAGGATGATCGAGGCCACCAGGAGGAAGGTGGCTGCGTTGAGCGCCACCACCCACGAGAGACCGATCCAGGCCAGCAGGATGCCGCCCAACGCCGGCCCAGCGATCCGGGCGAGCTGGAGCCCGGTACTCGTCGTTGCCATCACGCGGCCGAGTTGACCGTCTTCCACGAACAGTCGTGGGAACACACCGGACGCAGGCATGTAGAACGCCGAGACGATGCCGAGCACACAACCGAACACCAGCAGTGAACCGACCGTGGGGCCCTGCAGTGCGAACCACGCGGCCATTCCCAGTGTCACTGCGAGCATGCTGAAGTCACAGGTGATCATCACTCGGCGTGGGCCGAAGCGGTCGGCGATGGAACCGCCGCCGAGCAGCAGGACCAGCCGGAGAAGCATGGTCGACGTGGCGACCAGACCAGCCACCCCACCGCCGAAGCCGGTGGCAGTCCAGGTGATCGCGAACAGTGTCACCGTCGAGCCGAACTCGGCCCAGATGGCCCCGAACAACCACAGCCAATAGCCGGTACCCGGTCTCATCGACTGCTTCCCCGCAGGCCCCATGACGGGCACCGTACCCAAGACCACCTCGTGGGGAGACCGGCCCCGACTCCGCCGAAGGCCCCTTCCACCCAGGTCCGGCGTCATGAACAGCGCCGAACCACCGGCCATCACCCACGACGAGTCTGCTGCACAGGGTTTGCACTGGTCGATTTCGAGCACAGGGGAGGAAGCAGGCGATCGAGCCGCGGAGTGATCGTGTGTCAGACCCCAGCCGTCCAGCAACCGCGCGGCTGGGGTCGTCTGCTGCCCTCGATCAGCCCTGGACCGCCGCGTCGGCTCCCGGCGGCAGCTGCCCGGTGCGGACGATGTCGTCCGCGATGAGGTGCAACTTGGTGTTGCCCTGCTGGGACAGCCGCCGCAGCACAGCAAATGCCGCGTCTTCCGGAATCCGGAATCGCTCCATCAGAATGCCCTGCGCCTGGCCGATGCGATGTCGGGCGTCGATGGCCCTCCACAGGTTCTCGTCCTGTCGACAGTGCGCCAGTTCGATCGAAATCGGAACCGCGACCATCCGGGCGATCTCCAGATCGTCGGTGGTGAAGCTCTGGCGGGTTGCGTGGAACATGTTCAACGCCCCCATGGTGTCGCCCTTGACGTACAGCTGAATGCTGATGACGGCCGAAATGCCTTCCTGGACTGCGGCGGGGCCCCAGCGGGGCCAGCGCTCGTCGGCTTCGATGTCGTTGGAGCAGACCAGGCCCTCGTCGCAGGACGCCTCGACGCAGGGACCCTCGTGAAACTCTCGCTGCAACCGATCGACTGCGGTCGCGCGGTCGTCCGTGGGCGCTCGGGTCGTGAACTCGTGGTCTCCGACGCGCTCCAGGATGCTGACGCTGTCGGCGATACCCAGCTCCACGATCGCGGCGGTGGCGACGCTGAGCAGCTTGTCGATGTCGGTGACCGGGACCTCCCGGGTTCTGGACAACAACTCGGCGGTCAGCGCTTCCGGACTCGATTGCATTGCGGCTCCTTGGTCACGCGGGACTCCGCATCCGCGGGAACGTGCCGTTACCCACTGGAGAAGATGCTAGTGCTCCACCGTCGGCTTGACTCCACCCTCTGGGTGGGGAACATGTGTCCGGTTCACGCCGCCCCGGAGAGCTGCGGTCAGGGGTCAGGGTCGACTGGAGCGCGCGACACAGCGCCGTTGCCAGGGTGTTTCGACAGCACGCGGGTCGTAACGCTCGCGGACATGGGAGACGGCTTCGGCGGCGGGAACGCCGTCGATCACCGCGAGACAGGCCAGGGCGGTCCCCGTCCTGCCGCGGCCGCCGGCACAGGCGACCTCCACCCGGTGGTGCGCGGCTCCGCTCCACGCCTCGTGCAGCGCTTCCCGCGCGTCGCCGTGGTCGGCCGGCAGCCGGAAATCTGACCAACGAACCCACCGTGCTTCCCAGGGCATGGGCATCGGCGGCGTGCCCAGCAAGTACAGCCCGAACTCCGGTTCGGCGCCGGCGGGGAATGGCCGGCGCAGACCGCGCCCCGGTACGACCCGGCCGGATGGCATCTGCAGCACCCCCACCGACGACACGTCCCACGTCGACCTCATGCGATCAGCGTACGAAGCGACCAGATCATCAGTCCGCTGAGCGGAATCCACTTCACCCCACCAGCACGCCGATCAACCCTCCCTCGAGCCGGCGGGGCGGCGGCCATGATGTGCTGAACCAGCGACCGGTGGTGACGCTGCGGCCAGGGGGGATCGAGGGGAATCAGATGCGGGACGTCCGGTTCGAGCAGCACCTCGTGCGATCCCTGCTGCAGGAACAGCATCCCGACCTGGCGGAGCTCCCGCTGCGGGAGGTCGCCGGCGGCTGGGACAACCAGCAGTGGCGGCTCGGGGACGGGCTTGCCGTGCGCCTTCCGCGGACCGATCGAGCACCCGGACTGCTGGTCAAGGAGCGGACGTGGTTGCCCACCCTGGCCGGTCGGCTGCCGTTGCCGACGCCGATCCCGGTGCGCGCCGGCCTTCCGTCCGCGGCGTTCCCGCACACCTGGACCATCGCCCGATGGGTCGGGGGAGAACCCGCCGACACCACCCCCGTCACCGATCCGGGCTCCGCGCGCACTCTGGCAGCATTCCTGCGCGCACTCCATCACCCGGCACCCGATGACGCACCGGCGAATCCCCAGCGAGGCCTGCCGCTGGACCCCCAGCAGCGCCTCGACACCGCTCTCGGGAAGCTCGACCAGAGCGTCGACACCGTTGCCGTGCAAGCAGTCTGGGCGGCCGCGGTCGCAGCGCCGGCCTGGCACGGTCGGGCCCTGTGGCTGCACGGCGATCTGCACCCGGCGAATGTGACCGTCGTCGACGGGACCCTGGCCGGGGTGCTCGATTTCGGCGAGCTGCGCTCGGGCGATCGGGCGACCGACCTGTCGGCGGCCTGGATCCTGCTGCCGACGGGCACCGCAGATCGGTTCTTCGACTCCTGTGCGGGGGCGGACGGAGCCACCATCGCCCGGGCCCGCGGATGGGCCGTGCTGCGAGCACTCGGGCTCATCGAGATCGGGCGCAACGGGCGCCTCGGCCTTCCCGGCGGGAAGCCGACCTGGGAGCCCGCGGGGTACGCGACCCTGCAGCGGGTGATCGCGCCACCCTGACCGCGCACCGCACGGCTCACGGCGTCAGCCGGTGAACGTCCCGCGGGAACAGCGTCGCGAGCCTGATGTTGGTAAGCCCCAGCACCCGGGACACCCAGCGCTCCAACCCGATCGCGAAGCCACCGTGCGGCGGCATCCCGTGCCGGAACCCCTCCAGATAGCCGAGGTAGGCGGCAGGATCCTCGCCACGGGCCTCGAGCGCGCCGAGACAGTCCTGGTAGCGGTGCAACCGCTGGCCACCCGTCACCAGCTCCAACCCGCGGAACAACAGGTCGAAGGAGTTGGTCCAGCGCGGATCGTCCGGCTGCGGATGGGTGTAGAACGGCCGCTTGGCCGCCGGATAGCCCTCCACTGCAAGGAAATCCGAGCCGAACTCGTCCCGTGCCCAGGCTCCCAGCTTCCGCTCGTGCTCTGGCGCCAGGTCCGGCTCGTCGTCCGGTGCACCCACCAGCTCGAGAGCGCGGGAGAAGTGGATCGTCGGGATCTCGTCCGGGATCTCGGGAACGACGGCGCCGATCGGCAGGTCGAGCGCCGCCACTTCCTCCCGCATACCGGCGAGCACCGTTCGCAAGAGCTCCAGCACGTCGCGGTGATCGGTGATGAAGCCGATCTCCGCATCGAGCGACACGTACTCCGACAGATGCCGGACTGTGTCGTGCGGTTCGGCGCGGAACACCGGCCCGACCTCGTGCACCCGTTCGAACACACCCACCATCGTCTGCTTGTAGAACTGCGGCGACTGGGCGAGGTATGCCGGCTGTCCCAGGTAGTCGAGGGTGAAGGTGTTCGCACCTGATTCGGTGGACCCGGCCACGATCTTCGGCGTCTGGATCTCGGTGGAACCGCCCCGCTCCAACGTGTTCCGGAACCCGCGGAGTGACGCGGCCGCGACCTGCCACACCTTGCGACGTTCCGGATGACGCCAGCTGACGGCCGCGTGGTCGAGCATCACCGGCAGGCTGACGTCGAGTTCTGGTCGCCAGAGTGCGATCGGCGGTGTCTCCGCGTGGGCGAGCACGGTGAACTCGACATCGACCAGCTCGTGCCCACCCGGGGCCTGGGGGTTCGTGGCGGACACACCGGTGACGGTGACCACCGATTCCTCACCGATGGAGTCGAGTTGGGCGCGGGTGGCCGGATCGGTCACGACCGTCTGCAGCAGCCCGGACCGGTCGCGGATCACCACGAAGGTGACGGACGACAGGCGTCGGCGTCGGTGGATCCAGCCTTCGATGCGGATGCGTTCCCCGGCCGGCCCTGGATCTGCACAGAGCGATCGCGGCAGCGGTAGGTCGGGAGTGGATGTGGTGCGGGACAATCGATTCACCTCCTGGAGAAGTACCCCGGGAGATGTGGGCGATCGGGAGCTCGCGGTGCCACCACATCTTCGCCCGCAGAACACGGGCCTCTTCAACAGGATCGATGACGACGATCGGGACGGTACCGACTCGGGGTTCGTCACACCCGTCGTCATCGGTACACAGCGGACGGTAGCAACGATCGCCCGAAGTCGCCACCGGGTAGTGGCAGCCCGAGAGCATGCCGATGGAAGGTCCGGTGGCTCCCCGACCACGACGAGCGCCGAGCGCCGAGCGCCGAGCGCAGGTGACGCCCCTCAACGACCGTCAGGACCGCGAACGTCGGTGGTTAACGACCGTCAGGACCGCGAACGTCGGTGATAAACGACCGTCAGGACCGCGAACGTCGGTGGTTAGCGACCGTCAGGACCGCGAACGTCGGTGGTTAGCGACCGTCAGGACCGCGAACCCGGCGTCATAACGACCACTAGGTCCGCGAAGGGGTCGGTCAGCCTTCCGTTGCGGCGCCGGTGATGTTGGCGAGCCAGGCGATGCCGAACTTGTCGACGAGATCGCCGTAGCTGTCGCCCCAGGGCGCCTTGGCCAGTGGCGTCCGTACCGTTCCACCGTCCGACAGTGCCTGCCAGTAGCCGGTGAGCGCCTGCTCGTCGTCACCGGACAGCGACATGGTGATGTTGCCGGCAACCGGGGTGGGGCCCATCGCCGGCGGGGCGTCGGCGCCGAAGATGCGGAACCCGTTGTCGGCCTCCAACGACGAGTGCATCACCAGGTCCGGGTCCACGCCCTCCATGCCGCCCTGGCCGAAGGTCATGACCTCGGGAGTGCCGCCGAAGATCGATGCGTAGTACTCCATCGCCTCCCTGGCAGTACCGCCGAAGTTCAGGTACGGGGTCAGGTCTGCACTCATGGGTCGGCTCCTTCGCCTACTACAAGTGACTGCGGTGAGGCGAGTATGGACCTGTGTGCCGACGACACGCCAGAACGGCCGGGTTCCTTCCAGCGTGCCCGGGTGACTGGGGCGTGGGTTGATCTCGACCCGCGGGCGTTCGTCGGATCACCGATCCGCGTCCTGATCACGGAACTCAGCGCGGCCGGGACACCGCCTGGCCCGACAGGGCGTAGGTGGCAGGTGAGCAGCTCGTGCGCGCTGGGTCGACCCCGGTCCGATTCCAGATCCGGCCACGGCCGCCCGCCGGACCATCCGCGGACGGCCGGGATCCGACGTACTGGGTTCCTCCGGACCACGCGCCCCCGGATGGGCGAGCAGCAGCGGAGCGACGCCGCGGGCCTGCGGCAGGTGTTCGAAATGCCACCACTCGTTCGCGTACGTGCGGTACAGACCGAACTGATGACCGTTGCGCTCCAACCACATCGCGGCTTCCCGTGGACGTACGTCGACGGCCAGACCGGCGACGTGCTGCGACTGTTCCACGGGGAGCACGCGGGCAGGGCCGTCACCGACGGACTTCAGCCGGATGAGATCCTCGGTCAGCATCCGGTTCTGCTCGTCGACGGTGCGGTGGCCGGACGTCACTCCCAGCAGCAGATCCTGTTCCCAGAACGCGACGGTACGGGCTCGACGGAGAGCGACCGCCATCCCGCTCGTCAGGCCGGCGAGGCGCTCATGGGGGAAGCGCAGCTGCAGGGCCCACTGGGCTGCCCGGGCGTGCGGGTGGGCCCGCGATCGGAGCCAGGCGATCGGCAGCAGCACTCTGCCCAGCGACAGGGCGATCGATCGGAACAGTTCGTCCCGGAAGGTGCGGCCCGCGGTCGGGGCCATGGCTGTGGCGCGGGCGGTTCGGGGGTGCTGGATCGGTCGCAGTGTCTCGGTCATGCAGCACAGAGTGCTGAGGAGTGCGTGAGGCGCCCGTACGTCACTTCCTTATCCGGAACTGACAACGGCGCCCCTAGACTCGCCGCAGCACTGTCACCCCGGAGGAAGGATCCGAACATGCGTGTCCTGGTGGCAGATGACGAGGAGCTGCTGGCCGAGACCATCGCCCAAGGACTCCGCCGGCGCTCGATGGCGGTGGACGTCTGCCTCGACGGCCGCTCTGCGATCGTCCATCTGAGCGAGAACGAGTACGACGTCGCCATCCTGGACCGCGACATGCCAGGCGCCACCGGCGACGACGTGTGCCGTTGGCTGGTCGAGCAGGGATCCGCCACCCGGGTGCTGGTGCTCACCGCCGCCACCGGCGTCCGCGATCGTGTCCAGGGTCTGGCCCTCGGAGCCGACGACTACCTGGGGAAGCCCTTCGCCTTCGCCGAGCTCACCGCTCGCGTACAGGCCCTCGCCCGGCGCGTCACGCCCCGCACCAAGCCGGTCCTGGAGTGCGCGGGCATCACCGTCGATCACCCGCGGCACCAGGCATTCCGGGAGGGCGGACTGCTCGATCTGACTCCCAAGGAGTTCGCCGTGCTCGATGTGTTGGTGCGCGCAGGTGGCGAGGTGGTGAGCGCCGAGGAACTGCTCGAGAAGGCCTGGGACGAGCACGCCGACCCCTTCACCAACACGGTGCGCGTCGCGGTGATGACGTTGCGCCGCAAGCTGGGTGATCCGCCGGTCCTGCACACCGTGCTGCGCGCCGGCTATCGCCTGGGCGAGTAGACCGTGCAGCTGAACCTGCGGATCCGGATCGTGGCCACGGCGTTGGCCTGCCTCGTCGTTGGATACCTCTACCTGTCGATCGCTCTCGATGTCGGCCTGGATCTCGTCCGGATGATGCTGCAGAAGGCACCCTCGTGCGGTGACACCTGGGTCGACGGACTCAACGGCTGCACCGTCTTCAACCCCACGCTGGCGGTCATCGAGCTGGTGGTCACCACGGCATTCACCGGATGGTTGCTCTACGTCCTCCCTCGGTGGTGCCTGCGCCCGCTGGACGACCTGGCGCTCCGGGTGGCGCAGTTCGGGCCGACGAACCTCGGTCTGCGGGTGGGTGCGATCGGCAACGATCCGTCGCGGCGACTGGCGGATTCGATCGATCAGCTGCTGGAGCGGGTCGGAGGTGCCTACCAGGCACAGAGTCGGTTCACCGCCAATGCCTCACACGAGTTGCGCTCCCCGCTGGCGACCCAGCGCACCCTCATCGAGGTGAGCATGGGCAGACATCTCACTGTCGAGCAACAGGAACTGCTGTCCCGCCAACTGCTGGGGACCAACGCGCGCAGCGAACACCTCATCGAAGGTCTGCTGACCCTGGCGGAGAGCGACCAGGGCGTGGTGTCGGTCCAGCCGGTGGACCTGGCGGCCGTGGCCGACGAAGTGCTCGGGAGGGTCGCAGGCACCGGCGGGCTGCGCATCCTGCGTGAGCTGGAGCCGACGATGGTGGCCGGTGAGCCGACGTTGCTGGAACGGCTGATCCAGAACCTCGTGGACAACGCCCTCAAATACAACGTGGAGAACGGCTGGGTGCTGGTCAGGGTGGCCGGGCCGGGAACGGTGATCGTCTCCAACTCAGGACCTCTTGTTCCGCCCGACCAGGTGCCCCGGCTGTTCGAACCGTTCCAACGGTTGTCCGCCACCCGGCTGTCGCACACCGCAGGGGTGGGCCTCGGCCTGACCATCGTCCGCTCGATCGTCGCAGCCCACGGCGGAACCGTCATCGCGGCAGCGCAACCGGAGGGCGGACTCACCGTCCGGATCGATCTGCCGGCCGTGCGCGGCGACCGAGGGGTCCATCCGCCGAATGCACGGGGTCTCGACTCCTCCGTCGTGCGACCACCGCCGATCCGGTGAACGAGCAGGCGACGAGGGAAGGCGACGGCATCCCGCCAGGAAAGCGACCCGGGTCCCGGCTGCCGCCGTTTGCCCGACTGCCGTAGGTGGGTACCGTCCGGGCATGCACACCAGAACGATCGGACAGACGACCGTGTCGGCCATCGGACTCGGCGGCATGCCACTGTCCATCGAGGGCCGCCCGGACGATCGCGCCGCCGCCATCGCCACCATCCATGCCTCGCTCGATGCCGGCGTGCGGCTGATCGACACCGCTGACGCCTATCACCTGGCCGGGCACGTCGACGACGAGGAGGTCGGCCACAACGAGAGCCTGATCGCCGAGGCCCTGCGCAGCTGGAGCGGCGACACCGATGACGTCCTGGTCGCCACCAAGGGCGGCCACACCCGGTCGCTGCCGGACAGCTGGGAACAGGACGGTTCGCCGGAGCACCTGCGGGCGGCCTGTGAGGCGTCCTTGCGGCGCCTGGGGGTGGACGCGATCGGGCTCTACCAGTACCACCGCCCCGATCCGGCGGTCCCGTACGAGGACTCCGTCGGGACCCTGCGTGACCTGCTGGACGAGGGAAAGATCCGGCAGGCCGGGATCTCCAACGCCAACCCGGAGCAGATCCGGCAGGCGCAGGACATCCTGGGTGGCCGGCTCGCGTCCGTGCAGAACCAGTACTCGCCCGCGTTCCTGTCGTCCCGCCCGGAGCTCGAGTTGTGCTCCGAGCTCGGCATCGCGTTCCTGCCGTGGTCACCGTTGGGTGGGATCTCGAAGGCGTCCGATCTCGGGTCCACCTACGCGGTGTTCCAGCAGGTGGCCGACGAGCTCGACGCCAGCCCGCAGCAGGTGACGCTCGCCTGGATGCTCGCCACGTCACCCGTCGTCGTCCCGATTCCCGGGTCGTCCCGCCCGGAGACCGCCCGATCATCTGCCGCGGCAACGGATCTCGAGCTCAGCGCAGACCAGCAGTCCAGGTTGGACCTGGCCACCGGCGTCTGAGACCGACGTCCGGGAACCCGTTGACCGTCAGTACCGGTCGGTAGGCAGCTACGCTGCGGTCAGTCGGGAGGCGCGGCGACGGGATCAGCACCATGACGGAAAGCGTCGGAGGAACGACGGCAGCGCGAGCCGACCGGGACGGTTCGGCCCGCATGACGGAGCTGTCGGCATCCCCCACCAGGCGAACCTGTTGCGGCACCTGGGGTGGTTCCACAAGATGCTCGGTGACGAGGAGCAGAGCGCGGCGAGCCTGATCGAGGCGATCGAGGTGTACCGCGCGATCGGTGACGTCGCAGGCGAGGTGAATACGACGCGCGTGCAGGCGTTGATCCACTCGACGAGTGGCCGGCTGGAGGATGCAGTCGCGCTGTATCGCCGCACTCTCGAGATGGGCCACGCATCGCCGTCCGCGATCGCGACCACCCACAACAACCTCGGTGTCTGTGCGGGGCGCGCCGGCGATCTCGGGACCGCACTCCACCACGTCCGCATCGCGCTCGATCTGCACCTCTCACTGGGTGCCGGTCACGCGGTCGCGCGGAGCCGGGCGCAACTGGCGGAGATCTGTCTGCGGCTCGGCGACCTCGGCGCTGCCGAGTCGGAGATCGACGCCGCCCTGAACTGGGCGTCGACGGTCGGGTCGCGTCCCGTCGAGGTCGAGTCGCTCAACGTGCTGGGTGCCCTGCGGTGGGCGAAAGGTGAGCCCGCAGCAGCGATCCGGAGCTTCACCGCCGCGTTGAGCGGGGCCGGTGAGCTGGAGGATCGCTACGAGCAGGCACGGGCCTGCGAGGGCCTGGCGGTGGCCGAGCACGCGGCCGGCCAACTCGCAGCGGCGGTCACCCTGTGGCGCCGTGCGATCCAGCACTACGACGCGATCGGCTTCGTCGATGCGGACCGGGTGCGCGATCACCTGGCGGACGTGACCGCCGAGGACGAACCGGGTTGTCTCGCACCGGTCACTGTGCAGAGCGGGTAGGGACGAGAGCCGGCTCGTCGCGGAGCGCGGTGAATCCTTCCACCAGACTCCAGACGCCGAGTCCGAACAGCGTCCACTCGGTACCGTCAGGACCCGGCATCCTCGGGTGCGGGATCCCTTCGATCGCCTGCAGCGCAAAGCCTTCCCCCAGTGCAGCCATCGATCCGGCGAACTCCTCGATGCTGCGTCCCGGCCGCAACGGCCTGCCGTAGAGGTCCATCAGGCTTGCATAGACTGCCGCGAACCTCGCGATGGAGTCGGCGTGCCGCTCCTGGCTGGCCAGGCGCAGCTCGTCGGAGGCGATCGCCGTCGCGCGGATGGTCAACGCGATCAGGAACGGCGAGGTCCCGCCACCCTCGAGGCTCTCGATGTGAGCGGCGGCGCCCTCGCGGACCACGGTGCTCAGTGGCTGACCACTGCTGATCAGCGGGCCGATCCTGGCCATCGTGCCGGAGGTCGGATCGTCGAACCGGCGTCGGGTGGCGGCGAGGGCCAGGTCGCGTTGGAAGGCCTCCTGATCAGGCCACAGCCGGTAGGCCGCTCCCGAGGTGAGCCCCGCCCTGCGGAGCACTTCCTGCAATCGGATGTGGCCGACCGCGGCGGAGATCCCCCGGCGCAGCAGCATCGAGAGTCCCACGTCGATGAGCAGCTGTTTGGTCTGTTCCCCGGTCCGCCGTTGGGCCACCATCAACCGCCACCTCACACCGATGATCAGCCGACCGGTGGGACGGCTGATCATCAGTGTGGGGTACGGGCGGGGTCTACGTCAGGAGATCGCGGTCTTCACCTTGATCACCAGGTAGTAGGTGTAGGCCACGGCGTAGCACTTGTACCGCGCCGGGTTGGCTGCGTTGAACTTCTGGGTGCAGTTCTTCTTCAGGTCGCTCAGCAGGGGTCCGTCACACTTGCTGTGCGAGTGGCTCGACTGCAGGCACATGTCGTGGCGGGCACACGGACCGCGGAAGTTGACGGTCCCGCTGCCGATACCGAACGGTGCACCGCTGGAGATGTACACGGAGTCGGGTGAGCTCGTGCAGTAGTCGTGCCATCCTCGATGGTTCGAGGTGTCCGGGTCGTAGCAGTAGCTGGTCGGCACGACGACCTTGCCGGAGACCGGCGTGGACTCCGAGGAGTGATTGCGGCAGTGCAGCGTCGCCGCTGCGGCCTTCACCACCGCGGCCTTGACCACCACCGACTGCTGTACCGCAGGAGCGGTGGATGCGGAGGCTCCGCCGGCGCTTCCGATCCCCCAGACCGCGAACACCCCACACATCAGCGAAAACAACACTGTTCTTGCCTGGATCTTCATCTGTCATCCCCTGCGTATCTCCGTGACCGCGGCCGGTGCCCGGCAGGGAATCCGCTGAGCTGCACCGAGTTTCGCCCTCCCCGCCCCGCTCGTCCATGGATTCGACGGCAAACGACGGAGAATAAAAGTATTCTCGCCGGCGCAGGCGGCGAGCAACGGCGATCGCTGCCGTGTCCACCGCTCTGCGCGGTCGAATTCGGCCCTGTCGAAGGGGCCGCGGTCGAGGGCCGCCGCTCAGGAAGACCTCGCCCGGTGGCGGCGGACCGCTGCTCGGTTGGCGCAGCGCACCGAGCAGTACCGCTGCCGGCCGTTGCGGGTGACGTCGCAGACCACGTTCCTGCAATCATCTCCGGGATGACGCCCGGCCTCGCAGCGGTGCAACCGATCCATCCCGCGGGTGGTGAGGTGCAGGGCGGTGCCGACGGAGAAGACTGCGGCGAGCACTCGTGGCAGCGGCAGGTCCTCGTCCCGGTAGTGCAGGTGCCAACCCTCGTTGTCGTGGTCCGTCATCCGCGGATACGCGGTGGCTCTGGCCATCTGATCGTTGAGCAGCAAGGCACGCTCCTGCGGGTCCGCGGCGTCGACGACGCGCAACCAGTCGTCCAGGACCTCGCGGGTGCGGAGATGGTCGTCTGCCGCTTCCCGGAACGTCATCGTCATACCGGCCTCGTGGGCACGCGAGACGATGCCGTCGCGATCGCTGGGCCAGTCGTCGGCGAGGGAGGCGGCCAGCAGTACGGCGTACTGGCCGTAAGGGTTGAGATGCACAACGCCATTACAGCAGAGTCGGTCGGATGAGCGCCGCACCGGACGTCCTGAGCCCGCCTGCGAGCCGAGTGGAGGAGCACGAACACGGTTGGTACACCGAATCCAGCCATCGCACCCTCGAGGGCGTGATCGGCTACGTACGCTGCGCCGGCTGCGGCGCCCGCCGGATCGACCTGGTCGCGGCACCGGGAGCCGTACCCGCGGCGAGGAGTGCGATCGTGCCGGGCGGCGCAGCCGTGGATCGAACCCTGGTGGTCACCGAGCAGCGGGCCTGAGCGTGGCTCGGCAGCACCGTGCGCCCAGGTCGCGACTCGTTCCGCTGGTCAGGGGCGGAGCAGGACCTTGCCGATCCGGCCCGCGCCGAGGCTCGCCCGGACGGCATCCGTGACGTCGTCGAAGGCGTAGGTGGCCTCGACCGGCAGGGTCAGGTCGCCCGAGATGACGCTGCGGATCAGCTCGCCGAACAGTTCTGTCTTGAGCTCGGGGGCCATGTCCCTGATGACCACCGCACCCCAGAAACCCTTGACGACCGCCTGCTTGAAGATCAGGTCACCGGCGCTCAGATTCAGGATCGGCGAGTTCATCGATCCGAACGCCACCAACGTGCCCCCGTCGGCGAGCAGCCCCAGCAGATCGCCGGCGGCCCTTCCGCCGAGCGATTCGACCCCGGCGCGGATGGGAGCTCCGCCGGTGATCGCCGTCACCTGCTCCTGCCAACCGTCGGCGTCGGTCGCGACGATGTTTCCGATGCCCTGGCCCCGGAGCTCGTCGACGCCGGCAGCGCGGCGCACGAGGCCGACCACGTTGAGTCCGCGGGCAGCTCCGAGTTGGGCGACCATCCGGCCGACGGCCCCGTTCGCCGCGTTCTGTGCCAGCCAGTCGCCGGGCTGCAGGTCCAGGAAGTGCAGCAGGCTGATGGCGCTGAACGGCATCGAGACCAGCTGCGCCGCAGCGTCATCGCCGATCGCATCGGGGACGGGGATCAGGCCGTCGGCCTTCGTGGTGAAGTACTCGGCCCAGGCGCCGAAGCTGCCACCCGAGGCGACCCGCTGCCCGAGGGTGAGGCCGGTGACGCCCTCGCCGAGCGCGTCGATGACGCCGACAGCTTCGGTGCCGGCACGTGCCGGCAGTTCCGGCTTGAACCCGTAGCTGCCACGGACCGTCCAGAGGTCGTGGTTGTGGATCGAGGCGAGCAGGGTCCTGATCCGGACCTCGCCCGCACCGGGCTCGGGCACTGGACGGTCCTGGACGGTCAGCACGTCCTCCGGCTCGCCGAAGGTCTGGTGGATGATGGCGCGCATATCTGGTTCCTCACTGGAAGTGGTTGTGGTGCAACGGTGATCGAGCGGAGTGCCTGGTGATCGAGCGGCGAAGGAGTCGAAACCCCGTAGTGACCCGACGGGATCTCGACGCGCTCGTGCCTCGCTTGCTCGATCGACGAAAACTTCGGTGATCCAGCGAGTGGCGTGAGGCAAGATCCGTCGGAACCTGATCCCGACCCGACGGGATCTCGACGCGCTCGTTCCTCGCTTGCTCGATCGACGAATTGCGGCGAATTACGGCGAACGAGCGAACGGAGTGAGTCGCGATCCCCGTCAGAGCACGATCAGTCGTCGGACACCGTGATGGTGACCTCGATGTTGCCGCGGGTGGCGTTGGAGTAGGGGCACACCTGGTGTGCGGCATCAGCAAGCGCCTGGGCGTGGTCGTGGTCCAGCTCGGGGATGACGACCTCGAGCTGCACGGCCAGTCCGAACCCGCCGGTGTCGTTCTTGCCGATGCTCACCCGGCCGCCGACGGTCGAGTTCCCGATCTTCACCTTCTGTGCCCGCGCGACGCCCTGCAGCGCGGAGTGGAAGCAGGCCGCATAGCCGGCGGCGAACAGCTGTTCGGGGTTGGCGCCCGCACCCGATCCGCCCATCTCCTGCGGGATGGCGAGGTCGAGATCGACCCGACCGTCCGTGGTGGTGACGTGGCCGTTGCGACCCTCGCCGGTGGCCAGGGCTTCGGCGGTGTACAGGGTGTCCATGGTGGTTCCTCTCGGTCGGCTCGTCAACGGGAGTGTCCGCTGAGCCGGGTGGTGGTCGACGTTCAGTGGTGGGCGACGTCGACCCGGTTGTCGGCAGCCGGTTCGACTGCTCGTGGTGTGCCCGTAGCGACGGCCTGCATGGTCGCCGTCAGATGCTGCAGGGTGGTGATCAGCGCAGTGGCTGCTTCCTGGTCGGGGAGACCGGTACCGCGGGCGATGGCCTGCGGGATGTCGGCGAGTTCGGTGCGCAGCTCACGGGCTCGTTCAGTGGTCGAGATCGTGACGATCCGCTCGTCCGGCGAGCGACGCTCCCTGGTGACCAGGTCCGCCTGCTCCATCCGCTTGAGCAGCGGCGAGAGCGTTCCGGAGTCCAACTGCAACAGCTCGCCGAGCGAGCTCACCGTCTGGTCACCCTCGACCCACAGCGTGACGAGCACCAGATACTGCGGGTACGTCAGCCCCCACGGTTCGAGGGCTGTGCGGTAGGCCTGGGTGGTGGCGCGGGTCGCCGCGTAGAGCGCGAAGCACACCATCTCGTCGGTCACCGGCATGAGTTCATGGTTGCACACAACTCGGTTGTGCACAACCTGACTACGACTCTCGAGCGAGATCACGAGACCACACTCGACCGACGTCATGACGGGATCTCGACTCGCTCGTCCCTCGCTCGCTCGATCATCGGAAGTGTGCGGCGCGTCGGGATCTCGACTCGCTCGTCGCTCGCTCGCTCGTTGCTCCTATGTCAAGCCGCGGCGGGCATCGCCGTGTTCTGCCGGTTGTGGTGATCGGTGGTGAGGTTGTTGAACACGGTGCGAATCAGGGCTCGCTTCAGGCTGCGGAGGGCTTCGCGGTTGGATTTGCCCTCGCCCTTCTTCCGGTCGTAGTAGGCCTTACCGGCCCCTCCCGGGCGGATCTGTGTGATCGCTATGCGATGCAAGGCGGCGTTGATTTCCCGGTTCCCGGACCGGGTCAGACGAACTTTGCCGGCGTTGTTCCCGGACCACACCGGGATCGGCGCGACCCCGGCATGGCGGGCGAACTTCGACGGTGTCGCGAAGCGGGTGATCCCGGCTGCCTCGCCGACGAGTTTCGCTGCGGTCAACGCGCCACACCCGGGCATCGCCAGCAGCGCGGGTGCGACCTGTTCGACGAGCCGGCTGATCCGCTGGTGCAGCTGCTTCTCGCGGCGGGTCAAGTCGATGATGTCCATCAGTTCGTCGCGGGCCAGTTCAGCGACAATCCCCGCCCTGCCTGCAAGCCAGTCCCGCAGCGCGTTCTGATGCTTGGCCAGGTTCAGCGGCCCCACCTGGTGTTCCGGATCCAGTTCATGGATCCGCCACCGCAAGGTATTGATCAGCTGGGTGCGGTGTCCGACAAGGGCTTCCCGCCGATCAACGAGCAGCTTCAACTCACGCGACACCTCATCGTGCGAAGCCACCGGCAGATCCGGGTTCTGCAGGAACGCCCGCGCCACCGCCAAAGCGTCGATCGGATCGGACTTACCGCGCTGCCTGCCCGACGACCGCAACTGGGCCGTCAACGACGGCGGCACCCGCACCACCGCCTGACCCGCACCCAAAAGGTCCCGCTCCAACCTGGCCGAAAGATGCCGGCAGTCCTCGATCGCCCACACCACCTCGCCGAACTGGCCGCCAGCCCACTTCAACGCCTTGAAATGACCCTCCGTGGTCGCCTCCACGGTGAGCTTCCCGAGTTGCTTTCCGACCGCATCGACCGCAACGAACGTGTGGGTCCGCTTGTGTACATCCGCTCCGACAACAACCATGACGGTTGCCTCCTTCACCTCGTATGTGAATGGGACGGTTGGACCGGTCAGCAGACACATCTCAGTGGGGGCGGTGCCACGCTCCTATCAAGTCATGCCGGCCGGTCCTTCACACCCGGCGTCGGCACAACGAGCGCAGGTCAGCCCAAAGGGCGACAATCACCGGAGGAGCCAGACACCAGGTGTGAAGAACCCAACCACCGCCGAAGCGGCAACACCAGACTCACACTGAGATCACCGGAAGTGTGCGGCTCCTCGGGATCTCGACTCCTTCGTCGCTCGATCGTCGAAGGGTGCGGTGGACGAGGAAGGGGCCGCTACTTGATGCCGCTGCGGGTGAAGCCCTGGACGAAGTAGCGCTGGAAGAACAGGAACAGCAGCACGACCGGCAGCACGGTGAGCAGGGCAAGGGCCATGATGGCGCCGAAGTCGGAGCCTGTCTGATCCTGCAGGTACAGCAGCCCGACCGGCAATGTGTAGAGGCTGTTGCTCTGCAACGCGATCAGCGGCCAGCTGAAGTCGTTCCAGGTCGACATCACCGTCAGCAGCACGAGCACGGCGATCAGCGGCTTGCACAGCGGCAGGATGATCCGGGAGAACACCCGCCAGGATCCGGCGCCGTCGACCCGGGCGGCCTCGATCACCTCACGTGGGATGCCGAGGATGAACTGGCGGGCCAGGAACACCCCGAACGCCGACGCGGCCGTCGGCAGGATGACGCCCCAGTAGGTGCCGTAGATGTTGATGTCGGTGATCAGCTGGAACTGCGACACCATGATCACCTGCACCGGCAGCATCAGGGTGCTGAGCAACAGCAGGAACACGACGGAATTGCCGGGGAACCGCAGATGCGCAAACGCGTAGCCGGCCATCAGGTTCACCACGACAGTGATCAACGTGACGACCACGGTGACGGCCAGCGAGTTGCCGAACCAGGTGGCCACCGGGAATGAGGTGAACACCCGGTCGAAGTGCTCCAGGGTGAAATGTCCCGGCCACAACCGCAGCTGGGTGGTCAGCAGTTCGTCGCGCGGCGAGAAGGCGACGACCACCATCCAGTACAGCGGGAAGACCAGCACCACTGCGAGCACGAGGGCTGCGGCCAGTCGCAGCCACTTCAGACGCCCACCGGTCGGTGTCCGCTGTTCGTACACCGGAGCGATCGGGGCGGCAGCGGCCGGCGCTGAGGGAATGACAGCCATCAGTCCACCAGATCTCTCGTACGGCTGGCCCGCCACTGGATCACCGTGAAGACACTGGTGACCACCAGCAGGAACATGCCGATCGCGGCCGCGTAGCCCTGGTCGCGGGCGTCGCCGAAACCGTTGTCGTAGGCGTAGGTCACCAGCACGGACGTCGAGTTTCCGGGACCACCCTTGGTGAGGACGAACACCAGGTCGAACACCTGGAAGGAGTAGATGACGTTCATGATCATCAGGAAGAACGTCGAGGGTCCGACCATCGGCCAGGTGATGTACCGGAACTGCTGCCAGCCACCTGCGCCCTCGAGCTTGGCCGATTCGTACAGATCGGGCGAGATCCCCTGCAGGCCGGCCAGGTAGATGATCATGTTGAAGCCGATCCGCCACCACAGCGTCACCAGCACCACCGAGGTGAACGCACCGAACCCGGTGGACTGCCAGGGCACACCGTCCAGTCCGACGGCACCCAGGAATTTGTTGGCGATTCCGTTGTTCTGGTCGAACACCAGCACGCCGATCAGCGCGGTCGCCACCCCGGAGATCACCATCGGCAGGACGATGACCGTACGGAACAGCCCACGCGCGGGCAGCACCGTGTTCATCAGCACCGCTGCGCCCAGGCCGAGCGCCATGCTGACGGGCACGACGATGACGGTGAACAGTGCGGTGTTGACGGTGGACCGCCAGAACACCGGGTCGCTGAGCAGCCGTCGATAGTTCGCCAACCCGACCCAGGTGTTGGTACCGAACCCGTCGGTCTTCTGGAAGCTGAGGAACAGCGCCCAGACGAGCGGCAGGAACAGGAACAACCCGAGCAGCACCAGGCTGGGCAGCAGGAACGCGTACCCGGACGCTGCCTCGCGTACCCGGCGGTTGCGGCCTCCCGACGGCGCCTTGACCCGCTTGACCGGCCGATCCGCCTGGCTGCGCTGCTGCAGCGAATCGGTGAGCGTCACTGCGCGAGGGCCGTCTTGATGCCGGCGGTGAGGCCGGCAATGGTGTCTTCGGTGCTCTGGCCTCCGATGAAGGCCTGCTCGAGCTGATCGCCGATGACGGTGTTGATCTTTGCCATGTTCTTGGAGGCGACCTGCTTGGCGTCCGAGGGCTGCACGGTGGTGGCCTGCCCGAGGAAGATCGGCGACAGCTCCGGACGCGCGGCGAACGCGAGGCCGGAGGTGATCAGGTCCTTGCGGGTGGGCAGCAGGCTGGCGGTGACGCAGAAGTCCTTCATCGTCTGCTGCTGCGTCATGAACTGCAGGAACTTGGCAGCGACGTCGCCGCGCTGGGTGCCGGCCGTCGCGACCAGGGCGTTGCCGCCGAGATCACCGCCGCCGCGCTTGTTGCGCGGCGAATAGGTTGCGCCCCATTCGAACTTGGCCAGCTTCGCCGCGTCCGGCAGCAGGAACGCGCCACCGAACACCATGGCGACGGTCTCGGAGAAGAACAGGTCACTGGCGTAGGTGGACGACTTCATGGAACTGTTCTGCGGGACGTACTTCTTGGTGAAGAAGCTCTTGGTGAAGTCGATGGCTGCGCGTCCGGCATCCGAGTCGATGGCGGGAGCGGTCAGATCCTCGGTGAGGAACCGGCCGTCGGCCTGGAACAGCCAGCTGAGCCAGCGGGTCACACCCTGGCCCTGCCAGTTGTAGGCGAACGGATACTGCTTGGCGGGCAACGACTTCTGCAGCTTCACCGCCACGGCCTCGAACTCCTCCCAGGTCCACGCGGTCTCGACGGTGGTCGGCACGCTGGTGATCCCGGCAGCCGTGAACGCCGCCTTGTTGTAGAGGATCGCGGAGGTGTCGGTGTGGTGCGGCATGCCGTAGGGCTTGCCGTCGTACTGCACCGCCTGCCACATCGCATCGGTGAACGCGTCTCCGGCGGTGGCATCGATCTTGCCCGTGAGGTCGAGCAACTGACCACGGCCGGCATAGGTGCCGAGGTTGTCGTAGTCGACCCGGAACACGTCGGGCGCCTGGTTCGCCTGCAATTGGGCGTCGATGTTGGAGAACATCTGCTGGAACGGCACCGCGTTCAGCGCGACCTTGGCGCCCGGATTGGCCTTCTCGAAAGCGGCGATGGCGGTGTTGAACCCGGCCAGCTCGCTGTCGGTGCCCCAGGTGGTGAACGTGAGATCACCGGTACCGGCTCCGCCGCTCCCGGAGGCGGCGGTGTCTGCCGATTTCGTGAAGCCACAGGCAGCGAGCGTTGCGCCCACCGAGAGGGCGCCGGCTGACCTGAGAACCTGACGTCTGTTGAGCTGCATGGGACCTCCGAAGAACAGATGGATGACCGGACGCGCCGACCCAGGGCGACGCGCGGTCCGGCTCTGACCCCCTGGATCCGCCCACTCTGTGCTGGCGCCCTCCTCATACCCCCCGCGCGGACATTCATCCTCACGAAGATCAGTTCGGGTCGGACCCAACACTGTGGATCACCCAGAAACCCGGGAAAGTGTTGGCACGGCCATTCCGGGCATGGCGTGCCGGACCCGCACACTCGATTCCCGCGTCTCCCCCGGTGCACGGCCCCGATGCGGCGCTCGTTCTTGACACAGCCGGGAATCCGAACGTCGGTCCGTCTGCGTTCATTCGGGCGGTGGCCGTCGGCGGGCCGTCCTATCCTGTCCGCCATGACCTGGCAGACGCATCCGGTCACCCCGGACCGGTTCGAGGATTTCGCCGACGTGATCAACCCGAATCGGCGAGAGACGCACTGCTGGTGCCTGTCGCACCGGCTGCGGGCGCCGGAGATCGAGGAGCGAGGACACGGCAGTCGCGAACAGGCGATGCGATCACTGTGCGCCGAGAGGTACCCGCCCGGCGTCGTCACGTATCTGGACGGCGTGCCTGTCGGGTGGTGCAACATCGGCCCGCGGGCAGACATCCCCAGGCTGGCCGGATCGAAGCTGATCCGGCCGGTCGACGACGTGCCGGTGTGGAGCATCGTCTGTGTCGTCGTCCGTGGAGGACACCGGAAGAAGGGCGTCTCGGCGCAGCTCATCGAGGGCGCCGTTGCCTACGCAGCGCAGAACGGAGCTCCGGCCGTCGAGGCACACCCGGTCGACCCGCCTGGCCGGATGGACACCACCATGGCGTTCGTCGGCACCCGGTCGATGTTCGAGAAGGTCGGGTTCCGGGTCATCGGCGAGACCGATGCGAAGGCCTCGAAACTGACCCGGCTGGTGATGCGGCGCGACATCGAGCGGTGACGACGAGCTGATGGGATCTCGACGCGATCGTTCCTCGCTTGCTCGATCAGCTGAGTAGGCGGGATCTCGACGCGATCGTTCCTCGCTTGCTCGATCAGCTGAGCAGGCAGGATCTCGACGCGCTCGTTCCTCGCTTGCTCGATCAGCTGAGCAGGTGCGGCAGAGTCAGCGCTTCTTGACCTTGGCCACGATCTCGACGTCGTTGGCGCCGCTCTCCTTGCCACGCTTGTCTGCGCGCTTCTCCTTGAGCGACTTCTCGGATTTCTTGGAGCTGGTGCTGCGCGGTGATTTGTCGGACATGGCACGTCCTCTTCTAGGCCAAGCAGAGTGGCGGGAATCAGTACTTCCCGCTGCTCCCCGACCGTACGCGCCGGCCGGACGCTCGTACATGGCATTCGCGTTCGGTTCCCGGGCCGCTGTGATCAGCGCCGTGACCGGGCGAAGCGCAGGGTGCGCACCTGGAACGGCAGCACCTCCAGGTGGACGGTGCCGTCGTCCCCGCGGGTCACGGCCGGCAACGATGGGTCGTCGTGCTCGATGAGGGTGACCTCCCGCGCTGCACCGAAGGCCGGATCGACCGTGAGGGTGCCGCTGCCGCGCTGCCCCACCGGTTCGTAGACCCGGACGATCAGATCGCCGGACCGGTCGTCGGCGAGCTTGACGGCAGCGAGCACCACGTCGCCGCCGACGCCGACCAGCGGCTCGGATCCGTGTGCACCGGTGATCGTCCGGGCGGCCGTGTTCAGCAGCGCGCCCTCCCTCGTGGCATCGGCCAGTGACGCGCCCACCACCAGTCCGATGCGATGGGTCTGCACTCCCTGGTCGGTCTCCGGGTCGGGGAACCGTGGGGCCCGCAGCAACGACAACCGCAGCGTGGTGGTGACCTGGCCGTCCTGCGCGTCCCGGGCGACGTCGAACCCGTGGATCGAGTCGTTGACCAGCGCGACGCCGAACCCGGAGTCCTCCACCTGGACGAAGCTGTGCATGGAGGTCTCGAACTTGGCGGCCTCCCAGGACGTGTTGGTGTGCGTCACCCGCTTGACCACCCCGAACTGGGTCTCGGCCGCGGTGTGCTCCGCCCGCACGTCCAACGGGAACGTCAGCTTGAGGAACTTCTCGGTCTCGTGCCACTCGACCCGCTGGTCGATCCCGAGCGTCGCGGACCCGGGGGCCAGCGTGAGCTCCTGGACGATCGACGACGACGAGAACGCCCGCCGCACCTGGACTCTCGCGATGCCGTCCGCGTCGACGGAGGCGGTGAGGGCTTCGACGTCGACGAGGTCGTCGGCGCGGTTGCGGTAGTAGCGGTCGACGTCCCAGGCGTCCCACATGTTCGGGAAGTCCTGGTGCAGCTGCAGCAGGTTACCGGCGCCACCGTCGGCGATGGCTTCCCGACCCGATCCGAGTTCGACGGCAGAGACCACCAGTCCGCGCGCATCGACCGTGATGCACACCAGCTCGTTGGTCAGCACGAACCCGCCGTCCAGCTCGGTGAGCTGAACCTGTTGCGCCGCAATGCGTCCACCCGTTGAGGTGATCGCACCCGGATCGACGCCGTCGCGGACGAACGCGGCACCGTTGACGACGAGCTGCTCCTGCCCCTCCCCGACGAGCGCGGTCAGCGCGTCGGCGATGACGGCCTCCAGGCGTTCGGCGATCGCGGCGTAGGTGGCGACTGCTTCGCGGTGCACCCAGGCGATGGAGGTGCCGGGAAAGGATGTCGTGGAACTGGTGCAGCAGCGTGAGCTGCCACAGCTCGTCCAGCTCGTCGTAGGGGTAGCTGAAGTCCGTCCGGGCGGCCGCGGTGGTGCACCACAGCTCGGCCTCCAGCAGCAGCCGCTCACTGCGCCGGTTGCCCTGCTTGGTGCGGTGCTGCGAGGTCAACGTCGCGCGGTGCAGCTCCAGGTACAGCTCACCGACCCACACCGGCGGGTCGGGCTGCTCGGCAGCGGCCCGTTCGAAGAACGCGTCGGGATGCTCCCATGCCACCCGCGCACTGCCCTCGAGATCGGCCAGACGCCTTGCCCTGCCGACCATCTCGCGAGTGGTGCCACCGCCGCCGTCACCCCAACCGACCGGCGCGATCGAGCCGGTGGCGCGGCGGTTCTCCCGGAACTGTCTGGACGCCTTGGCGACCTCCATGCCCGAGAGCTGCGAGTTGTAGGTGTCCATCGGCGGGAAGTGGGTCAGCGTCCGCGACCCGTCGATGCCCTCCCAGGCGAAGGTGTGGTGCGGGAACTTGTTGACCTGGTTCCAGGAGATCTTCTGGGTGAAGAACCAGTCGAAGCCGGCCCGCCGCATCAGCTGCGGCAGCGCCGGTGAGTAGCCGAAGCTGTCCGGCAACCAGACGCCGCGGGGGCGGATGCCGAACTCCCGCTCGAAGAACCGCTGACCCTGGGAGAACTGCCGCACCAGTGATTCACCGGTCGGCATGACGGTGTCCGACTCGACCCACATCCCGCCCAGCGGCAGGAACCTGCCAGCGGCGACGGCCTGTTTCACCCGCGCGTAGACCTCCGGCCGGTGCTCGGCGATCCAGGCGTACTGCTGCGCCGACGACATGCCGAAGACGAAATCGTCGGTAGCGTCGATGAGCTCCGTCATCGACGCGGTGGTGCGGGCGACCTTGCGGACCGTCTCCCGCACCGGCCACAGCCAGGCGGAGTCGATGTGGGCGTGACCAATGGCCGAGATGCGGTGCGCGGACTCGTGCGCCGGGGCGGCGAGCACGGCAGCCAGCGCTGCGCGGGCAGCGGCTGCGGTCTGCGCGAGCCGCTGCAGGTCCAGCACGTCGAGTGCATCGTCGAGGGCCTGCAGGATCTGCATCCGCCGCGGTCCCTCGGGCAGCTCCTCCTGCAGCTCCAGGAGCACCGCGACGTCCAGGGACAGCTCGTACAGCTCGGCGTCGAACAGCACCAGATCCAGCCGCCTGGTGACGTAGAGCGGTTTCGTCGACGAGGTGCGGATGTCGCCCTGCTGCGTCGGCAGGAAGGGGTGGTAGTCCAGCAGCACGGGGTTGGCGGCCGCCTCGACGAACAGCTCGACCTCGTCGCCGCCCGCGGCCCCCTCGGCCACCAGGATCCACTGGTTGCGCGGGTTGATCGACTTCACCGGCGACCCGTCGGCCCGGTAGACCAGCCCCTCGCACTGGAAGCCCGGCATGTTCGGATCGAAACCGAGATCCGCGGCGATCTCGACCCGGCGACCGCGCCAGTGCTCCGGCACGGTGCCGGTCAGCCGGAACCAGGTGGTCGACCAGGCGGGACCCCACGGGGCACCCACCTGGTACGGCTCGAACTGGAGCGCCAACCCCTCGGCCGGTGGGACGGGTTCACCCGGGAGTTGGTGCGCTCCGACGGTGAGCGACACGGACTCGGTGTACACCGCCGGCGAGATCCGTTCGTCGAGCACCCGTCGTGCTCGGCCGATGGTCAGCGGGATGTCGTCGTGCATCGTTGCCCTTCTTGATGGTGATCGTGATGGTGCCGGCGCCGGGCCGGCAGAATCCGTGACCAGCCTGCTCCAGCAGCCGGTCGAGGGGTCAGCGGGGGTCTCTGGCGGCGGCGTGCGCCACCGGCGAGAGGTCGAGCACCTCTGGCACGGTCACCACCCGGGTGACGCCCCGCGCCGCGAGCACAGCTGCACTCGTCCGGGAGCGCAGCAGGAGTTGCGGTCCGCGTCCGTCCCGTTCGGCGATCGCCGTCCAGGCGCGCGGAACCGGCCCACCGGGCGCGCAGCGCAGCCGGACCCCTGAAATCGGGGCACCTGCGGCGTCGACGTCGTCCACGACCAGCCCTACCGTCGGGGGCGCTGGAGCCGGCCGGCCGCGCAGGTCCGCCACCAGGGCCGCGAACCGTTCCCCGGTGGCCTTGCGGCGATTGCTCTCGTCGAGCAGCCCGAGGTCGTACTCCAGCTCCGGGAAGTCGGCCAGCGACCGCGGGACGTCGTGCGAGCACCACCAGGTGATCCCCAGCAGCTGCTGCACATCGGCCGCGCACCGCACCGTCCGCTCCAGGAACTCCGGGGTGTCGGCGTCGGGCACGACGTTGGTCGGTGCCCCCACCTCCTGCAACCAGTTGGGCCGCAACGGATCGGAGTTCCAGGCGGCGGCGAGCTGCAGCAGGTATTCGGCGTGCCGGACGGAGCCGGGCCCCAGCGGCCCGTAGTGCCGGGCGGCGCCGTTGAACACCCAGGAGTGGGTGACGGTGGCGTCGCCGTGCTCGGCGGCGTGCTCGGGACCGAACGGCTGGGCGTCGTCGTACCAGGCGGCGTCGTACTGGGCCAACGTCACCAGGACGTCGTCGCGCCCACCCAGTCCCTCCCGCACCGCGGCCGTCATCGCCGCGGCCCAGCGATGCCCGCCCGGCGCATCGACCGGGTAGGGCGAGGGATGTGGGGCGTGCGCGAACTGGTTGGTCTCGTTGCCGATCGTGATGCCCATCAGATGGGGCTGGTCGGCGACGGCGGCGGCCAGCGCCCGTAGGTAGTCGGCCGTCGAGCCGATGACGTCCGGATCGGTGAACATCCCGCGTCGGTGCCAGGTGGTCAGCCAGGTGGGCACGAAGTCGAAGCTGGACAGGTGGCCCTGGAGGCCGTCGACGTTGACGTCCAGACCCAGGGAACCGGCGATTCGGACGGTGCGCGCGACGTCGCGCAGCGCGGCCGGCCGGATCAGCGTGCGGTTCGGCTGGATCACCGGCCACAGCGGGAAGAT
Source organism: Nakamurella sp. (assembly GCA_037720195.1). Taxonomy (GTDB): domain Bacteria; phylum Actinomycetota; class Actinomycetes; order Mycobacteriales; family Nakamurellaceae; genus Nakamurella. The sequence goes on along the minus strand of JBBJML010000001.1, from coordinate 180,830 downwards.
CCGGACGTGGTCGACGCCGAGCGCGGCGATCGCCTCGAGATCGCGGCCGACCTGGGACTCCGAGAAGTCGAGCCATGAGTGGAACCAGCCGACCGAAGGGGTGTAGTTGACGCCGAACCGCATCAGCCCTTGACCCCGCCCTCTTCGACACCTCGGAAGAAGTACCGCTGCAGCGCACCGAAGAACAGTGCGATGGGCACGAACGCGATCATGGTGCCCGCGGCGATGAGGCGTTGGTCGTTGGAGAACGTGCCCTGCAGGTACTGCAGCCCGACGGTGAGCGTGAGTTTGTCCGGCGACTGCAGCACGATCAGCGGCCACAGGAAATCATCCCAGGCACCGATGAACGCGAAGATCGCGACCACCGCGATGGTGCCGTAGACCGCCGGCAGGCAGACGTACCGCAGCCGCTGCCAGGCGTTGGCACCGTCGACGACGGCGGCCTGGTCGATCTCGTCGGGGATCTGGCGGAACGCGTTGTACATGAGCAGCACGTTGAGCGTGCCGATCATCCCGGGCAGCGCGACCCCGAGCAGGGTGTCGGCGAGGCCGAGGCTCTTGATGGTGAGGAACTGCGAGATGATCGTCGACTCGCCGGGCAGCACCAACGTCGCGACGAACAGTCCCATCACCAGGGCGCGGCCGCGCCAGCGCAACCGGGCCAGCGCGAAGCCGGCGAGGGTGGCGAACAGGATGTTGCCGATCACGTCGATCGCGGCCACCAGCAACGAGTTTCCGATGTAGCGCCACACCGGGATCGCATCGGCGACCGAGAAGTAGTTCTGCAGCGTCGGTTCCGACGGGATGAACGTCGGCGTCGCGGTGTAGATGTCCTCACCGGGACCCTTGAGCGAGGTGGACAGTTGCCACAGGAACGGTCCGACGGTGATCAGCAGGACGATCACCAGCAGCACGTATCGCAGCACCTTCTCGCGGGTGGACATCTCACCCCACGGCGCACGCCGCCGGCGGGGCCGAGTGGCCCTGCCGAACTCGGCGAGGGACGCGGGATCGGCAACCGTCGTACTCATTGCGCGCCCTTCCGGTTCAGCCTGGCCAGCACCAGCATCGGTACGAGCGTGACCAGGAACAGCAGCAGGCTCAGCGCCGAGGCATACCCGAGGTTGCCTGAGAAGCCGCGCGCGTACTGCTGGATGAGCATGACGAGGGAGTTGTCCTCACCACCGGGACCGCCGGTGCCGTTGGTGAGGATGAACAGCTCACTGAAGACCCGCAGTGCGCTGACGCAGACGAGGATGCCGACCAGGATCATCGTGCCGCGCACCCCTGGCATCGTCACCGACCAGAACCGTCGTGCTGCGCCGGCACCGTCGAGCGCGGCAGCTTCGTGCAGTTCCTTGCCGATGTTCCCCAGGGCCGCCAGGTAGATGATCATGTAGTACCCCAACCCTTTCCAGATGGTCAGGCTGATCGCGCTGATCAGCAGCAACCACCGGTCGGTGAGGAACGGGATCGACTCCGAGACGAAGCCCAGCGACTTCGCCATCCCGTTGATCGCGCCGCGATCGTCGAGCATCCAGCTCCAGATGAGCCCGACGACCACGGCGGAGGCGATCACCGGCGTGTAGAACGCGGTGCGGAAGAACGTGATGCCCGGCAACTTCTTCTCCACCAGGACCGCCAACAGCAACGGCACGACGGTGAGCACCGGCAGGCAGATCGCCATGTAGATCACGCTGTTGAGCAGCGCGGTCCAGACCTGCGGGTCGGCGAGCAGCGTGCGGAAGTTCTCCGTCCCGATGAACGCCGCCTCGCTGCTGAGCGGCCTGGCATCGGTGAACGACAGGAACACCGTGTTGATCGACGGCCACAGGCTGAACACGACCAGCCAGATCAGCGCCGGCACCACCAACAGCCACGGGGTGAAGAGCCTGCCAGCCTTCACCGGTCGCCTCGGCCGAGGCACCGCGGAGCGTCCGACCTTCCGCCCCGCAGTCGATGTCGCCGTCGTCGGCACAGTCGTCATGACGGACCTCAGCTGTTCGCGAGCAACGAGTTCATCTTGTCCTGGGCGGTCTTCAGCGCCTGCTGCGGCGTGGTGTCGCCCTTCATGGCCAAGGCGATCTGCTGGTCCAGGAAGGTGGTCATCGCCGCGTTCGCCTCGACGGGCGTCAGGCTCTTCGCGGTCTTGAGTGCTTCGTTCGCCAGCACCTTGGCCTTACCCTGCGCTGTTCCGTCGTCCTGGGAGAAGAACGGATCGGATTGCGAGGAGACCGTCGACGGGAAGATGTTGACCAGGTGCGCGAACGCCTCCTGGTTCTTCGCGTTGGTCAGGAACTGCGCGAAAGCCTGTGCGGTGGCGAGGTTCTTGCTCTTCGACGAGACGCTGATGCCCTGGATGTAGAGCGGCGGGATGTCCAGCGCCGGGGTGACGGCCACGTTGTTCTTCAGCGACGGGTTGTTCTTCTCGAAGTCGGCGAGCGAGGTGGCACCGCCGGTGGTCCAGGCGACCTTGCCCTGGGTGAACAGTGTCGAGTTGCCCAGGTAGTCGCTGTTGAGCACGGAGGACGGCATGAGCTTGCCCTGGAAGGCGGTTGCGTACCGCTGGATCAGGTCCACCGCCTTCGGATCGTCGGCGAAGGTGAACTTCGTACCGTCGTTGTTGAGGACCCCGACGCCGGCCAGGGTGAAGTCGCCCAGGCCTGGCTTGCGGCTCATCAGGTAGTCGTCCGGGCACTTCTGGTGCATTGTCGCGGCCTGCGTGAACAGCTCATCGGTGGTGGCCGGCGGCTTTGCCGGGTCCAGGCCGCACTTGCTGAACATGGTCTTGTTCCAGTAGTCGACGTCTGTGTTGAGGTACCAGGGGTAGCCGAACACACCGGTGACGCCCTTGTAGCGATACGCGTCCACCGCGCCCTTGACGTAGGTGGCATCGAGGGTGCTGTCGGACGCCGAGACGTCCTGCAGCAGACCGTTCTTCGCCAGCGGATAGGCGATGTCCGGTGGCAGGTTGACGACGTCCGGCAGCGTGCCGGATCCCGCCTGCGTCAGCACCTTCTCGGAGTAGCCGTCGCCGGGTTGGTCTACCAGTTTGACGGTGGCGCCGGGGTGTGCGGACTGGAAGTCGGTGATCACGCCGTTGAGGTAGTCGGTGAACTTGGGGGTCAACGCCCACGTCTGCAGGGTGATCTCACCGGTGACCGAGCCGCTGACCGGCGCTTGGCTGGCGCCCTGGGTGGGGCTGCTGCTGCCTCCGCCACCGCCGGTGCAGGCGGCCGTTGCCAGTACCGCGGCGAGAGCGCCGCCGAGCAGGGCAACCCGGGACCGCCGGGTCGCGCCGGATGATGCCGTTCGAGATGCCGTTCGAGATGTCCGTCGAGATGTCAGTGACTGCATGGCTGCAAAACTCCCTTGTTCGGCTGCGCAGGTCACGCGGTTGAGTCAGGCAGCAGAGTTGCCATGGATCACCGCACTTCATAGCGGAGCATGGGTTACTAAACCGCTATAGTCAGCAGGCGACGCCCGGGTGAACCGACCGCGGTGTCCGCGGCCCAGGAGGAGCGATCCGAGATGACCGACCCCGACACGACCCCCGGAACGGCTGCGGGCCGACGCATCACCATCACCGACATCGCGGCCCGTGCCGGGGTCTCGACCAGTGCGGTGTCGTTCGCGCTCAACGACAAGCCCGGCGTCTCTCCCGAGACCCGGGAAAGAATTCTCTCGATCGCCCGCGACCTGCGGTGGCGGCCGCATTCGGCGGCCAGAGCGCTCAGCGGATCGCGCGCAGGTTCCCTCGGTCTGGTGCTCAACCGTCCCGCCCGCACGCTGGGGACCGAATCGTTCTTCTCGGACTTGATCTCGGGCATCCAGATCGCCCTCACCGGCACCCACATCGGGATGAACCTCACGGTCGCCCGGTCGGTGCAGGACGAGATCGACACCTACCGCGACTGGTGGAGCGGGCACCGGGTGGACGGGGTGCTGGTGATCGATCCGCGGACCGACGATCCCCGGCTCGACGTGCTCGAGTCGATCGGCCTGCCGACCGTGGTGGTGGGGTCCCACCCCTCGCCGCCGAACTCCTGGCCCACGCTGTGGCTCGACGATGCCGACGCGACCGGCACCGTGCTGCGGTATCTGCACGCGCTGGGGCATCGCCGGATCGGGCACGTCGCCGGCCCGGCAGATCTCGAACACACCGCGCTGCGGGTCGAGGCCCTGCAGGAGTTCGCCCATACCGCCGACCTGCAGTGGTCGCAGTCGCTGCCCACCGACTATTCCGCCGACGCCGGCGCGGCAGCCACCAGAACCCTGCTCTCGCAACGGGAACGGCCGAGCGCCATCATCTTCGACAACGACATCCTGGCCGTCGCCGGGCTCGGCGTGACCGCAGAGATGGGGGTTGCGGTCCCCCGGGACATCTCGCTGGTCTCCTTCGACGATTCGACCATGGCGCAGCTGGTACGACCCGCCCTCACCACTTTGACCCGCGACACCGTCGGGCTCGGCGAGCGGGCCGCGCGGCTGCTGCTGGCGCAGCTCGATTCCGCGGAGCGGCTCCCCTCCCAGGCCGGTCCGCCGCTCACCCTGAGCGTGCGTGCATCGACCGCCCGGGTGGCCCACTCCGGCTGAGCGACGCTCAGGAACAGCCGGTGGTGCAGCGGATGACGTCGACCCTGCGGTCTTGTTCCCCTACCGCAGAGTGCAGCCGGCCCGTATTTCCAGGTCCGCCGGCCGCCACGGTCCGACGATGTCGGCGACGCGAGCGCACGCTCGCGACGTGTGTCCCGACGCGAGCTTCGCCGTCGAGCTGGTCTTTCTGATATCTCACCGCAGAGGCACCCTGCGAACGGGCGGGCCTTACCTGGTCGTTGCCGTGGCGACTTCGAGGTCGGCTGCAGGCTTATTCGATACCAATGATGGCGACGGCGATGACAGGTGAACGGTCGTCCACAATCAGCCCCGCTAGCTGTACAGCGAGCTCGTGGGCTCCCGAGTGGCCTGGACTGCAACGCCGCAGTCTCGGGCACGTCCTTTCTGACAGCCGGGTCTCACCGGTCATAGATTTACAGGCCAGGCAACCAAGACAACAGAACGCGAAGGTGACAGCACTCATGCCAGAACTACTCGTAGAATTCGTCACCTCCCTCGACCGTTACGGAGCCGGCGAGGGTTGGCCGGGCTATTGGGGGCTCGACGGACCCGAGTATCTCGCCTCGCTGGAGGCAGACCCGTCGGCCGACTACCTGATTCTGATGGGCCCGAAGACGTACCGGCTGATGTCTGGTGTCGCTGGGGACGGTGAGCCGGGAACCGAGGGACTTGCCGACCTGTCGAAGGTCGTGTTCTCGAACTCCCTCGAGGAACCGCTGTCGTGGCCGAACACGCGGTTGATCACGGGCGATGCGGTCGCCGCAGTGGCAGACATGAAGACCAACGGCACGGTGTCGATGCGCACCATGGGCAGCCTGACCCTGTGCCGCTCGCTGTTGCGCGCCGGACTGGTGGACCGCTTCCGAGTGGTCGTGTTTCCGGTCATCACCGGCAGCACCGGTCGAGAGCGCATCTACGACGGCTATCCCGATGTCGCTTTGGACATGATCAGCAGCCGTACGTTCGACGGCCGCATCCAGCTGCTCGAGTACGCCCCACGAGTCCTCGATGGACCACCCGACGCAACAACCACAGACGCCTGACCGATCCGCTGACGAGACGGGAAGCATGAGAACTTCCATCCTCAACAGACCTCGACCTCCATTCCAGGAACGTCGCGCCGGGAAACTGCACCCTCATCTGGGAACAGCCGCATATCCTCCGGAGGTGGGGGGACTATCTCATTAACGGTGTTTCCGGCGGTTCCATCAGTAGGTTTCGGCGGCCGGGAGCCGGTCGGCGAAGGTGATCGCGAACGCGTTCAGTGCTGGCTTCCAACGCATGGTCCATCGTGCCCGCCCGCGGCCGGTCGGGTCCAATGATCTCGTCACCAAGTACAGACACTTCAACGCTGCCTGCTCGCTGGGGAAGTGCCCGCGGGCCCTGACCGCCCGTCGGTAGCGGGCGTTCAGACTCTCGATCGCGAACGCGCGAGCAGATCACCCTGCGGATCTCGACGTCGTAGTCCAGGAACGGGATGAACTCGTTCCAGGCGTTCTCCCACAACCGGATCACCGCCGGGTACCGCTGGCCCCACTTCTCGGCGAGGTCATCGAAGGCGGTCCTGGCCGCGGCGGCGTTGACCGCGGTGTAGATGGGCTTCACGTCCCGTTTGATCTCATCCCAGTACGTGCGGGAGGTGAGGCGGAAAGTGTTGCGCAGCAGATGGATCACGCAGGTCTGCACGATCGCGGCCGGCCCCACGTTCAACACCACGTCCGGCAGGCCCTTCAACCCGTCACACACCACGAAGAACGTGTCCTTGATGCCGCGGTTGCGCAGATCAGTCAACACGCTCATCCAGAACTTCGCGCCCTCACCACCGCTGCCGGCCCACAACCCGAGGATGTCCCGTTCACCGTCAAGGGTGACGCCGATCGCCGCGTAGAACGGCCGGTTCGCGACCTGCCCATCACGGACCTTCACCACGATCGCATCGATGAACACCGCTGCATAGACCTCATCAAGCGGCCGGACCGACCACTCGTTCATCTCCTCCAGGACCCGGTCGGTGATCCGGCTGATCGTCTCCTTGCTGACGGACGCGCCGTAGATCTCAGCGAAGTGCGCGCTGATCTCACCGGTCGTCAACCCTTTGGCGTACAACGACAACACCACTTCATCGACACCATTCAACCGCCGCTGACGCTTCGCACGCGTTCTGCGGTTCGAACGTCCCCGCCCGATCACGGGGTACTTCGATGTCAACCGAACCAGTCGTGTCCGTCAGCACCGTCTTACCGTGGGTGCCGTTTCGGATGTTGCCCGAACCGGTCCCCGCCGGGTCCCGCTTGCCATAGCCAAGATGCTCGGTCATCTCCTCATCCAGAGCGGACTCGAGCACCATCTTCGTCAGCTGCTTCAGCAGCCCGTCCGGGCCTGTCAGATCCAATCCCCGGCTCCTTGGCCAGCCGGACCAGCTCGACCGCGGCCTGTTGTTCCGCTGTCTGGTCCTCGGCCTTCTTCCTCGCCATGCCGTTCAGTGTCACCGTCATCAGACGCCAACCCTTCCCGCCGAGCAGCCGCCCGGCGTGTCAGGCCAGAAACACCGTTTCCAGGACAGTCCCGTTCGAGATCGCTGCGACGGGTGGGTGGCTTGCCGGGGCCGGTCCTTGACCTGCGCGCGTTCCGGTTCAGGATGCGGTACATCGTCGATATTGAACACAGATACGTTCCCTCGGCGAGCAGGATCGCGTACACCCTGCGGCGCCGTCCCCCGAGGCGGATGCGCACGGATGGCGGTAATGCGCATACGTGCGAGGATGATGACGCGGTCGGCACGCGTCGACCGGATCGGAGTCGGGTGATGCAGCGACCGCATCAGGTGGTGGTCCTCGTACTCGACGGGGCGCTCCCGCTGGACGTCGGGATCCCGGCGGAAGTGTTCCATCCGGAGTCGGGGTTCCCCTACGAGGTATCGGCCTGCGGGGTCACCGCCGGAACGGTGCCGTCCCACGGGGGCTTCGGCTACGCGGTCCCGCGGGGCCTGGACGCACTGGCCGACGCGGACACGATCGTCGTCCCGGGGTACGCCCCGGCGGGTCGTCCGATACCGGTGGAGGTGCGCGAAGCGCTCCGGAGCGCCGCATCCCGCGGGGCGCGCATCGCGTCGATCTGCTACGGCGCATTCGCCCTCGCGGAAGCTGGCCTGCTTGACGGCCTGCGGGCGACGACGCACTGGGATGCGGCGGAGAAGCTCGCGGGGCGGCATCCACAGATCACGGTCGAGCCGAACGTGCTCTTCGTCGACGAGGGATCCATCCTCACCTCGGCGGGGGCCGCCGCCGGTCTCGACCTATGCCTGCACATCGTTCGGCGCGACCTCGGCGTGAGCGCGGCGAACGAGATCGCACGAGGACTTGTTACCGCGCCCTACCGGACCGGGGGTCAGGCCCAATACCTTCCGAAGACCAGCTCGGCAGCCCAGGGCGAAACCCTCGCCGCGACGCGCGAATGGGCCATGACCCGGCTCGACCAGCAGCTCACGATCGCCGGACTCGCCGCACACGCGCGGATGTCGCCCCGCACGTTCCTGCGCCGCTTCGCCGAAGAGACCGGCAGCACCCCGCTGCAGTGGATCCTCCGGGCGCGGGTCGACACCGCCCGCGAACTTCTGGAGAGCACGAGGCTGTCGGTCGACCGCATCGCGGACCAGGTCGGCCTGGGAACCGGATCGAACCTCCGACTGCATTTCCGCCGGCTGCTGGATGTGTCCCCCTCGGAGTACCGCGCCACCTTCTCCGGGCGGCGCTGACCACCGCGATCGTCGGCCGAGTGCCTGGAGCGTTCCGCTACGAGATGCGAGGGGGAAGCGCAACAGTTTCGCCCGCCACATCGATCGCGACCTTGCCGCGGAGTGCATACGACCGCCTGTTCTCCAGGAGCTCATGAGCCTCGCCCATTCGAGCTAGCGGAAGAGTCGCGCCGATGACCGGCTTCACGAGACCGCGCTCGACCAGCGTGGTGAGCGCGTCCAGCTTTCCTCGGTTCTGTCGGGTGAAGACGAAGTGATAGGCGGCGTTCCTGCCCCACGCCTCGATGAGGTTCTGCGGCTGCGCGAGGTCGACGATGCTGACGACGCGTCCGAAGTCGGCGAGCGTCAGCGGGCTTCGGGTGAGCGTGTCGCCACCGATCGTGTCGAAGACGACATCGACCCCCTTGCCTCGCGTCATCTCGGCCACGGCATCGACGTAGTCCGTCGAAGTGAAGTCGATCGCCGCATCCGCTCCGAGAGAGCGCACGAACTCATGGTCGCCGGCTTTCGCGGTGGTGATCACTCGTGCGCCGATCGCCTTCGCGATCTGGATCGCGATCGTGCCGACACCGCCCGCGCCCCCATGGATGAGGGTCGTCTCCCCCACGGTGAGCTGAGCTCGCGTTACCAGGGCCTCCCAGACCGTTCCGCCGACGAGAGTCAGGCTCGCCGCCTCCAGGTGACTGAGGTTCTCCGGCTTTCGGGCGACGAGGCCGGCGTCGGCGACGTGCTGCTCCGCGTAGGAGCCGGGGCCGCCGAAGATCCGGGGCGTGTAGTACACCGCATCGCCTGCGCGGAACTCGGTGACGTGGGATCCGACTTCCTCGATCACGCCGGAGATGTCGTGCCCGATGATCGCCGGGAGCGCCACATCATCCGGGTAGTCTCCGCGACGGATCTGATAGTCGAGCGGGTTGACAGCGGTCGCATGGACGCGCACCCGTACCTGGCGGGGTTCGACGTGCGGTACGGAGACGTCGCGCAGCTCGAAAGCATCGGCCCCTCCGAAACGGGCGAGCACAACGGCCTTCATCAGATCAGTCATATCGGTGTTCCTCATCGTGGTTCTGGGTGCGCGACGCGCCGGGACGGGCGGTTCTCTCTCAGTGTCGCGCGCACGATCCACACACTCCAGTGGCGGCAATGCCAATATCCGCAAGGATAGTGACACGCCTGTCGGGCGGCTCGGGCATGTACTTCCGCGGATGCTAAGGCGACGCGATCCTCCTGCACGAAGCAGCCGGAATCATCGCCCAGCACCTCAACCAGCACCGCCAGGACGCAGTGGTGCTCGTGACCACCGTGGTGCCGCGTCTGTCCGACGTCGAGGTCATCGTCCACCACCGCGTTGTCCGGGAGGGCCGGGTCGGTGGCGACCGAGTGGGGGTCGAGGCCGAACCGACCGAGGTGATGCATCTGGTGGCACCACTGATCCCCAGAGCGAACCCCGACAACAACGATTTTCAGAGCGTGGCCGGGGCCCGGCTGATGGCGGGGTAATCCGGCGGACCCAGCTCCGCACCATGTTAAGCATCAGCATCCGCACCACAAGGATCAGGAATCGCCCACCTGGTGCGTGAGAGTGGTTGCTTCCTAGCCGCTTTCACGCCTGCCTGAAATACACAATATCTATTATCGGCGGTGTCGAGCCCATTTTGGTAGCTGCCTGTAACACCCGCTGACGTCTTCTGGCTGGAACCCGACGTGACGTGTATGTGGCTCTTGGACGTTGAGCGGGGCGCTCTGAGGTAGGGCTCGTGGCCCGCGCATGCTGTTGGTCTCTCACAACGTCCAGCAGCGAAGGCCACGAGCATGGTTCAGAGTAGTGCTGCCGCGTCGGCGGCTGATGTGTTGTTCGGTTTGGAAGGCGAGTTCCGGGTCCTGGACGCGGATCGTCCGGAGCCTGGTCGGCTGCGGGTTCTGGTCGAAGCGGTTGCCCTCGGCGGCAACTGTCCGGCCTGTGGGACCTACTCCTCGCGGGTGAAGGAGCGGCCGCTGGTCCGGTTGAAAGACCTGTCCCATGGTGGGCAGCAGACGCAGTGGCGGTGGCGCAAACGCCGCCTCGTGTGTCAGCAAGTCGATTGTGCGACTGCGACTTTTCACCCAGCAGGTTGACCAGGTCGCGCCGCGTGCCAGGACGACGAACCGGCTGCGGGTGGCGACTGCTGATGCGGTGGCGGTCGGGAATCGGGCGGTCAGCGAGGTCGCTGGCAGCTTCGGGGTGTCCTGGGGTGTGGTCCACCGCGCGCTCGTGGTCAAGGCCGCCGGCCTGTTGCCGGAACCGGAGCCGACCCGGGTGTTGGGCATCGATGAGACCCGCGCCCGGTCGGTCCGCTGGATCCGGGACGAGGACGGGAAGTGGCTGCGGACGAACCCGTGGATGACGTCGCTGGTGAACGCGGACCCGGCCGGTCCAGGGGGGTTGCTGGGGCTGTCACCGGGACGCTCCGGTGCGTCGGTGTCGGACTGGCTGGACCTGCAGTCGGCGCAGTTCAAGGCCGGTGTCGAGGTCGTGGTGATCGACCCGTCAGCGCCGTACGCGGCCGCGGTACGCCGGGAGCTGCCGCACGCGAGGATCGCGGTCGATAATTTCCACCTCGTCGCGTTGGGTAACCAGCTGGTGACGAAGGTGCGGCAACGCACCACCCGGGATCGGCACGGCCGGCGGGGCCGGCTGGTCGATCCGATCTGGAACAACCGGCGGGTCCTGCTGACCGGTGCTGATCACCTGTCCGACGCGCAGTGGGACCGCTTGGAAGCAACGTTCGATGCGGATGATCCGACCGGGCAGGTCCAGGCCGCGTGGATCATCAAGGAACGCCCGCGGATGCTGCTGGACTCAGGCCACGATGAAAGCCTGGCAGCGCAACGACTGTGGCGATTCCTGACCATTTCAGCGGACAGCGTCCTGCCCGAGGCGGCCACGCTGGCCGGCACGATCGACACCTGGTGGCCGGCGATCCGAGTCGCGTTGGCCGAGGGCGTCAGCAACGGCCGCACCGAGGGCTCCAACCGCATCATCAAGCAGACGAAACGGGTCGCCTGCGGCTTCCGGAGCATGAGCAACTACCGAAGGCGCATCATGGTCCACATCGCCGTCACCAGGCAGCGAAAGACCGCAGCGTGAACGGGCCCACCACCCCGGTCAACGTCGAAGAGCCGTGTATGTACGGTAAATTGTTCGGGTTGCTCGACGGTTCTGACCCGTCTTCCCGGTACCCATTCAGCAGTTCCAGCTGGGCTTCTGGCGTCTCGATCCGAGCCACCATCTGATCAAGCAGCACCCGGATTTCTGCACTGGACGTGGTCGCTGCAGCCTTCGAAACGGCCGCGGCGCCGCCCGGCCGTTGATGTGGCAGATTCCGGTTCGAGACAGCATCGCTGATCCACCTGGACACGGTTCCGCTACCGACTCCGAGCTCGCGGGCAACGCTCGCCACAGTGTGGCTGCCCAGGCTCACCAATTGGACAGCCTTGGCACGCTGATTGGCTGTTGGAGAGGTATCTGCGGCGAACTCGACCGCGTCGGCGTCGGCGTCGGCGTCGCGATGCGATGCGTTTCATCCCAGTCAGCTTCGTTGTCGTTGGAGGCAGGGTCGCGACCATCGTCTTCGTCACTTCAACCGAGCGCTCAAGCGCTCGGTCTGCTGCACGGGTAGGTGACATCTGAGTTGGATTGCCCTGTGGGGCGGGCCTGAAAGGATGCCAGAACAGCGGAGGGCAAGCTGTATCCGAGCGCGGTGAAGGACGCGTACTCGGGTCGAATCGTGGGGTACTCGATCAGCGATCGGATGAAGTCCAGGCTTGCTGTTGTCGACGCGATCACCAGCGCCGTCGCCAGACGTGCTGCGGCTGGTGATGAGGTGGCCGGTTGCATCGTGCATCGTGATCGTGGGTCGCAGCTCGCAGCCGGAAGGTGCTGCGCGCGTTGACCCGTCATGGCCGGGTCGATGGGCCGCGTCGGCGCTGCCGGCGACAACGCGGCCATTGAATCCTTTTCAGCCTGCTGCAGAAGAACGTCCTGAACCGGCGCCCGTGGGCATCACGGGAACAGCTGAGGATCGCGATCATCACCTGGATCGAACGGACCTACCACCGCCGCCGCCGGCAGGCCCGCCTCAGCTGATTGACCCCGATCGAGCTTGAAGCCATCATGAGCCCGCCGGCCAGCCAGGCCGCGTGACGTCAACTGTCACCGAACCGTGCAGCAGACCCTTCAATGCTCACCGATCGGGTCGGGCAGGTGGGTGTGTCCGCGGCGGATCAGTGAGGTGACTTGTGGTGCGGTCATCGGCTTGGCGTAGTAGAAACCTTGGCTTGAGTTGCACCCCAGCGCAGCGACAACGCTGTGCTGCGCAATGGTTTCGACGCCTTCGGCTACGACGGCCATACCCAGCCCGTGGGCTAGTTGCACGATGGCCGCGACGATGACGTTCGCTGCGGGGTCCCGGCCGAGTTCGGCTACGAAGGATCTGTCGATTTTGAGGATGTCGATCGGAAACGTTTGTAGATAGTTCAGTGCAGCGTAGCCGGTGCCGAAATCGTCCAGAGCCAGGGTGATACCCAGACTTCGCAGGTCTCGCAAAACGGTGAGAGCGACTTCTTTGTCGGCCATGAAAACATTTTCGGTGACCTCCAGGGTCAGGCGTTTCGGGTTGCATTGCGCCGCGTCGAGGATGTTGGAGACGGTGTCGGGGAACCGGGTGGACATCAGCTGATGTGGCGAGACGTTGACTGCGATCCCCAACGGTTGGCCGGATGCGTGTTGCCAACGGTGCATGTCGGTGCAGGCGCGTTGCAGCACCCAGCTGCCCAGACGGTCGATCAGCCCGGACTCCTCGGCGAGCGGGATGAGGGTGGCCGGCGGGATCGGTCCGTGGGTGGGGTGATTCCACCGCAGCAACGCCTCGAAGCCGGTGATGCGGCCGTCGCCGGTGTGGACGATCGGCTGGTAGGCGGTGTGCAGCTGACCACGCTCGACGGCGCTGCGCAGGTCCTGTTCCAATTCGCTGTGATAGATCGTGACACTTTTCAGATCGGGGTCGAAGACTTGGTGGCGGTTCCCGCCGCTGCGTTTGGCCTGATACATGGCGCTATCGGCTTCGTCCAGGACCTGATGCGGGGATTGTCCGACCTGTCCGGCGCGGGCGATGCCGATGCTGGCGGTGATGTCCACCCGGGCTGTCGTGAGGATGAACGGTTGGGTCAGAGCGGTCAACAACCGGCCGGCGATCGCTGAGGCGTGGTCGAAGTTGTCCAGGTCCTCACACAGGATCACGAATTCATCGCCGGACAACCGCCCCAGGGTGTCCCCGGGCCGGATCAGCTCGGCCAGCCGGCTGGCCGCGGCGATGAGCAGTTCATCACCGGTTGCGTGACCATGAGTGTCGTTCACCGATTTGAGGCGATCCAGGTCGATGAACAGCACAGCGCAGGGTTGCCCGGTCTGGTTTTGACGCCCGATCGCATGCTGCAGACGGTCCAGGATCAACATGCGGTTCGGTAGCTCGGTGAGCACGTCGTGTAGGGCCTGCTGTTCGGATCGGTCATTGGCCTTCTGCAGATCTAGCCGCGCTTGGGCATTGAGCAGGTAGGCCGCGGCCACATCGGCCAAGGTTTGCGCTGCCTCGGTCGCCTCCTGGCCCAGCGGGCCCGGTGTGTCCCGGTAGAGGTCCAGTGCGCCGAGGGGTTGCTGCTCATGGCGCAGCGGGAAGGTGAACACCGCCCGCAACCCGGCCTGCAGCGCCCGAGGGGTGAATCGGGGAAACCGGTCCTCGGTGCGCAGGTTCGGGACGGCGACCGATCGTCCGGACCGGAAAGCCATCAGGAATGGTCCTTCGTCCAGTTCGGTCTGCAGGCGTTCGTACCGCAGGGCTGCCTCGTCTGAGGCGGCAATATACCGGGGTTGGGTGTCAGGGGCGATCAAGGTCACCCCGGCCGCGGTCACCGGGAGCATCGCAACGATCTCGGCGACCAGGTGGTCCAGAATCGACTGGATGGGGAAGTCTGTGCCCATGGTGTGCGCGAAATTGCGTAGTACCAGCGACAGTCGATGCTCCAACGCCGGCGATTCACCCCGGTCGGTGTGGGCATCTTGGGCCATCGGGATGAATGCAGAGACTTGCGGGCTGGGTTGGCTGCCCATCTGCTCCGGGCCAGGATCGGTGGCGGGCGGGCGGGCGCTGGGGATCGTGGTGTTGAGTTCGCGGCGTTTCACGACAGGTGATCCCGGGACCTGAGGGCGTACCTGGACAACAGCAGGGCGGCGAGAAAGTTGTTTCTGCGGCCCGTCGCAGCGGTGCGGCGGCGAACCTTCCCAAGCCGGCTGGGGAACTCAGCAACTCAAACGCTATCAGGCCCGCCCGGCGAGCACGCCAGACATCCGGCACCCCGTCGTGGCTCTGCTACGACGGCACCCATTCGCTCGATCAAGACTTCGCTTCGAAGCTTCGTTCAGGGGTGACATGCGACTGACCGGGTGACGAACGTGGACATCACGACTGGTCGCCGGGCCAAGGGCGGCCCGGCGGATGATCCCCTGGACTCCTGGAGACACCCGGCGCCGGGGAGCGGGAAATGGTGAGCGCTGCGTGCATTCAAGGATCGCAGTGGGGCTCACGCGCTTCGTTCATCTGGGTCCTCGTCCTGATCCTCGGGGTCAGGTCGTCGCTCGGTGGTCCGTACCTGGGCGGCGATCTGCGCGAGGCTGATCCCGGTTGCGGCGGCTCGGCGGGAGAGTTCAGTCTTGGCCCGGGCGGGTGGGTAGCCCTGCTCGATCAGATAGCCCACCGCCTGATCGATGGTCGATCGGTCCACCAGAGTGTCCACGCTGGCTTGCGCGGCGAACGCGGTGGGCGGCGGCAGATGCCCGTCCACGACGATCTCATCGTCCCGGCCCAGAGCGATGCGGGCGTCGGCTGCGAGATCGGTGAAAGCGCCGGGAGTTTCCGCGTACAACACGATGTCTCCGCCGCCGGCATGAGCCGCGCCCAGTGGCAGCAGCATCGAGGTGACAGCGGTGTGGACGCTCATCGTTGTCACCGTCACCGGTTCCCACCCGGCCGACACGGTGATGCTCAACCCGACGAACGAGGAGATCCCGGTCCGCAGATCGTCGACCAGCACGCTCAAGATGGCGTGCAGGTCATCTCCGCTACCGTCGAGGGCTTTCGTGAGCCCGTCCAGTTGCGTCACCAGTTCGCGGGAAAAGTCCACGCAGAACTCCGAAGCGTCCCGATCGCTGGCTGTGGTTCCTGGGCCGGGTCCCGCGGCAGTAGCGGGGCACGATGCGGACGCGGTGGACGGGGGTCGGGCCCCAGATCCAGCCTGCGCCGCGTTCAAGACACTACCCGCTTCGCACCCTTCGGCGCCTGAGCCGAGGCTAATCGTGTTGTTGTCGGCGAGCTCTGGCCCGTGCCGCTGCCTCTTCCACCACGGCGGTGGCCACCGCGGTCAACTTGAGGTGCTCGTGCTGGCTCATCTGCTGCAGCCGGGTGAATGCTTCTGCGGCGCTCTCGCCGCTGCGACTCCGCAGGATCCCGATGGCCTGATCGATGACCGGACGGCTGACCAACGCCGCCTGCAACTGGGTGGCCAGGCGTTGGCTCTGCGCCAGGATCTGCGCGTTGAGGACCGAGATCGCCGCCGGTACCGCGAACAGCTCCCCCAACTGTTCTGACCGGTCGTCGA
The DNA here is from genome assembly GCA_037720195.1 of Nakamurella sp. Classification (GTDB taxonomy): domain Bacteria; phylum Actinomycetota; class Actinomycetes; order Mycobacteriales; family Nakamurellaceae; genus Nakamurella. The sequence continues at coordinate 164,770 of JBBJML010000001.1, read as the reverse complement.
AAGCGTCCTTGGCGTGGGCGTACACGTTCATCGCCCCCACCACCCCGCCTGTCGTGACCAACGGGAGCGACAGCACACTGTGCACCCCGAGCCGTCCGGCGCGAGGTCCGAACCGCGGCCACCGCGGGTCCCCGCCGAGGGAACCGGACCGCATGGTGGTGCCGGTCTGGGCGGCGCTGATGCACGGTCCCTGCCCGATGCCGTACTGGATGTCATCGATCACCCGGACGAAATCGGCGCTCTTGACGATGATGTCCGCTTGGTTCGACTCCAGCAGGGTCAGCCCGGCGCCGTCGGCGCCGGGAATGGCCTGCACCGCCATCGTCGCGACCTTCGTCAGCAACTCCACCAATCCGAAACGTCTGGCCGAGAGCTGCGAAAGTTGCGACAAACTGCTGGCCAGATCAGCGTCCTGCTGTGCTGATTCGCCGATCGGCACGTGACGCTGCGCGTCGTCAGCCTGGGCCGCCCCGCTTGTCTCACCTGCGCCGGCGTGCTCGGATTCATCCATCGAGGGCTCCTCGCCGCCACACCCATGACCTTTCACCCAGACGATACCGCCCCGCGGCAGCCTTGCAGTGTTCAGCTCTGACCGTGGGGACATCCTGCCGGGAGCACCGTCGCTGGCTTGTCCGATCATGTGCCAACCGCTACTGTTCGGCCTGCTGAGAACCACAGCCGGCTGGGACCGGTGTCGCCGCCCGCTCCGGTCGCGATGCCCCAGGAGCATGGGCCGCCCAAGCACTGTCCAGGTTCCCGTAATTACCCCGGATAACCCTTGTGAATTCTCACCTGGTCCGACTACGTCGCCGTTTTCCGGTTGCCGGATTGGCGGCGGCAGATTCTGCGCCGACGCCACTGGACGGACACCGCCGGGCATCACCGGCCCTTGATTCGAACCCACCCGCCCCGATCGGGCCCGACCGGCGCAGTAGCACTGTCGCGCCGACGACCGGGGCCGGGACCGGATGAGCCGGCACCTGACCGACGTGTCCCGGCCCCGTTCGTCCGCCGGTACGAAGTCGGCACCCCCAGGTTTCGGTGAGGCGTTGGCGCAGTGCGCGTTGACCTGGCACCAGCAGCCCGACGAAGCCGCCGCCCTGGGGGCGATCACCATGGATACCACCGGCTTGCTCCGTGGCGCCGACGCGGCCGCGGTCGTCACCGTGTCCACCACTGGGACGCTGCGAATCAAAGCCGCCGCCGGGTCGATCGAGAAGCTGCACGCGGCGCTGCCCCGCACCCTCACCCCGAACCTGTGGACCGTGAACTCTGCCTCGCAGCCGCCGCAGACCACAGATCGATGGCCGGTGTCGGCGACGCTCGACCACGACGCGGAGATGAGCAGCATGATCTGCGCCCCACTGGGCAGCGGGAAGGTCATGTTCGGGACCCTGCTGGTCCTGGGGTTCACCACCGACGCGTTCCCTCCCACCAGCGCTGCCGATGCCACCACCCTGGCCATCCACGCCTCGATCGCCCTGGCCATTCAACGACAACGCGCTGACTGGCAGGACGCGATCGTCTCCCGTGACGTCATCGGGCAGGCCAAAGGCATTCTGATGCATCAACGGCAACTGACCGCAGACGAAGCCTTCACCTGCCTGCGGCGCGCTTCATCCGAGAGCAACATCAAACTGCGGCGGGTCGCCGAAACCCTCTGCCACACCGGCGAACTCATCGAACGCACTTCCGATCCAGTGACCTGACCTGCGCCCACCCCTGCACCGACCGGGCAGCAGGCGTAGCCCCACCAACCGTCAGGGTGGTTTGGCCGACCACCATTTGAGGCTCTTCAAAAGCGAGGCGGATCTGACGTGACCATGTCCATCGCGACCCCACTCAAGCTCGATGATCTCCTCGTCCTCGTTGCCCGCGGCGACCTTCCAGCCTTCCGCAATCTGTACGACGCGACAGCACCGCGGGTTCTCGGACTGGCCAGATCAATCGTCCGTGATCCGACCCGAGCCGAGGACATCACCCAGGACGCGTTCCTCGACATCTGGCGTCGCGCAGCCATGTTCGACCCAGCGAGGTCTCCGGCAATACCGTGGATATTCCTGATCACCCACGCGCGAGCCGTCGACCACATCCGCCGATCAGAACGCATCCGCAAACACGACACACTCGCTGCCCGGAACAGCGCAGAAAGCGCCGACTACGACCAGGTCATCGAAACCGTGCTCGCACGCCAGGAACCAACCACCCTCTTGAACACCGCGGTCGCTGGCCTGACCCCGTTCCAGCGAGAGGCGATCCAACTGACCTACTGGGGCGACCTCACCGGACCTGATGCGAGCCGAGCCCTCGGCATCCCCCTCCCCACGTTCAAAGCCCGCCTCCGCGACGCCATGCTCGCCCTACGAGCCGCCCACATCGACGCCCCCGCAGCGCCCCCAACAAAGGCCAAGTTGACCCCACCAACGATGCGCGATCACAAACATGGACAGACGCTGCACGGCAGATCCCCTCATCAGGTTGAACCATCAGGCGCCTGATACCCCCTGCAGCTGCGGTGCGCCACTGCGGGTCGCCGGCGATCGTCATCCCGACCGGCGGGATCGGGCAAGCCCGCCCGTCACCCCGGGACCATCCAGGGCCGAGTCGCCACGCGAGAGCGCCCCCAGCACGGTGCCGGTCAAGCTCTTCGGCGCTGGAACGGGGGTTAAAGTGAGGAACTACGACAACGGAATTCACAGGTGAGAGAGGTGTCCATGGACCACACGAGAGCACATCGGGTAATGACGGCGCTGGTGGCTGCCGGGGTCCTGATCGTCAGTGCCTGTGGCTCTGCCGAGGACGGATCCAGCTCCTCACCGAGCACCGCGGCTGCCGCACCATCCACGAGCCTGAGCACCGGAGCGGGCTCCGCCACAGGAGCGCCCACCAGTGGGGCGACAGCTGGCTCGACAACCGCCTCGTCGCTGGACCAGCCGTCCGCAACCTCATCGGACCCGACCAGTGCTGAGGACCCCAGCAGCACCGACTCACCGGATTCCGCGACGTCGCCCATCTCCACCGGATCCTCCGGACCCGACGGGAGCTCAGAGGCGACGGCCACCTCGCAGACGACCGAGTCATCCAGCCCGACATCCGGGGGCGAGGGGGTCTCGGTCACGGACGCCGCAGGCCTCACCGTTCTGGCCCGACAGCTCGGTTGTACGGCTCCGAAGGTCCAAGCGGCCAAGCCAGGTTCCGAAGGAGCCAAGGCCGGAGCGACCGCCGTGGCCAGCTGCACTCTGGACGGTACGCAGTATCTGTTGGCAGCCACCAAGAACACGGCCGGTGTGCCTGCTCTGATCAAGTCCTTCTCTTCATCGATCGCCGGCGGCAAGAAGGTCTTCTACGTGGTCGGTCCGACGTGGTTCGCACTCGGTTCGAAGACAGGCGAGGACGCGCCCGAGGACGTGGCGCGAGCCATCCAGGCCAAGATCGGCGGAGAGGTCAGCAGCACCGACTGATACGGACGGCGGGGCACCCGGCGCACGCGCTCGACCACGGACTTCTCCAGGCCGCGGGCGGCGTGCTGCGATGTCACCCGACTTGATCGCCCTGGTGCCACCCGAGGTGACCACGCGGGTGCTGAGGTGATCAGCGCCGCGCCGAGCGGGCGATCAGCTCCAGTTGCCGCAGCGCGAGAGGACTCCCCGCGGTCAACCGCATTCGGGTGGCGTCCGGACGGGGCTGGTCCAGCCGGAAGAGGTCACCGACCCGGAACACCCGGGTCTGCCGCGGCTGATCGAACACTTCCACCCGGTGCTGATCATGGACGACGGTGCCGTCCTCGGCGAGCAACTCCAGCTGCCAGGAGAAGGTGCCCGGCCCGTCCACGGTGACGGTCATCAGCGAGGCGTCCGTCGGCGGCATTGCGAGTTCCAGCCGCTCGCCGGGCGCAAAAGTGACCACGGTGGCCGCTGTGTCGTCGGTGAGCGGGGATGCCCCGGGCGGCAGGACGTCGGCGGGAGTGTCGGCATAGCCGTGCAGCTCGCTCGCCGACACCGGGCGGGAGTCGCCACCCCAGCCGGTCGGCTCGTCCGACAGCGTCAGCACCAGGTGCGCGCTGCCGGCGATCACGCTGTGCGGCACCGAGATCGAGTGCCACGGTTCGCCGTCGATCGTCACCGCAGCCAAGTACGCACCCCGGCTCGGCCCGGCGAGTTCGATGACGGTGCCGGACGTCAGCAGCTCGGTCCGCTCGAACAGCGGCGGCACCAGGACGTAGCTGCCGGTGGCGGGGGCGAGCGGGTAGAGCCCGATGGCGGCCCACACCCACCACGCGCTCATCTCGCCGTTGTCCTCGTCGCCGGGATATCCCTGACCGAGATCGGACCCGACGAACAACCGGGTCACACACTCCCGGACCACCCGATGGGCGTCGTCGTGCCGGCCGGCGAACATCGGGACGAACGGGATGTGGTGCGCCGGCTGATTCGACAGGCCCAGCATTCCCATCCGGATGTCGCGGGCCTCCGTCATCTCGTGGATGACGCCGCCGTAGGAACCGGCCACGGTGCTCGCGCCGGTCTCCGTCGCGGTGGAGAACTCCTGCAGCGCAGTGTCGAAGCCGCGCGCGGCCTCGTGCAACGCCACCAGCCCGGCGCCGTCGTGCGGGGCGGTGAACATCGTGCCCCAGGCGTTGGTCTCGGTGTAGTCGTGGCCCCACACGTCCGGATCGAAACCGGCGTCCGTGCGTTCCCCACGCCAGCTGCCGTCCGGTCCGCGGCCGCGGAAGAACCCGGTGGCCGGGTCGAACACCGACCGGTAGAGCAGCGAGCGGCGAGCGAACCACTCCTGTTCCGCGCGGAACCTATCGCGGGCAGCGTCATCGGTGGTGCGGTCGGCGAGCAGACCGGCCATCACCGTCACCGACCAGTCGTTGATCGCCGCATCCAACGTCCACGACATGCCCTCGGACGTATCGGTGTCGACGTATCCCCGGAAGATGCCGGGGTGCAGGCCCTTTCGGCCGACCCGGTGGTCGCGGGCGGGCACCGTTGCGTTGCGGACGGCACTGGCGTACGCGGCCTCCGGATCGATGCCGGCGATGCCTTTGACGAGCAGGTCGGCGAACACGGTGTCGCTGGTGGTTCCGGTCATGCAGTCCTCGGCGCCGGGAGCACTCCACCGGGGCGTCCAGCCACCGTCGTGGAAGTGCTGGACGAAACCCTGCGCGAGCGGACCGGCCGTGTCCGGGGTGAGCAGCGCCAGCAGCGGCCACGCCGTCCGGTAGGTGTCCCAGAAGCCGTGCGTGGTGGTCAGTTCCGCGTCCACCACCTCGGGTCCGGGCGCGTCCCTGATCGGATGCTCCAGGACCCCGCCGTAGGGCGAGCGGTAGTGCGGCGTGCCGGTCAGCGCCCGCTCGCCCGCCCGGTTCGGGTAGAGGAACAGCCGGTACAGCCCGCCGTGCAGCGTGCGCAGCTGGTCCTCGGTCCCGCCGTCGACCCGCACGGTGTCGAGAACCTCCGCCCAGCGGCGGGTCGCCTCGGCGACCATCTCGTCGAAACCGCCGGCAGCGCAGAGGTTGGCAGCGGCGTCGGCGACCGAGACGGTCGAGATCCCCAGCCCGACCTCGACCGGGCCGCGGGTGTCCAGCCGCAGGTACCCACTCAGTCGATCTCCGTCGACCTGCGTGACGTCAGCCAGCACGCCGGGGACCCGCAGGTGCAGGTGGTGCGGCGGGGTACCGGGCCGGTCGTCCAGCACCGCCTCCACAACCGTCACATCGCCGTCGCGTCGGACGACGACGTCCCGGACGGAGCCGTGGTGATCGAGGATCAGCGCGCCCTCGTCGTTCGGAGCGGTGAACCGCAGCCCCAGGGCGAAGTCGGCGGCGGTCAGCTCGGCGACCAATCCCTGTTCGAGCGCGACCCGGTAGCGGTGCGGACCGGCCTCCTCGTCGTCGTGGTCGAAGGCCAGCCCGCGGCCGACCCGATCGGTCGGCGGCTCCGGCGAGTGATGCGGCATCAGCTGGAACACCCCGCGGTCACTCATCCACGGTGAGGGCAGGTGCGAGGTGGCGAAAGCCTGGATCGTCGGCCGCACGTCACCGTCGCGGCCGTGTTCGGCCCAGGAGTAGGGCCACCGGTTGCTTCCGGCGTCCGTCATCGGCAGCCCGAACACGCCGCCGTGCGGAACGGCGACCAGGGGCGCGGTGTTGCCGCGCGAGAACCGACCCGAGGAGTGCGAACCGCGCCGGGTGTCGACGTACTCGAGGGGTGTGCTCGGCGGCCGCCGCTGTACGTCGACGGCGACGCCGTCGAGCCAGCCCACCAGTGCGGGAAGCGCTGCGGCGATGCGTTGTCCGGTTCGCCCGAAGATCGCTTCCGCGCGTTCGACGGTGCGGCCGGCTACGGAGGTGAGGTCCACCCGCCGCAGGTTCCACTGGTCGACCCAGGCCGTCCGAGCATCGTCCTGCGCGTGGGGGGTCGATGCGATGCCGTACTGGTCGCGCGCCCCGGCGTCCGACAGCCGGCTGCCGTCGGTGAAGAGCAGATCGACGGTGAAAGCGGTGGCGTCCCAGAAGGTCTCGAGGTCGGCTGCGGTCGGTTCGGTGACTCCCTCCGGCAACACGCGTTCCGGGAACCATGACCAGCGCAGTTCCTCACCGGCGGTGACGGTGTGGCCGGCCAACAGATCGAGCGTCCGGCCGACCTGCTGCTCGCCCGCCGGACGATCGACCCGGAGCGGACGCGCGTCCCGCAGCCCGATCCCGTTGCGCGCGGCGACAGCGGTACGGGGGCCTGGCTCGTTCGGGTGTGCCATGGGCGCGAGCCTAAACGGATGCAGTCGAGGCAGTGACAGGCGGCGTCATTCAGCGCCGCGAACAGGCAGATCGTGGGGAACTGTTGACTAAAGCGCTTAAGGCGATCAGCGTGGGGGTCTCGACCGGCACCGGGCGTTGCCGGCTCTCCCACTCGACGAGGAGTGCAGGATGCGCAGCCATACCCAGCAAGGTCGCTTCACCCGCCGTGCCGTTCTCACCGGGGCGCTCGGCGCCGCCGGCTCGCTGGTGTTCGCCGGCGCTGCCCACGCCTCCGGCAAGCCTGGTCAGGGGAACGGGCACGGAAACGGTGGCGGGCACGGTCGCGGCCGGGGTCGCGGACACCGTCAGTGCGACCCGGATGTCGTTGCCACCGAACCGATCAGCGTCGCCTACGTCGAGGTCAACAACGAGGATCTGATCAACGTCGGCCGCTATCGGCTGGCCGACGGCAAGCAACTCTTCGCGATCGGGATCATCTTCGCGGCCAACCTCAACGCCAGTACGACAACGACGTCCGGCACGGCCCTGGTGTGCAACGAGCGGGTGCAGCAGACCTTGGACGAGGCGGCGACCCAGATCCGGCCACTGCAGGCCAAGGGCACGAAGGTGCTGCTGTCGGTGCTCGGAAACCACCAGGGTGTCGGTCTCGCGAACTTCCAGTCCTTCGGCGCCGCAGACGATTTCGCGCGGCAGGTGGCAACGCTGGTGAACCGCTACGGGTTGGACGGCGTCGACCTCGACGACGAGTACTCCGACTACGGCGCGAACGGCAGCCTGCAGCCGAACGACTCGTCGATCGGCTGGCTCATCACGGCACTACGGGACCGGATGCCCGACAAGCTGATCACCTTCTACGACATCGGCCCGTCGTCCGACAGCCTCCGTACCGCCGATCCGTCGATCGGCGCGAAGCTCGACCATGCCTGGAACCCTTACTACGGCGCCTACAACCCGCCGTCCATCCCGGGGCTCGGCAACGACAAGAACGGAGCGGCCGCCATCGACTGGCAGTCCACCTCCGCGTCGTCCGCGGCGGCGCTGGCCACCCGTACCGACACCGACGGCTTCGGCGTCTACCTGACCTACAACCTGGATGACGTCGACCGGTCGGCATACGCGAATTCCTTCACCCAGCCGCTCTACGGGCAGGACACCGTCTTCAGCTGAGCACCGGTCCAGCTGAGCACGGTCTTCAGCTGAGCTCCCGGAAACCCGGTCCGGCGCGTCGCAATCAGGACGTGCCGGACCGGCTCCGATCGAGCCGACGGAGTACGACGTACGTAGCCGAGCCGGCGCCGGCGGTCGCCAGCGTTCCCCAGATCAGGTCGATGACGACGATCGAGCCCGGGAACCCCTGCAGCACTGCAAGATTGGTCAGGTCCCAGGTCGCATACGCGACCAGCCCGAGGATCGCACCGTTGACCAGCACCGTCCGCACTGAAAGGCGCTCGAGCGCTGGCACGGTGACGAAGTGGGTGACTCCGATGAGGTAGATGAAGTAGAACGCCAACGCCGCCGCCGTGTTGGGCTTGTCGGCCATCAACGGCCCGAGCCGATCGCGGTAGAGCGAATCGGTGACCGTGGTGAGCCAGAGGTAGTCCAGGATCCCGAAGATCACCGCCGCCACCAGGTAGGCCGCGGCCCAGCGTCCTACCGGGGTGCGCATCATGATCCGCTCGTCATCGCCGGCGATTCGCGGGTGGGTCTTCCCGACCCCGCTGCCTGCTGGTCCGCACGAGCCAACAGGCCGGACAGCAGTAAGGCGAGCAGCTGGCGCAGGGTATCGGTGAAATCCAGCCGCAGCGCAGCCAGCGAGGGGTCGTCCTCGTACGCCTGGAGCATGGCCGCGCTGGGCCGGGAGTGGGCCCAGAGCGCACCGATCGCCAACATCGCGGCCGCCGCGAAGGCAAACCGATCCTCCTCCGCCAGTTCCGGCAACGCCGAGGCCGCTATCGCTCCGAGGTCCTGGAGGTGCTGCAGCGCTGAGCGTTTGAACGTGGCCGCCACCGGCACCGAGACGTTGCGCTCGAGCACGGTCGCCTGCGCACCCAGCAGATCGCAGAAGATCTCCCGGTGGGCGGCCGCGTCGGCGATCAGCGCTGCCAGGGCATCCACCCGATCGATGGTGGGGGTGTCCTCCCGGATCTGCGGCACCGAGGAGCCGAGCTCCTGCAACCACTCGGCCCAGTGCAGCTCCAGCAGCTCCAGCAGCACGGCTTCGCGGGAGTCGAAGTACCGCAGCACGTTCGACTTGGCCAGACAGACCCGACGGCTCAGGTTGTTCAAGCTGAGCTCGGCGACCGGCATCTCGGCCAGCATCGTCGCTGCCGTCGTCAGGATGGCCTGTCGGCGTTCGGCGCGCTGGTCCGCGCTCCGGGCGCGCTGGAAAGTGGTCACCGTCGCAGTTTACAGACCGGTGGTCCCTTGCGAACAGACCACCAGTCGCTTATCGTCGAGATATCAGACCGCCGGTCTGCAATACCCAGGAGAGACCATGTACTCAGTCCCCGACCAGACCGGACGGCTCGTCGTCGTCACCGGCGCCAACAGCGGCACCGGTAAGGAGGCCGCCCGCAGGCTCGCTGCGGCCGGCGCGAGTGTGGTGATGGCCGTGCGTACGCCGGCCAAGGGTGAGCAGGCGCGTGCCGAGATCCTCGCCGACAATCCGGCGGCCGATCTCGAGGTCCGCCGCATCGACCTGTCCGACCTGGCCTCCGTCGCCGCGTTCGCCGACACCCTGATCGAGGACGGGCGGCCACTGAGCACGCTGGTCAACAATGCGGGCGTGATGGCGCCGCCCACCCGCAACACCACCGTCGACGGCTTCGAGTTGCAGTTCGGCAGCAACTTCCTGGGGGCTTTCGCGCTCACCACCCGCTTGCTGCCGCTGGTGCTCTCCGCCGACGCGCCACGGATCGTGACGATGAGCAGCGGCATGGCAAACATGGGCAAGATCGACTTCGACGACCTGCAGTGGGAGCGGCGGCGCTGGAGCCCGATGCGCTCCTACGCCCAGTCCAAGCTGGCCGACCTGATGATGACCCTCGAGCTGGCGCGCCTCGTCGATGCCCGCGGCTGGAACGTCCGCAGTATCGCGGCACATCCCGGCTTCACCCGCACCAACCTGCAGTCCGCCGGCGCGAGCCTGGGACGCGACAAGCCGAAGCGGTCGATCGTGGATCTACCGCTCCTGCCGTCGCAGGACGTCCAGCAGGGTGCTGAACCGCTGCTGTTCGCGGCGGCTGATCCGGCAGCGGTTCACGGCGGCTACTACGGGCCCGGCGGGCGATTCGGCCTCGTCGGCCCGACTGCGAGCTCGAAGATTCCCCGCCGCGCTCAGAATCTCGCGGTCGCGTCACGGCTGTGGGCCGAGGCCGAGCGGTTGACCGGAGCCCCTGTCCACGTCTGATCCAGGTACCGCAGGTCAATGGGCACCGAGCCGGGCCACCCCGAGTGCACTACGTTCCCAGGCATGACGGATTCCGCCACCCATGTGCAACCGACCTCCCTCAAGCGTTCGATCTCGAACACCTTGAAAGGATCGGCCGGCAACCTCGTCGAGTGGTTCGACGTCTACGTCTACTCGGTGTTCGCGACCTACTTCGAGAAGCAGTTCTTCGACGCGAACGATTCGAACTCGACGATCTACATCTGGGCGACGTTCGCGGTCACGTTCCTGATGCGGCCGATCGGCTCGTGGTGGTTCGGCCGGTACGCCGACCGGTACGGCCGCCGGGCCGCGCTCACGCTGTCGGTGACGATCATGGCGGGCGGCTCGTTCGTCATCGCGCTGACGCCCACCGAGAGCGCCATCGGTGTGCTGTCCGCGGTGATCCTGGTGTTGTGCCGGTTGGTGCAGGGCTTCGCCACCGGCGGCGAGTACGGCACGTCCGCCACCTACATGTCCGAGGCAGCGGTGCCCGGCAAGCGCGGATTCCTCTCGTCGTTCCAGTACGTCACGTTGATCGGCGGTCATGTGCTGGCGCAGCTGACCCTGCTGCTGATGCTGCTGCTCGGTGACCGGGAGTGGATCAGCAGCTGGGGCTGGCGGGTCGCGTTCGGTCTCGGCGGGGTGGCCGCCCTGGTCGTCTACTGGGTGCGCCGCACGATGGACGAATCATTGACCACCGAGATGATCGCGAACGCGAAGGCGGGCAAGGACTCCACCTCCGGATCGATGAACGAGCTGTTGCGTCGCTACTGGCGTCCGCTGACCCTCGCGTTCTTCGTCACGATGGGTGGCACGGTGGCGTTCTACACGTACTCGGTCAACGCACCCAAGATCATCCAGGCCCAGTTCGCCGGCACCGACGTCATCACCGGGACCGTCATCAACCTGATCGGTCTGACGGTGCTGATGCTCATGCAGCCGATCGGCGGACTGCTGGCCGACCGGTACGGGCAGAAGACGCTGCTGGTGTTCTTCGGCGTCGGCGGCGTCGCCTACACCTGGTTCCTGCTCACAGCACTGCCCAAGCAGGACTCCCCGGTGGCGGCGTTCGCGATCCTGGTGGGCGGGTTCGTCTTCCTCACCGGCTACACGTCGATCAACGCGGTGGTGAAGGCGCAGCTGTTCCCGATCCACATCCGTGCGCTGGGGGTCGGTCTCGGGTACGCGCTGGCCAACTCGATCTTCGGCGGCACCGCGCCGCTGCTGTACAGCGCTGCGCAGGAGAACGGCAAGGTCACCCTGTTCATCGTCTACGTGACGGTGCTGATCGGACTGTCGCTGCTGACGTACCTCTTCTTCCTCCGCAACAAGGCCCCGAACTGGTTGGAGGATCCCGAGGAGATGGCAGTGCTGCGCGATCGGCGCTCCCCCGCCCGCAGCGGGAGCTGAGACGCGCAGTCGGTGCGGCGTGACACGCTTCCCGGGTGGCGAGCGAATGGACCGGTTCGGCCGGCGTGATGCAGCGGGCCGTGCTGGACGCAGTATCTGCGGCGGGCGAGCACGACGCCGACGAGTTCAGCACCTGCCTGGCCGGTCTGTCGCGGTTGGATCGGGAGCAGCTCTCCACGCTGCTCGGCACTGTCGTGCAGGGTCTGCTCGAGCGGCGTCACCCGGACGGCCTCGACTCCGACGACGCCGACCAGCTGGTGGAGCTCACGGTGCGCTCGGCGGCCTGGTACCCACGGATCGATCACGACTCGGTGGTCCGGGTGATCGTCGGAGCGCTCGGCGTCACCGAGGTCGACGAGGAGGAGCGGCGGGTGGACGGGATGACCATCATCGCGCACAGCCTCGTGCTGCTCGCCGACCAGCTGAGCGGGGTGCGCGACGGGGTACGGGCGCTGCTCGACCACGGTCTGCGGGAGCTGCACCGTGCGCAGACCCAGGAGATGCCCTGAGTGGCTCGGGTGAAACTCCGGCCGTGTGCACCCTCACCCAGTGCGGAACCCTTCTGCAGAACTGAGTGCTGGTGCCCGGCTTCCTGGCGAGGCGCTCGAGTCAAGGCTCAGGGTGCTGCTCCACGAAGGAACTGGTCGACAGCGATGTCGGTGAGTTCCTCCAGACGATCCGCGTCCACGAGTCCGGAATTCACCATGGCGGCGATGCCATTGATGGTGGCGTAGAGGATGAATCCGATCTCCTCCGGAGGGCCGGCCCTGAGAACGTGTTGCACCTGACTCTCGCGGATGAGTCCGACGATGGGAGCGAACGCTGCGTCAGAGGCTCGGGCGGCGTCCGGTGAGTCTCCCCGATGCTTGGTGGCGTTCATCAACTCCAGCAGAGCTGCATTCTCCGTGGCGAAGTGGGCAAACGCAGACGCGGCACCGTGCAGTTGATCGGTGAGCAGGCCCGAGGCCGCTGCGACTGCACCATCGATTCGTTCACCCAGCCGGATGAAGCCCGCTCGGGCCAGGGCGTCGAGCAGATCCTGTCGCTCGGTGAAATGCCTCCGGGGAGCCGCATGACTGACACCGATCTCCCGGGCCAGGTCGCGCAGCGACAGTTGACCGGCGCCGCGCTCGCGGAGGCTCTGCTCAGCCACTTCGAGCAGTGCAGCCCGCAGGTCGCCGTGGTGGTAGCGGCGCGGCAGGGCGTGGGTGCTCATCGGACGATCGTACCCTCGAGAAGTAGTCCTTGACTACATAGTTGGCACTGACTACATTGTGTCCATGCCTCCCCCCACCGCCGACGAAATCACCTCCACGGGTAGCCGCAACACGGTGTCGGTCGAGAACTCGCTCATTGCGATCTGCGGTGCTTCCAGAGGTATCGGGGCCGCGACTGCCCGCGAGCTCGCCTCTCGTGGCTACCACGTCCTGGCAGGCGTCCGGACACCCGAAGATGCCGAGGCAATTCGCGCCGACCGGATCGAACCGGTCATGCTCGACATCACCATCAGCGCCCACGTGGAGGCTCTGGCCGCCCGTGTCGCTGCAGATCCACAGCAACGGACGCTGACAGCAGTGATCAACAATGCAGGAAGCGAGATCAACGCCCCCGTTGAAGTCCTGCCCCTGAGCACATGGTGTGAACAGTTCGACGTCAACTTCTTCGGGCACATCGCCGTGACCCAAGCACTTCTGCCGGCCTTGCGTCGCAGCAAAGGACGCGTCGTGAACATCAGTTCCGTCGGCGGCGAAGTGGTGCTCCCCATCTACGGTGCGTACGCAAGCACGAAGTTCGCACTCGAGGCCGCCAGTGATGCCCTCCGTCGCGAAGTCGCATCCCAGGGTATCCAGGTTGTCGTCGTTCAGTCGGGCGGCGTCAAGACGGTCATGGCCGACCGAAGTGGCGCGATCTCGCTGGACATCGCCGCCGGCATGAGCGCGGAACACCGGGCGCTCTATTCAGACCTCATCTCCTCGACAGTGAAATTCCGATCCACATTCCTCGCACATGCCATTCCCGCCGCGAGAGCGGGAGCCAAGATCGCCAGGATCGCGACCACACGACGTCCCCGACCCCGGTACACGCTGGGTCTGGACGCCGCGATCACGATTCCCCTGAACCGTCTCCTACCCACCCGAATCATGGACCGAGTGCTGTCCCGCTGATTCGACACCCCCATTCCCCCAGACGTTCTCGGGGTGATCACGAAGGAACCACATCATGAGCATCGAGAACGATCGTGCGGACATCATCGAACTCTTCGGCAGCTACGCCGACATTGCCGACAAGAAGGATTTCGACGAGCTTCCCCGCCTGGTCCATACCGACCCCTTCGTCGCGGACTTCCAATCGGTGACCGACACGGCAGCACTCCAAACCACGTTGGACGACTACATCGCGGCCCTTCGGGTGTCGTTCGGAGCATTTGTCGCGACCCACCACACCATCACCGGTCACGTCATCCGCGTCATCGGTGACCACGCCACCGCTCACGCGCATGTGCGAGCCGAGCACTGGGTCTCGACCGAGAACACCGCCGGCGGACCCAACTGTTGGCTGGTCGTCGGCTTCTACGACAACGAAGCAGTGCGCACCGATGACGGCTGGCGATTCAGTCGAGTCACACTCACGGCCGTCCACCAGGAGAACACACACCTCCTCGAGGGATCCCCCGGATGATCCAGATCCGGGTCGTCTGACAGCGATCGACGCCGCGCTGTCCTCCGTGATCCACGCTCACGAACCCGATCACCGGCGTCGACACCGCAGAGTGCACGGGCCATCAACCCAGCACACAGTTCATCGACCCCGTGGTTTCACCCGCTTGGTCGGCTCCGCGGTGAGCGGATCCTCCGGCCAGGGGTGACGGGGATACCGGGCACGCAGTTCGGCGCGCGCCTGCGGGTACCCCTGCACCCAGAACGACGCGAGATCGCCGGTGATGGCCACGGTGCGGCCGGCAGGTGACAGCAGGTGCAGCACGATCGGTGCTCGCCCGTCCGCGAGCCGCGGGGTGACGGTCCAGCCGAACGTCTCCTGCAGCTTCACTGCGACAACCGGGGGCGAATCTCCGTCGTAGCCGACTCGCACCTGGGTTCCCGACGGCACTCTGAGGCGGTCCGGGGCCAGCTCGTCCAACCGCGCGGCCGCGGGCCACGGCAGCAGTCGACGCAGCGCCCCGAGTACGTCGATCCGGCCGAGATCCCTGCTACGGCTGACCTTCTGCAGGTCCGGGCTGAGCCACGTATCGAGATCCGCCAGCAGGGCAGCATCGTCCACGGCCGGCCAGGGCGCACCGATCATGCTGTGGCAGAACGACATCCGCTCCCGAAGGCGGATCGCCGCCTCGCTCCAGGACAGGATCGCGAGTCCCGATCTCCTCAGTCCCTCATTGATCGCGGCGATGACCGGCAGCGGGTCGGGGTTCTCGATCGGGGCCGCAGCGAGTCGGATCGCGCCCAGCAACTCGACCCGCTCAGCAATGACCCGGCCGTCGTCCCAACGGATCTCGTCGGTCTGGGTGACCAGATCGGTTGCGACCAGCCGTGCGGTGGCCTCGTCGATCGGGACCGCGGACCGGATCCGGGCATCTGCCCGCCCGGTCGGGCGATCGGCGGCGGCGACGGCGAGCCAGGTCGAGCGGCGCAGCGACGACGAAGGGGCGAGCGCGGCACCGGTGCCGGAGAGCAGCTGGTAGGTGGCGCCGTCTGCAGAGCGGGCGCGAGCGATCCGGTCCGGGTAGGCCAGGGCGACGACGGTGCCGGCGGCAAGATCGTCGGACAACCGCGTCTGATCGTCCGGACTCGCCGAACGGTCTGCTTCACCGCTCCGCCCGAGGCGACGGATCTCCTCGCGCCAGCGACCGGATGCTGCCCGATCGCTGCCGGCCCGCAACTCCCGCCAGCGTGCGGGCAGGTCGTCGTCCCGACCGGTGAGACTGTCGTCCGACAGCAGCGCGACCACTTCCCGGGCGCGATCGGTGCCGACCAGGGGCGCTCCGTCCAGCAGAGCTCTGGCCAGCCGAGGATGCGCTCCGATCTCGGCGATCTGATTGCCGCGCAGAGTGATCCGGCCCTCGGCGTCGATCGCACCGAGGTCGCACAGAATCGCAGTGGCCGCGTCGAGCGCCGCCGCCGGCGGGGCGCTCAGCAGGGCGAGGCCATGTCCGCCCGGCGCGCCCCACCGCGCCATCGACAGCGCGAAGCCGGCCAGGTCGGCGGTGGCGATCTCGGGGGCGGTGTGGTCTGCGAGATGGGTGTGATCAACGGCCGACCAGCACCGGTACACCCGTCCCGGTCCTTCGCGTCCGGCGCGGCCGGCCCGCTGGTCGGCGGCGGCTCTGGACACCCGGGTGGTGACGAGCGCGCTGAGCCCGCGGGAGGGGTCGGTGCGCGGTTGCCGCGCCAGACCGGCATCGACCACCGCACGGACGCCCGGCACGGTCAGTGAGCTCTCGGCGACCGCGGTGGTCACCACCACCCGCTGCTGATCCGACGGGGTGAGGGCACGTTCCTGCTCGGTCCTGCTCTGCCGACCGTAGAGCGGCAGCGCGTCGACGCCGCTGCCGAGATTCCTGATCACGGCAGCGATCTCGGCCTCGCCGGGAACGAACACGAGGACGTCACCCGGTCCTTCCTGCAGTGCCCGCCGCACAACCGCGGCGACGTGCACGAGCAGGCGGGGATCGACCCGGGCATCTGCGAGCAAGGGCAACGCCTGCGGCGGCGGGACCCACTCGACGGTGACCGGGAAGCTCGCAGTGGCTGCGGTGATGACAGGAGTGTCGGCGCCGCCGAGCGCACGGGTCATGGCCTCGGTGTCCGGGGTCGCCGAGGTGGCGATCAGGGCCAGATCCGGCCGGAGCGTATCGCGGACGTCGACGCAGAACGCCAACGCCAGATCCGCGTCCAGGTGCCGCTCGTGGCACTCGTCGATGACGATCGCCCCGACACCTGCCAGCTCCGGATCCCGTTGCAGCCGTTGCACCAACAGGCCGGTGGTGACCACCTCGACCCGGGTGCCGGAACCCCCGGCCCGTTCGCCCCGCATCGCGTAGCCGACCCGCCCACCGGGGCTCTCCCCGATCAACCACGCCAACCGATGTGCCGCCGCCCGGGTCGCCAGCCGTCGTGGTTCGGCCACGATCACCCGGCCCTCGACCACGTCGGCGAGCGCGAGCGGTAGCAGCGACGTCTTGCCCGATCCGGGCGGCGCCACCAGCACTGCCGTCCCCCGCGTGCGCACCGCCTCGACCAGCTCCGCCAGCGCGGGACGCACCGGCAGATCGGCCCCCGGCGCCGCGGGTCCGGGGAGCAACGGTGGAGAGGTCACGTCCCGACACTAGGGCCGCCCGCCGGACGAGGTGGTCGGCCCGCGCGACGACCCCTGCCGCGTGCCCGATCGTCAGCCGCATTCCGGATGGTCAATTCTGCGGCCGAAGACCCCCATTTCTGACCATCGAGAATGCGGCGGGGGCCCGTGTCGGGATGAGTGCAGTGCCTGGGAGCGCCGGGCAGCGAGGCCACCCGGATGCGTACGAACCAGGCAGACCGGGTGCGTACTGTTCGCGCATGGACGTGGCTCCGCGGCGTGGGTGGACGAGCTCGTGAAGGCCCGGAACGGCCGTACCCCGGTGACCATGCAGGACGTGGCGCAGCTCGCCGGCGTCTCGGTGAAGACGGTGTCCAACGTGCTGTCCGACTACCCGCACGTCTCGGCCACCACCCGGGAGCGGGTCACCATTGCTGTGGCAGAACTGGGGTACACGCTCAACGTCTCGGCCCGGAACTTGCGGATCGGGCGCACCCGGGTGCTGGGGCTGGCCATCCCCGAACTCAGCCAGGCCTACTTCGCCGAGCTCGCCGACGCGATCATCCGCCGGGCGGGTGCTCGCGGCTACACCGTGCTGATCGAGCAGACGCTGTCGCCGGCCACGGACGAGATCGACACCGTCGAGATCATGCGTCGCCACTCGATCGACGGTCTCATCTACAGCCCGCTGTCCATGACCGCCTCGGATGTCCGTCGACTCGACGCCGAGTTCCCGATGGTGGTCCTGGGCGACCGCGTCCGCGGCAGTCGGGCCGACCACGTGACGATGGCCAACGCTGCAGCGATCCGCGCGGCGACCGAGCATCTGCTGGGGATCGGTCGGCGCCGTATCGCCGTCATCGGCGCCCGCCCGGAGGGCCCCGTCGGAGCAGGAGCGTCCCGCCTGCAGGGCTACACCGGTGCGCTGGAGACCGCCGGCATCGACATCGACACCGCCCTCATCAGATCCGCGGCCCTGTGGCACCGGGCGGACGGGGTCAGGGCCACCGAGGAACTGATCGCCGACGGAACCGACTTCGACGGCCTGGTGTGCTTCAACGACGCGCTGGCGCTCGGTGCGATGCACGCGCTGCAACGACACGGCCGGACCATCCCGGACGACGTCGCCGTCGTCGGGTTCGACGACATCGAGGACGGGGCGTTCGCCACTCCGTCGCTGACCACGGTGTCGCCCCGACGGGACGAGGTCGCCGAGACCGCAGTGGGTCTGCTGGTGGATCGACTGGCCGAGGGCAGCGACCGCACCGCCCCCCGGCACGTCGAGATCGGGTACACCATGGTCCTCCGGGACTCCACCGCCACCGGGACGGCACCGGGCAGCGAGTGACACCGCGCTCCGAGCCGTCACCAGAACCAGCGCGCGAAACCCACCGTTGACACCTCAGGCACACTCCCGCAGTTTCCTGGTTTACATCGATGTAAATCGATGCGGCAGCCACCCACGATCCGGCGACCGGTCGGACAGCCGTGTTCCTGGTCAACCGCTGCATCGACGACAGCGCCGAGGTCACCATCGACACCGGGCCTCTGGGGGAGGTCGAGGTCGTCGAAGCGCTCACCCTCGCGGAGACGGATCCGTTCGCCGTCAACACCGTGGACGATCCCGACCGGGTCGTGCCGCACCCCAACAGTTCCGTGGCGGCCGACCAGGGGCGGGTGACCGTGACGCTGGCCCCGGTGTCGTGGACCGTACTCGTGCTGGATTCTCCGCCCGGTTCGCCCGCCGCGCAGCTCTGATCCCGCTCTCCGGGCCCTTGACCTCAAGTCCGGTGCAGGGAGCACCCTGTTCTGATCGAGGTCAGGAGGACCGGATGCCGGAAGTCGCAGTACTCGGAACAGGGCAGGTGGGTCAGACGATCGCGCGGCGAGCCGCTGAGGTCGGCTGGAGAGTGACGGTGGGCGCCCGCAGCGCGGACTCGCCGAGCCTGGCGGTGTTCGCCGAGGACGCTGGAATCGCCACCGGCTCCTTCGCCGATGCGGTCGCGTCGGCGCCGCTGGTGGTGAACGCGACGAACGGCGCCGTCTCGCTGCAGGTGCTGCAGTCCGTCGGCGCGGACGTCCTGGGTGATCGGGTGCTGCTCGATCTGTCGAACGAGCTCGTCCCGGTCGAGGACGGCTACCCGGTGCCGGCCGCCTCGGCGGAGAACTCGCTCGGCGGCCGGCTCCAGGCGGCGTTCCCCCGGTTGCGGGTGGTCAAGGCGCTCAACACGATGAACTGTGCGGTGATGGCCCGGCCGGAGATGATCCCGGGCGATCATCTCGCCTTCGTCTGCGGTGACGACTCTGATGCCAAGGCTGCAGTCGGCACCCTGCTGGCGGCCTTCGGCTGGCGCGACTCCCAACTGATGGACCTCGGCGGGATCGATGCGGCCGCGGCCACCGAGATGATGATGGCGATCTGGATGCGGGTCACGATCGCTCGTGGTTCGGCAGCACCGCGCTTCAACTGGGCGCTGCTGCAGGCCCGGTCCTGATCGGGTATGTACCCTTGCGGGTACGTACCTCATCGGTTACATTCGGTTCATGGATGCGGTGTTGCAAGCGTTGGCGGACGGCAGTCGTCGCACGGTGCTGGAGATCCTGCGGGATCACCCGGCGACAGCGGGCGAGCTGGCCGACGCGCTGCCGATCGCCCGACCCGGCGTGTCCCGGCATCTGCGGGTGCTACGCGAAGCCGGCCTGGTGACCGTCAGCCAGGAAGCGCAACGGCGGATCTACAGCGTGCGACCCGAGGCGCTGGTCGAACTGGACGACTGGCTGGAGAACTACCGCGCACTGTGGCAGCACCGACTGGATGCGCTGCACACCGAAATTTCCCGAGGAAGAAGGAGAAGCACATGAGGATGACCGGCACGATGCGGCAACTGGACGACACCCGCGGGGCAGTGCGGGTGGAGGACGTCTACGACACCGACATCGACGACCTGTGGCAGGCCTGCACCTCACCGGAACGCCTGGCGCGCTGGATCGCCGAGGTGTCCGGCGACCTCGTCGAGGGCGGGACCGTGCAGGCCGTCTTCACCAGCACCTGGAGCGGCTCGCTGCGGATCGACGCGTGCGAAGCACCCCACCATCTGCTGCTGACGGGCGAACCCGGCGCGGACGACGAGACCCAGATGGAAGCCTGGCTCACGGCCGAGGGATCACGGACCAGGTTGGTCGTCGAAGAGCGCGGGCTGCCCGGCGACAAGCTGCACTTCTACGGCGCCGGCTGGCAGGCGCACCTCGAGGACCTCGGTCGGGCGCTGGCCAATGGTAGCTCGGTGCATCCCGACGGCTGGTCGGCCGAAGCGGCAGCACCGGCCTGGCTGCAGCGGTGGAACGAACTGATTCCGGCGTATCAGAAGCCGCTCAACTGACGGACATCACGACGGGGGTCTCGACGCGCTCCTTCGTCGCTTGCTCGACCGGCGGGGGCACCGAGCCACTCCGTCCCGGCGCCGATCAGCGATGTTCGGCACCGGCGGCGAACACACCGGGGGGGCGCCACCGAGCGACCATGAGCGTCTCAACGCTCCAGCTTTTCGCTGAGCCCGTCACCCAGGAGGTTGATCCCCACCACCATGATCATCAGGACGAGGCCGGGATAGATGGCGAGCCAGGGGGCGTTGTACAAATACTGCAGTCCGCCGGAGATCAGGCCGCCGATGGACGGGGTCGGGGGTTGCGTGCCCAGGCCGAGGAAATCGAGCCCCGCTGCCAGCAGGATGACATTGGGCAGGCTGAGCGTCGCCAGGACGATCATGTTGGGAACCACGTGCGGCACCATGTGTTTCAGCACGATGCGTGCGCTGCCGGCACCCAGTGCCACCTCCGCGGTGATGAACTGTCGTTGCCGCAGTCCCAACGTCTCGCTGCGGGCCACCCTGGCAAAACTCATCCACTGGGTCCCCGCCAGCACGAAGACCAGTGTGGTTGCCGACGCTCCGACGGCTCCGATGATGCTGATGGCCAACAGGATCACCGGAACGGCCATCACGCCGTCGGTGATGCGCATCAGGACGCTGTCGACCCATCCGCCCAGGTATCTCGCCGCCACCCCGACGAGCAGGCCGACGACGGTCGCCACCACCACGCTGGTAATCCCGATGATGAGCGAGATCCGCACCCCGTACAACGATCGGGCGAACACATCCCGACCGATGTCGTCGGTACCCAGCAGGTGGCTCGCGGACCCGCCGGACTCCCAGGCCGGTGG
Organism: Nakamurella sp.; assembly: GCA_037720195.1. Classification (GTDB taxonomy): domain Bacteria; phylum Actinomycetota; class Actinomycetes; order Mycobacteriales; family Nakamurellaceae; genus Nakamurella. Next base: position 143,638 of record JBBJML010000001.1, on the reverse strand, counting down.
CAGGAACGACAGACTCGGCTCGGAGAGATAGGCCGCGTCGTGGACCAGCGATGCGTGCTGCTGTGTTCGTCCTACAAATGGTGTGGTCCGCACCTGGGCATCGCCGCAGTCCGGGAGTCGATCGCCCTGACCTGGCGGCCCTACAAGGCTCGGCCGGCATCCACGACGCCGCTCGGCAGGAGCTTCGCCAACGGCACGATGCCCTACGAGATGCTGGCCGGCTTGAACGCCACCTACCGCTACCTGGATGACGTCGGTGGGTTCGCCGCCATCGAGCCCTACGAGCAGGAGCTGGCGCAGCAGTTCGTCGCCGGGCTGCCCGACGGGGTCACCTTGTACGGCCTGCCCGGGATGGACGGTCGGCTTCCGACCTTCCTCGTCACCGTGGACGGCGTGGATTCAGATCGGGTCGCAGAACAACTGGCGCAGAACAACTACGGCGTTTGGTCCCACGACACCTGGTACTCGCTGGGCCTCTACCGCTCGTTGGGATATCCGGACAAGGCGGTGCGGATCGGTATCGCGCACTACAACACCTCCGATGAGGTCGACGGCCTGTTGCACGCGCTGACCGAGATCGCCCGGGGCGCCTGAAGCGGGTGGGGCGCCGACCGCTGCGGGTCGGTGCCCCACCCGGGGTGCGTCTGCTCAGTGCCCGCGGAAGGCTTCCTCCAGCCACCAGGACGCTTGCCCCCTGGTGACTTTCGCGTCTACGAGCAACGGCCGCCGCCGTGGTCCGTCGACCCAGGCACGAACCGCCTCGAGATCGGCCGGGGTCCGCACAGTGACTGCGTCGCAACCGAATCCGGCTCCGATGGCGGCGATGTCGGTCTCCGGAAACGTGACGGTGTCCAGCGGCTCGCCGCTGTCGGCGAAGTGGTGGACCTCGGCGCCGTAGCCGTCGTCGTTGTAGACGACGATCGCCATCGGGATACCCAGCCGGACCACGGTGTCCAGTTCTGCGATGCCCATCAGTGCGCCGCCGTCACCGAGCGCGGCCACGGGCAACCGGTCCGGCCTGGCGAGCGCTGCACCGATCGCCGTGGCCAGGCCCAGACCGATCGACTGGTAGGCCTGCGTGAAACACATCCCCTGCTCATCCGGGACCGACAGGAACATGCTCGGGTAGCCCATGAAGTTCCCCGAGTCGACCGCCAGGATCCGCTCGGTCGGCAGGATGCTGTCCAGACCGATGCTGAGCGTTCGCGGATCGATCAGCTGATCGGTGCTGTCGTCGTCATAAGGCACTGTGCGCCAGGGAATCTCCGCAGCGATCCGGTGCTGTAGCTGATCGCTGCGGTAGCCGCTGGTGCGCTGGTCCTGCTGGCGCAGAGCCTGCACCGCAGCAGCTGCCACCGCTGCCGCGTCACCGACGATCCCGACGCCGATCGGCCGATTGGCACCCAGCTCCCCGGCTTCGATGTCCACCTGCGCCACGACGGTATCGGGCCCGATCAACCGGCCGTGACGCATCGTCCACATGTTCATCGAGCAGCCCCAGCCGATGATCAGGTCGGCCCCGGTGATCAGCTCCGCAGCGAGCGGCGAGGCAAACCCCCCGGACACATCCAGCGCCCAAGGATTGCCGCGGAACAACCCTCGCGCCACCGCTGAGGTGGCCAGCAGCGCACCGGTGCGTTCGGCGAGCTCGGCGATGGCGTCCCTGGCGGGGTGCGCCCGAGCGCCCCGGCCGGCGATGAACACCGGGCGACGGGCGGCCGCCAATGCGCTGACGAGCTCAGCGATCGCAGCCGGATCCGTGGCGGGAACAGCGACCTGGACAGCCGGCGGCACCTGCAGCGCGCCTTCGGGAACTTCCCGCGCCTGCAGCTCCAGCGGGAGATTGAGCAGCACGGTACGGCGCTGATCACGCGCGGCACGAAAGGCAGCCGCGCTCTGCGCAACAGCTGTCTCCGGTGAGCTGATCCGCTGTGCCAGCGCACCGACAGCGACGGCCAGTGCCGCCTGGTCGACGGCGAAGTTCGATCTGGGCGCGGTGGATTCGGCCGCCAGCACCACGAGCGGGGTACGGCTCTTGGCCGCCTCGGTGATGCCGGTCAGCGCATTCGTCAGACCGCATCCCTGGTGCACGGTGAGCGCAGCGACCGTGCCGCTGACCCGGGCATAGGCATCCGCCATGGTCGCGGCGCCGCCCACGTTGCGGGCGGCGAAGAACCGGGTGCCAACAGCTACCAGGGCCTTAGTGACGTGGAAGTTCCCACTGCCGACCACCCCGAAGGCCGCCTCGACACCCAGTCCGGCGAGCGTCCGACCGACAGCCTCCGCGACGTTCATGACGAGCGATCCACCAAGGCCAACGCTCGGGTCGGACTACCCGAGCCGCCGATGATCGGCAGCGGGGCTGTCACGATGAGCGCACCGGTCGGCGGCAGCTGGGCGACGTTCTGCAACTGGGTGAGGCCGAACTTTCCGGCACCCAGCAGCGACTGGTGGCACGGGAAGGGCGGGTCGAAGGAGTGGGCTGCGCCCGCGTCCGTGCCGACGGTCTCCACGCCGACGCCGATGATCGGCGCCTCGTTCGCCAACCACGCAGCGCATTCCACCGACACACCCGGCGTGTGCGGGCCGGTCTCGTTGGCATTCAAAAACCGCTCCTGGTCCTCGGAGTGGACGTCCCAGCCGGTGCGGAAGATCAGCCAGCCACCGTCCGGCAGCTCGCCGTGCTCGGCCTCCCAGCTCCGGATGTGGTCGACCTCGAGCAGGAAGTCCGGGTCCGCGGACGCGTGCGCCGAGAAGTCCAAGACCGCCGCCGGTGCGATCAGCTGGGTCAGCGGTACCTGCGAGATGTCCAAGCTGTCCCGACCGGTGATCCAGTGCACCGGCGCATCCATGTGGGTGCCGGTGTGCTCACCGGTGTGGATGTCGTTCCAGTACCAGGCGGGACCGCGGTCGTCGTACCTGCTGATCTCCTCCAACTGGAAGTTGATCGTGTTGACGAACGGTGGCGGGAGCTGCAGGACCGGCGTGGTGCTGGTCAACGGAGCGGTGAGATCGATGATCTGGACGGCGCCGGATCGCATCGCCCCGACGAGCTCGGTGAGAACGGACATGGCCATCTCCTTGTCGTGGTGGACCGGCCGAGGAACCGGCCGGTCCGGTGTGCAGTGGGTGCGGCTGCGCGGATCAGCGCAGCAGCTCTCGATTCCGGTGCAGGGCAGCGATCACGGCCTCGACATCGGCGTCATTGTTGTAGCAGTGCGGCGAGATCCGGACGTTGCCGTCCCGAGAACTGACGATGACGCCGTCCCTTTCCAAGGCCTTCACCGCAGCGTGCTCGTCGGTGCTCTGCACGGCCAACATCGGCCCGGCCGACCCGATCGGAGTCGCGACGGTGCCGCCGATTCTCTCGACGCCGGCGCGCAGCTGGGCCAGGAGCCCTTGCACGTGCGACCACGAGTTGGCGACGCCGATCTCGAGCATCAACGCGATACCGGCTTCCGCCGCATACAGGCTGGGAACCGCAGGGGTGCCCGACTCGAATCGACGGGCATCCGGGGCGGGGTCGTAGGAATGGATGTCCATCGCGAAGATGTCCCGGGCAGCGAACCAACCGGTCACCGTCGGCTGCAGGGCTGCGGTCGTGGCCTGCTTGGCGTAGAGGAAACCCACTCCCGGCGAGGACAAGAGGTACTTGAGCACCCCTCCGGTGACGAAGTCCGCGTCGAGCTCGACGACGTCCAGCGGAACGGCACCCACCCCCTGGTAGGCATCCACCAGCACCAGCGCCCCGCGTGCGTGGGCGAGCTCGATGATCGGCGCGAGGTCCATCCGCGCGCCGTTGCGATAGCAGACCTGGGTCAGCGAGACGATCGCCGTCCGGTCGTCGATCGTCTCGGCGAACCGCTCCAACGGGATCGTGTTGTCCGGATCCGCCGGCACGTGCACCACCTCGGCACCGCGCCGTTCCTGGGCATGCCAGATCTGGCCGATCATCGGGAACTCGAGGTCGGTGGTCACCACCTTGTTCCGGCCAGGGGAGAAATCGAACGAGCTCGCCAGCGAGCTGACGGCAGCGGATCCCGAGGTGGTCACGGCGATCTCGGCCGGGGTGGCTCCGAGTAGGGTGGCCAACTGGCCACGAACAGATTCCTGTTTGCCGACCCAGTGTTCCCAGAGCGAGCCCTCGCGCTCCAGCCCGTCCAGGTAGTCCTGGTAGGACGCCCTCACCACGTCCGACAGCGCGCCCTGGGAGCAACTGTTGACGTAGGTGAGGTGCTCGAAGATAGGGAATCGGTGCCGGATCAGCTCCGGCAGGGATCCTGCCGGTCCCGATACCGATGCCGATCCCGAAACGGTTGACGATGCCTGCTCAGCGGCCAAGGTAAGCCCTCCTCAGTTCTTCGTGTGCGGCCAGTTCTCCGGCCGGTCCGGTCAGCACGATGCGACCGGTTTGCAGTACGTACCCGCGATCGGCCACCGACAGCGCCATGTTCGCGTTCTGCTCGATCACCAACATCGACACGCCGGCTGCGTGCAGCTCGGCGATCAGTTCGAAACTCTGCTCGACCAGGCGTGGCGACAGCCCCATCGAGGGTTCGTCCATCAGCAGCAGTCTCGGCCTGGACATCAGCGCCCTGCCCACGGCGACCATCTGCTGCTCGCCACCGGACAGCGTGCCCGCCAACTGGTTCCGGCGCTCGGCCAACAGCGGGAACAGGCTGTAGACCCGCTCGAAATCCTCTGCTCTGGCATCGCCGTGGACGTAGGCACCGATCCGGAGGTTCTCCGTCACGGTCATCGGCGCGAACAGCCGCCGGTTCTCCGGCACGACGGCCATCCCGCCGGCGATCCTTCTCGAGGGCGACCAGCCGGTCACGTCGTGGCCGTCGAAGACCACCCGACCGGATCGGGGCGCCACCAGGCCGAGGGTCGTCTTGAGAGTGGTCGACTTGCCGCAGGCGTTGCCGCCCAGGAGACACACCAGCTCACCCTCGGCCACGTCCAACGACACGCCCTGCAGGATGTGCACCTGGCCGTAGTAGGTGTTCACCTCCTGCAAGCTTAGCAGCGGCTCACTTGCCGGCCGGCCAGATCGAACTGGAACACCGTGTGCAGCAACGGATCCGATCTTGCGGAACGGCTTCACTTCGTACCCGCAGTTCCGCGACCGAGGTAGGCCTCGACCACCTCGGGGTGCGCGGCGACCTCGTCGAACAGCCCGTCCGCGATCTTCACGCCGTGATCCAGGGCGATCACCCGATCACTGACTCCTTCCACGACGTGCATGTCGTGTTCGATGACCATGATGGTGTATCCGCGTTCGTCGCGCAGTCGTCCGACGAGCTCGGTGATCTCGTGGGTCTCCGACGGGTTCATCCCGGCTGCCGGCTCGTCCAGCAGCAGCATCTTCGCGCCGGTCGCCATGGCACGGGCGATCTCCAGCCGTCGCCGATTGGCGTACGACAGCGAGTAGGCCGGTTGGTCCCAGCGATATCCCATCAGGCGGGTGCCGAAGAACGACAACAGCTCTTCGGCGCGGGCGCGGACCTCCCGCTCCTCCCGACGGGCACCCGGGGTGCCCAGGGCGGAGCGCCAGAGACCCGCCCTGGTCTGGCCGAAGGTCGCGGCCATCACGTTGTCGCGCACCGACATGTTCAGGAACAGCCGCACCGTCTGGAACGTTCGGGCGATCCCCCGGGAGGCGACATCGGTGGGGTTCGCGCCCACCAGCGAACTGCCGTCGAATCTCACGTCACCGGAGGTCGGCCGGTAGATCCCGGTGATCACGTTGAACAGGGTGGTCTTGCCGGCGCCGTTGGGCCCGATCACGCTGACCACCTCACCCTCGTCGACCCAGAGATCCAGGTCCTGCAGGCTGCGCAGGCCGCCGAAACTCATGTTGAGCTGGGAGAGCTCCAGCAGCCGGGTCGGGCTCGATGCCTGCGGGCTGCTCATAGCACTTCCACCCGTTGCTTGCCGAAAATGCCCTGCGGCCGAGCGATCATCAGCACCACCAGCGTCGCTCCGATCACCAGCTGACGGGTGAGGCTGGCTTCCGTCGACAGTCGAACCATCCAGACGAACACCGAGAGCCACAGCAGCAGCGGCAGGAACCACATCTTGGCGCGACCGTGCATCCGCGAGAACGCCGCCACCGCGATGATCAGCAGCACGAACGCGACGTTGCCCCAGAGCAACCGGTCCTGCGGTACGAACAGCCAGCGCCCCAACAGTTCTCCGATGACGCCCTGGGTCCATTCGGCGGCTGACAGGTACGGCACACCCACTGCCAGCAGCACGATGTTGATGGCGAACCCGACGGCGACGGTGGCGGCCAGCACCAGCGCCCCGATCTTGGGCTTGAGGATCCAGAGCACCCCCGCCACGAGCCCCACGAAGAACAGCAGTTCGCTGTAGGTCGGCTGCCGCAGCACCTCTGGCAGCACGCTCATGATGGCCGCGCCGATCAGCGTGCCCGGCAACGAGCCGCTCCCCCCGAGGATCACCGCTGCGTAGAGCAGGATCAACATCGGCAGATCGAAGCTGCTCGCGTACACGCCGACCTGTACGGCGGAGAAGATCGTGCCGCTGAGCCCGGCGATCCCGGCGCCGACCACGAAGGCCAGCAACTTGAGCCGGTTCACCCGGATCGTCATGGAGGCAGCTGCGAGTGGATCCTCACCGATCGCCCGCCACGCCCGACCCATCCGGGATCGGCTGATCCGGCCCAGACCCAACACCAGCACGACGACGAAGAACAGCACCAGGTAGTAGTAGGACCGGTTGGTGTTGAAGCTGAATCCGAACACCGACCAGCCGCTGACCCCGGAGATGCCGTTGGCGCCGCCGGTGATGTCCACCGGGTCGCTCGCGCCCGGCAGGCTCACCGCGTCGCCGGCGAGCACCAACTCGGTGAAGATCTGACCGAAGAACAGGGTGACGATGGCAAGGTAGTCGCCGCTCAAGCGTCTGGAGGGCAGGCTGACCAGCAACCCGATCAGCGCCGTGAACAGCACCGCGGCCGGTACCGACAGCCAGGTCGGCAGATGCACCCCGAGTTTGTCGGAGGACAGCAGCGCGTAGGCGTACGCGCCGCAGCCGTAGAAGGCCACGAATCCCAGATCGAGCAGGCCGGCATAGCCGATGACTACGTTCAGCCCGAGCGCCAGTAACGCGAACAGGCCGAGGTTGACACCGATCCGCAACAGGTAGCCGTCGGAGACCAGCACCGGGAACAGCACGAAAACCAGCAGCGGTAGCCCCCATCGCACGGCGGCCGGCCCGCTCATCCACAGCGCGTTGACCCGTGCACCCACACCATGGCCGGTGGACGTGCGGGTTTCGTGCTGGGCCACCCACTCATCGGTGCCGATGTTCAGTGCACTGACCGCGAGCGTCTCGGGACCGGAGCCCGGATCGCCGCTGATGGCGTCGCTGCCGGTGATCGGAGCGCCGTCGACCGGGGCGCCATCGACCGAGGCGCCATCGCTGGAGTCGTCGCCGCTCATCTCAGACCTTCACGATCGCTGCGCGGCCGAGCAGCCCGCGTGGTTTGACCAGCATGACGGCGATCAGAGCGACGAAGGAGATCGCGTTGGCCTATTGGCCGACAGGTACCCGGTGGCGAAGGCCTCCAACAAACCGATCAGCAAACCGCCGACCATCGCCCCACCCACCGAGCCGATCCCGCCGACCACCGCTGCGGTGAAACCTTTGAGCCCGGCCAGGAATCCCATGAAGTTGGAGACGTTGAAGAACACCAGTCCCACCATCACGCCGGCGGCCCCCGCCAGCGCGGACGCACAGAAGAACGTCAGCACCACCACCCGGTTGACGTCGATACCCATCATCACCGCGGCCTCGCGGTCGAAAGCGACGGCGCGCATCCCCCGTCCGAACCTGGTCCGGTTCACCAGCCGCACCAGGACGAACATCAGGATCACCGAAAGCACGACGACGAGAATGCGCATCGGATCGAGCCGGATCGAGCCGATCGAGAACCCACTCCCGATCGGGATGTACTCCGTGGTGGCGTAGTCGCGGATCCGCGGCCCGAACAGCAGCAGCACCGCGTTCTGCAAGAACAATGAAACACCGAGCGCACTGATCAGGGGGGCGATCCGCGGTGAATTCCGCAGCGGACGATAGGCGAACTGTTCGATCAGCACCCCGAGAATTCCGCTACCCAGCATCGCCGCCAGGAACATCGCCACGATCATCAGCCACACCGGGACCATCGGCGCGGCCGGACCACCGAGTCCGATCATCACGAAGAAACCGATGAAGGCGCCGACCATGTAGACGTCGCCGTGGGCGAAGTTGAGCAGTTGCAGCACACCGTAGATGAGGGTGTAGCCCAGCGCGATCAAGGCATAGACGCTCCCCAGCGTCAGGCCGTTGACCAGTTGTTGTCCGAAGAACTCCACTCGAAGCCTTTCCCTTCCGCGCGCACCCCGGGGAACGAGTTACTGGACGAGGGCCGGCACGCCGTCGGTTCCGATCTTGAACACGTAGAATTTGGCACCTTCGACGTCACCGGAAGCGGTGAAGGTCAGCGTTCCACCCAGGATCGAGTCGGTGATGCTGGTCGACTTCATCTGCGCGAGAACCGCGGCTCGATCCGAACTGCCGGCCTGGCAGGCGCGCTGCGCCGCCTGCAGAATCGCCTGCGCGGCAACATAGGTCGGCGGACCGTAGGTGGTGGCGAAGTCGCCGTACGCGGAGGTGTAGGCCTTGACGACCTCGGCCGCAGACGGGATCGACTTCACGTCCGGCGCGAAGGATGAGACGTAACCGCCGGGGGTCTTGAAATCGGCCGAGAAGGATCCGTCGGAACCGAAGACCGCCGCCTGCTTGCCCTGCTGCTTGAGCTGGGTGGCCAACACCTGGGTGTTGGCCGCGATCTGGAAGGTGGCGAACACGACGTCCGTGTCAGCTGCCACCTTCGTCACTACTGCCGAGTAGTCGGGCTGGTCCTTGCTGACCTGGACGATGTTCACCGTGACGCCCTTGGCCTTCAGTGCATCCCCGACGGAGGCAGCGAGACCCTGACCGTAGGACGTCTTCTCCTGCACGATCACGACGTTCTTGGCGTTCAGTTTCTCGGCGATGAAGGTGGCATCGGTGGGCCCCTGTACCGAGTCGTTCGGGATCGTCCGGAAGAACGACGAGTACTTTCCCGCGGTCAACTCTGTGGCGGTCGCCGACGAGCTGACGAACGACAGGGAGGCCTGGCTGTACACCGGGCCGATCGCGTCGACCTCCTGGCTGCCCGCCGGTCCGACGACACCCAGGATCGCGTCGTTCGACACGAACTGCTGACCCACCGTACTGGCCTGGCCCGGGTCGAGCTGGGTGTCGCCCTGGACGACGTCGTAGGTCGACCCGTTCTGGGCGTTGAAGTTCTTGACCGCAAGCTCGGCGAAGTGCAATTGCTCCCCACCGATGGCGGCCGCGCTACCGGTGATCGGACCCATGAAACCGATGGAACCGGCGCAGGCCTTCCCAGAACCGGCGGGGGCCGAGCTCGTGGCCGATTCGTCACCGGCTGATGTCGAGTTCGAGCCAGAAGGTGTTCCCGCGGAGGACGTCGGGTCGGACGGGGTGGACTCAGCGGACGTGGGGCCGGCCGCCGAGGAGAGATCGGGCGCGCTGCCGACGGTCGGCGTGCTGCTCCCGCTGCCGGCAGTGCTTCCACCCGCGCAGCCGCTGAGGGACAGTGTCAAGCAGGTGATGGCGGCAATACCTGTGAAGAGCGGGGAACGGCGCATGGGACACGACCTTGCACTCGGTGGGCTGCTGGGTTGCCAGCGATCGTGTCATCAGGATCGGGCTATGTAAAGAATTTTGCGGCCGTCATTTTTTCGTAACATGATCCACGGCCCGTCCCGCCAGGAATTCTCAGCCGCTGAAGGCTGCGCGACCGTCCGGGTAGTAGGCCGCCGCAGCGGACCCCGCGGGGCGGAACACCCCCAGCATGTGCAGGTCCTCGGTGCCCGAGTTGTGCACCGCATGCAAAAAGCGCGGCGGCACGTGGAACGTCGAGCCCACCGTCAGGTCTTGCACGGTGTCGCCCACGAGCAGCCGGCCCGCCCCCCGCACGACCGTGCAGATCTCGTCGTACAGGTGGTAGTGCTCGGGCGCCCCGGTCTGCGGGATGAACCCGAGGAACTGGGTCGCGCCGCCGCAGCCGTTCGCGCTGTCGTAGAGCACCTCGAACTGGCGGTCGGAGGTTGCTGCCTGACGGGCCTGCTCCCCGACGTGATTGGTGAGCGTCCATTCACCCGGCTCCTGCCACTGACCCGCCGCTGCCGGCAGGGCAGGCGTCGGCAGCCGGATGCAGGAGGCGTGGACCCCCTGGGCGTCAGCGCTGACTGTCCACAGTTCACCCGCCGGGATCAAGGTCGAGGTACCTGGGGTCAACGAGGCAGTCCGGCCGCGGGCCGCCACCTGGCCGGTACCCGACATCACGTACACGAGGTGATCGTGCCGAGCTGACGAGGGCAGCTCGTACGTGCCTGCGGGGAAGGTCAACATGTGTTGGGTCATGGCCTCGGCCCGCCCGTCGGTACCGACGAGGCAACGGGCCGTGATCCCCCGCGAGGTGAACTGGGCCGTGACGTCGTCGGCGCCGTGCACGGTGACCGGATCTGCCTCGGTACGAACAATCCCTGCCGGCATGGTTTTTCCTCTCGCAGGCCGCTCCGGGTATCCCGGCGGGTCTTGTACAGTTGACACGTTCTGATGACGGTCGTCCAAAGGAGAGTACAACGATGAAGATTCTGCGTCACGCCTTCGCCTCGTGGTCCGGACCAGTCGAAAGCGGTTCAGGACAGATGCGCCTGGGTCGCGCCGGGGCCGAACTACCGTTCTCGCTCAAGTCCCGAGTCGAGGACACCCCCGCCACGAATCCGGAGGAGCTGCTCGGCGCCGCGCACGCCGGCTGCTTCTCGATGTCCCTGAGCAGCATGCTGGATGACGCCGGCCACCAGGATCACCTGGTCAGCACAGATGCCACCGTCACCATGGAAGAGGCCGGCGGGAGCTTCACGATCACCCGGGTCGCACTGCGGACCAGGGGCGAGGTGCAGGGTCTGAGCTCCGACGAGTTCACAGCCATGGCCGAGAAGGCCAAGGCAACCTGCCCGGTCTCCAAGTTGTTCGCCTCGGCGGAGATCACCCTGACGGCAACCCTGGAGCAACCTGCCTCCTGAGCACGGGTTGCCGGCCACTGCACGGGGCTGATCGGCACGCAGCGACCGGCACGGTGTCTACTGCTGGTGCACAGAGGTTGGGGATTGCGCTGATCACGGGGGGCTCGACATGGTCGTTTATTCTCACGGGGTGTCCGACCGTTCGGTGTCCGCGCCGAGGCAACAGCACCTGATCGTCACGGTGTTCGGGCTCTACCGAGACATCCGCGGCGCAATCCCGATCTCCGTACTCATCCGGATGCTCGGCGACCTCGGTGTGGAGCCCGCCAGCGTCCGCTCGTCGGTGTTCCGGCTCAAGAAGCGCGAAGTGCTCGTCAGCGCGGTGCTCGACGGCGCGGCGTCCTACGCCCTGGCCCCCCACCTGGGTGAGGTCTTCGACGAAGGCGACCGGCGGATCTTCGTCCGGCACAGCGAAGCCTCCGAAGGGTGGCTGCTGGCCACCTTCACCGTGCCGGAGTCACAGCGCAATCTTCGTCACCGCATCCGGATGGTTCTGCGGCGGTGGGGATTCGGGGCAGTTGCACCGGGCCTCTGGATCGCGCCGGCGGGCGTCGCCGAGGCCGTCAGCACCCGGCTGGCGCGGGAGCAGCTGGACTCGTACGTGGAGTTCTTCAACGCCACCTACCGTGACACCGAAGCCCTGAAGGCCAAGGTCGCCCACTGGTGGGATCTGGACAGCCTGGCCGAGCACTACTCGAGCTTCGTCGAGCAGCACGCACCGCTGGCCAAGCGAGGACCGGTGTCGCCGGCCGCGGCCTTTGCCCGCCACGTTCCGCTGGTCACCGAATGGCGGCAGTTGCCCTACCTGGATCCGGGGCTGCCCAACGAACTGCTGCCCCCGGGTTGGCCGGGTGGTCGGGCCGAGAGCCTGTTCATGCAATTGCACCAGCGCTGGGCCCCGCAGAGCCGTGAACATGCCCGGCAGCTGCTCGAACCTCGCTGATGCGGTCGGACGAGTGCCGGCTGCCACGCCGCGTCTCTGTCCGCACCCATGACGCTGTCCGCACCCTGGCGGGGACGGAGTGCCTCAGGCCAGTGCGGCCACGGCTGAGATCTCGATGAGCGCTTCGGGTTGCCACAGCTCGGTGATCCCGATGCCGGCCATCGCCGGGTAGTTCGTGCCCGCCATCTCACGCCAGATCCGGCCGATCTCCCGCCCGTTCGCCTGGTAGCCGGGTACGTCGGTCAGGTAGATGGTTGCCGACACCAGATCGTCCGGTGTGCCGCCGGCCGCCGTCAGCGCAGTGAGCACGTTGCCGAACGCCTGCCGGAACTGCTCGACGATCCCGCCGGGCACGATCGACCCGTGCGCGTCCATGGCCGTCTGCCCGCCCAGATGGACAATGCGGCAGCCGGCCGGCGCGACCGTGGCGTGGGCGAAACCACTGGGCCGCACCAAGCTGGGCGGGTTGACGTTCTCGTGGGGCATGCAGGTCTCCCTCGTGACGAACCGGACGGTGTCGAATCCCGGCGCTCCGTGCTGTTCTATTGACGGCCGTAAGAATTAGAGTATAAACATTCCAGAGCAGCACAGGGTGGCTGCGCGGACGGAGGGGCGATGAGACTGGCCACGGTACGACGCGCAGCAGGTACCCCTCAGGCGCGAACCCAGGCGACGGTATTGGATGTCGACGGTCGACACCACCTGCTGCCTGCGGCAGGCGTCGAAGCTGTGCTGGCCCTGCCCGCGTGGCAGGAGACGGCGCGTCGGGCCCTCGATGAGGCGCCACTCGGCTCCGATCGCAGCGCGGAGCAGTTCACGCTGGCGCCGGTGGTCATCAACCCGGGCAAGGTGATCTGCTGCGGACTCAACTTCGCCGATCACATCACCGAGATGGGACGGGATCTGCCGGAGTATCCGACGCTCTTCGCCAAGTACGCGGACACCCTGATCGGCGCCAATGACGAGATCTTGGCGCCGCCGGCGGCGCAGCAGGCCCTCGACTGGGAAGCCGAGTTGGCCGTGGTGGTCGGTGCCACCCTCGTGCGCGCTGACCGCGACACTGCCGCCCTGGCGATCGCCGGCTACACGATCGCCAACGACGTCTCGATGCGCGACTGGCAACACCGCACGCTGCAATGGTTCCAGGGCAAGGCCTGGGATGCGAGCACGCCGGTGGGGCCGTTCCTGGTCACCCCCGACGAGGTGGATCCGGTGGCCGGGTTGACTCTGCGCTGCACGGTCGACGGTCAGGTCCGTCAGGAGAGCACCACTCGCGAACTTGTCTTCGACGCACCGAGCCTGCTGGCCTACATCTCCTCCTTCACCGCCCTGCGGATCGGCGACCTGGTGCTGCTGGGTACGCCAGGCGGAGTGGGCAGCGCCGCGAAGCCGCCCACCTACCTTCGCGACGGCAGTCGGATGCTCACCGAGATCGAGAACCTGGGCCGCCTGGACAACACCGTGCGCTTCCTGCCGGTGGACGAAACCTCAAGCGCACCAACAGCCCTCCACACTGCTTGAAACCGCACCGCACGGCACGGCACGGGATGAAATCGCACAGCTTCAATCGCACCGGAACTTCTACCCCAGGAGCATTTTGATGGCCACTCCCGATCGGCCGGGTCTACCGCAGGCCGGACCCAACGAGCAGTACGCCGGCGCCGACGGGCAGGTGGTGCCGGTGGTGACCAGGGCCGGCCAGGAGAGCACCGACACCACGCAGTCGGGCGACTGTGTGCGGGTGTCCGGTGTGAGCATCTCGCACACCCCGGCAACCAAGATCTGGTTCGGCCAGGTCAGCAACAAGCCCGGCTACCGCTCGGTGCCCCACCACCACGGCGAGGCGGAGACCGGCGGCTACGTGCTGTCCGGGCACGGTCGGATCTACTTCGGCGCCGACTATGCGCAGTGGCTCGACATGACGCAGGGAGATTGGGTTTTCGTGCCCCCGTACATGCCGCACGTCGAGGCCAACATGAGCACCACTGAGGACCTGGTCTGGTTGACCACCCGGACGCCGGACAACATCGTCGTCAACCTCGAGGAGATTGAGGACGACCTGCTCGAGGGATTCCGCCGCGCATGACAGAGGATCCGGCTGCGCAGGCCCCCACCGAGGCAGCGCCGACCGCGGACACGTTCCTGGCCGCCATCGACCTCACCCCGCTCGATCCGGTGCACTTCGATCGCGCGTTCCTGGCCACCCCGCAGCCCTGCCCCTGGCCGAAGGCCTACGGCGGCGACATGGTCGCGCAGGCCACCGTCGCCGCGCTCCGATCGGTGGGCGAAGACCGCGCACTGCACTCCATGCACAGCTACTTCCTGCGTCCGGTGGAGATCGGTGCGCCGGTCCGCTACGAGGTGGAATTGCTGCGGGACGGCCGGAGTTTCTCCACCCGCCAGATCCGCGCTTACCAATCCGACAAGGTCGTCTATGTCGGGCTGGCGTCGTTCCAGGTCCCGGAGCCGGGCGCCGAGCACCACGCGCCGATGCCGAGCGGGATGCCGGACCCGGAGTCGCTGCCCAGTTCGGCCGATGTACTGGCCGGGGTGCCCGGTCCGGCCGCCCGGTACTGGTCCTCGGGTCGCAGCTTCGACCAGCGCCATGTCGACGGGCCGATCTACACCGAGCTGAACGGGGAACGGACTGCCACCCAGGCCGTCTGGCTGCGCCCGTTCAGCGAACTCCCGGACGATGCGCAGGTGCACACCGCTGCCCTGGCCTACGTCTGCGACTACACCATCCTGGAACCGCTACTGCGGCAGCAAGGGCTCACCTGGGCAGATGAAGGCCTGGTCACCGCCAGCCTGGATCACGCGATGTGGTTCCACCGGCCGGCCCGGCTGGACGACTGGGTGCTCTACAGCCAACAGGCCGTGTCCGCGCAGCAGGCCCGCGGCTTGGTCGTCGGACAGCTGCACAGCCGGTCCGGGGAACTGCTGGCCACCGTCACCCAGGAGGGAATGATCAGGGCCCCCGGTCCTGCAGGCTCCTCCCGAGCCGTCACCCCGACCGAGAGCAGCCGGACATGACGCAGCACGAACCGCTCAGTCCCAGCGCCCATCAGGACACCTTCACCCGAGATCACCTGCCGCCCAGGCAATCCTGGCCGACATTCGAGTTCACTGTGCCCGAAGTGCAGTATCCGGCGAGGCTCAATGCCGCCACCGAACTGGTCACCCGGGCGAGCGCGGAGTTCGGGTCCCATCGCCCGGCGCTGCATGCACCGGGCCTGCCCAGCTGGAGCTACGGCGAGCTGCTGCACCGCTCGAACCAGATCGCGCAGGTGCTGAGCGAGGATCTCGAAGTGGTCGCCGGTAACCGGGTGATGCTGCGGGCCCCGAACAACCAGTGGCTGGTGGCCTGCTGGCTCTCCGTGCTCAAGGTCGGCGCCGTCGTGGTCACCACCTCGCCGGCTCTGCGCGCCGGGGAGGTCGGGCAGCTGATCGACCTCACCAGCCCGAGCGTGCTCATCTGCGATCACCGATTCACCGGCGACCTGCCGACCGAATCTGGCGCGTTATCGGAGGCAGAAGCCGCACTGCCGCGCATCCTGGTGTTTGGCGGTACGGACTCGGACGATCTCATCGCCCGCTGCGAGCTGAAGTCCGGGGAGTTCACCGACGTGGACACCGCCGCTGACGACGTCGCCCTGCTCGGCCCGACGTCCGGCTCCACCGGCGTACCGAAGATCACCATGCACTTCCACCGCGACGTGCTGGCCAATGCGGACACCTTCGCCCGCTATCTTCTGAAACCGGTGCCGCAGGACATCTTCGGTGGCTCGCCGCCGCTCGCGTTCACCTTCGGTCTCGGCGGCCTGGTGGTGTTCCCGCTGCGATTCGGCGCCTCCACGCTGCTCACCGAGAAGGCGGCTCCGGTGGAGTTGGCCCAGCTGTGCCACGACGCCGGCGTCACCGTGTTGTTCACTGCGCCGACCGCGTACCGGGCCATCGTGAAACAGGGCAAGGTCGAGCTACTGGCGGGACTACGGATCGGTGTCTCTGCCGGCGAACACCTTGGCGCTGATGTCTGGCAACAGGTTTTCGACGCGACCGGGGTGCGACTGGTTGACGGCATCGGCGCCACCGAGATGCTGCACGTGTTTGTCTCCGCTGCGGGTGACGACATCCGGCCCGGCTCCACCGGGCGGGCGGTGCCCGGCTACCGGATCGCCGTCCTGGACGCTGACGGTGCGCCCGCCGGGGTCGGTGTGCCCGGTCGCTTGGCGGCGATCGGACCCACCGGCTGTCGCTACCTGTCGGGAGATCGACAAGCCGAGTACGTCCAGCAAGGCTGGAACATCACCGGCGACGTCTTCGAGGTGGACGCCGACGGGTACCTCACCTTCCATGCCCGCTCCGACAGCATGATTGTCTCCTCCGGATACAACATCGGCGCGCCCGAGGTCGAGGATGCGATCCAGAAGCATCCGGCCGTGCTGGAGGCGGCCGTGGTCGCCCTACCTGACCCGGAACGCGGATCGGTGGTCTGTGCCTTCGTCGTACTGACCCCGGGCGTCGAACCGAGCGCCGCCACCCGAAAGGACATCCAAGACTTCGTGAAACAACAGATTGCGCCGTACAAGTACCCGAGGGAAGTCCGCTTCATCGCAGAGTTGCCGCGCAATCCAAGCGGAAAGCTGCAACACTTCCGGCTCCGCGACGAGCTGGCCGGCGACCCTCCCGCCAGCGAACGGACTTGCCCGTGAAGATCGCCGTGGTCGGCGGGGGGCCGGCCGGACTGTATTTCTCGGCCTTGATGATGCAGCTCGATCCCACCCACCGGATCACCGTGTGGGAACGCAACGCTGCCGAGGACACCTTCGGGTTCGGCGTGGTGTTCTCCGACGAGACGTTGGGCGGGATCGAGAATGCCGACACCACGATCAGTGAGGCGATGTCGGCCAGGTTCGCCCGGTGGACCGACATCGACATCCACCGCAGCCGGGTGGACGGCACTCGGGAGGCAGAGACCGTCGGCGGTCAGGGTTTCGCCGCCATGTCCCGCAAGGATCTGCTCGGCCTGTTACAAGAGCGCTGCGTCGAGCTGGGGGTCGATGTGAGGTTCAGCTCCCCAGCGCCGGACGTCGAAGAGTTGTCCGCCGACCACGATCTGGTGTTGGCAGGGGACGGCGTGGGCTCTCCGATACGGCAGCGATATGCGGACGTGTTTGAACCAACGATCGAGCGACACGACTGCAAATACATCTGGCTGGGAACGGATCTGGCGTTCGAGGCCTTCAAGTTCTTCGTCAAGCAGACCGAACACGGCGTCATGCAGATCCACGGATACCCCTATTCGAGTGAGGGCAGTACCTTCATCGTCGAGATGACCGAGCAGGTGTGGCGGTCCGCCGGCTTCGACCACACCCAGAACGAGACGTTCGCTCCGGGTGAGAGCGATCAGTTCGCGATCGAGAAGATTCGCGCACTGTTCGCCGAGGAGCTTGACGGTCACGAAGTGCTGGCCAACAACTCGAAATGGATCAACTTCACCACCGTCCGCAACCGCAGCTGGCGTCGCGGCAACATCGTGCTGATCGGCGATGCCGCTCACACCGCGCACTTCTCGATCGGATCAGGCACGAAGCTGGCGATGGAGGATGCCCTGGCGTTGGCAGCGTGCCTGCACGAGCACGACACCCTGGATGTGGCAGTCGAATCGTACGAGACAGAACGCCGACCGGTGGTCGAATCAACCCAGCGCGCTGCGCAGGCGTCGCTGGAATGGTTCGAGAACCTGGGTCAGTACCTGGATCAGGACATGGTGCAGTTCTGCTTCAACCTGCTCACCCGGTCCAGGCGGATCACCTATGAGAACCTGCGGGTCCGCGACCACGAATTCGCCGCGCGCGTCGACCAGGCTTTCGCCGCGGCCGGCGGGCTCGACGAGTTGCGACCGGCCATGCTCCAGCCGTTCCGGTTGGGCAGACTAGAACTGATCAACCGGATCATCGTGTCACCGATGGACATGTACTGCGCCAGCGACGGGGTACCTGGTGCTTTCCACCTTGTCCACCTGGGCAGCAAGGCGATGGGCGGCGCCGGCCTGGTGATGACCGAGATGGTCTGCGTCTCGGCGAGCGGTCGGATCACGTTGGGCTGCACAGGCTTGTGGACCGACGAGCAGCGCGACAGCTGGGCCGAGGTGGTGGACTTCGTACACGCTCGGTCCGAGTCGAAGATCGGACTGCAACTCGGGCACTCCGGACGCAAGGGCTCGACCAAGCTGATGTGGGACGGCATCGACGAGCCGCTGACCGATGAAGACTGGTCGGTGGTCGGCCCGTCTGCACTCCCCTACGGTCCCGGTAGCCAGGTTCCCGCCGAGCTGACGCTCGATCAGATGGCGGACATCAAAGACGAATTCGTTGCGGCGACCGTTCGGGCGGCAGACGCCGGCTTTGATCTGCTGGAGCTGCACTGCGCGCACGGATACCTGTTGTCCTCCTTCCTGTCTGCGGTTTCCAACCAGCGCACGGACGCCTACGGCGGCACGCTGGCAAATCGGTTGCGTTATCCGCTGGAGGTACTGGATGCGGTCCGCGCCGCCTGGCCCGCCGAGCGACCGATCACCGTGCGCATGTCCGCTGTCGACTGGATCGACGGCGGTACGACCGCGGATGACGCGGTTCGGATCGCTGCCGCCTTCATCGAGCACGGCGTCGATGGGATCGATGTGTCCACCGGCCAGATCGCCAAGGCAGAGAAGCCGGCCTACGGGCGCAGCTATCAGACGCCATTTGCGGACCGCATCCGCAACGAGGTCGCCGCGCCCGCAGGAGTGGCGGTGATCGCCGTGGGTGCCATCTCTTCGTACGACGACGTCAACTCGATCCTGCTCGCCGGCCGGGCTGACCTGTGCGCCCTGGGGCGGGCACACCTGTACGACCCGCAATGGACGCTTCACGCCGCTGCCGAGCAGGACTACAACGGGCCTGGTGCGCCCTGGCCGCAACCGTTCCAGGCCGGGCGCCGCAAACCCCCCAGCGCACGTACCGACGCGGTTCGCCCTCGACTTTCCCTGGTCAGGGTCAATAGTGCGGCAGACGCCGACGCTCATCTGCGCTGGCAGCCGGGGACGCTGCTGCACAACGTCGAACGAGGGTGAACTGATCTTCGCGAGCCCCTGGCTACGCTGACGCTCTGCCGCTGCGCCTCGGTTTCGACTCCTTGGTAGCTCGACCGGCGGGTGGAGGTCGACAGGCTTGAGACCAGTTACGAACGCAGCTGAGGCCCCGACGAAAAACGTGTCGGGACCTCAGCTGCGTTGTGGAGACGAGGAGAATCGAACTCCCAACCCCCGCCTTGCAAAGGCGGTGCTCTGCCAATTGAGCTACGTCCCCTGGACCGGGAATCCTCCCGGTGGGGTGGCTACTTCGGAGCAGGTGCGGTGCGGCCGGTGGCCTCGTCCCAGAGCTTTGCCTCAGCGGCTGCCTGCTTCTTCCGCTTCGTGAGCAGGGAGTAGACACCACCGCCGAGAGCGGCCAGAACAAGAAGCTTCTTCATCGCAACGTCACCTTTCCTCTTCCTGTCGACGAGTCTCGCCGACAGGAGTCGTGACCAGTGGGCCTGGGAGGACTTGAACCTCCGACCTCTTCCTTATCAGGGAAGCGCTCTAACCGCCTGAGCTACAGGCCCGGAACAACCGAGCGCGGCACCGACGTGAGTCAGCGCCGCGAGGTCCAAGGCTACCCCACCCGCAGCGATGGTCCCAACCGGTTGATCTGCGGTGACGGTGGCCCTGGCGCTGATCGAGCAAGAGAGGAACGAACGCGTCGAGATCCTGACTGGACCATCGATCGGTCGAGGTCTCGACTCCTTCGTCGCTCGACCAGCGAAGGGTTGGACGTGGTCGTGGGAGTGCCCGATCACCGGAGGGCCCGTCGGTCAGGAGTGGTCGACCAGCGTTTGCTGCAGCAGGTCGGCGATGCTGATGCCGGCCAACTCGGCGCGGACCCGGGCGGCGACGGCCCTGTCGAGTTCCTCGAGAACCGCCTGCACCCCACGGCCCACGGGGCAGTCCGGGTTCGGTCCGTGCAGACCGAGCACCGGTTCGTCGCCACGGACCAGATCCCAGACCCGCTCGACACTGATGCTCGCCGGATCCGCACCGAGCACCCAGCCGCCTCCCTGACCCGGCTTCGATGTGACGAGCCCGGCGTCGCGCAACGGACCCAGCACCCGGCGAACGTGCACCGGCGTGACGTTCGTACTGGCGGCGAACTCGTCGGAGCTGACGGATCGATGTTCACCGGCCGCAGCCGTTCCCGCGAGGTAGGTGAGCACGTGCACCGCGACCGCGAACTGGGTGTTGGTGGGGCTGGGCATCACCCCATCTTGCCATAACGCAATCGTTCTGGCTACAGTATGAACTGTCATCAGAACGATGCTTGATCAGATCCGCGCCGGACCTGCCGCGCGAGATCGTCCACCGAGAGGAAATCAGCCATGAGCACCATTGCCATCACCGGAGCCACCGGAGCCCTGGGTACCCACGTCGTCGAAGCGCTGCTCGACCGCGGCATCGCCGCCGGCGACATCGTCGCCCTTGCCCGCAACACCATGAAGGCCGCTCCGCTCGCCGAGAAGGGCGTCACCGTCAGGGCTTTCGACTACGACGCTCCGGACGCGAGTGCTCTCGCAGGTGTCGACCGGCTGCTGCTGATCTCCGGCAATGAGTTCGGCAAGCGGGTTGCGCAGCACACCGCCGTGATCGACGCAGCCAAGGAGGCCGGTGTCGCACTGGTCGCCTACACCAGCGTCGACAGCCCGGCCGAGCCACTGAGCTCCTCCACCAACCCGGTCGCACCGGAACACGCCGGCACCGAGGAGTACCTCGCGGCCAGCGGCGTCGACCACGTGCTGTTGCGGAACGGTTGGTACAACGAGAACTACCTCGGTGAGCTGCAGACCGCGGCGCAGTCCGGCGGCGTCCTCAGCAGCGCCGGCGACGGCACGGTCGCATCCGCCTCCCGCCGCGACTACGCAGAAGCCGCAGCCGCCGTTCTGACCGCTGACGCGCCGAAGCCGCTCTACCGACTCGCCGGCGATGTCGCCTCGAGCACCGCAGATCGGGCAGCTGCCCTCACCGAGGTGCTCGGCCGACCCATCAGCGTCAACCAGGTCACCCCCGAACAGCAGAACGAGATCCTCACCGGCGCCGGACTCGACGCGGGTACGGCCGGATTCGCCGTCGCCGTCGACCAGGCGGTCGCCCGGGGCGAGCTGGCCGGCTCCGGCAACGACCTGAGCACCCTCATCGGGCGCCCCACCACGCCGCTCATCGACACCCTGCGCGCAGCGGTCTGACCCGCCCGGGATGCCGTTTGCTCACGCTGCGGTCGGATGCTCACGATCGAACGTGAGCATCCGACCCGGACGTGAGCGGTCGCGGCCCGCTCAGCCGCCGCAGATTCCCGCAGCGCGGAATCGTACCACCCGACGCACCAGGTCTTCCGGCAACTCGACGGTGTGCGGGAACTACACAGAACCCTTGCCCTGCTTGAACTTCGAGAACTCTGCGGCTAACGCCTCGTGGCAGTTCGGGGTGGCGTAGAAGCCGACGTGCCTGGCGAACCCACCGACGTACACGAGCGGCTTGCCGTCGAGCTTGTAGCCGATCAGTCCGTAGGCGGGCGACTCGACCGCATTGGGCGCTTCCTCGGTGATCAACGTGCGCATCCGCTCGAGCCGCGCGCGCACGTCACCGTCGAAGGTGGCCAGGTACTGCTCGACGCCGGCATCTGGTGGCATGGATCGAGGGTAGGACGTAGCGGCGACCAGGTCGATGGGCGCTGCGGTCTCGGGTGGTGGATGAGCGAGGTCGGGATCTCGACTCGTTCCTCGCTCGATCATCGGTGGGGACGCTCGATCATCGGTAGGGACGGTCAGTCGAGGCCGGCGCCGTCGGCGATGAGTTGCTTGCCGCGCTCGTAATCGTCGTCGTTGTTGTATGTGAGCGCGCCGACGACGATGCCGTCGCGGAGGTACCAGGCGGTGAACGGTTGGTCCTGCGCCGGATCGCCGCCCTCGAAGCGCACGACGTCGTAGCCGTCTCCCCAGGCGGCGTACATCAGCCAGCGATCACCGATTCCGGTGAAGAAGCCGGGCACGTCGTCCCAGGCAGCCTCACCGCCGGCCACCACGGTGCCGACGACGGCGCCCATCGCCTCCGCGTCACCCCAGTGTTCGACCGCCAACGAGCGCCCGGCCTTCGGATGGTGCGCCCAGGCGATGTCGCCGGCAGCGAAGACGTGCGGATCGGAGGTCCTCAGGTGTTCATCGACCGAGATCCGGCCCTCGGACATGGCCAGCCCCGCGTCGGTGAAGGCATCGGTGCGCGGGGCGGCGCCGGTCGCCAGCACCACCAGATCTGCCTCATACCTATCGCCGTTCTCGAGCACCACCACCCGACCGTCCTCGATCGACGCGATGCGAGCATCTCCGATCAGCGTGACGTCGTCCTCGGACAGCCAACCCGCGATGCGGCCGGCAACGTCCGGGCCCAGCCGCTTCGCCTGCGGCCTGCTCTCCGAGGTCACCATCGTGACGGCGAGACCACGACGGGCAAGCGACACCGCCGCCTCACAGCCGATGAAGCCGGAGCCGACCACGATCGCGGTCTTCGCCCCCTCGGCGCGCCGGCGGAGTTCGACGCCCTCGTCCCACGAACGCAGCAGCACGATGTCAGCATGATCGGCGCCGTCGATCCTGGGAACCTTCGACCAGGATCCTGTTGCCAGCAGGAGCTTTTCGTATCCGATCCGGTGTCCGTCGGCCAACCGCACTGCCTGCTGCACGGTGTCCAGCGCGACCACCTCGACGCCGAGCACCAGCTCGATGTCGTGCTGGTCGTAGAACCTTTCACCCTCCAGCGGCAGGTCGTTCTCCGTACTCTCGCCGCGCAGATACTCCTTCGACAGCGGCGGACGGTCGTACGGCGGATGGTGCTCATCGGTGACGATCCGCACGGTGCCCGTGCCGCCGTTCTCCCGATAGGCCTTTGCCGCTGCGTTTCCGGCGGGACCGCTGCCGATGATCAGCAGGGCCGTGCTGGGTGTGCTCGGTGAGTCGGTCATGGTCCTCCGATACCCGACCGGGCAGCGCGTCACGCCTGTGTCGGTGGTGGGTGCGACGCTTCCAGCATGACGACGATGTGGAATGTGACGGTCGACTGTGCGGATCCCGAACTGCTAGCGCGTTTCTGGGCGGGTGCCCTGGGTTTCCGGGAGGCAGATCCACCGGACGGATTCGCCACCTGGGAGGACTGGCTGCGGCACAACAACGTGCCGGAGGCCGAGTGGAACGACGGGGCCGCCATCGAGGATCCCGACGGTGTGCTGCCGGAGATCGGATTCCTGAAGGTGCCGGAGGGCAAGACGGTGAAGAACCGCTGGCACCTCGATCTGCGGGTCTCCGGGGGACGCGCCCAGCCGCCCGAACTGCGGACCGAGCGGATCGAGGCGAGAGCAGCTGCACTCATCGCCGCTGGGGCAGCGGAACTGCGGCGCGGCACCAACAACGGCCACCTCGACGCCATCACGATGGCCGATCCGGAGGGCAACGAGTTCTGCTTGGTGTGAGCAATCCGAGGCGGTGTGCTCAGAGCGTGCGGGCCAGCTGCTCCGAGGTCTCGGTCGCCGTGTGCCGGTTGCCGTCGTCATCGAGATACTCGTACGTGACGGTGCTCTGTCGGCCGGTCCCGACGTAACCGAGCCGCTCGTACAGCGCACGGGCGCGCGAGTTGTCGAGGCTGACGCCGACTTCCATCCGGTCGGCACCCTGCGCGCGGCTGACCTCCTCCGCCGCCCTGATCAGCGCACTGCCTACGCCCCGCGAGCGGTGCGTCGCCCGCACGTTCAAGTTCTTGAGCTCGGGCACCACGTCGCCGGCGCCGGTCACCAGCACACCGTCACCCAACGGCTCGGGTCCCTCCCACGCGATCAGGTAGACCACCCCGCCGGCCTGTTGGGCGTCGAAGAACGTCGATGCCAGGTCCGCGCCGACCGGCTGCACCGCGCGCATCACCGCTACATCCGCAACCGTGCACGGTCTGACCTGCAGCTGCACCGATTCCCCCTGTCGGCCCGGAGCGAGTTTCGCCGTGCCGAGCCCAGTATTGCGGGAGGCTCGTTGATCGGCGCGGGGTGGGCTGGATCAGTGAGCGTCGGAGAGTTGACGGGCCAGGATGCCTGCGGCGAACGCAGCCACCGCCACCGTCGAGAACACCGCGCGGACGGTGTTCCCACCGGTCCATTCCCGCAGGTACGTATGCCAGACCTGGGCGGAGGCCGATCCGGTGGGATCGAGTGCTGCCAGCGCCTCGTTGCGGGGCACGTGGAAGGCGATGGTCAGGGCGAATCCCGCCAGGTACGCCAGTCCGCCGCCGGCCGCCAGCGTGTCGGCGAGGGTCCGGTTGCCCCGCAACCAGGCCACTGCGAACCAGATCCCCACCACGGCGGCACCGAAGAAGGCGACCATGAACGGGGGCTTCACCGCGGTCCTGTTGAACTCCTGCATCCGAGCGATCCCCTGGGCTGCAGGGAGTTTCGCCAACCCCGGCATGACGGATCGGGAGAAGTGCAGATAGACCAGTGCCGTCACCAGGGAAGTGAGGCCACCGGCAGTCATCAGTGGAGTGGTCAGTCGCATCATGTCGTCTCCTGGGATCGGTATTCGCTGGCGTTCTCCGCTCAGCCAACCGCAGCAGGCGACCGACCGGAATGGTGCTGACGCTGAGCCGCATACGCGATCGTCCAGGTGTACCGTCTGCGTCGTGGATCCGTTGGGTCAGTTCCTGGACCGTGGCCGCGCCCGACAGGCGTTCCTGCTGCGGGTGACGATGCAGCCCCCGTGGTCGATGAGCATCGAGGACCGGGCGCCGCTGACCGTGATGGCGATGACCTCCGGGACCGGCGTCCTGCGCCTACCGGGCCGGCCACCGCTCACCCTGCCGGCCGGCTCGGTCGCAGTGATCAACACGGCCGAGCCGTACGTCGTTGCGCACACGGCGACGCAGGAACCGTCGGTGGTGATCGGTCCGGGGGGTCACTGCTCGGGGCCCGGCGGGCACGACCTGGCAGCCGAGCACTCAGCGCTGCGGACCTGGGGCAATGACCCGCAGGGCAGCGACGTGATGGTGGTGGGCAGCTATCCGTACGGCAGCGCGGCCGGCGGACTGCTGACCGACGCACTGCCGGCGATCATCCTGGAACGGGCGGCCGACACCGCGGTCGTCGATCTGTTGGTGACCGAGATCGACCGGGACGACGTCGCCCAGGGTGTGGTGCTGGACCGCCTGCTGGATCTGCTGCTGGTGACGACCCTCCGCCAGTGGCACGGCTCGGCCCACCGGCATCGCGCCAGTTGGCTCAGCGCCAGTCGGGACCCCGCGCTCAGAACGGTGATCAGCGCGATGCACAGCGCGCCGGACCATCCATGGTCGGTGGCGGAGCTCGCGCAACTGGCCCAATGTTCGCGTGCGAGCCTGTCCGCGCGCTTCACCGAGCGGATCGGAACACCGCCGATGACGTACCTGGGCCGGTGGCGGCTGGGGCTGGCCGCGGAGCTGCTCACCGAGGGAGATCTGACGTTGGCCGCGATCGCCGGACGGGTCGGCTATCGGACGCCGTTCAGTTTGAGCAGCGCATTCAAGAACCAGTTCGGGGTGAGCCCGCGGGAGTACCGGGATCGGGTCCAGGGCGAGCAGCTGTCCGCCGGGTGACGCCATTGGCTGCCGAGGAGGAACTACACCCCATCACGACCGCCGAGTCCGCGAACCCACCGGGATAACGACCGCTGAGTCCGCGAACCCCGGGTCAGTCGCGCTCGCCGAGGGTGAGCTCGACCCCACCCGCCATACCGGCGGCGGCGTTGTAGACGAACGCACCGATGGTCGACAGGGCTGTCAGCAGCACGATGTTGATCGCTCCGATCACTGCGGCGATCGAGAACACCCTGGCCGGGGTGATCAGGTCGCCGAGCGAGGCAGTGGTCTCCGACGATGTCAACGTCTTGAACGTCTCGTTGACCTGCGTCCAGACGTTCATCCCACCGAGCACCAGGTAGATGATGCCGACGGCGATCATCCAGACGAAGAACAGCACGATCGAGACGATCAGGCTGACCTTCAGCACCGTCCAGGCGTCGATCCGCTTGAGCTGGAGCGAGGCCAACCGCGGCGGCCGCTTGGCGGCTTTGGTGCGCCGCGGGGGTTGCTTCCCGCGGGCTGCCTCGGCCGACGATTCAGTGGTGCTCACGCGGTACCACCGTCGGTCCCCGGTTCGGGAGTCACCACGTCGTCGGGAAGGTCGTCGATGTCGGTGGGGTCGGCGTTGCGTGCCACGGCGAGCAGCTGATCCTTCTCAGCGAGGTTCATCAACTTCACTCCCATGGTCTGGCGCTTGGCCTTGCGCACTTCCTTCGCCCTGGTCCGGATCACACCACCGCTGGAGGTGATGGCGAAGATCTCGGTGTCCAGGTCGACGATCAGCGCGCCCACGAGTGTGCCACGACGGCGGTCGTACTGGATGGTGAGAACACCCTTGCCGCCGCGGCCCTGGACCGGGTACTCGTCCATCGACGTCCGCTTGGCGAAGCCGCCGGCCGTCGCGACCAGCACGTACGCATCGTCGCGGGCCACGTCGAGCGACAACAGCACGTCACCCTCGCGGAACCGCATGCCGAGCACGCCGGAGGTCGCCCGACCCATCGGGCGCAGCGCCTCGTCGGTCGCGTGGAAGCGGATCGACTGACCTTCTGCAGAAATGAGCAGGAGATCATCCTCGGAAGAGCACAGCACCGCGCCGACCAACTCGTCACCCTCGCGGAGGTTCACCGCGACGATGCCGCCCTGGCGGTTCGAGTCGAAGGCCGTCAGCTCACTCTTCTTGACCAGACCCGCCTTGGTGGCGAGCACCAGGTACGGGGCCACCGAGTAGTTGCGGATCTGGATGACCTGGGCGATCTTCTCGTCCGGCTGGAACGCGAGCAGGTTGGCCACGTGCTGGCCGCGCGCCGTCCGGCTGGCCTCGGGCAGGTCGTAGGCCTTGCAGCGGTACACCCGACCCTTGTTGGTGAAGAACAGGATCCAGTCGTGGGTCGAGCAGACGAAGAAGTGGGCGACGATGTCGTCCTGCTTCAGCTGCGCCCCCTGCACACCCTTGCCGCCACGCTTCTGCGCGCGGTAGAGGTCGGTCTTGGTGCGCTTGGCGTAGCCGGTGCGGGTGATGGTGACGACGACGTCCTCGACGGCGATCAGGTCTTCCATCGACACATCGCCGTCGTACGGGATCAGCCGGGTGCGGCGCTCGTCGCCGTACTTGTCGACGACCTCGGTGAGCTCCTCGGAGACGATCTGCCGTTTGCGCTCGTCCTTGGCCAGGATGTCCTGCAGGTCGGCGATGGTCAGCTCGATAGACGCCAACTCGTCGACGATCTGCTGACGCTGCAGGGCGGTGAGCCGGCGCAGCTGCATCTCGAGGATGGCGTTGGCCTGCACCTCGTCGATGTCGAGCAGCTCGATGAGGCCGGTGCGGGCGGTCTCGACGGTGGAGGACGCCCGGATCAGGGCGATCACCTCGTCGAGCGCGTCCAGGGCCTTGACCAGGCCGCGCAGGATGTGGGCCCGCTTCTCGGCCTCGTCGAGCCGGTGCTGGGTCCGCCGGGTGATGACCTCGATCTGGTGGGCGACGTAGTAGCTGACCATCTGATCGACGCGCAGCGTGCGCGGTACCGAGTCGACGATCGACAGCATGTTGGCGCCGAAGCTCGTCTGCAGCTGGGTGTGCTTGAACAGGTTCGCCAGCACCACCTTCGCGACAGAATCCCGCTTCAGGGTGATGACGATCCGCATGCCGATCCGGTCGGACGATTCGTCGGCGATGTCGGCGACGCCGCCGATCTTGCCGTCGCGGTGCAGCTGGGCGATCGACTCGACCAGGTTGTCCGGGTTGACCTGGTACGGCAACTCGGTGACGACCAGGATGGTGCGTCCCTTGTTGTCCTCCTCGATCTCGACGACCGCGCGCATCCGGATCGAGCCGCGACCCGTGCGGTAGGCGTCGGCGATCCCGTCGGCACCGACGATCAGCGCGCCGGTCGGGAAATCCGGGCCCTTGATCCGCTCGATGCAGGCCTCGAGGAGTTCCTGTGGCGTCGCCTCGGGATTCTCCAAGGACCAGATGACGGCGCTGGAGACCTCACGAAGATTGTGCGGCGGGATGCGCGTCGCCATACCGACGGCAATTCCCTCGGAGCCGTTCACCAACAGATTGGGGATCCGGGACGGCAGGACGGTCGGCTCTGAGGTCTTGTTGTCGTAGTTGGGCACCATGTCGACGGTGTTCTCGTCGATGCCGGTGAGCATGTGCATGGCCAGATTGCTCATCCTGGCCTCGGTGTACCGCATCGCAGCGGCGGGATCGTTGCCCGGCGAACCGAAGTTGCCCTGCCCGTCCACCATCGGATACCGCAACGACCACTTCTGGGCCAACCGGACCAGGGCGTCGTAGATCGAGGTGTCGCCGTGCGGGTGGTAGTTGCCCATCACGTCGCCGACGATGCGGCTGCACTTCACCCGGCCGCGATCGGGCCGGAAGCCCGAGTCGTACATGCCGTACAGCACCCGGCGGTGCACAGGCTTGAGACCGTCCCGCACGTCGGGCAGCGCACGGCTGACGATGACGCTCATCGCGTAGTCGATGAAGCTGCGCTGCATCTCCACCTGGATGTCGATCGGCTCGGTGCGATCGGTCTGGGTCACGACGATCTCGGCGTCACCCGCGGTCGCGTCGGGATCGACCGGGGTGCCGACCTCGGGGACGTCCGGGGTCTCGGGGGGTTCGTTGCCGTCGATGGGACCGCTCACGGTGTTGATGGCCTTTCGTATCGCCTGCCGTCATGTCGATGAATGCGCATCCGTCCGGACGGATTCATCCACACTGGGGACAAAGTGTGTGAACAACTCTGGTAGGTCACTGATGGAAATGAACGTGGGATGAACGGGAATGAGAATGCGGGTCTGCCGCTCGCTCTTCCCGCCTTCGCATTGATCAGGTGTCGAGGAAACGCACGTCCCGCGCATTCCGGGTGATGAATGACCGCCTGGCCTCCACATCCTCACCCATCAACACGCTGAACAGTTCGTCTGCGGTGGCTGCGTCGTCCAGCGTGACCTGCATCATCAGCCGGTGGGCGGGATCCATCGTGGTCTCCCACAGTTCCTTGGCATCCATCTCGCCGAGGCCCTTGTACCGCTGGATGCCGTCGTCCTTGGGGAGCCGGCGACCCGCTTCGGCGCCTATCTTCATCAATCCGTCGCGCTCGCGATCGGAGTACGCGAATTCGTGCGCACCCTTGGTCCACTTGAGCTTGAACAGTGGCGGCGCAGCCAGATAGACGTACCCGGCCTCCACCAGCGGCCGCATGAAGCGGAACAGCAGGGTGAGCAGCAGGGTTCGGATGTGCTGGCCGTCCACGTCGGCATCGGCCATCAGCACGATCTTGTGGTAGCGGACCTTGGACAGGTCGAACTCGTCGTGGATGCCGGTGCCGAGCGCGGTGATGAGGCTCTGCACCTCGGTGTTCTTGAGCACCCGGTCGATGCGGGCCTTCTCGACGTTGATGATCTTGCCGCGGATCGGCAGGATCGCCTGGAACATCGAATCGCGGCCCGACTTGGCGCTGCCGCCGGCCGAATCGCCCTCGACGATGTACAGCTCGGAGCGGGCGGGATCGGTGGAGCGGCAGTCGGCGAGCTTGCCGGGCAGACCGCCGATCTCCAGCGCGCCCTTGCGGCGGACCAGATCGCGGGCCTTCCGGGCGGCAGCACGGGCCTGGGCGGAGGAGATGGCCTTGTTGATCACCAGCCGGGCCTCGGCAGGGTTGCGCTCGAACCAGTCGCTGATCCAGTCGTTGCAGGCCTTCTGGACGAACGACTTGGCCTCGGTGTTGCCGAGCTTCGTCTTCGTCTGACCCTCGAACTGCGGCTCCTGCAGGCGGATCGAGATGATCGCAGCCAGGCCCTCGCGGACGTCCTCGCCGGAGAGGTTGACGTCCTTCTCCTTGAGGAACTTCTTCTCCCGGGCGTACTTGTTGACGACGGTGGTGAGGCTGGCCCGGAAGCCCTCTTCGTGGGTACCGCCCTCGATGGTGTTGATGGTGTTGGCGAAGGAGTGCACCGACTCCGAGTACGTCGAGTTCCACTGCATGGCGACCTCGACCTCGATCGCGTCGCCCTTGGCCTCGAAGCCGATCACGGTGGGGTGGATGGCCACCTTGGAGTGGTTGAGGAACTTGACGTAGTCGACCAGGCCGTCCTTGTAGAGGTACCGCTTCTCGACCGGGAGCTTCGCCCTGGGCGTCGCCTCGGCCGCAGCGGCTTCGACGGCGGCACCGTCCTCGCCCTCCTCCTCGACGACGGCCTTCGCCCGCTCGTCCCGGAGCACCATCTCCAGTCCCTTGTTCAGGAACGCCATCTCGCGGAGGCGGCGGGAGATCGTCTCGAAGGAGTACTCGGTGGTCTCGAAGATGGTCGGATCGGCCCAGAAAGTGAGGCTGGTGCCGGTACCGGTCGCGGCACCCAGCGTCTGCAGCGGACCGGCCTTCGCGTGGTCGTAGTCCTGGCGGTAGAGGGTGTCGTCGCGGCGGATCTCCACCTCGATGCGGGTGGACAGCGCGTTGACGACGGAGATGCCGACGCCGTGCAGACCACCGGAGACCTTGTAGGTGTCGGAGTCGAACTTCCCGCCGGCATGCAGCACCGTCAACGCGACCTCGACGGCCGGCTTCTTCTGCGTCGGGTGGATGTCGACCGGGAATCCGCGGCCGTCATCGCTGACGTTGACGCCACCGTCGGCGCGCAGGGTGACGACGATCGTGCTGCCGTGGCCGGCCATCGCCTCGTCGACCGAGTTGTCGACGACCTCCTGGACCAGATGGTGCAGCCCCCGCTCGCCGGTCGAACCGATGTACATACCGGGACGCTTCCGGACGGCTTCCAGGCCTTCGAGAACGGTGATCGATGATGCGCCGTACTCGTTCTTCTTCGTCGCCACAGGTCTCCTTCGTCGGTACAGGACTGTGACGAGGGAATCGCTCAGCGTGGACGCTGGGGGCCTTTCCTGGTCACAGCCTCTTCATGGTACCGGTACCGACGGACAGAGGACCGCACGGAAGGCACCTGACGCGGCCGTGGCGCAATTATCCGTGCCGACTTCGGGACGGGGGACGGAGCCTGCCGTCCGGAGCGCCCAGATCGCAGCTGCGTCGCTGTGCCGGGACCGAGCCGGGACCGGGACCTTCGGCGGCGGGCGGGTGCCCCCGATCAAGAGGTGCGACCGACCGGTGGAGCACCATCGCCATGGGTCGCGACCGACGACGTCAGCCTGCGCAGCGTGCGCTGGAGATCGCGCGCCTCCGGCTCCGGCAGGGCCATCGCGTCGATGATCGTGCACTTCAGCTCGTCGAACCGGGCCTTGAGCGCGATGCCGTCCGCGGTGAGGGCGATCTGCACGACCCGTTCGTCGGCGGTGCTGCGGGTACGGGACAGCAGGCCGGCGCTCTCGAGACGGCGCAGCAGCGGGGTCAGCGTTCCGTGGTCCAGCTGCAGGTCGCGGGCGATCGAGGAGATCGGCCGGATCTCGTCGGGCTGCAGCAGCGCCAGCACCAGGTACTGCGGGTAGGTGAGACCCAGCTCGTCCAGCAGCGGTCGGTAGAGCGCGGTGACGGCGCGGGAGGCGGCGTAGAGGTCGAAGCACAGCAGGTCCTCGAGCGCGGCCGCCCGTGCTGTTGCCTGTTCCGTCATCCGCCGTTCTTCCTCCTGTGACCAGTGCAGTGTTGCGTCCCTCCAGATTACCGTGCACACTTGTCTTGTACACAAGGTTTATGATCCCCCGACTCCGACCCCGGGGTCGCTCTCGAAGGAGCAGCGCAGATGCCGACACGTACCGCTCGTACCGCCTGGAACGGGACCCTGCAGGACGGTTCCGGTCAGGTCGAACTGTCCAGCTCGCACGTCGGCACCTACCAGGTGTCGTTCCCGAAGCGCGCCGCTGAGGACGCCGACGGCACCACCAGCCCGGAGGAGTTGATCGCTGCCGCCCATTCCTCCTGCTACGCCATGCAGCTCTCCGCGCTGATCGGCGAAGCCGGTGGTACGCCGGAGTCGCTCGAGGTGACCGCGGACGTCTCCCTCGGACCGGACCCGGCCGGCGGCTTCCGGCTGACCGGGATCGCGCTCAAGGTGATCGGTGAGGTCAGCGGCCTCGACAAGGCCGGTTTCGACAAGGCCGCCCAGGACGCCAAGGCCACCTGCCCGGTGAGCAAGGCGCTGACCGGCGTCGAGATCTCCCTGGAGACCGAGTTCGTCTCCTGACCCTGCAGACCCGTATCTCTGCACACCCAGCGTGGGCTCGCCCACGTCCGCACACCTGGCGTCCCGGTCGTTCCCCCCGTCGACCGGGGCGTCGGCTTGTCCGGACCGCGTGCGCCCGCTGGATCGGCCGCGCTGTCGGAGCGCTGTCGGAGCGCTGTCGGAGCACGCCGCTACCGTGCCGCCATGACGCTCACACCCGCGATGATCACCGTCGACACCACGGATGCCACGGCGCTGGCCGACTGGTGGGTAGCGCGTACCGGAGGTGAGGTGACTCAGCAGAACGACGGTTGGTTCGTCGTCGTACAGCTGCCGTCCGGTCTGATGATGGGCTTCCAGAAGGTCGACGACCCCACGCCCGGCAAGAACCGCGTCCATCTCGACTTCACCGCAGGTGAAGACCTGGATGCCGAGGCCGCCGCGTTGTATGAGGTGGGGGCCACCCTGGTCGGTGACCGCAGCGAGGGGAACTTCCGGTGGTTGACGCTGGCCGATCCGGACGGCAACCAGTTCTGCATCGCCGGATCGCACTGAGCTGCACGGGTCGAGAACTGTTGGTGGGCAACGGTTTCCCGGATCTTTCAGGTCAGAGGATGACGCCGATCGGCTCGCGCTTCTCCGCCTGGAACCGGTCCTCCGTACGGCCGTGGGCCCAGTAGCCGGACAGCGACAGGTCGGTGCGGGGAAGTTCCCAGTCCTTGACGACGTCCCGCACGGCCTTCATCGACTCCCGCTCGCCGTGCGCGAACACCTGCACCCGGCCGCTCGGACGGCCCAGCGTGCGGAGCGCATCGGCGAGGAGGGTGGTGGTGCCGGCCGCTGCGTCGTCGCGGTGCACCCAGCGCAGCTGGACCGAGTCCGGCGCGCCAGCTCGAATTCGTCGGCGGGTCCGAACGTTTCCACGAAAGCGAAACCGTGGGTGCCGGCAGGCATCACCTCGAGCGCGGCGGCGATCGCCGGTAACGCCGATTCGTCGCCGGCCAGCACGTGGACGTCCGCCGTCGGATCCGGCAGGTAGGCGCCGCCCGGGCCGCTGATCACGAGCTGGTCGCCCGGCCGGGCGGCTGCGGCCCATGGTCCGGCGATCCCGGTGTCACCGTGCACCACGAAGTCGATCGCCAGCCGGTCCTCGCGCACCTCGCGGATCGTGTACGTCCGGGTGACCGGCAGATCTTCGGGCGCCAGCCGTTCCCGCAGTTCCGCCAGGTCGTACGGCGGAGTGAGACCCAGTTCCGGCTTGGCGAAGTGGATCTTGCAGTACCGGTCGCTGAACCCGTTGTCGCGGTAGGCATCGAAGCCCGGTCCGCCGACCCACACCCCCGCACCAGGTGATCAGTGAGTCGTTCGCTGGAGAGCACCTCGAGGACCATCACGGACCGGGTCTTCTTCTGCGGACGATCGGTGGGCTGCTCTGCTGCGGTCATGCGGGTTGAACTCCTCGGGTCGGTAAGGGCGACCTTACCCGCAGGGTTGTGTGCCCACCGCTCGCGACTGCGTGGCCCTCGACGGCTGTCGGAGGGTCGTGCCAAGCTCGGACTCATGACCGACGCCGTGATCAGCGCCACCGAGTTCTCCACCGTCGACCTGCCGCACTGGAGGTTCATCCTGCGGCGGCTGCACACCAGGTTCAAGACCCCCGACTACGAGACCGGGCTGGCATTGGTGGCACGCATCGGGGCGGCTGCGCAGGCGGCCGATCACCATCCCGAGATCGATCTGCACTACGGCAGCGTCGGGGTGATCACCAGCTCACACGACGTCGGCGGCGTCACCCAGCGGGACATCGATCTGGCCGCAGCGATCAGCGCCATCGCCGACGAACTCGGGGCGACCGCCGATCCGACGAGCGTGCAGGTGCTCGACCTGGGCCTCAACACCAGCGACCCGTCGCGGATCCAGCCGTTCTGGCAGGCGCTGCTCGGCGCGAAGGTCGATGACGACGAGTTGCTGGATCCCGTTTCCGGGACCAACCTGATGTGGTTCCAGGAATCTGCGGAGACCGCGACCGGACCGGATTCCGCAGAGATGCGGTTCCACGCGGATGTGGTGGTGGCCAACGATGTCGCGCAGGAACGGATCGACGCGGTGCTCACGGCCGGCGGCCGACTGGTGACGGACAAGTACGCACCGTCGTTCTGGGTGCTGGCCGATGCCGACGGCAACCAGGCCTGCATCTGCACCGAGCTCGGTCGCGACTGATCACGCGTCGGGCGGCAACCGGAAATCAGCCATAGGTGTCGCGCGGTCCCCGGCCGGACACGTGCCGTGGCCCGAACTTCCAGGACGGAGCGCTCGGTCCGACGGCGTGCACCCGCGTCACCGTTCCGTGCCCGAGCGCTTCGTTGATGGTCCTGACCACCTGGGGAGCCATCAGCCGGATCTGCGCCGCCCACGCAGTCGAGGTGCACTGGACGGTGACCACTCGGTCGACGAACTGGCTGGGCTCGCAATGGTCGGCGATCCCAGGACCGACGATCTCGGCCCAGCGCGCAAAGAGTTGCGCCTTGACCAGGTCGGCGCCGGCGCCGCTGGGCTGCACGAACTTCTGCAGAGCAGATCCGAGGGTCTGCGGGTCGCGCGGATCAGCCCCCGATCCGGACCACCGCCGGCGTCGCAGCGACCGGGCCGAACCACCGCTGCGCTGGATCAACGTCGCCCGATCCTTGCGACTGGCGGCGTTCTTCGCCCTGGCAGCGGCCAACGCCTCGCGCGCCAGGTCGGCGCCGCGGGGTACCACCGGGTCTGCGGCGTCGCCCGATCCCTTGCCCGCGTCACCTGCGTTGCCGGAACCGGTGCCGTTGGAGTTCATGTGGTCACCTGCCCGTCAGCGATCCGGATCCTGGTGCCACCCAACACCGCGGGGACGTCGGAGTCCACCGCTGCGGTGATCAACACCTG
Organism: Nakamurella sp.; assembly: GCA_037720195.1. Classification (GTDB taxonomy): domain Bacteria; phylum Actinomycetota; class Actinomycetes; order Mycobacteriales; family Nakamurellaceae; genus Nakamurella. The sequence goes on along the minus strand of JBBJML010000001.1, from coordinate 108,243 downwards.
TTCGGCGTCGGCGATCAACGCCGCCAACTGGTCGCGTCGGCCCGTGTCGAGTTCGGCGAACACGTCGTCGAGCACCAGGACCGGGTCGATCCCGTCGGTGCGCAGCAGCGCGAACGATCCCAGTCGCAGCGCGAGCGCGAACGACCACGACTCCCCGTGGCTCGCGTACCCCCGCGCCGGCCCGTCGCCGAGGGTGAGCTCCAGCTCGTCCCGATGCGGACCGACCAACGACACCCCGCGCTCGAGTTCCGCGGATCGACGCTCCTGCAGCCGCTCCACCATCGCCGCGCATACCTGTTCGATCGGTGCGTCGTCCGGCAGGCCGGGTTCGGGGCCGTATCCGTCCACGTCACCGGGCCCGTCGAGCACCGTCGAGCGGTAGCGCAGGTCGATCGGCTCCGAGGCGGGCGCGAGTTCCGCGTAGGCCGCGATCACATGCGGCCGGAGCGCTGCCACCAGCTCTCGGCGTTGCACGATCAGCTCGGCACCGACCGCGGCCAGATGGTCGTCCCAGACGTCCAGCGTCGACAGGTCGGGTGACCGTCCGCTACGCCGCACGACGCCGGACGTCTTCAGCAAAGTGTTGCGCTGCTTCAGGATCCGTTCGTAGTCGCTGCGGACGCCGGCCAGTCGCGGGGTGCGCATCACGAGCAGCTCGTCCATGAACTTCCGGCGCTCGGACGGATCACCGCGGACCAGTGCAAGGTCCTCGGGAGCGAACAGCACGGTCCGGACGACGCCGAGGATGTCCCTCGCCCTGGTGACCGGCGAGCGGTTGATCCGCGCCTTGTTCGCCCGGCCCGCGGTGATGTCGATCTCCAGCAGCAGTTCGCGTTCCTGCGAGACCACTGCGGCACGGATCATGGCCTGCTCTCGGCCGCGACGAATGAGAGCCTGATCAGTGGACACCCGGTGCGAGGACAGCGTCGCGAGGTAGCCGACCGCCTCCACCAGGTTCGTCTTGCCCACCCCGTTGCGGCCGACGAGCACGTTGACACCTTGCTGCAGCGGAACCTCGACGAGCTCCCACGATCGGAAATCGGCGACGGTCAGGTGGCGGACGTACATACCGTCACCTTTTCATTGATCTCAGGGCCTGTGATTCATGGCGGGGTCTCGGACCGGGTCGATGATCTGACGGGGTCTCGACTCGTTCCTCGCTCGACCAGCGGAGCTGTCGATGATCGAGCGACCGACGAAGGAGGGAGTCGAGAGCCCGATCGATCCACGGCGGTCTCGACTCGTTCGTCGGTCCCTGTCCTGAGCGACGAAGGAGACGAAGGGGACCGGCGATGTCATCGCTGATCGAGCGGCCTCAGTGAGTCGAGATCCCGATGCTCAAGAGACGGGTACCTCAGAGCTCGAGCCGGCCTTGCCGACGGCATGCCCGCCGAACTCGTTGCGCAGGGCGGCGACCACCCGCATCGCCAGCGAATCGTCCTGGCGGGAGGCGAACCGGGCAAACAGCGCAGCGGTGATCACCGGCAGCGGCACGGCATTCTCGATGGCAGCCTCGATGGTCCAGCGACCCTCGCCGGAATCCTGGGCGAACCCGCGGACCTCCGTCAGACCCGGATCCTTACCCAGTGCATCGACCATCAGGTCCAGCAGCCAGGACCGAATGACGGTCCCTTCCTTCCAGGAGGCGAACACGGCGTCCGGGCTGTCGACCAGGTCGACGGCCTTGATCAGCTCGTACCCCTCGCCGTAGGCCTGCATCATCCCGTACTCGATACCGTTGTGGACCATCTTCACGAAGTGGCCGGCACCGACCTTGCCGGCGTGTACGAAGCCGCCCGCGGTCTCCGGCTTGAGGGTGTCGAAGACCGGTTGCACGAGTGCCACGTCCTCCGCGGCACCGCCCACCATCAGGGCATATCCCTCGGTCAGGCCCCAGACCCCGCCGGAGACACCGCAGTCGAGGAACTTGATTCCCTTCTTGGCCAGCTGCTCGGCATGGATCTGGTCGTCGGTGTAGCGGGAGTTGCCGCCGTCGATGATCACATCGCCGGGCTCCAGCACCTCGGCCAGCGCGGCGACGGTGGCACGGGTCGGCTCACCGGAGGGCACCATCACCCACACGGCACGCGGCGCGGCCAGCGAGGAGACCAGTTCCTCGAGCGAGGAGACGGAGCGGGCCGACTCGGGATTGCGATCGAAACCGACCACCTCATGACCACCGCGGCGCAGACGCTCGGCCATGTTGCCGCCCATCTTGCCCAGTCCGACCAAACCGATCTGCATGACCACTCCTCGGATTTCTTCCACAGGTGCTCCACCTGCAGACATCATTGTGCGCCGACACCACCGGCCTGCACGCTCGACAGTAGAGGGGTCGAGGTGGCGCTCCGAACGGCGGCCGGACCCCTGCGGGGTACCCACGCGCGAGCACTCACCTCAAGGGGTGGGAACCACCGGCGTCCCACCGACGACCGGGCCGCTCGGCACCGAACCGTCCGGTTCCGATCCACTGGTCACAGAGCTGCTGGACGTGTCGTCCGCGGGGATCGGTCGCGCGGCGACGAGCAGGTCGACCGCACTCTGCTGGGTCGCACCGGTGACGATCCCCGGTGGCCCCGCCCACCTGAGCCCATACCCGGAATCGGCGCTCCGGTCATGGGCGAAGGCGCTGGCGGCCTGCTCGGCGAGGTACTCGTTGAACGGATGGTCGTCCAATGCGCGGTCGAGCTCCCCGAGATTGCGGACGTAGATTCCCTTGAAGCTCTGCTGGTCGATGTTGCAGCTGTCCGGTTCGCAGGGTTCCACCAGTATCCCGTCCTGGTGGAGGGAGTCGGCCGCGATCGAGGCATCGGCCATCGCCTTGGCCCTCTGCAGATACGCATCGTCGCCGGAGGCCTGGGCCAAGGCGACCAGCGCGCCGAGCACCACACCCTGGTTGTACGTCCACGTGGTGCCGCCGTTGTTGCGGCAGTCCGACAGACCGTCGTTCACCAGCAGGTCGTCGTTGACCATGCCGGAGGCATCGAACCACTTCCAGACCTGCACCGCATGATCGAGGTAGCGGGTGTCACCCACCCTGACCGACAGCTCCGCAGCAGCCTTGATGAACAGTTCGTTGGTGATCGCGTTCTTGTAGTTGCGACTGCTCGTCCACCACAACCCACCGCCACAGACGTCGTCCCGATAGCGCCACATGTGGTCGACCCCGGCCCGTGCGGTGTTCAGGTAGCGGCGATCACCGGTCAGGTCGTAGGCGCGGATCCAGGCAAGGGCCCACCAGCCCGTGTCGTCCAGGAAAGAATTGACGAAGTTCCCTTGCAGCGCATTGCGTTTCAGCGACCAGGTGTTGCCGAGCACCCACGCGTACCGGCGGTCACCGGACAGCAGCATGTGGTCGGTCAGCGCGGTGAGCGCATTGGCGCTGTTCCACCAGCCCGTCGTCGGCCAGACGCCGGACCCCACGTCGTAGAATCGGACCAACGTGTCGACGGCCGGCAAATCCGAGGGTGCCTGCGTCCCACAACCGGCGGTGGTGAGCACCGTGGCCACCGCGAGCACTGCCGCCAGACGGCTCCGGAGCCGAGAACGCATGCCACCTCCATCGATCGGATCGTCTCTCCTGTGGGTACCACACGCTGGACCGGTCACCGGCTTCCTGCCGCATTGGCCGTGCTCATCAGCGCTCTGCTGGCCGGGTGCACCACACCCACCGGACCCACCCCGAGCAGCTCCACTCCCACCGGCACCACTGCGACACCCGTGACGAGCACCTCCCGGACAGCCCCATCAGTGACCGCCACCGCACCGACCGCGACGAGCACGGCCGGCTGGCCGTCCGGCGTGGTCACACCGTTCCGTACCACCGAGCCGGGTAGCGCGACCGGGAAACGGATCGGGCTGATCAGCCCCGACGCCACAGACCCGTTCAGCCGGGCGGTCACCGACTCGATCATCGCTGAGACCACGACGGCCGGTGCAGCACTGATCCGCTGCGACCCAGGTGCGGACGGTGAGTTCGCCCTCGAGTGTGCGCAGCGGTTGGCGAACCAGCAGGTGGACGGCTGGATCGTGCAGCGGTCGGGCTGGATCGGCGGCAGCTCGCTGTGCGGGGCCGGTCCGCGGCAGGTCCCGATGATCGTCGTGGACGGACCGCCCGGCCTCTGCACCACGGCCACCGTGACCGCCGACGACCGCGCCGCCGGCCGGCTCGCGGGCGAGCGCCTGGGGGAGTACTCGCGCCGCGATCACGACTGTCGATTCGACGCCCTTCTCCTGATCACCGACCCCACCGAGAGTGCCGCGTCGGCCGCCAGGGCGGAAGGCATCCGCGAGGGCTTCCGGCAGTCCTGTCCCGACCGGCTCGAGGCGCCGTTCACCACCGCACCCGGCAGCACGGTGACACCCACGCCCACCCCCACTTCCACCGCTTCGAGCAGTGCGGCAGCCGAACGAGCTCGGGTGACGGTCGTCGACACCGCCGACCAGAAAGCCGTCTACGACGCCGTGCAGCGGGTGATCGGCACCCATCCGGACAGCGGGCGCATTCTGATCGCCGCCGTGTCGGACGGTCCGGCCTTCACCGCCATGACGGCCGTCCGGTCCGCCGGACGGCTCGAGGATGTACGGCTGGTCGCGGTCGGCGCCGACCAGCGCTCTCGCTGCGAAATCGCACGCAATCCTCGGTGGCTGGGTGATGCAGCACTCTTTCCCGACCGCTACGGAGAACTCGTGGTGCCGTCGCTGGTGGACGCCATGGCCGGCGGCAGCATTCCGCAGGCGATGCTCACCTCATCGCAGTTCCTCGACGCATCGACAGTGAGTGGCTCCTACGACGTGAGCAGCTGCCCGGAAAACCCATGACACAGACCCTTGTCGACACCTCCTCGAGGCGGCTGCCGCGCATTCTCCGCACCGTGCTGGTGTTCCTGGTGTTGCTCGCTGTTGTCGGCGCGGTGTTCTCCGCGGTCAGTCCGTATTTCCTGACCTCGGACAACCTGGTCACCTTGATCACCTCGATCTCGGTGACCGGCATCGTGGCGTTGCCGGCCACGTTCCTCATCCGGGCCGGCCAGGTCGACCTGTCGGTCGGAGCGTTGGCCGCCACCAGCGGAGTGCTGCTCGCCGGATTCGCTCCCGACCTCGGCAATGTCGGTGCCGTGGCCGTGGCCGTGATCGCGGGTCTGCTCTCCGGGGCGATCATCGGCATGCTGGTCTGTGTGCTCGGTGTCAACAGCCTGGCCGCCACGTTCGCCGCGATGGCACTGCTGCGGGGCATCGCCTACCTGCTGCCGGGGGGTCTGGCCGTGACGGCACCGAACTTCTCGACGCTCAGCGCGACGACTCCGGTGTTCTCGCTGAGCGTGCCGGTGCTGATCTTCGTCGGCCTGCTCATCGCGGCCGTGGGCGTCCAGGCGTTCACCGGACTGCCGCAGACGCTGTCTCCGCGGCCGTCACCGGTGGGGCGCTCCGGGATCCTCGGTCTGGGCCTGCAGGACCGGCCGCTCGATCCCGGTACCGACGAAACGGACCAGGCGGGATCGGCCGAACAGCATCGTGCTGCACGTCGTCATACCCGGGCCCTGATCGGTATGTTCCTCGCGTCGGGGGCGGCCGCAGCGCTGGTCGGGATGATCCTCACGTCCCAGCTGGGGACGGGCCTTCCGGCAGCGGCAGGTGGCCTGGAACTCACCGTGCTGACGGCTGTCGTGCTCGGTGGTGGCAGCCTGGCCGGCGGCCGCGGATCAGTCACCGGGACGGTGCTCGCACTGCTGGTCCTCAGCACCGTCGACAACGGTCTCGCGCTGGTGAACATCAGCTCGTACGCCCAACAGGTCCTGCACGGGGCGCTGCTGGTGATCGCCCTGGTCGCCGACCGGGTTTTCGTCGTGCTCTCCGCGCGGCGCGGGCGACGTTCGGTGGCCGGGTGACCGTTCGTAGATCGAGCTGGATGCCGCGGACGATCAACCTTCGACGGTCGAGTGAAGAAGGAGTCGAGACTCCGTCGGTCGTCCAGGGTGATCTCGACTCACTGCGTTCGCTCGATCTGCGAGGCAACAGTTGTCGATCAACCTTCGATGGTCGAGCGAGGAACGAGTCGAGACCCCATCGAACGTTCCGGGGTGATCTCGACTCACTGCGTTCGCTCGCTCAGCACAGCAACAGTTGTCGATCAACCTTCGATGGTCGAGCGAGGAACGAGTCGAGACCCCGTTCGAGGATCAGCCAGGCAGGCGGGCCGGCATCACGAGGTAGCGGTAGGCGATGTCCTCCGACGCGGTACCGGCAGGTGCTTCGCCGTCCTCGTCGATGGGCAGCAGCAACGCGGGCCGGCTGGGCGTGGTGAAGGCGAGTCGCACCTTCGCGGTGCGTAGCACCCCCAGGCCGTCGAGCAGGTAGGTCGGGTTGAAGGCGATCAGCAGTTCGGCACCGTCGGCCTCGACCTGCAGATCCTCCTCGGCCCGCCCCTCGTCATCGCCGCCGGCGGTGAGGGTGAGGGCTCCGTCGCCGACCTGCAGCCGCAGGTGGTGGCCGCGGTCGGTGACCAGCGACACCCGCTTGATCGCGTCGCTCAGCTCGCTCACCGCAACGTCGACGGTCGTGGTCGACTCGGTCGGCAACAGTGAGCGGTACTTAACGAACTCGAGGTCCATCAAACGCACGGTGGTGCGGCGGCCGCCGGCCTCGAGGCCGAGCAGTCCCTCACCGAGAGCGAAGGTGACGTCCTTGCTGCTGCCGAGCGATTTGGCCGCATCCGAGAGCGTGCGGGCCGGCACCAGCACCGACGTCGACAACGGGGTGGTGCTGGTCGGCGTCCAGCCGAGGGTGCGCAACCCGAGCCGGAATCGGTCGGTGGCGGCGAGCGTCAGGGTCTCACCCTCGATCTCGATGCGAACCCCGGTCGTCATGGGCAGGGCGTCGTCGCGACCGGCAGCGACCACGGTCTGCGCAACCGCTTCGGCGAAGGTCGCTGCGTCGACACTTCCGGAAGCCTCGGGCATCTGCGGCAGCGCTGGGTAGTCGTCGACCGGCATCGTCGGCAGGGTGAACCGAGCGGCGCCGCCCTTGATGGTGACCTTGTTGCCCTCGACCGAGAGATCCACCGGCTTGCCGGCCGGCAGCGACCGGGTGATCTCGTTGAGCAGTCGCCCGGAGACCAGGACCCGGCCGGCGGTGTCGGCATCGACGGAGACCGTGGCGCGGGTCGAGACCTCGTAGTCGAACCCGGCGACCGTGAGAACCGGGGTGGTTTCGTCGCTGACCTCGAGCAGCACGCCGCCCAGGACGGGCATCGGTGGCCGGGCCGGCAACGACTTGGCCACCCACGACACGGCGTCGGCGAGATCCTCGCGGGCAACGCGGAACTTCATCTGGAGGCCTTTCGGGTCACGAGATCGAGCAGTGCTGGGCGGAGCGACAGGTGTCGGGACCGATCCGTGCGAGGAACCGTTGTCGGCCGCAGATCCTCAGGAGAGAAGATCCCCCGGAGGAAGTGCCGGAATGCCGACACGATGCCCCGGGCTGCCAACGGTAGAGGTTCGCGGGCCTCCCGTCATCTCCGGGGGCCGGGAAAGATTCCGGGGCGGCTGGATCGACCCGTCCGGGGGTCGAGTCGGGATGCGGGTGGCCGACGCCGGTGTTCCGGTTGTCCCCACGGTGATTGTTCTTGTAGACCCTGAAAGAGATCAAAACAGTCGTAGTAGTAGGCAGTGTGGACGGTGTGGATGCGGGGCTGTTCCTGCTCGTCACGTCGCGTGGCGTCGATGTGGACCGTCCTCGGACGGTCGGTGTCGCACTGATGTCATTCGGTGGAGCACTCGCAGAGGTGGGGACACCGACCCTGGAATCGGGCAGTTGTTGGACGTGCTGTCCCAGTGCTGTCCCCATCCGTCCACAGAGTTGTCCACACATGGTGACAACTCTGTGTGGTCGGGGTCACTCCGGAGGGTGGCCGCAAGCCTTCAAGCTGGCTGTTTCCGCAGGCCTTCGTCGTGGAATCGATATCGCCGCCATTGTGGACAACCGCAGCTACCGCGAGGGTGGCGTGCAGCAGGGGATCGGTGGGACGAATGGGACTCGTGGCTCGGTACCGCCGGCGGACCGGAAAACCCGGAGGGATGACGTCGCCCGGAGCATCGGTCGAGGCACGCCGGCGCGATCCCACGGCGATCGAGCGAGGAACGAGACGAGATCCCGGGGGCGTTGCATCCGGGTCTTGCTCCTTGTCCTGAGCGACGCGGGAGTCGAGTTCCCGTCATGCAGGCCACTCAGTGGCGGTTGCGGTCCCGGATCCGGGCAGTGAGTTCCTGGACCGTTTCGTAGGTCTGCCGTCGCTCCGTCATCTCCAGGCGGATCTTCTTGTCCGCATGCATGACCGTCGTGTGGTCGCGGCCGCCGAAGAGCTGGCCGATCTTGGGCAGGGTGAGGTCGGTGAGCTCGCGGCACAGGTACATGGCCGTCTGCCGGGCCCGGACGATCGCCTTCGTCTTCGTCGCCCCGCAGATCTCGTCGAGGGTGAGGTCGAAGTACTCGGCCGTCACCGCCATGATGGTCGGCGCATCGATGTCGCTGGACGACGCGTCGCGGATGACATCCCGCAACACGGTCTGTGCTAACGAGAGATCCGTCGTCTGCTTGTTCAGGGACGCGAACGCCGTCACCCGGATCAACGCGCCCTCGAGCTCGCGGATGTTCCGTTCGATGTGGCTGGCGATGAACTCCAGCACCTCGTCCGGCACCGAGTACCCCTGGTGCGCGCACTTCTTGCGCAGGATCGCGATCCGGGTCTCCAGCTCGGGCGGCTGGATGTCGGTGATCAGGCCCCACTCGAACCGGGTGCGCATCCGGTCCTCCAGCGTCTCCAGCCGTTTCGGCGGCGAGTCCGAGGTGATGACGATCTGCTTGTTCGCGTTGTAGAGCGTGTTGAAGGTGTGGAAGAACTCCTCCTGGGTCGACTCCTTGCCCTGGAGGAACTGGATGTCGTCCACCAGCAGCACGTCCACGTCGCGGTAGCGGCGCTGGAAGGCCACCTTCCGGTCGTCGCGCAGGGAGTTGATGAAGTCGTTGGTGAACTCTTCGCTGGAGACGTAGCGGACCTTGATGCCAGGGAACAGCTTCTCCGCGTACAGACCGATGCCGTGCAACAGGTGGGTCTTGCCCAGGCCGGATTCGCCCCAGATGAACAACGGGTTGTACGCCTTGCCCGGACCCTCAGCGACGGCGACAGCAGCGGCATGGGAGAACCGGTTGGACGCGCCGCGCACGAAGGTGTCGAAGCTGTACTTGTCGTTCAAGCGGCTCTGCGCCGGATTCGGTGGGCTGACGTCGCGCCGGCCGGTGTAGGTCGGCCAGATCTCGGTGACCGTGGCCATCGCCTCGGCGCGCTCCTCGAAATGCGGGTCGCTGTCGGACTGGCCATCGAACTCGGAATTGCCGATGGTGTGGCCGTCCCTGCTCGAGGACTCGCGGCCGGTGGCACCGTCGGTGAAGGCGTGCTCGACTGCACTGTGGTTGCCGCCTGCGCTGTGGTCGTTGATCGAACCGTGGTTGTCGCCCGAGCTGTAGGTGTCGGCTGCACTGTGGTTCTCCACAGCACCGTGGTTGCCGGCGGTGCTCGGGTCGGGGGCGCGCTGCTGGAGATCCTCGACCGTGACGGCCAGGCTGACCTGGGTTCCGAGACGCGAGGAGAGTTCCGTCAGGATGGGTTCCCGCAGAGCGCGTTCGAGGGCGTCCTTGGCGTAGGTGGTGGGAACTCGCAGCAGGACCGTGGTTCCGAGCAGACCGACGGGAGTGGTCAGCGACAGACACGCCCGGTGCTGCTGGCTGACGGTGGGTGAGAGTGCGGCGACGACGCCTGGCCACGCCTGGAGGATCGGGTCACTCGGGTCGTCGACCGGCACGCTGTTGGACCCCTCTGCTCCGTCACGGACCTCTCCACCGGGAAGTCCACCGCGTCATCCACAGTAGTTGTCCACAGAAGTGGACAAGTAGAGGGGTCTACACGTCCTGTCCGTGCGGTGTGTCCCGATCGGGCGGGATCAACCGGACAGCGGGAGGCGTGGACGGGCCGTTCGGGGTGCGCGGGGGACGCTAACAACCATCGAGCCTCCTGCACAAGGTGAGGCTTGGAGCAAGCACTCGGGGCGGCGTGTCGGAATGCGGTGAAATCCGAGTCCGATCGCCATGCTGACGAGTGGGTGCCCCCGTCTGTCGTAATCACACGTCGGTGATCCGCTCGGTACGGGTGCGCTGCGATCACACAGGGCAAGGATCGACGGGGGTGAATCATCAATGGAGTGGTCCGGAGCCCCGGAGCGACACCCGCGGTCACCCTGGACGTAGGCCGTCGTTCACCCTGGCGTGGCCGGCGCTCGCGTCCGCGCGGAGGCCCCGTGACCTGCGCTGGTTTGACCGTTCGCCCGATCCGTCCGTACCCTGGGATCAGTGCCTGGGTTCTCCGGGCGGCTGTCTGCTGTCCCCAGTTCGAATCGTGGCGCGATCTTCATCGATCTTCTCCAGAGCCCGGTCCGGACATCGGGCGGATGACGCCGGTGTGGCGACGTCTCTCGTTCGCGTCACCACCTGCAGTGCATGCCAGGAACACGAACTGTTGCTCGCGCGAGCGACAGCCTCAAGTTGAAAGAGAAACGACAGTGAGCAAGCGGACTTTCCAGCCGAACAACCGCCGCCGGGCCAAGACCCACGGGTTCCGTCTGCGGATGCGTACCCGCGCCGGCCGCTCGATCCTGGCGGCTCGTCGTCGCAAGGGCCGCGAAGAACTGTCGGCCTGAGCGCTTCAGCGCTCCCCGACACCCTCGTGTCTGCGGCCACCTCCCGCCTGCGTCGATCCCAGGACTTCTCCCGGGTGATGCGGACGGGTCGGCGTGCCGGAACGACGTCGCTGGTCGTTCACCTCGCAACCGGTTCCGATGAGGACGTACCCCGACCTCCCCGGGCCGGTTTCGTCGTGTCCGGGAAGATCGGCAACTCGGTGGTGCGACACCGGATCACCCGCCGACTGCGTCCGCTCGTCCGCTCGCGGTTGACCGTTTTGCCCAGCGGTACCGACGTGGTGGTGCGAGCCCTGGCGCCGGCGTCGACCGCGAGCAGCAGCGAGCTGGCCGCCGACCTCGACATCGGTCTGCGGGTGGCCGCCAAACGCGCCGGCCTGGTGTTCCGCTGGGACGAAGTTCGGGGCGAAGGATGAGCGGTCGGATCACCCGGATGTTGATCGCTCCCATCCGCTTCTACCAACGGCAGATCTCGCCGTCGCTCCCCGCCACCTGCCGGTACCACCCGACCTGCAGTGCCTATGCGGTCGAGGCACTGCAGGTGCACGGAGCCCTGCGGGGTACGTGGCTGACCGTGCGACGCATCGGCCGTTGCCAGCCGTACAGTCGACGCGGTCCGATCGATCCGGTGCCCCCGCCCCGCCGGGAACCTGAACGGCAGTCGGACAGTTCATCCTCTGGGGGGATCGTGGACAGCGACAGCAGTCGTCGCCGAGCCGGTCGATCTGCAGCAGAGTTCCAGAAATTTGCCATCCCCGGCGTCGCCGTCGGGACACCCGGAGAGAGACCGTCCTCGTGACATTCGATTTCTTCAGCCTCGACTACCTGTACTACCCGGTCTCCGGGATCATGTGGGTCTGGCACAAGGTCTGGGGTGCCCTGCTCGGCCCGACCAATGGCTGGGGCTGGGTGCTCTCCGTCGTGTTCCTGGTGTTCACCCTGAGACTGCTGCTGTTCAAGCCGTTCATGAAGCAGATGGACAGCCAGCTCAAGATGCAGGCGATCCAGCCGCAGATGAAGAAGCTGCGCGAGAAGTACAAGGGTGACCGGCAGCGTCTCGCCGAAGAGATGATGAAGCTCAACAAGGAGAACAACGTCAGCGCGGTGGGTGGCTGTCTGCCCGCGCTGATCCAAGCTCCAGTGTTCATCGGTCTGTTCCACGTGCTGCGGATGTTCCAACCGCAGCAGGACAAGTTGCCCGGTGGCGGCCTCGGCGATCTCTACTTCAAGGGTCAGGTCTACTTCTTCGGGGCGCAGGACGTCCAAAACTTCGGTCAGGCAACCCTGTTCGGTGGCGCTCCCCTGGGCGGGTCGATGTCGATGAGGGGCGAGCAACTCGCCTTCATGGGCGGCGACCACACGACGATCATCTGGGTCGGCGTCCCGCTCACCATTCTTGCCGGCATCATGACGCACCTGACGTCGCGTCGTTCGGTGGCTCGTCAGGCATCGCTCAATCCGGAGGCGGCAGCCAACCCGCAGTCCGCGATCATGAACAAGCTGATGCTGTACGTGTTCCCGGCCTTCGTCGTCATCGGTGGCCCGTTCTTCCCGCTGGCGATCCTGTTCTACTGGCTCGCCAACAACTCGTGGACCTTCGGCCAGCTGTGGTTCGCACACCGCATCCAGGACAAGCGCAAGGCACTGCAGGCCGCGGTGGTCGTCGAGGAGAAGCAGGCGTTGCGGTTCACCAAGCCGGCGCCGGGAGCCCGTCCCACCACCGTGGTGGTCGACTCCGACGTGAACCTGAGCAAGGGTTCCCCGGCATCGGATGATCCGCCGGGGACCGCGAAGCCGGCCACGCGACCCTCACCGGGAGCGAGGCCGAGCGGCGCGGGCGGTCAGCGGCCCAACCGCCCCGGCAACCGTCCGTCGAGCAACTCCAAGAAGAAGCGCAAGCGCTGACGGTCGGCACCCAGGTGTGCGTCGATCCGCGTGGCGGATGTCCGACCCATCTGCCCGATGCGTTGCGGCACAGGACTTCCCGGCCCGCCGGGCCACATTGAGACAAGGATGATGATGACCGAGAACAGCACGTTGAGCGATGTCCCCCAGGCGTCGGCCGAGGCTGATGCGTTGAATGAGTCCGCCGTGGAATCGGTGGAATCGCTCGAGACCGCCCCTCGACGCAAGGGTCCTGCGCACGAGGAGTTGGTGGCCGAGGGCGACGCCGCAGGCGACTACCTGGAGCGACTGCTCGACATCCTCGACTACGACGGCGACATCGATCTGGACGTCGAAGGCGAGCGCGCAGTGGTGTCCGTGATCGGCGACAGCGACGACATCCGCAAGCTGATCGGCGACCGGGGAGAGGTACTGGATGCGCTCCAAGAGCTCACGCGGTTGGCTGCCACAGCAGAGACCGGTCAGCGCTCCCGGCTGATGCTGGACGTCGGCGGATACCGTGCGGAACGCCGTACCGAGCTGACCGAGCTCGGACGCAGCACCGCCAGCGAGGTCGTGTCCTCGGGTGAGCCGGTGCGACTGGATCCGATGAACCCCTTCGAGCGGAAGGTTGTGCACGACGCGGTCGCACTGGTCGAGGGCGCCGCGTCCTCCAGCGAGGGCGAAGAACCGCGTCGGCGCGTCGTCATCTCCCCCGCAGCCTGACCTCTCTCCGATCGATCATGTCGGACGAATCGGACAGTGCGCCACCCTTGTCGGTTGACGACGAGCTGGTGGATGTCTGCCCGCCAGCAGGCGTCGCACTGTTCGGCGACCGGTGGCCGCTCGCTCAGCAGTACGTGGTGTCCCTGGCCTCGGACGGGGTCGAGCGCGGACTGATCGGCCCGCGCGAGACTCCCCGCCTGTGGTCGAGGCATGTGCTGAACTCGGCGGTGGTCGCCGAGGTGCTGCCACCCGGCGCGACCGTGGTCGACGTCGGATCGGGTGCGGGACTTCCCGGTATCCCACTGGCGATCGCCCGACCCGACTGCACCCTGTTCCTGGTCGAACCATTGCTGCGCCGCACGCTGTACCTCGCGGAGATCGTGGCGGCCTGGAACCTGGACAACGTGCGGGTGCTGCGCGGGCGGGCCGAGGACGTCGCCGACGATCTGGCGGCAGCGACCGGGGGCGGCGCCGACGTCGTGACGTCCCGAGCGGTGGCTCCGCTGGCGAAGTTGGCGAGATGGTCGGTACCGCTGTTGCGGATCGGCGGGATCTTCCTGCCCCTCAAGGGGTCGTCCGCCGGCGAGGAGATCGAACGGGATGCCGCCGAGCTCGAGAAGTTGGGCCTCGGGCCGGCCACGGTGATCGAGGTGGGAGCCGGAGTGGTCGACCCCGTCACCTCACTGGTCCGCGCCGAGCTGCTGCGTCCGCCACCCAAGCCCGTACCGTCGTCCGGCCAGCGGTCTCGGCCCCGGAAACCGCGCAGCTGACCCATCGCACGCCGGAGCAGGGCCGTGGGGAATGCGCACACGATCCGGTGGCGGGACCGTGGTCCGTCGATCATCCACGGCCGATCACCTGCGTGATCTGTTGGATCTGACGTCGGCCGGTCTCAGGATCGTCGTCGAGGAAGAACGCGGCGGACCGCAGACCCGCGTCGGCCAGCGAGCGGACGTGTTGGGCGGCGTCGTCGAGAGTGCCGACGGCTCCCATCGCAGTCCAGTACTCCTGCGGCAGGTCGATCAACGCCTGCACTCCCCCGGTCTCGGCTGCACTGACGAGCGCATCGGAGAACGGCAGCGCGTTGATCATCGGCAACCGGTGGGTGATGGCATCGAGGAGACCAGGGGCCATCGCTGCCCGTGCATCACGCGGGTCGTCGGCGACCGACCACCAGGACAACGAGCGGAACTGGAACTCCGGCCCGGCAGCGCACAGCGTGCGAGCCTGATCGAGGTAGTAGGACGAGGTGGGTGCGTCGAGCAGCACGCCGTCGCACACCTGGCCGGCCAGTTGCAGCGACTTGGCCCCACGTACCCCGGCGATGACCGGCGGCGGCGTGGCAGGCGGGAACACCAGTGCGACATTCCGAGCGGTGACCACTCGACCCGCCTCGTCGAGATGCTCGCCGCGCAGGAGTGAACGGACCGCGGTGAGGGTCTCCCCCAGTGCGGTGAGTGGCGAGGCGGGCCGGACGCCCATCTGTTGCATCCAGCTCTGGACACCGTGACCGATGCCCGCGATCAGCCGGCCGGGACCGATCTGCTCCAGGGTGCTGATCTCCATGGCAGTCATGGCCGCGGTCCGGACGACCGCCGGCAGGATTCCGAGGCCGCCCCCGATGCGCTCGGTAGCGGCGAGAGCGACAGCTGCGAGCGGCGGAGCCGTGCTGTAGAAGCAGTCTTCGACGAACCAGAGCTCGTCCAGACCGGCGGCCTCCGTGGCTCTCGCGAACTCGGTGGCGAGGGACGGCGAGTAGCTCCGCGGAAAGCACACTCCGATCGACATGCATGGGTGGCTTGAGCCGGCGGTGGCGGACGTCTGTGTCATGCATCGAAGGTACGTGGCTGCCCTGACAGTTGCTCGTCCGTGTGCGCTTCCGTTTCACGTGAAACCGGGGACTGGTCCAGGACTGTTCGCGCCCCGGGGTGGTGCCCGACCGGCCTCCCACCCCTCCGTTCGTTCCTCTCTCTGGGGGCCAGACCCAACCAACGCCGGCCGGACACCACCCCGGGGTGCGCTCCCTCAACGACCCTCCATGTCCGACGTCCCCACACTGACCGCACTCGTCGGTGAGAGACCTTTGGTACTCGGCGGTGCAGTCGAGATGCAGTTGTCCGCAGTCTCCAGCTCTCGCGATCAAAGAGCCTCGGTCGTCGGACGAGCGACCAAGGCGTGAGTTGAGACTCCGACCTGTGGGACCGCACCCTCGTCCCACTTCCTTGGAGCGTCGAGGTTGGCCGTACCGAGGGCACCGTCCACACCCGGATCAGAACTTGGGTTGGTCGAGCGAGCGTCGGAGGAGCGAGTCGAGATCCTCTCCGAGATACACGACTGCTCGCGTTTCACGTGAAACAACCTGGCAAGGCATCTGATCGTGAAGGATCCGAGACCGTGAGCGATCAAGCTTCGAACTGCCGTCCATCACAGGACATGTGCCGGAGGGAGCATCAGCAAGATGAACCAATCGGCTGACCCAGCCGGTGTCCGGCTCCGGCTCCACGGTGGGGCCGCCACTCCTCCATCACTGGATGTCCCAGCCGCTCCGTTGTTGCTCGACGACAGATGAGACACAGGGCGGCGGCATTCGACCTGGGCAGGACGCTGCGGCTACCGCAACGCTCTCCACCGACAGCCCGTCTCGTGCCAAGAGGAGAGAGAAACGCGGAGGGGTTTCACGTGAAACACGGCGTAGGGATCAGTGTGCGCTCGCGCTGTCTGAGATCGATCCCGGTAGGTGCCGTAGGGTCGATACCGACTTCGTTGTGCAGGTGATCGAGAGGATCTGGGTGTCCGAGAACGCAGCTTCAGGATCGTTCGAGGACGATGTTCCACGTGAAACAAGTGGCAGTGATCCCGCCATTCCACGTGAAGCACGCCCGTCGGTCTCGGCCTTCAACAGCCGTGATGTCGACGACGAGCTGTCCGCACCCAGCGCACCTGGGGCTTCCGCCGGCTTCGTCGATCCGTTCCTGGAGGACACTCCCATCGCCGTCGCGGCCCGGCGGGCGATCGAAGTGCAGCAGGGCGATCTGTCCCTCCCTCGTCCACGCGAACGTCGGGTGTTCACCGTGGCCAACCAGAAGGGCGGCGTCGGCAAGACCACCACGACCGTCAACATCGGGGTGGCGCTGGCGCTCGCGGGTCTGCACGTACTCGTCATCGACCTCGATCCCCAGGGCAACGCCAGCACTGCCCTCGGAGCAGTGCGGACGCTGGGCACGCCGTCCGTGTATGAGGTGCTGCTCGGCGAGATCGAGGCCGCCGAAGCGATCCAGACCTGCCCCGACGCGCCCCGGCTGGGTGTCATCCCCGCCACCATCGACCTCGCCGGCGCTGAGATCGAACTCGTCACCATGGTGGCTCGGGAGGGTCGCCTCAAGAAGGCGATCGAGGCGATCCGCGGCGAGTACGACTACGTCTTCATCGACTGCCCGCCCTCGCTGGGACTGCTCACCGTCAACGCGATGGTGGCCACCCAGGAAGTGCTGATCCCCATCCAGTGCGAGTACTACGCGCTCGAGGGCCTCGGTCAGTTGATCAACAACATCTCGCTGGTGCAGCAGCACCTGAACCCAACGTTGGACGTCAGCACGATCCTGCTGACGATGTACGACGGGCGCACCAAACTCGCCGACCAGGTCGCCCAGGAGGTCCGCAACCACTTCGGCGACAAGGTGCTCACCACCGTCATCCCGCGTTCGGTGAAGGTTTCCGAGGCACCCGGATACGGCCAGTCGGTGATCACCTACGACCCAGGCTCCCGTGGGGCTCTGAGCTACCTGGACGCTGCCCGGGAGATTGCCCACCGGGGCGCAGCGCCAGCCGTCTCCGTGAAGTCTCAGCAGTCGACGACCGAGGAGCACTCATGAGCAAGCCCAAGGGTGGGCTCGGACGCGGGATCGCGTCCCTGATCCCCACCGGTCCGAGCACTTCGACAGTGTCAGATGTCTTCATGGGCGGTCGCCCGATGCCGTCCCCGGCCGCACCCATCGACCCCGACGCGCCGCGGTACGAGGAGGTCGATCCAGCGTCGATCCGGCCGAATCCGAAGAACCCCCGCACCGTCTTCGACCAGGACGCGCTCGCAGAACTCGAGCACTCACTGCGCGAGTTCGGCATGCTGCAACCGGTCGTGGTCCGCTCCCTGGAGCAGCCAGAGGGTGACGTCAGGTTCGAACTGGTGATGGGTGAGCGCCGCTGGAGGGCCGCCCAGCAGGCGGGCCTGCCGAAGATCCCGGTGATCGTCCGCAAGACGGAGGACGCGGATCTGCTGCGGGACGCTCTGCTGGAGAACATCCACCGTGCCAACCTCAACCCCCTCGAAGAAGCTGCCGCGTACCAGCAGCTGCTGGACGAGTTCGGGGTGACGCACGAGGAGTTGGCCACCCGGTTGGGACGGAGTCGACCGGTCATCTCCAACACGATCCGACTGCTCAAGCTGCCCGTTCCGGTGCAGCGGCGAGTCGCCGCGGGTGTGCTGTCTGCCGGCCATGCTCGGGCACTGCTCGGGCTGGAGGACCCGGAGGAGCAGGAGAATCTCGCTACCCGGATCGTCGCCGAGGGGTTGTCCGTTCGCGGCACCGAGGAGCAGGTGACGCTGCTGGCCGGTGACTCGCCGAAGCGCCGCGTGCAGCCCCGGAAGAAGATCGTCATGCCAGGACTCGAGAATCTGGCCCGGCTGCTGTCAGACCGTTTCGACACCCGGGCCAAGGTGGACCTCGGACGTCGCAAGGGGAAGATCACCCTCGAGTTCGCGACCGTCGACGACCTCGAGCGGATCGTCCGGATGATGGCACCCGAGGTCGCCAAGCGCAGTGCCCGGGACGGCGGATTCGGCACCGCCGAGACCTGACCCCAGGTGCCCTCCGCGGGCGCAAGCCCGCCGATCTGCCCTCGGATCGCGACCCACAGCGGCGAAATCGGTCGGCATCGGGGGGTGCACCGGCCGGAAGTCTCGAGACCATTTCGACCCGCGAAATTCTGTGACCCGTCACCCGAGGGAGTTACGTCACGGTGACGGAACGCCCGTCGAGGCTCCTGTGCGAGGCGCACGTGCGGCTCAAAAGCGTTGTGGTGCAACGGTTCTCGACAAATCGTTCGAACTCTCGACGCACCCGGGGTCGGTCGCCGTGGTGAAGGCTCGTGGGTTGCTCGATCAGCGCGGGATCGCGGGTGTCAGGACTCGATCTCCGCCGGGTGAACCCTCGTTGGACGCGACTGCGTCCGTACGATGGCCGCTTCGATGAGCCGGGAGTACAGCACACCGAGATCCTCGCCGGCGGCTTCGGCGGCCATCGGCAGCATCGACGTCTCGGTGAGCCCCGGCGACACGTTGACCTCCAGGAACTGGACCGTGCCGTCAGCGCCGACCACCGCATCGGTTCGGGAGAGGTCCCGGAGACCGAGCGCGCGGTGCGCCGCCACCGCCAGCTCCGCCGCCTGACGGGCCTGCTCGTCGTCGAGCCGCGCGGGCGTGAAGTAGGTGGTCAGCCCGGCAGTGTACCGAGCTTCGTAGTCGAACACGTCACCCGGGAAGGAGACCTCCACCGCGGGAAGGGCACGCGGTGTCGCAATGCCGTCCACGATGTCATCGACGACGGTGACGGCGATCTCGGTACCGGTGACGAACTTCTCGACCATCACCACGTCGCCGTAGGCGAACGACGAGACGAGCGCCGCCGGCAGCTCGGCGGCGTCCCGGACCGAGTTCGCGCCGAGAGCGGAACCACCCTGGTGCGGCTTGAGCATGATCGGGATGCCGAGGCTGTCCACCAACAGATCGATCAAGGCATGGGCACCGAGATCGCGGAACGTGCTGTGCGAGAGGGTGAACCACTCGGGCGTGTGGAAGCCTGCGCGACGCAGCAGATTCTTCGCGGTCGGCTTGTCCCAGGCGAAGCGGCAGTCGTGGGCGGCCGTACCGAGAAAGGGAACGCCGGCCATCTCGAGGATTCCCTGGACGGCACCGTTCTCTCCCCGTCCGCCGTGCAGCGCGATGACAGCCACGTCCGGCCGGTGTTCCGTGAGCCAGGGAATGAGGGACAGATCCGCGTCGCGGATCACCACGTCGTGTCCGGCACGCCGCAACGATTCCGCCACCCGTGAGCCGGATCGGAGTGAGACCTCGCGTTCATGCGTGAGCCCACCGGCCAGGACCAGAACATGACGTTGATCAGTGGGCACGGTGGAACATCTCCTTGTGCTGCAGAGGCTTCGGGATGACGAGGGCCGCTTCAGGCGGTGTCGGGCGACGGGGACGACGGCGACGGAGTACCGAGTGACCGGCGGCGGGTCGACGATGATCCGAAGGTGCGCATGATGTCCTGCTCACCGTCGAGCACACCGGCGAGCCGGCGAACACCCTCGACGATGCGCTCCGGCGTGGGGTAGCAGTAGGACAGCCGCATCTGCCGGGTTCCGAAACCGTCTGCGTAGAAAGCGGTTCCAGGTACGTAGGCGACACGGGCGGTGACCGCGCGGGGCAGCATGGCCGCCGTGTCGAATCCCTCGGGCAGCGTCACCCAGACGTAGAAACCGCCGTCCGGATGCGTCCAGGTGGTGCCTTCGGGCATGTGCGCCTCGAGTGCCCCGAGCATGGCGTCACGGCGTTCGGCGTACAGCTGCCGGTAGGTCTTGATCTGGGACTGCCAGTCGAAGTTCGACAGGTAGCGGGCGATCATCATCTGGTTGAACACCGGCGGGTTCAACGTCGCGGACTCGTTGGCCAGCACCAACTTCTCGCGGACGGCGTGCGGTGCGAGGACCCAGCCGATGCGCAGACCGGGAGCGAACGTCTTGGAGAAAGAGCCGAGGTAGACGACATTCTCGGCATCCATCGACCGGATCGCTGGGTAGATGGTGTCCGAGAACCCCAGCAGCCCATAGGGATTGTCCTCCAGTACGGTGATCCCGGCGTCCCGACACAGCTCCGCGATCTGCGGACGCCGCTCCACGGAGAGCGTGGTGCCGGCCGGGTTGTGGAAGTTGGGAATCGTGTAGAGCAACTTGATCCGGCGGCCCGATGCCCGGACCGATTCGATGGCGGCGGCCAGCGCGTCGGGCAACAGGCCGTCCTCGTCGCTGTCCACGTGCACCACCTGCGCCTGGTACGCCGAGAACGTGCCGAGGGCGCCGACGTAGGAGGGCGCCTCGGCGAGGATGACGTCGCCGGGGTCGCAGAAGATCCGCGTCACCAGGTCCAGGGCCATCTGGGAGCCGACCGTCACCACGACGTCATCGGGATGTGCGGAGATGCCTTCCAGCGACATGATCTGGCAGATCTGTTCCCGCAGTTCGAGAATGCCCTGGCCGGAGCCGTACTGCAGGGCGACCCGTCCGTCCTGGGCGATCATCTGGGCGACGTCTGCGGCCAGCTCGGCCAGCGGCAGCGATTCCAGGTACGGCATTCCGCCGGCGAGCGAGACGACCTCGGGACGATTGGCCACGGCGAACAGCGCCCGGATAGCCGAGGCGCGCATCCCGTCCGTCCGGGCGGCGTAGCGCGCCAGGTGCGGATCGAGTGAGTTTCCGGTCATGCTGGGTCGCCTTCTGGCTCGGCAGCGGCGTCGGAGGTTGCGCCGTTCGGGTCGTGCCCAGTCTAGAGCCGGGGAACGGATGGTCCGGCGCTCCCGTCGGCGTGGAGACGATGCTGGGTGTCGTCGTCACGTTCCGCTGAGAGTGCGTCCCGACGAGAGGCCGAACACCGATGACGAAGTCCGTGTCCACTGCGCTGGCGATCCTGACTGCTCTGATGGCCATCGCTGTCGGCGTGACGACCGGACTCGGCGAGCGGTACCTGGAGCCCTCAGGGATCACGACGAGTGTCTACTGCCCGCGCCACACTTCGGGCGGCAACTCCGCTGTCGGTTCGGACAACGTGCAACTGAGCTGCGGGAGCGCATGGAAGCCCTCGGCAATCCTGCTGGTCGGCAAGATCGGGCAGCGGGGCGCAGGTCGGGAGCACGAACGGACGGCAATCCTGCGATGGGCGGAACGCAAACGGGTCGCTGACCAGGAGCGCCGTCGCGGGCTCGCCGCACCATCGGGTGACGGGGTCTAGACGATGGTCTGGGAACTGTTCGAAGGCCTGTTCGAGATCCTCGGCGGTCGCCGATCCCGGCCGGAGGCGTTCGCGCTGCGGTCGGTGCTCGCCCCGCGCAGCAGCGCCGCGCATCGGGAGGACTTCAGCCACTGCTGGGCCCTGGTGAACACCGGCGTCCACGGCCGGGCGGACGACGTCCTGTTCACCTGGCGTCGGGGGCCGGACGGTACGCCGGGCGAGCCGGTCGGGTTGGGCGCCATCCCGATGATGCAGCTGGCTCCGGTGGACGGCATCGCATGGCCGTCCCAGCGGCCGCGGGTCTCTGCCGAGGTCTCCTGGGTCGAGTCGGACGGTACCAGGCGGGGGATGATCGTCGACTGCGATTGACCCCTCGTTGCGCACGGCTGGTGAGGAGCCGGGAATGAGCGGTGCGGCCGCCAGGTTGACGACTGCATGAAGAGCGTCGTGTATGCCCGGACAGGGGACCCGTCGGTCCTGCAACTCGTCGACCGTGACGTTGTCGACCCTCCCCCCGGTGAGGTCCGCGTCCGGATGGTTGTCTCCGGGGTCAATCCCACCGACTGGAAGTCCCGATCCGGTTCCGGCGCGAGTGGGCCGCAGCCCACGTCCGAGGTGACGCCCAACCAGGACGGGTCCGGGGTCGTGGACGCCGTCGGGGAGGGGGTCGACCACCTCGCGGTCGGCGATCGGGTCTGGATCTTCCTGGCCCAGTACCAGCGGACGACCGGTACGGCCCAGGAGTACACGAACGTGCCGGCCGAGCGGGTGGTCCCGCTGCCCGCCGGGGCGAGCTTCGAGGTCGGGGCGAGTCTCGGGGTGCCGGCGATGACCGCTCATCGGGCGCTGACCGTCGCCGAGGACGGGCCGGACCGGCTTCATCCCGGCGCCCTCGACGGCAAGGTCGTGCTGGTGTCCGGCGGCGCCGGAGCGGTCGGTCATGCGGGCATCCAGCTGGCGGTCTGGGCCGGCGCCACGGTGATCACCACCATCTCCGGCCCGGAGAAGGCTGCACTGGCCACGGCGGCCGGTGCCCATCACGTCGTCAACTACCGGACCGAGGACGCGGCGGCCGCCATCAAGGCGATCGCCCCCGACGGTGTCGATCTGGTGGTCGAGGTGTCCATCGCGGGCAATGCCGACCTGGACGCGGCCGTCGTCACGAACCGCGGCTCGGTGGCGATGTACGCCAATGACGGTGGGGACACTGCAACGCTGCCGATCATGCCGAACATGGGCAAGAACGTCCGCTACCAGTTCGTCCTGCTCTACACGGTCGGCGCCGCCGCCCTGGCGGCAGCGGCCGAGGACATCACCCGCGCGGTCGAGGCCGTCGCGCTGCCGGTCGGCGAGGAGCACGGTCTGCCCCTGCACCGGTATGCCCTGGCGGACACCGCCGCCGCCCACCAGGCCGTCGAGGACGGGACCGTCGGCAAGGTGCTGATCGACGTCGCGTCGGCCTGACCGGACCGCTCGACGTTCAGTCCGGCGCTGTGTGCGACGCAGGTTGCACCAGGCCGATTGCGGTGCGTGCGTTACGAGGAGTGATGCGGCAACGAGACAGAGTCGCGTCGGCCTGACCGGCCGACAGGCGTTCATCGCCAGTCGACGGGCATCCCGTGCGGACGAGACTCGGCGAGGAAACGGGTCTCACCGCCTGGCCACCTGCGCACCGTCAACCAGAACGCGCGGTCCTCGCCGGGCGTGCGTCGCCGCGGCTCCAACGACAGGTGCGCGATCGGCGCTTCCTCTCCTGTGCCGGCACCGAGTACGTCCAGCCCGGCCAGCACTGCGTGCTGTTCGGCGTCGTCGAGGTACTGCCACATGACGCTGTGCCACAGCACCGTGATGGTCCCTGGCGTCGGCTCGAGGCTCTCGACGACCTGGCGGGCACTCTGTCGCCGGACGGTGACGGGAGATCCGGCTGCGATCTGCAAGGCGCCGCGCAACCGCTCGTGCCGCGCCGTCATGTCCGGCCAGACGTACGCGGTCAGGGTCAGCCGCCCGTCCGTGGTTGCCACGTCGACGGGACGTACGTCGCTCCCGACCCGCTCGATCACGGTGGGCCAAGGCGTGCGAGGGTCGGTCCACGGTCCGGGCCCCGCCCAGGCACCGACGAGCTGCACGGACGAGCATTCGTCCCCATGCACCCGGCCGCTGTCGTCGGAGAAGGAGAATCGGTCGGTCAGCAGGTTGAGACCACCCGACGACCCGATCTCGACCAGTCGGATCGGCAGCGGTGTCGCCCGGGTGATCGCGAGCAGGCCGGCCATCAGGGCAGCGGACCGCCCGACCTCGTTGGTCTGGGGCGGGCGATCGAGCCACTCGCGGACCGCGTCGGGCTGCTCGACGACCAGCGACCGGAAGGCAGCCCAGCCGCCCTCCGGCTCCCAGCACCCACCCACGCTCGGGTAGTACGTCCCCAACAGTCCCGCACGCCGTTCCAGGACCAGTCGGTGCACCGACCCGGCCAACCGCAGGGCAAGACCTGACGGGCCGGGATCGTCCTCGTGGCCCTGCAGTACCGCCGCGAACGGTGCGGCGTTCGCCCCTCCCGAGTCCAATGCGCCGGCGACCCGCCCGAGCAGCTCGGCGTACATCGGTGAGCCGAGAGCGTCGCAAGCCGCAGCCTGGTGGTGGAACGGGTCGACCAGGTCCATCGGTCCAGCCTGCCAGGATCCGGCGTGCCCCTTGCGGTTGTCAGAGAACGCGGCTAACGTACAACAACATGGTTGTAGATCAGCAGCTCAACGAGGACGAGGTAGACCGCCTGTTCCGGGCGCTCGCCGACTCGACTCGGCGCGACATCCTGCGGGTGGCCATGATCGGCGACCACTCGGTGTCGAACTTGGCAAAGCGGTACTCGATCTCGTTCGCTGCCGTGCAGAAGCACGTGGCCGTCCTGACCTCGGTCGGGCTGGTCAGCAAGCACCAGCGAGGCCGCGAGCAGCTCGTCAGCACCGAGATGTCGACGATCCGCGGCGTGCGCGAGCTGCTGGAGCAGTTCGAGCAGCTCTGGCGGTACCGGATGCATCGATTCGGAGCCGTGCTCGCCGACAACCAGGCACCACTTCCCACGCCGCCGGATCCGCCGGCGGCCACCGAGGTCGAAAGGACCGAATCATGACCGTCATCAGCTGTACTCCGAACGAGGACGAGCTCGCCCTGACCTTGACGGCCGAGTTCACGGCGTCATCCCAGCAGATCTGGGAACTGTGGTCCAACCCCCGCAAGCTCGAGCAGTGGTGGGGACCGCCGACCTACCCGGCGACCTTCACAGAGCTCGAGCTGGCCAAGGGCGGTCGCGCGGCGTACTACATGACCGGGCCGGATGGCGAGAAGTTGGGCGGGCAGTGGGACATCCTCACCGCTGACGCGACCGACACGATCGCGTTCGACGACTTCTTCGCCGACGAGCAGGGCAACCGCAACGACTCGTTGCCGACCAGCCACACCGTGGTGACGATCTCCGGCACCGGAGACCTCACCCGCATGGTGATCCGCTCGTCGTTCGACTCGGCGGAGGACATGAGGCAGCTCCTCGAGATGGGCATGGTCGAAGGATTCTCGCTCGCGGTCGGCCAGATTGACGCGATCCTGGCCGAGTGACCCCAGTTGGTCATCGATTCGGCAGGAATGCGTGTTCGATCGCTCCGATCGGCGTAAAAACGCCGAACGGGTGCGCGGGAGCTGACCGGGTCGGTCGCTCGGGGATCTCGACCCCCCAGTCGCTCGATCATCGGCCCGGGGATCTCGACCGGAGCGTCGGCCGATCACGGGGTGAGGCATGCTGGAGTGCGTGCCTGACGTGCCGCGGTCGGAACCGCTCGACCTCGCTCGTGACGAGGTGGTGCTGCGGGAGTTGCTGCGGCGGCGGGACTGCGGCTCGCGGGACGACGGGCTGAAGATCGCGCTGGTGATCGGTGGCGGCGGGATGCGCGGGGCCTACAGCGGGGGCATGACGCACGCGCTGGAGGACGCCGGCCTGGCCGACAGCTTCGACGCCATCTACGGGTCGTCCGCCGGTGCGTACATCGGTGCGGGCCTGCTGCTCGGTCAGGGCCAGGGATCGGCGCACATCTTCTTCGAGGACATGGCCGACCCGGCGTTCATCGATCTGCGGCGACTGCGCAGCCGTCGTCCCGTGGTCTCCCTCGACCATCTGCTCGACGTCATCCTGGTCGAGAACAAACCGCTGCCGTGGGCGACGTTGCGCGACCACCCGATCCCGCTCCATGTCGTCGCCACCGCAGCGGACGACCTCACCGGACATGTGTTGCAGCCCAAGACCATCGACGAGTGGAAGCTGACCATGCGGGCCACCTCGAACATCCCGTTCCTGGCTGGGAAGCCGGTGGTGCTGCACGGCCGGAAGTGGATCGACGGGGCCGTCTCCGAACCGCTGCCGCTCGCACGCGCCCTGGACGACGGGGCGACGCACGTGCTGGTGCTCGTCAACCGCACACCCGAGGATCTGGCCCAAGCGCCGTCGAACCCCCGGCCGTCCCGTTGGGCGCAGGCGGCCGACCGTCTCGTCCGCGGTCTGGGCGCGATGGCCGACGAACGGCGCCGGATGGGGCCGGCGATCGCGCTGCTGCGCGACGCCGACCATCCCGGTCGTCACGGCGCGCAGGTCTGCACCGTCTGGCCCACCGTCGATGCCGGCATCAAGGGCCTGACCACCCACAAGCCCCGGGTCCGCCAGGCAGCGCAGGCCGGGTACGACTCGATGGTGGCGGCCATGTCCGGGGTGCACTGAGGTTGGCAGCATCCCGGGCAGCGACAGCACTCACGGGGTCGGCGGTGACGAGCGCCGCAGGACGCCGTGCCCGGTGGGCCCTCGGCGTTTGGAATGCTGGACCCCGATGACACTCGCCCTGATCCCGCTCTCGATGTCGACCATCGGGATGATCCCGTCACCCTGCCGGGCTTGCGTGTTCTGGGAGCTCGACACGGGTGCTGCCGACGCCGCCGAACGCGCCGGGCACACCGAGTTCGAGAAGGAAGTGTGGCTCTCGGGCGTCATGCTCACCTGGGGCAGTGCCGGGTTGATCGTCACCGTCGACGACGAGCCCGCGGGCTATGCCCTCTTCGCGCCGCCGCCCACCGTTCCCGGCGCGCTGCGCTTCCCCACCGCGCCCGTCTCCCCGGACGCCGTGCTGGTGACGACCCTGCGGGTCGACGAGAAGTTCGCCGGCCGCGGGATCGGCCGGTTCCTGGTGGACGGTGTGGTGAAAGTGCTGACGAAACGCGGGGTGCGGGCGATCGAGGTGTTCGGCCGCGAGGGTCGGCCGCCGCGCTCCTCCGGGACCGGGCGGAAACACTGCACCGTGCCGGCCGGCTTCGCCCGCGCTGTCGGCTTCACCGATATCCGGCCGCACCGCAGCTATCCGCGCCTGCGGTTCGAACTCTCCGACGGCGGTCTCAACTGGAAGGCCGAGGTCGAGGCAGCTCTGGAGCACCTGCTGGAGACGATGCCGGCCGGCGCGATGGCCGGCGCGCACTGAGCACCCTGTCCGTCACTCCACCAGGCACGGGGGTGCGGACCTCAGCAGGTGACGGTCCGGGTGGGAGTGCAGGGAGCGCCCGGTCCGCGGGAGGTCGTGTACTGGGCGATGGCGTTGAGCGTGCCGATGGTGCGGGAGTAGACGCTGCGCGGATGGCGACCGTCAGGTCCGCGAGGGTGCGCGGATGGCGACCGTCAGGTCCGCGAAGCGGCGGGTTCAGAGGGCGGTCAGCTCCAGCAGGACGGCCTGCTCGGGGTGCAGCACCGGCAACGGGAGGCCGAGGAGACTCAGCATCGTGGCCGGCAGCACGGTCTCGTCGGCCGTCCACCACGGCGGTGGCTGGCTGCCGATCGTCGCGGCGGCGCCGGCTGGTTCGAGCCTGCTGACCCGGTAGTGCAAGCCGGGGTCCAGGCCCGGGAACACCAGCGGGGCCGGCGCTTCCCGGACCCCCATGGCGATCTGGTGGTAGGTGAAGACGGCGGACCGTCGGTCCTTCGACACCACACCGACGGCCATCGCCGCCGGATCCGGATGATCGACGTTGACCAGGCTCCCCGTGTGCAGCAACGGCCGCAGCCGGCGGTAGAGCGCGATCGCCTCGCGGAGCCCGGCCCGGTCTGCTTCGGTCGCCGAGGCGATGTCCCACTCGATCCCGAAGTGACCGAACAGCGCAGCGGCCACCCGCATCGACAGGTCGTGCGTGCGGTGGCTGGTGTGTGCGGTGGGCGGGCCGACGTGCGCGCCGATCAGCTCCAGGGGAATCAGCTGGGACGTGCCGCGCTGGATCTGCATGCGCTGCACCGCATCGTTGCAATCGCTGGCCCAGACCCGGTCGGTGCGCTGCAGGATCCCCAGATCGACCCGCGCGCCGCCACTGGAACAGCTCTCGATCTCGAGTCCCGGGTTCGCGTCCCGCAGTCGATCGAGCAGTGCGTAGACAGCCGCGGTCTGCGCATGCACTCCGGCCCGACCGTCATGGCGGGCAGCGACGAGATCCCGGTTGTGGTCCCACTTGAGGAACGCGATCCGGTACTCCTTGACCAGGGAGTCGATGCAGGAGAACAGGTATGCCGACACTTCGGGTCGGGCGACGTCCAGCACCTGCTGGTGACGCGAGGTGTCCGGAAGTCGGTCGGGATCGGCCAGCACCCAGTCCGGGTGGGCCCGGTACAGCTCCGAGTCCTCGTTGATCATCTCCGGCTCGAACCACAGCCCGAACTGCATGCCGAGAGCCTGCACGTGCTGGGCGATCGGACCGAGACCGTCCGGCCAGGCCTCGGTCGAGACCTGCCAGTCACCGAGCGACGAGAGATCGTTGCGGCGTCCGCCGAACCAGCCGTCGTCCAGCACGAACCGCTCCACCCCGAGGTCGGCGGCGACGTCGGCCAGGTGTTTCAGGCGGGCCAGGTCGTGGTCGAAGTACACGGCCTCCCAGGTGTTGAGCACCACGGGCCGTGGGGCGCTCGGGTGGTGTGCGCGGGCACGGAGCATGGTGTGCAGGCGGTCGGCGATGCCGTCGGAGCCGGCCGCCGAGTGAACGGCGAAGAGCTCGGGTGTCGTGTACCGCTCCCCCGGTGCCAGCACGATCTCGCCGGCCTCCAGCAGCTCGGCGGCGCCGAGCACCCGGGTGCCGTCCGGATGGGATTCGGCCCACACCGACTGGTCGCCGCTCCAGCCGAGGTGCACCGCCCACACCTGGCCGCTGCGGAATCGGAAGCTCTCGGTGCCGACCGTCATCAGCGTGGCGGCGTCGGAACCGGTGCGGCCCCGACGGTTCTGGCGGAGCCATGCTCCCTCCCGCAACGGCAGTCGCTGGGGCATCCGTTCGGCGGTCCACCGTCCGGTGAAGTCGGCGATCTCGGTGGCGTCCGGCGGGATGGGGACGATCAGCGCCAGCTCACCGACCTCGAATGCGGTGTCGCCCGTGTTGGTCAGTGTGTGGCGCAGATGCAGGACACCCTGGGCGTCCAGCTCCAGGGTGCTGTCGACCTGCAGACCGGATCTCTCGTCGACCGCGGTCAGCACGACGGTGTTCGCGTCCGCGGTGAGCTGGGCGGTGCGCAGCAGCGGCGCGAACGCATCTCCCGCGCGGTGCCCGACGAGCCCCGGCCGGCCTCGGTATCCCTGGGAGCGCTCGGGGAGCAGCCCCCGGCGGTACGGCCGGTCGAGTGAGTTGTTCGGGACTCCTCCGACGCTCACCGCCGCGACAGAGGAGAGCTCGGCATCACTGAGCGGGCCCAGATCCGTTCCCCACCAGAGGATCTCGGCCTGACGATCGGGGGGGAGGCGCAACAGCACACTCACCCCGTCCGCGCGGAGGTGAAGGAGTTCGGGCTGGTCGGTCGGCACTGCTGGAAGCACCTCGGTCTGCTCGGGTGACGGTGAGCCGGTCTGCGGTCGGCAGGCGACACGGGGACGTGGACGGGCGGGACGGCGGATCAGCGCGCGCTGCGGGTCAGGACAGGACGCTCTCGGCGAGGCCACCGGCGCTGGAGACGATGATCAGCTCGCCGACCAGGTCGCCGAGATGCCGTTGCGCCTCGGCGGTCAGCTGGTCGTCGGTGATCAGCACGTCGGCGATCGACAGCGCTCCGAAGTCCGAGAGCCCGACGGTTGCCCACTTCGTGGAGTCCGCGAGCACCACCACCTGCCGGGCGTGCTGGATGAGGACGTGGTTCGTCTGTGCCTCGGCAAGGTTCGGGGTGGTGAACCCCGCCCGGGCATCCATCCCGTGGACGCCGAGGAACAACCGGTCCAGGTGCAGCGAGCCGATGGATCGATCGGCGATCGGACCGACCAGCGCGGCGCTCGGGGTCCGCACCCCTCCGGTGAGGATCACGGTCGCGGCGCCACCCCCGGCGGCGGCCATCGGAACGTTGGCGACCGTCGAGGAGTTGGTCACGACGGTCAACGGGCCCGGGTGGAACTGCAGGCTGCGCGCCAACATCCAGGTGGTGGTGCCGGCCGAGATCCCGATCACCGAATGCGGCTCGACCAGGGTGGCCGCGTGCTCCGCGATCGCGCGTTTGGCCGGTTGCTCCAGCAGGCTCTTGGCCTCGAAACCCGGTTCGTTGGTGCTGCTCTCGGCCGGGACCGCGCCGCCGTGCACCTTGCGCAGCCAACCGTGCGACTCCAGGATCTCCAGATCCCTGCGGATCGTCATGTCGGAGACACCGAGTTGCTCGGTGAGCTCGCTGACCCGCACCGCTCCGGATGCCAGCGCGGTGAGGATCAGGCGACGTCGTTCGTGCCCGGTCATCCCTTGTTCGCGCCGAGGGTCAACCCGGCGACGAACTGGCGTTGCAGGACCAGGTAGATGATCAGCACCGGCACGGCGGACAGCAGCGCGCCTGCGGAGAGCAGGTTGTAGTTCTGCGCGAACTGCCCGTTCAGGTTGTTCAGACCTGACGTGATCGGAAGTCGATCCCCCTTCTGCACCAACAGCAGTGCCCAGAAGAAGTCGTTGTAGATGAAGATGAACTCCAGGGTGGCGAGCGCTGCCAACGGCGGACGGCACAGCGGCAGGATGATGTTCCAGTACTGCTTCCACAGGCCTGCGCCGTCCACCTGCGCTGCCTCTGTCAGCTCGTGCGGCAACGCCTTCATGTAGTTGCTCATGACGAAGGTGCAGAAGCCGAGCTGGAAGGCCACGTTGACGGCGATGACGACGTAGTAGGTGTTGATGAACGACCCGGAGTCGCTCACCGACAGCGGCAGCGGCGTGTTCTTGGCCATCTGGAACAGCGGGGTGGCCAAAACCTGCTGCGGCAGCAGGTTTCCTGCGGTGAACAGGATCAGCAGCGGGATGTTCCACTTCCAGGGCACCCTGGACAGCTTGAAGGCCGCCAACGACGAGAACGCCAACGTGAGGATCACCGCGGGGATGGTGATGATCGCCGAGTTGAGGAAGAACTTCGGCAGCTCCGCCTGCTTCCAGGCCTCCGCGTAGTTGTCGAAGTTGTAGGGACCGCCGATGGAGAAGTACGAGTGGTCCTTGAAGTAGTCGAAGGGCCGCAGCGAGGTGTAGAACGTCCACAGCAGCGGGATCATCCAGAGGATCGCGGCGATCACCAGGAAGGTGATGATCGCGATCCTGGCCTTCTTCGAGCCGCGTCGCAGCGGTGACGTCGTCCCCGTCGGCACCTTCCGTGCGGCCCTGGACCGACGGGCGGGTCGGACCTCGGTGGCCGTCATCGTTTCTCCTCCTTGAATGCCTGGGACAGGTAGCCGACGATGGGCACGAGCGCCACGACGAGCAGGATCACGGCCAGCGCCGAGGCGTAGCCGACCCGGCCGGCGGCACCGCTGTTGGTCACGATCATCGTCGAGAGCAACTGCAGGCCGTTGGTGCCCTTGTTGATGATCCAGACGATGTCGAACGCCCGCAGTGCCTCGATGACGGTGATCACCACGACCACGACGTTGATCGGCCGCATCGCCGGGAAGACCACCCGGAAGAAGGTCTGCGAGGCAGTCGCACCGTCCAGCGCAGCTGCCTCGCGCAGCGACGGGTCGAAGCCCTTCAAACCGGCCAAGTACAGGATCATGATGTAGCCGATGTGCTTCCAACTGGCGGCGATCAGCGCCGCCCAGATGTTGATCGACGGATCACCGAACCAGTCGACCGACGATCCGAAGACACCGTTGATCAGGCCCTGGTCGGGCGAGAACACCAGCTGCCAGACCACCCCGATGAGGGCGAGGGAGAACATCACCGGCATGAAGAAGATGCTTTGCAGCAGACGACTTCCGGCGAACTCCCGGTCGAGCAGCACGGCCAGCAGGATGCCCAACGGAGTGGCGACCACGGCCAGGAAGACGAGCCAGATCAGATTGTGCCGCAGGGCCGGCCAGAAGTTCGGATCGATGTTGACGACGTTGGAGTAGTTGGTGCCGCCGATCCACTTGATGGCACCGACACCGCCGACGCCGTTCCACGAACCGAACGACAGGCCGATCGATGCGACTGCCGGGAACCAGACCAACACCGCCTCGATGAGGATCGGAATGCCGATCATCAGAACCAGGACCAAGCGGTCGGCAGTCGAGTACCGACGCATCCGGCGACCGCCGGCCGGCGCCGTCCGGGTGGACGGCGCCGGTGCAGCAGGTGCCACGGGTGCTGCTGTGCTCATTCCAGGACCCGTCAGCTCGTGAAGATGGTCTTCGCCTGGGACTCCAGGCTCTTGGTGACCGCGTCGACGTCACCGTCCTTGAGGAACTGCTGCAGGGCCGGGATGACGACCGGGCTGGCGAAGTCCGGCCGGGTGTCGCGGTCCAGGAACTGCGAGATGCTCTTGGCCGACGAGATGAGCTCGGCGGCCTTCTTCTGCAGGGCGTTGTAGGTGTCGGTCGACGCGGTCTTGTTGGCCGCCACCACGCCCGGGTCGGACTTCAGGTAGATCAGCTGGGCTTCGTCGGACGCCAGGTACGACATCAGCGCCGTGCTCTGCGGGTTGAGGCCGTTCTTGCTCACCAGGAAGCCGTCGATCGGAGCCTCGACCGCGTCTGCGCCGATGGCCTTGTCGATCTCCGGGAACGCGAAGAAGTCCAGGTCGTCTAGATCGGCGGTGGGGAACTGCTGGGAGACGAACATGCCGAGCAGGTACATCCCGGCTTCCTTCTTGACCAGCGACTGCGCAGCCTCCTGCCAGGTGCGCCCCAGCGCGTTCTCCTGGCTCAGCGGCAGCAGGTCGTCCTTCCAGGTCTGGAAGACCTTCTTGACCTTGTCGTCGTCCCAGGGCGACTTGTGCGACATCAGATCGATGTGGAACTGGTAGCCGTTGATGCGCATGTTCAGGTAGTCGAACGTGCCCATCGCGGGCCAGCCGTCCTTGTCGCCGAACGCCAGCGGTACCAGACCATCGGTCTTCATCTTCGCGCCGAGGGTCTTGAACTCGTCCCAGGTGGTGGGGACGGTGTAGCCCTTGTCCTTGAAGACGCTCTTCCGGTAGAAGATCGCCCACGGGTAGTTGTAGAAGGGGATGAAGTACTTCTTGCCGTCGGCGCCGGTGGAGGCCTGCGCGAACGCGTCGGAGTAGTCGGCGGAGACCTGCGCCCACACGTCGTCGATCGCGGCGACCAGGTCCTGCTCGGCGAAGAACTGCATGCGGTTGCCGGCGAACCAGGTGAACGCCTGGTCGGGGCTGCCCTGCAGGTAGTTGGAGATGTTCTCCTGGAAGCTGTTGTGGTCGACGGTGTTGACGTTGACCGTGGTACCGGTGGCCTTCTTGAAGGCATCGAACACCTGCTGGTAGGCCTTCTTCGGCACGTCGTCCGAGGCGTTCGAGCCGAAGGACACCGTGCCGCCGACCTGCGCGATGGCGGAGGAGACCGAACCACTGGTGACCGCGGCACTCGAGGAGCCACTCGCCATGGCGCTCGCAGTGGTGGAAGCTCCCGCGGCGGTGGAGGTCGGCGTGCTCGCGGCGCCGGTGCAGGCGGAGAGCAGGGGCAGCGCGGAAACGCCCAGCACACCCGTGCCGAACAGGCGCAGGGCATCGCGGCGGGTGAAGCGTGTCGGATCCGGCGTGCCGGTTCCAGGTGTAGTCACCATTGACCTCCGTGTGTGGAGCAGGTCACCACTGACCTGCGAACCAACAGAGTCAGACACGGGTAGTGGTGAAGTCAACAGCTTCTGATGGATTTTCTGAAGGTATCGATTGCTCAACTGTCCGATTGCTGCGGTTATGTGTGGGATCCAACATGAATGGCCGCAGGCCAGGGGTTTTACAACGGTGCACCACCGGGGGTGGCAGATCTGGTGCGTTCTGGCGCGATGGTCGCGGATCCAGTGGTCGTTGTGGCGTGACGTTCTCGACCGGTGTGCGTCCGATGCGCCTTGGCGACCCGAAAGCCCCCACCCGAACTGTCCGACAGCGGGTGCCGGCGGTGCGCGAGGTGGGGGCAGGTGGCGATCGGCAAGGTGCGACCACGGGTCGACCGTGACCGATCAACGCTGATGTGCCAACGCTGGACGGATCAGCCCTGACGGGCCTTGAGTCGCGGGTCGGTCTTGCTGACGACGTACAGGTGGCCCCGTCTGCGGACGCCCTGCGTTCCGGGCTGGTTCTTCAGCGACCGCAACGAACTTCGGACCTTCATGGGAGGACTCCTTCTGGGTGGGTCGGAACCGGGGGGATCAGGATCAGCGCGCTTCGCGGAACTCGACGTGCTGCCGGATCGTGGGGTCGAACTTGCGCAACACCAGTCGATCAGGGTCGTTGCGACGGTTCTTGCGGGTGACGTAGGTGAACCCTGAACCAGCCGTCGACACCAACTTCACGACGGGTCGGACATCGCTCTTCGTGGCCATCATCTCCTCCTCCGGGACGCCGGTGCGGGTCGTACCCGCGACCTCCCGACGCCTGCAGTGGTGATAACCATTCTCAGGTGATGGTTGTTCCCGGTTCCTGCTCCGGTCCGTCTCGGCGGCTCAGGGGACGTGGCGCGGCTCAGGGCCTGCGCCGGCGGACTCAGGGCGATGAGTGCGAACGGCCGAGCGGGATCACCAGCGGTGTCCCGGCCACCGGATCGGGGATGACGGTGCAGCGCAGGCC
Source organism: Nakamurella sp. (assembly GCA_037720195.1). Lineage (GTDB taxonomy): Bacteria > Actinomycetota > Actinomycetes > Mycobacteriales > Nakamurellaceae > Nakamurella. Next base: position 73,757 of record JBBJML010000001.1, on the reverse strand, counting down.
GAACACCTCGTAAACCAGCTCGGCGGTGACGATCTCGTTCGGGGGGCCGGCGGCGATGATCCGGCCGGCCCGCAGGGCTACCAGATGGTCGGCGTACCGGGCGGCCAGGTTGAGGTCGTGCAGCACGATGGCGACCGTCGTGCCGCGGCGGGCGTTCAGTTCGGCGACGGTGTCCAGCACGTCCACCTGGTGGGCGATGTCCAGGAACGTCGTCGGCTCGTCCAGCAGCAGCAGATCGGTCTGCTGGGCGAGCACCATCGCGATCCAGGCCCGCTGTCGCTGCCCGCCGGACAATTCGTCGACCGGGCGATCGGCCAACTCGACGCACCCGGTGTGCGCCAACGCTTCCCGGACGGCGGTGCGATCGGCGTCGGTGAGCCGACCGAACCATCCCTGGTGCGGTGAGCGGCCGCGGCCGACCAGCTCCTCGACCGTGATTCCCTCGGGGGCCAGCGGTGCCTGCGGCAGCAGCCCGAGCCGTGTCGCCAGTTCTCGCGCGGGCATCCGGTGGATGTCAGTGCCGTCCAACACCACCGAACCGGCAGTAGGTCGCAGCAGCCGCGACAACCCGCGCAGCAGGGTGGATTTGCCGCAACCGTTGGCGCCGACGATCATCGTCACCCGCCCGGGGGGCAGGGCCAGATCCAGTTCGCTGATGACGGGCGCCGCGCCGGCGGAGTCGTAGCGCAGGCTGATCCCGCGCGCCTCCAGCAGGGCGGGCGGCCGAGCATCCTGCGTCATCGTGAACTCCCTGCTCGAGTCAGCAACACCAACAGCACCGGGGCACCCAGGATCCCGGTGATCACCCCGGCCGGCATCCGGATGTCGCCGAAACCCAGTGATCCCAACAGTTCCGCGGCCAACACCAGGACCGCTCCGCACAAGGCGGACAACGTCGGCGACGGGCGACCGCCTGCCAGGGCCCGGCCGGTCAGACCGCCCAGGAACGCGACGAACACGATCGGCCCGGTGATCGAGGTCGCGGCGGCCGCCAGGCCCGCAGCCACGACGAGGACGAACAGCCGGTTGCGCTGGACGTTCGTCCCCAGCGCCGACGCCAGGTCGTCACCCAGCTCGAGCAGCCGCAGCGACCGGGCACCGACGGCTCCCAGGGGCAGCAGCACGAGCAGGGCGAGTCCGAGCACCGTCACCCGTTCCCAACTGCTCGCGCTCAGCGAGCCGGTCAGCCACAGCAGCGCATCGGAGGCGAGCCGGATGTCGGTGCGGGACAACAGATGATCGACCAGCGCTCCGGTCGCGGCGGCGATGGCGATACCGCTGACGATGAGCCGGCCGCCGGTGCGCCGTCCCGAGCCGGACAGCAGGAACAGCACCACTGCGACCCCGACGGCACCGGCGAAGGCCAGCAGCGTCATCGACCAACCCTGGGTGCCCCAGACGAGCTTGCCGGTGACCGCCGCCGCCGACGCTGCCCCGGTGATCCCGATGACGTCCGGACTGGCCAGCGGATTGCGCAACATGGTCTGGAACAACGACCCCGAGAACCCCAGCGCCGCACCGGCCAGCAGCCCCACCGCCGCCCGGGGCAGCCGGTCCTCGAGGATCTGGAAGCTCAGGCCCGGAACGCGCTCGCCGGTGAGCACCCGCCAGAACTGCCCGACGGTCGGGACCCGGGTGCCGAGGAAGGCGATGGCCACCACCAGGGCGAGGACGAGCACGGACGCCACGACCACGCTCAGCAGCCGTCGCCTCCGTCGTGCCGTGCGGACCGGCCGCGCTGGGCGGCTGTCCGGCCCGGTCGGCTGCTGCGGAGTCGGGTGGTCGGAGAACGGCAGCGCCGCCGAGCTGCTCACAGCTCCACCTGCCGACCGGTACGCAGGATCGCGATCAGCAGCGGTGCGCCGAGCACGGCCGTCATCACCCCGACCGCCACTTCCGACGGCAGCAGGATGACCCGGCCGATGGTGTCGGCCAGCAGCACGATCACCGGTCCGCCCAGCGCCGAGAGCCACAGGATGCGGTGGTAGTTGCTGCCCACCATGGCCCGGACGGCATGCGGCACCAGCAGTCCGACGAAGGCGATCGGGCCGACGAGCGCCGTCGCTGCGCCGCACAGCAGGACGACGGCGACCGACGTGACGATCCGGGCGAGCCCTACCGGTAGGCCGAGCGATGCGGCGACGTCATCCCCCATCGCGAACAGGTTGAACACCCGGCCGCCGGCCAGCAGCACCACGGCGCCGACGACGATGAACGGCAGCACCTGACCGATCTGGCCGAGGCTCGCCGTCGTCAGGTTGCCGACCTGCCAGTGCCGGAACTCCTCCAGTGTCTGACTGGACAGCAGCAGCAGTCCGCGCATCACGCCGAACAGGGCCACCGACAGCGCGGCGCCGGCGATGGCCAACTTGACCGGGGTTGCCCCGCCCCGCCCGGAGGCGGCGATGGCATACACGGCGACGGACGCCACCGCGGCGCCGATCAGCGCGCTGACGATCCGGCCACCGGTACTCGAGACGTCGAACACCGCGATGCCGGCCACCACTCCGAGCGCAGCGCCCGCGTTGACGCCGAGGATTCCGGGATCTCCCAACGGATTCCGGGTGATTCCTTGGATGCCGGCGCCTGCGAGCCCGAGCGCGAGGCCGATCAGCAGACCGGTCAGCGTGCGCGGGATGCGGGACTGCACGACGTCGTGGTCACCGTTGCCCGGCACCGGATGGAACAGGCCCTCCCAGGTGGTGGCCGGGGACAGCGGCCGCGCGCCGATCATCAGGGACCCCGCCGTGGCGAGCAGCACCAGCGCAGCGAGCAGCAGCACCGCCGCCCACATCGGCAGCCGACCGACGGACCGCCGAGGCCCCCGGGAACTCCCGGCGGTGTCGGCGGCGGTCTCGGGGTCGGTGATCGCCTGATGGGCGCGGGATCTCATCACGGGTGCGGGGTTGCTGCCTGACGTCCGGGGCCGGACGGGCGGCTCAGGAGCCGTCCGCGGTCTCGGCCGCCTTGACGACCAGCGGCACGAACTTCGGCAGCGCCCACTGCAGGCTCAGCGGGCTGGACGCCGAGATCGACAGCGTCAGTTGCTGGTCGCTGGTGAGCAGTGCAGCGCCGGACTTGATGGCGGGGATCTGACCGAGCAACTTGTTGTCCTGCAGGACTTTCAACGTGGTACTCGCGTCGCCCCAGGAGAAGATGATGTCGGACTTGAGCTCGTTCGCCTTCTCCCCGGAGTACTCGAAGTAGAACGCGCCTGCCTTGGTGTTGGCGGCGACCACCGGGGCCTGGGTGAGGCCGAGTGCAGTGAGGAAGCGCGGTCGGGTGTCGCCGGCTGCGTAGATGGAGACGTTCGTCTTGGTCGGATCCAGGCTGGCGGCGATGAAGGTCTTGCCCTTGAGTACCGGGTTGGCAGCTCCGGCGGCGGAGATCTTCCCCTCGACCGTGCTGATCAGCGCGGTCGCCTCGGATCCCTTGCCGAGTGCTGCGCCGATGACGGTGGTCGCGTCCTGCCAGGAGGTGGTGTAGTTGGCCGCGACCGGCCCGATGACCGGGGCGATCTTGGAGAGCTTGTCGTACTCGTCCTGGGTCAGTCCGGAGTACGCGGCCAGGATGACGTCCGGGGTGGCATCGGCGATGGCGTCGTAGTTGATGCCGTTGGCAGTGTCCCACTGGGCCGGCGCCTTGTCGGTGCCGATGGAGGCACCGAGGCCGGCCAGCGCCTCGTCCTTCCAGTCCGTCGATTTGTCGGCGTTGCCGCCGTAGGCGTCGGCGTCCATCCCGACCGGCACCACGCCCAGGGCCAGGGCCACGTCCGGATTGACCCACGACACGGTGGCCACCCGGGTCGGGGCCTGCTCGATCGTGGTCTCGCCGTAGATGTTCTTGACGGTCACCGGGAACGTGCCCCCGGTGGCGCTGTTCGGAGCGGCCGTGGAGCTGCCGTCTGCTGAGCTACCGACTGAGGAGCTACCGACTGAAGAGCTACCGACTGCGGAGCTGCCGGCGACGGAACCGGTCGCACTCGCGGAGCTGCTCTCGATGGACGACGTGGCCGCCGGGGCGCTGGAGGAGGGCGAGCTCGCCGTGTCCGAGCCGCAGGCGCTGAGCACCAGGGCGGAGGCGGTGGCGAGGCCGACGGCGGCCAGGATGCGGCGTACTGGATTCATGACGTGAGCCTAGCCTTACCTAAGTGGTGGACTCACCTGCCGGGAGTGTGACCTCCGCCCGATGCCGAACGTGTGACGGGGTCTCGACTCCTGCGTCGCTCGACCATCGCAGTCGCTCGACGGCCCCCCGATGATCGAGCAAGCGAGGAACGAGCGCGTCGAGATCCCGTTGGGTCAGAACCGGTCTCGAGCAGCGCGGTCGCTCGACCGGATCCGTCCGGTGATCGAGCAAGCGAGGAACGAGCGCGTCGAGATCCCCGTTGTGTCAGAACCGGTCTCGACCAGCGCGGTCGCTCGACCGGATCCGTCCGGTGATCGAGCAAGCGAGGAACGAGCGCGTCGAGATCCCCGTTGTGTCAGAACCGGTCTCGACCAGCGCGGTCGCTCGACCGGATCCGTCCGGTGATCGAGCAAGCGAGGAACGAGCGCGTCGAGATCCCCGTTGTGTCAGAACCGGTCTCGACCAGCGCGGTCGCTCGACCGCCTCCCTCCGGTGATCGAGCAAGCGAGGAACGAGCGCGTCGAGATCCCGTTGAGTCAGAACCGGTCTCGACCAGGGCGGTCGCTCGACCACCGTCGAGCCGTCCGGTCAGCCGCCGACGGCGCGCTCGTGATCGAGCAGGTCGCGCATGGTGAAGGTGCCGGTGTGCGGCTCGTCCCGGCCGTCCATGTAGAGCCGCTTGACGGCCACCAGGAGTCCCTCGGCGACCCGGTTGCGGAAGTCGGGGTCGATCAAAGCGGCCCGGTCGCTCTCGTTGCTGAGGTACCCGAGCTCGACCTGGATGGCGGGCATCTTCGACATCGTCAGCAGACCCCAGGCAGCGTGGTGGATCCGGCAGTCGGTGAACCTGGTCCTGGCGACCAGCTCACGGTGCACCAGCGCTGCGAGGGTCTCGCCGATGGTCGAGGTGTTGCCCGAGTCGGTACCGAAGTGGAACGTGGCGAGTCCGTTGCCCAACGGCGAGTCGAGACCGTCGATGTGCAGGCTCAGCAGCAGATCCGCGCCGACCGCGTTGGCCCGCTCCGCCCGCTCCTCGACGCTGGGGTTCTGGTCGGGACCGCGGGTGAGCAGGGTGTCCATCCCGGTCGCTGCCATCCGACCCTCGAGCCGGCGGGCGATGTCGAAGGCGAGGTCGGCGGCCGAGGTGGTGCTGCCGTCGGGCAGCGTGACCACCGTTCCCTCGTTGCCGGCGCCGTGACCGGGATCGATGACGATCCGCTTGCCGCGCAGGCGCGGGCCGGCCGTTCGCACGGCGTCGTGCTCACGCAGGTACACCGGCCGACCGCCACCGGCGCCCATCCGCCGGCCGGTGAGCCGGATGAGTTCGCGGGTGGTGGCCGGGCCGCAGACGCCGTCGGCGGTGATGCCGATGTCGCGCTGGAACTGTCGCACCGCGCTGTCGGTGGAGGAGCCGAACAGGCCGTCCGGCCGTCCGGTGTTGTACCCGAGGCTGGAGAGCTTCTGCTGCAGCGCACCGACGTCGTCCCCGGTGAGCGGGGCGGACAACGTGTAGGAGAGGGTGCGATCGCCGAGCCGCCAGCGGGCGTTCATCAGTTCGCGGGCCGTTGCCGGACCCACCATGCCGTCGACGATCAGCTGGCGGCTCTGCTGGAAGGCCCGAACAGCACGGTCGACGTCGGCGTCGAAGACGGCGTGCGCATCCTCGGCCAGCACCTCGGGGGCCACCAGACCGAGTGAGCTCAGGTCGCGCCGCAGCGCTGCCACCGCCGTCCCAGCGTCACCCAGCCGCACTGCGGTGCCTCCTTCTCCGCCCAGGTCAGGGGCGTTCATCATCCGTCGGAGCGGCACGAGGTGCCGCCTTCGATCTGCCTCAGCTGACCAACGGTACGCCCCGACGGCCGGTCTTCGGACACTCCTGGACAGGAGAGCTCGACCGGCCGTCGGGGCGAGGAGTCGCCTCAGGCCAGGACATCGCCGAACTCGGCGATCAGCGCAGCCTTCGGCTTCGCTCCGACGACCTGCTTGATGACCTCGCCGTTCTGGAACACCAGCATCGTGGGGATCGAGAGGATCTGGTACTTCGCGGCGACCTGCGGGTTGGAGTCGATGTCGAGCTTGGCGACAGTAACCTTGTCCGCGTTGTTCTCGGCGATCTCCTCGAGCACCGGAGCGATCACCTTGCACGGTGTGCACCATTCGGCCCAGAAATCGACGATCACCGGCTTCTCGGACTGCAGGACGTCGGCGGCGAAGGTGGCATCGCTGGTCTTGATGGTTCCCATGGGGAGTTCCTCTCGTGGTGCTGTGGTTTCGGTGGTGCTGTGGTGGTGGTGCGTTCGGTGATCAGAGACGCGCGTGGGCGCTCCGGATCGGGTGGGGAGGGTTCGCAGGTCAGACGGATGCGCCGGCCGTGACCGGCGCCGGGGTGGCGCGCTCGTCGACACTCTTCCCGCCGGGGCCACCCGGATCGGTGACGTCGGCGCCGTGCTCGGCCAACCAGTGTTGGGTGTCCAGCGCGGCGGAGCACCCCGAGCCGGCAGCGGTGATCGCCTGCCGGTAGGTGTGGTCGACGAGATCGCCGCAGGCGAAGACGCCCTCGATGCTGGTCGCCGTGCCGGCGGCGTCGGCCGCAGCGTCCGGGAGCGTCGAGCCGACCAGCACGTAGCCCTCGTCGTCGACGTTCACCGCGTTGCGGAACAGGTCGGAACGCGGATCGTGACCGATCGCCAGGAAGAGGCCGGTGGCCGGCATCGTGCGCTGCTCGCCCGTGATGGTGTCGGTGAGCTGCAGGGCCTCGACCCTGTTCTCGCCGTCCACCCCGGTGATCGCCGCGTTGGTCGCCCAACGGATCTTCGGGTCGTTCTGGGCGCGCTCCAGCATGATCGGCGAGGCGCGGAAGTCGTCACGACGGTGCACGATCGTCACACTGTCGGCGAACCGGGTGAGGAACGTCGCCTCCTCCATGGCGGAGTCACCGCCACCGACGACGGCGATGTGCTGGTTCTTGAAGAAGAAGCCGTCGCAGGTCGCACACGCGGAGACACCGCGGCCGATGAGCCGCAGCTCGTCGGGCAGGTTGAGGTACCTCGCCGCCGATCCGGTCGCCAGCACGATTGCGCGGGCCCGGTAGGTGGTGCCATCGGCGGTGACGCTCTTGATCGGGCCGTCGAGGTCCATCTCCTCGACGTCCTCGGTGAGCAGCTCGGCGCCGAAGCGCTCGGCCTGTTCACGCATCCGCGCCATCAGTTCGGGGCCCTGGATACCTTCGGGGAAGCCCGGGAAGTTCTCCACCTCGGTGGTCGTCATCAGCGCGCCGCCGGAGCTAATGCCCTCGAAGACCAGCGGCTTCAGATCTGCGCGGGCCAGGTACAGCGCGGCGGTGTAACCGGCGGGACCGGATCCGACGACGATGACGTCGCGGACGGTGATGTCCTGCTCGGACGGGGTCGTCACGGGTGCCTGCTCCTCGCTGCTGGACCTGCTCCTTGATGGGCACTGCAAGCCGCGGTGGCGTGCTCGCGCGCTCTGTTCTGCTGAACAACCAGCCTACCCAGCCGCATTCCCCCGGCCCGGGGGCAGGATGGTGGGAGCGGAGACGAACGAGGGGGTCAGGGATGACGCTCGAACCCCTCGTCGTGGCCACGGATGACTTCGCAGCGTTCGTGGAACCACACCTGGCAACGCTCACCTGGCTGGCAGCGCGTCTCGCACCGGGCGAGCACGAAGGCCTCGTCCAGCAGGCCCTGACCCGCGCTTGGTACCAGCGCTCACGGTTCGACCCGGACGGCGGCACGCAACGTGCCTGGCTGTGCGCGGTCCTGGCCGATCAGTGTCGTCGGATGGACGGTCGGCCGCGCTCCGAGCTGCTGAACGCACTGGCCGGGCAGCAACCCGACACTGCTGTCCCGAACCCGGCTGTCCCGACCCCGGCTGACCCGACCCCGGCTGGTACCAGCACTGCTGACCTCGTTGACGACGGGGCCGTCGATGCTGATCCGTGCGCTGCTGACCCGGTCGAGTTCGGGCGCGCATTCGGCCAGCTCACCGCACCCCAGCGGTGGGCTGTCGACTGTCACTATCTGGTCGGACTCAGCCTGGCCGACACCGCGGCGGTGATGGGTTGTTCCGTCGGGGCGGTGGGATGCGCGCTGTCCGACGCCCGCCTGCGGCTGCATTGCGCGCTCGCTCCCACCCCTGGGCAGGGCACCGAACCCGACACCGGACCGGACGCGCCGGGGCTCGATCCCATCCGTGATGCCCACCGCTCGATCGACGCGCTGCTCCGGGTGGACGGTGCGCAGTTCCGCGCCGGCATCCCGCCGGCCATGTTCGAGCAGCCGTCATCCCGGATGTCGATGCTGGGGCGACGCGCCAGGCTCTCGCTGATCGGCGGGATCGTGGTTGCCGTGGTCGTGATCGTGGTCGCCGGCGCTGCGATCGTCCGAGGTCCTGCCTCGTCGGTCACGCCACTGGCGGCAGCCTCCACCAGCGCGAGGGTCCAGCGCAGCTCGGGTGCCGATCACGTGCGGTCGACGACGACCGGGTACTCCCGGAATGCCCCGCCGGTGGACGTCGGTCCGGCCGCAAGTCCGCGCGGGTCGCGGCCGGCGTGGCCCAGCACCGGCCTCATCAGTGCCTTCCCGTCCGCCGCCGGCGCGGCAGGTGGCGTGCGGGTGGCGTGGGAGGTCGCCACCGGCGACCTGCTGGTCGGGATCCCGGAGACGCTGCTCTGCAACGACCGGCAGATCCGGCTGCGGCTGGACAGCACCACAGCGCTGCACCTCGACCTGTACGGCGGGATCGGGCCCGACCAGCGGTGCAAGGGGGATTCGCTGCGGGTGGTCGCCTTCGCGCCGTTGGTCGGACAGAACGATGGTCAGTCGGTGGTCAGGGTCACCGGCAGGTCCGGCACGCTACTGCTGCCCGGTCTCAGTGGCCTGGAGCTGGACCGGTCGGGAACCGGCGCCGGGCTGCCGTCCGTGTCGGGCGTCCGGACCGTCGGGCACTCGCCGGACGTCGACGTGCACTGGCAGCCGGAGACCGGTCGGCTGCTGGTCAGCGCGCGTGGGTGCGGGGCGTTCGCGACCGCTGATCTCGGCAACGGCACTGAGGTGACCGTCGTCATCCGGCCCACCGACGAGCTCTGCCCGGGGTTGCCCGAGACTGCGATCCACGTGATCCAGATCCCGCCGCATCCACCCGGATCGCCGTTCCAGGTGGTGGTGTTCAACAGCACGAGGGATCGATCGGGCACCACGGACGTGTTCACCGTCCCTGCGACGAGCTTGCGGCCCGGTGGCAGCGTCCTCACCGAGCCGACGACGCGGCTGATGAGCCTCGCTGCGCGGGAGCGGACGCTCATCGGTATCGACCGGATCGGCCGGTCCGCGGACAACGCACTGCTCTTCGAGATCGACATCACTCCGGGGGTCGACGAACTGCGGGTACCTACGGCGCAGTTGGTGTCCGATCAGTCGATCGTGCTCAGCGGGGGTACCGATCGGTTCCGGTCTCGGACCATCACCCCCCGGGCGGCCACTGCCCGGATCCGTCTCGAACTCCCGTCGGTGAGCGACGTGCACCGGCCGCTGCAGATCAGGATCGGAGACGAGGAGCTCGTGCTCCCCGCGCTCTGACGGACCTCCCGATCGACGACCACCGCGAGAACTCCTCCGCGGGACCCAACCGGAAACTGCCCGGCAGGGATAGAGACTGGTATGGGTGTGACAGCGACCGGGGGGCGGTTCCGGGTGACCGACACGGTCGGGAGCGGTGAGGCGGTGGCCGAGACACAGGTCGGGGTCACGGACGATTTCGCTGCGCTCGTCCAGCCGCACCTGCCCACGTTGACCTGGCTCGCGGCGCGGCTCGCGCCGGGCGAGCACGAGGACGTCGTGCAGGAGGCGCTGACCAGGGCCTGGCGCAAACGCGCGCAGTTCGACCCGGGCAGAGGCTCCGCCAGAGCGTGGCTGTGCGCCGTGCTCGCCAGCCAGGCGCGCCGGGTCGTGCGGCGTCCACCGGGAGTTCCTGTGCGGGAGCTGATCGTCCAGCCTCCGGACAGCGCCGCCCGGATCGATCTCGGTCGCGCGCTGGACGTGCTGACCGATCGCCAACGCCTCGCCGTCGACTGCCACTACTTGGTCGCTCTCCGTCGCCGAGACCGCCGCGGTGATGCAGTGCTCGGCCGGCACCGTGAAGTCCACTCTCTCCGACGCCCGGCTCCGGTTGCGTCGCGAACTCAGCCCCACGGATCGTCAGGAGGACGGATCATGAGCACCCCTTTCGACGGTGAAGCCCGCCGGCAGGACGACGAGCGGGACGACTTCGCGCCCAGGATTTCCGAGGAGGAGCAGGGCATCGACGCACTGCTCCGGGCGGGCGGTGAGCAGTGGCGCTCCGCGGTGCCTGCGGTGGAGTTCGACCGGCCGTCGTCCCGGGTGGCGATGCTCGGTCGGGGTCCCCGGGTCGTGGTGAGTCTCGGCATCGCCGCTGCCGTGGTGGCGATCGTGCTCGCCGGGTCGGCGCTGGTCGGGCGTCCTGCGGCGTCGGTGGGACCACAGGCGCCGACCGGCGGAACGTCAGCCGTGCCGACGGCGATGAACTCCGCTGCCGACTCGTCGACCTCCCTCGGTACCGTGCGGACCTTGACCGAGCTGACGGTGGACTTCCGCCGCCCAGCAGCACCGGATCACCCGGTGACGCTCCCCCCACCGCGGGGCAGCTGCCGATCGGCGGCATCAAGGACTACCCCGATGCGGCCACCGAACGACGGGTGGTCGGCAGGGTGATGGAACAGAGCGTGACGGTCTCCGACTCCGACATCCGTCCCGGGAACTCTTTTCCACCGGTCGGATCCATGCTGTGGGCTGCATGGGACGTCCGCACGGGCGAAGTACTTGTCGGAGCCCTCGGCACCTCATGTTCCGGTGAGCCTCTGGGGATGGAACTGACGGGGGGTCAGGAGCTCTCCGTGGGGCTGACCGTGACGGCAGATGCCAGCAGCGGCACCTGCACTGAGCAGCATTGGTACGTCACCTCCTTCCTCGCTCCCACCGGTCTCAACCCCTGGAGCGACGCGACCGTGGTGACTCGTGAGGGCAGCGTCGCGCTGCGGGCGATAGGGGGGATCCAGGGGTTGCCCGTGGTGGAGTCGCAGGAACTGACGGTGGCGGTGCCGCGAACCGGCGCGAAGGGACCCGCCGTGCAGATGGTCTGGAATCCTGCGGAGTTCCGTCTGTTGGTCTCCGGCCCGTCCATGTGTCCCCTGGCCATCACCGGAGCGACCAGCAGTGACGAGGGGGCCACGCTTGATCTGGAGACCACCGAGATGACCACTGGCTGGTGCGCCGTCGGCACGCCGACGGTGACGTCTGTGGTCAGACTTCCCCCGCAGCTGGGGTCCGGATCGTTCAAGGTCCGGTACGCCGGGGGTATGTGGACTGTCCCCAGGACAGTGCTGTCACCGAGCTCGTCGACGGGCGGATCATCAGTCGACAGCTGGGTGGGAGTCGGAGCAACCCGCTCGGGATCAACGCGGTCGCACGCACCGTCGACGATCGCCTGGCTTTCCGGACCGGATGCCCGGAAGGCGTGAGCTCGAACCCGGAACTGGTCGTCCGGGTGGTGACGAACGAGCAGGTGAAGGTCAGTGCCTCTTCCCGAATCTCCGCCTGTCGCACCGGTGGTGACGACGAGCACGAGTTCTTCTTCGAACTGCCCGCCGGCCTTGACGTGCACCGCCCGCTGACGGTGAAGATCGACGATTCGACGGTCGAGCTGCCGGTCCGCTGAGAGGCGTCGGCACGGCGTGCCCACCCCCGGCACTGACGTGGGAGCAGACGACGACCGTCAGGTCCGCGAAGGGCGTGCGACAACGACCGTCGCGTCCGCGAACGCGCCCAGTAAACGACAGTCAGTACAGCGAGCGTCAGCGGGTGACGGTCTTGTCGGCGATCTTGGTGGCGTCACCGTCGGTGCCGCAGCTGGTGCCGACGACGACGACCCGCACCTTGCTGTTGTCGGTGGGGTCCTCGACGACGATCGCGACGGCCTGGCCGCCGGAGTAGCTGACCTTCGCTGCCCCGGTGACGTCATCCGCGTTGATCGCGTTGAGCTCAAGGCATTCCCCGAACCGGGCGAGTCCGGCAAGCGCGGAACCGGCGTGTATCATTCGATACATGCTGAAGGTTGAGACAACAGTTCCTGTCGGCAGCGAGGCTGTCTGGCAAGTCGTCAGCGATCTGCGTCATTGGGACCAGTTCCTTCCGACGATGGATCTCGTGCGGCAACTCGACGACGGCCCGATCGGGGTCGGTAGCCGCTTCGAGGTGAAGCAGCCGGGCCTGGCGAGCGCCGCCTACACAGTCACCGAGTGGCGAGAGAACGCGGGTTTCACCTGGGAGGCCACTGCTCCGGGCGTCCGTACCGTCGCGACCCACACCATCACTCCGGCCGCGGAACGAACAGTTCTCGAACTCGGTATCCAGTGGCACGGACCGATGAGTTGGCTGGTTCGACGCCTCTACGGCAGGCGGACCGAACGAATGATCAGGCTCGAGGCAGACACCTTCGCGACACGAGCTCAGGCTGAATGAGCGATCGTGCAGAGAGTCCTCGGGAGGTTCTGTTGTACCGCGTGATCAGGTGGTTCACCGAACACGGCGTCGTCGACACCAGCATGCGAACGCTCGCCACTGGCATCGGCACGAGCAACCGCATGCTGAACTATCACTTCGGCTCGCGCGAAGATCTGCTCACCGCGGTCATCGAACAGGTGTGCGCGTCCGAAGAACTGGCGATCCGTGACTATCTCGCCGAGTCACCCGACCCTTTCGTAGCGGGCGCTGCGTACTGGCAACATGCCGCGGCAACTGCTGACACGTTTGCCCCGCTCTTCTACGAACTGGCCGCGCATGCGATGTACGGAAAGCTCTATGCCCAGCGACTCCAGCAGATCCTCACCGAGAGTTGGCTGGCGGCCTTCACCGAAGGATTCGCTCGCGTCACCGACGGGCAGCAGGCGCTCCGACTCGCGCACCTCAGTCTTGCCGTCGGCCGCGGCGTCCTGTTCGAACTCGCGCTCACCGGAGACCGAGCGACGGCCGACGCCACCATTGCGGCCTTCACCGCGATGACCCGAGAAGCGATCGACCTCCCGACGACGGTAGGGGGCGATCTCCCACGCTGACATCGATCCGGGCAACGTCTCTGCCGGATCCAGACTCCGTGAACCTCGGGTGGAAACGACCGTCAGGTCCGCGAACGTCACGTGATGACGACCGTGGTCTCCGCGAACCTCGGGTGGAAACGACCGTCAGGCCGGCGAAAGTGGCGTTCTTGCGACCGTCAGTACAGCGAAGGTCAGCGGGTGACGGTCTTGTCGGCGAGCTTGGCGGCGGCTCCGTCGGTACCGCAGGTGGTGCCCACGACGACGACCCGCACCTTGCTGCTGTCGGTGGCGTCCTTGACGACGATCGCCACGGCCTGGCCACCGGAGTAGGTGACCTTGGTGGCGCCGGTGACGAGATCGGGGTTGATCGCGTTGAGCTTGAGGCACTCCCCGAACTGGGCGAGTCCGGCCAGGTTGCCGCCGGGGCCCTCGCCCTCGATGGAGGGCAGGGCCGGCGCCAGGTTGTCCAGATCCAGCTGCACTGCCTCGGATCCAGGGCTGACCTCCTGCGGCACCAGCACGGCAGACGTGGGGGCAGCTGCTCCGGGAGCACCGGCAACCCCGTCGGACGACGACGGCTCGTTGAGGGCCACCGCCGTGATCACGCCGATCCCGGCGACGGCGGCAGCGGCCAGCACACCGGTGGTCCAGCGGCGACGCTTGCGACGCTGCGCCTCGAGCGAACCGAGCCGGGCCGGACCCGTCGGCCCACTCGCCGCGGGTCGGGATGCGGGAGTGGTGGCAGAGCTGCCGGCGGCCCGCTCGCGTGCCTCGGCCATCTCGTGGACCGGAGCCGAGGGCGGCGGGGTGGGCGGGGGTCCGCCGGGCAGGAAGGCCGGGATCACCGGCTGATGACGGGGTGGCACCGTGGGCGCTGGACGGGCGGCCATCGGTCGCGGAGCCCCGGGCCCGGCCATCGTCTGCGGACGGGGCGTCGGCAGGTGCGGCACCGGGCGCGGCCGGTCCTGGGAGCCGCCTCCGCCGACGCCCGGCCGAGGAGGGCACCGAGACGCTCACGGGCGATCGGACGGGTGGCAGCGGCCGTGCGCCGCTCGGCGAACAGCGCCGTCTCCATCCGCAGGACGTACTTCTCGGGCATCAGCAGCGGGGGGAGCAGCGAGAGATCATCGACGGTCGAATCGAGAGCCGCGAGGACGGCCGCGCCGTCCGGATCGGACCGGATCCGGGTGAGCAGGTCGGCCGTCACCTCGGCGGGGAACACGCCGGCATGGACGTCTGCGACGTCGTCGACGTCCCAGGGCGGTCCGTGCGGTGTGCGGAACTCGGTGCTCATCAGTGGTGCTCCCTTGCGTGCCCTGCTGGCGGTCCCCCACTCGAACAGGCCCCCGGGGACCGGTTGTCACCGGTCCACCGACAGGGTCAGGGTGGAGAATCCGCTCTGGCAGATGTGCCTTCGGCTGATCCTCCGACGACGTCGTCCGTCGATCGGTTCCGCAGATGTCCGAGTTGGACGGCCAGTTTGGCGCGACCCCGCGCACAGCGGCTCTTGATGGTTCCCTCGGCGACCCCGAGCATCACCGCGGCGTCCGCCACCGGGTACCCCTCGACGTCCACCAACACGATCGCTGCGCGCTGGTCCTCCGGCAGGGTGCCCATGGCCTCGCCGATGTCCATCCGCAACTCGCGCTCGGCCATGTGGTCGCGCTTGTCGGCGAGCGCCTGCAGGTCGGAGTTGCTGACGTGCTCGCCGCTCTCCTCTGGCATCGCCACCGTCGGGCGGGTCTTGCGGCGCCGGATGCGGTCCAGACACGCGTTGACGACGATGCGGTGCAGCCAGGTGGTGACGGCGGACTCCGCGCGGAAGCGGTCGGCGGCCCTGAACGCGGAGATCAGGGCATCCTGGACGGCGTCGGCGGCCTCCTCGGGGTCGCGCAGCGTGCGGAGAGCGACCGCCCACATCCGGTCCCGGTGCCGGGCCGTCAGCTCGGCGAACGCCGACGTGTCACCCTGCGCGTGCGCAGCGATCAACTCGGCGTCGGAGCGACCGGAGTCCAGGACAGGCACCGGAGCAGCCTAACCGGGGGGACGGGAGTGGGCTGGGACGCACCGATCGGGCGCGCATCGGGCGAAACGGACGCTCATGCCCCCTTCACCACGATCTCGCCGATCCGGCCCCGCCAGGTGCTCTCCGCCCCGGGGATCTGGCTGAGGAACACCAGCAGGTACTGCGACGGCGGCGCACCGGTCACCGGGATCACCACGGGACCACCGGCGACGCCTCCGGTGGCGAGCAGGGTCGTGGAGTCCACCGCGCCGAGTTGGAAGCCGGTGGCGGTGCGGATCTGCACCGTCATCCCGGTGTCGGAGCTGTTGATCTCCACCGACTGCGGGGTGATCGGTCGGTCGAACTGCAGGATGACGCCGACGCCGACCTTGTAGCCGCCATCGGCCTTGGACTTGAACTGCTGCTTGTAGACCCAGGTCTCCCACTGGGTCTGCGGATCGCCGTCCCAGAGTCGGTCGAGGAAGTCGACGTTGTCCTTCTTGCCGGTGCCCTCCGGGTCGTACACCTCGGCCCCGACGATCGTCATCTGCTGCGCCGCCGGCGCGGAGGAGGACGGCGCCGTGGAGCTGGCGGGCGCGGACGACGAGCTCCCCGAGGGGCTCGGGCGTCCGTTGTTGGTGGGCACCGTCGTCGGCGCGACGACGGACGTCGAGGGGCGGTCGGCGAGGGGGTCGAGCTGGGTCTGGTTCTGGTCGTTGATGCTGACCAGGGTGTTCCGGGCGAACGTCCCGGCGACGATCAGGATGAGCGCCACGAAGGCAGCGATGAACGCCGACGCAATGCTGACCTTGACCCGACGTTCCTTGCGGAGTCGACGGTCGGCCGGCGACATGGTCGGCGGCGGCACCTCCGGCTCGCTCTGCTCGGGGGCGCGCAGAGATCCGCCACCCGACGCGGACGGGTCCGGCGTCTGCAGGAGCGAGGCCAGGGCGGCGACCGCGTGGATCCCGTCGGGATCCTCGGGGTGCAGCGCTCCCGCGGTGAGCTGGGCAAGCGCCTGCGGGATTCCGGGGACAGCGACGTCGGCCGGCAGCTCGCGGCCCCCCCGCTGTGGGGCCGACGGCAGCGAGGTGTCGGTGAGCGGCGCCAGCTGGTCGCTGGCCGGCCAGGTACCCGTGAGCATCAGGTACAGCAGCGCACCGACCGCGCGGATGTCGTCGTCCGGGGTGGCCGTGGCGTGCGCGATGACGTGCGAGAAGCGCGCCTGACCGTCGACGTTGACCCGGACCAGCGATGGATGGATGGACCCGAGGGCCAACCCGTTGCGGTGGGCCTCGGCGACCGCCTCGCTGACCCGGCCGGCGATCGCGCTGGCGACGGCCGGCTCCAGCGGGCCCTTGGCCAGCAGGTCGGTCAGGGTTGCGCCGTCCACCCACTGGCCGACGACGAACGTCTGGCCGTTCTCGGAGCCGAGGTCGAGGGTCTGGGGGAGCCCGATGTGCCGCAGCCGGCCGCCGCAGGGTGCGGGCCACGGTCGCCGAGGTCCCCGAGGAGTCGGGCAGCAGGGTGACCGCCATGTCGCGCGGCAACACCGTGTCCCTGGCCCGCCAGAACCGGTTGCCGTGCGTGTCGGTACCCACCAGCGCGGTGAGCCGGTACCGCTCACCGATGGTCGAGCCGGGTGCCAGCTCGGGTGCCGGTGGCTGATCGGCCCCCGACCGGGCTCCGGGTCGGGGTTCGTGATGGCGACCGTGTGGTCAGCCGCTGCGTCATCCGGTGCCGCGGCTGCACCGCGGGCACCATGACGGTCGGCTCGTCGGCCGCTGCGTCATCCGGTGCCGCGGCTGCACCGCAGGCACCATGACGGTCGGCTCGTCGTCGGCCGAGTGGTCGGTCATGGCTGACGCCTCCGATCCGGTGGGGCCTGGGGTGGCCGCGGTGGTCTGTTGTTCGGGTCGTGCTGCTGTTCGGGGCGATGCTGTCCGGGCGGTCGTGGTGCAGGGCCTCGCGGCACCGGTGGTGCCTGGCGCGGAACCTGCGGCGGTGTCCTGGGCGGCATCGGTGCCCCCCCGACACCCGGCCCCGGCCGCACCGGCGGTTGCCGGTCGGGTGGCCGGAACTGTTGGCCCTGTCCCGCCCCCTGACGTGGATCCGTCGCGCCCGGCCGGTGACGGGGAGGCCTGCTCGGCTGCCCGGGCGGTCGTGCGCGACCATCCGATGGTGCCAGACTCGCGGGCCGGGCCGCGACCGTCGGGTCGGGAGGCACAGTCGCGGCAGCCGCCGGAACCGGGAATCCGAACAGCGCAGCCAGCGTGCGCCGCGCCGGCTCGAGCTCGGGAAGTCGCAGCGCGAGCAGCAATGGGACCAGCACCAGCACGCCGGTCAGCGCACCCACCAGCAGTTGCAGCAGCGAGGCCGGCCAGGTGCGTTCCACCGGATCGATCAGGTCGGCCACCCACCAGGCGGCACCGGCTGCGACCGCTGCGGCGAACAGGGTCTTGCCGCCGGTGACGAGCAGCCGTCGGCTGCCCATCGAGCCGAACCGATGGCGGAGCCAGATCTCCCCGACGAGAGCGCCGACCACGTAGGAGAGTGTGGTGGCGAGCGCGACGCCGAGCACGATGCGGTCGGCCGGTAGATGCACGCAGAGCAGCACCAACGGCACCCGGACGCCGACCATGATGAGGTTGATGAACGTCGGCGTCCTGGCGTCGTGCATCGCGTAGAAGACGCGCATCTGGATGAGCGTCACCGCGAGCGGGACCAGACCGATCGCCATGGTGGTCAGGGTCAGACCGATCGAAGTCGCCGCCGCGGGGGTGACGTTGCCGTGCTGGAGTGCTGCCGAGGCGATCGGGACTCCGAGTGCGACCATCGCGGCCGCGACCGGGAGCAGCGCGATGATCGTCAGCCGTCCGGCCAATGAGGCGTCGTCCTTGACGGCGGGCAGGTCGCCGTCCGCCGCATGCCGGCTCATCCGGGGCATGATCGCCGTCAGGATCGACACTCCCACGATCCCGTACGGCAGCTGGAACAGCAGGGATGCGTAGGCGAACGTGCTGATGCCGCCGGTGACGTGGCCGGTGAGCACCCGGGAGACGACGGCGAAGGCGACCGTGGAGATCAACGCATAGCCGATCGACCAGGTCATCAACCGGCCCGCCTGCTTGAGCCGGGGGTCACCGCCCCAGCGCCAGCGGAAGCGGAACCCCGATCTCAGCAGGGCAGGCACCATCACCGCTGCTTGGACGACGATGCCCGCGGTCGTGCCGAGGCCGAGCAACCACAGCAGGGTGGAGCTGGCCTGCTCCCGCGCTCCGGGGTTCAGGATGCCGCCGGGCAGCCGGGCGATGAGCAGCGCGACGACGATCACGACGAGGTTGTTGACCACCGGAGCCCAGGCCGGAGCGGCGAACTTCTCCTTCGAGTTCAGCACCGCCCCGAACAGCGCGGCCAGCCCGTAGAACAGGATCTGCGGCAGGAGCAACCGGGCCAGGTCCGTCGTCAGGGCGGGATCGGCCTTGTTCGTCCCGCCGATGTAGATCGCGGTGAACAGCGGGGCGGCCAGGACCGCCAGCAGCGTGATCACCAGCAGTCCGGCGATCCCGACCGTCATCAGCCGTTGGGTGTACAGCTCTCCGCCGTCCGGGTCCTTGCGGGCGCGGGACAGCAACGGGATGGCGATCGACGTGAGCACTCCGCCGATCACCAGCTCGAAGACGATGTTGGGCAGGGTGTTCGCCACGTTGTACGAGTCGTTGATGACGTAGAAACCGAGCGCCGCTCCGAGCAGCACCTTGGCCACGAAGCCGGTGAGCCGGCTGACCAGGGTGGCGACGGCCAACAGTGCGCCGGCCCTCGCGATACCGGCTGATCTGGCTGTGGGCGCCGCCGCTTCCGGGGTGGCGGTGGCCTCGGTGACCGCGGACTCCGGCGCGAGCCGGATCTTCGGGATCAGCTCGGTGGGCGGATCGTCGATGCGATAGCCCCTCGGCGGCCGCTGCGGAGGGCCGCCGGGCTGGCGGGCGGGTGGTCCGCCGGGCCAGCCCTGACCGGGTTGCCGCCGACCGTCGTGGACGCGCGGCGGAGCATCGCGGCGGGGGGCGATCGGGCGCTCGGCGATCCGCATCGTCTGCTCGACCGCGGGGATGACGTGCACTTCCGGCGGACCGGCGGCGTCACTGATGCGCTGGATGAGCTGGGTGGCGTCCTCCATGCCGGGATACAGCGAGGGCGCCGGTTCGGGAGGCGGAGGCGGCCGCAGGCGCGGGCCGCCGGTGAGCGAGTCGCGCTGCTCCGGGTCGCCGGCCAACGGGCGACGCGCGGGCCAGGCGTCCTGCGGGCGGGGCGGCGGCCGTCGTTCCCAGGGTCCGTCGGCCACCCGATCCCGGCGACGCGGGTCGGGCGGAGCTGCCCTCTCCCGCTGTGCCTGCTCGCGGTGTGCTTGCTCCCGCTGTGCCTGCTCGCGGTGTGCTTGCTCCCGCTGTGCCTGCTCGCGGTGTGCTTGCTCCCGCTGTGCCTGGTCGCGGTGTGCCTGGTCGCGCTGCACTTGGCCCGGGTCCGGTGGGCGGGACTCCGGCCGGCGCGGGTCGCGCGGGTCGTGACCGGAGGGGCCCGTCACCGGATGCTCTCCTGGGGTTCGGTGGTGCGAGGAGCTCCAGGGTCGGACGGAGCGGGGGCGTCGTCCGCGGTGCCCTGGGCCGCTTCTTCCGCCATCGCCGCGATCGAGTCGGTGGGCGCCACCGGAACCGGGGCCTTGCCCCGCTCGCGGACGCGCTGCACGAGTCGCAGACCCACCATCAGGAACAGCACTCCCCCGGCCGAGATCATCAGGATCAGGGTCAGGGCGCCGTACGCGTTCGACCGGATCTCGATCCTCTGGCCCTCGCCCCAGGGCCGGGAGGTGGCGCCGGGGTTGGCGAGCTGCACCGTCACCGAGAACGTGCCGGCGCGGGAGACCGACGACGGGATCGAGATCGACCGCGACTGCTTGCCGCTCAGTTCGATGCTGGGCGGGAGTTCGAGCTTCAGTCCGGCCGCGAGCCCCGAAGTGACCGTCACCCGCACCGTCACCGGGAACGGCAGCCGGTTCTGCACGGTCAGCACCAGCGGCGAATCAGCAGACGCCAGCGTGTACGAACCGGCTCCCGTGCGGATGGACACCGCGTTCTGGATGCGGGTGAGGGAGTCCTCCGCTGTCATCAGCACCGCATCCCCCGGCGCCGTCGCAGACCGCAGCGAGGCGGAGAAGAGGCCGTCCACCCCCGTGTCGAGAGCGCGGATCACGGCGTCGCCGGCGCCGCTGCGGCTCGGGTTCGGGTCGATCACCGACGCGGTCCTGGTGATCGTTGCGCGGGTCGCCACCAGCCGGTCGACGTAGTCCTGCGGCAGCAGCGCGGCAGCAGCCGGCAGCGCGGTGGCGAGGTTCGCGGTCGCGGAGGCGCCCTTGGTCATGGTCGTCACGTCGACGCCGGTGGTGACGTCGTCCCCGGACAGCGCAACCACCGCCCTGCCCAGCGATGCGAGGCCACGCACGTCCACCGTCGTCCCAGGGAGTTGCAGCACGGGGAGCGCATCACCGCTCGTGTGTCGGACGGCCAGCAGTGCGACCGCGGCGTTGAGAGCGCCGGCGCCGGGAAGGCCGCCCTGCGGGTCGAGTACCTGGGCGAGCTGCGGTTGCAGCGTCTGGTCGCCGACGAAGGTCGGCAAGGTCGTCGTGGTGCCGGCGATCCGGCCGACCCCGCCGCGCTGCGGAGTTCCGGTGATGCCACTGCGGGAGGCCAGCAGCGACCGGAATCCGACCCGCTGGTAGACGTCGACGGTCGCCGCGTCGAGCACCGCTCCCGGCGGCAGGGCCACGTCGGTGACGAGGTCCGTGCGCTGCAGTACCCGGGTCGCGATCTCCGCGCCCTCGGCGCGCAGTGGGCGCACCAGGGAGCCCTGACCTGCCTCGGTGAGCCGCACGGTGTCGGGATCCGAGTACGGCAGCACCAGCACCTGTGACGATTCGGACAGCCCCCGCAGCCGGTCCAAAAACGCGGTCGCGGCGGCGGCATGAGCGCCCGCGACGGTGCCGGTTTCGTCGACCGGCGCACCGGTGCCCGTGGTGCCGGTGATGCTGGTGGTGGCCGCCGTGGACGCGGCACTCACACTCGAGGCGGAGGACGCGGACGCCGAGGTCTCGCTCTCCGCAGCGGTGGCGGGCGCCTCGACGGAGGTCCCGGTGGCCGGGTCGAGCGGCGCGGGTGCGGAGCCGGGGGTCACCACCCGGTAGCCGTGGGCCATCGTGTCGAGTTCGTCCAGCAGCATCGGATCGATGACGAACACGACGTTGACGGCGGGTATTTCCGACTGCTGGAGGGCGTCGAGATTGGCGGCCAGGGCACCGCCCTGGGAGATCTCACCGGCGAGCGCCTCGCTGGTGAACGCACCGCCGATCGTCCGGTGCGGGATCGAGGAGATGGGCCAGGTGATCCCGAACGGAACGGCAGCGGCGCCGTTCGGCCGGGGGTCCGGCGGTGGGTCGGTCGCGGACGCGCCCTCGGCCAGCGAGGTGACCGTCACCAGCAGGTGCACCTCGCCCAGCCGGACGGAGCTGGGCACCCCGTCGACGTCGCGGGTGCCGTTGATGTTGGCCATCACCGGGTAGACGCCTGGCCGGGTGATCCCGAGGCCCTGGGCGGCGTCGCCGGCGATCGCGGTGCTGAGCCGGAACGGCCCGCTCTCGCCGGCGGCGAGGCCGGCGCCCTCGGTCCCGAAGCTCTGCCAGTCGCCGGCGATCACGGCGTCCGGCTGACCGGGGTCGGCGAGGTTCTGGCTGACGGCCGTCTCGGAGGTGAGGGCGTCGCCGCGCTGGAAGCGGACGATCAGGTCGCTCACCGGCACATCGGCAGTGTTGGTGACGGTCCCGGTGACCAGCAGCCGATCAGGGCTGTCCCGGGTGACGACGGTGGGCGTCACCGACTCGACCGCGAAGCTCAGGTCCGCGGCGAACAACCCGAGCGGCGCGGCCGAGGCCGTGGCCTGGAATGCAGCCGGCAGCAGCACGGCGGGGCCGCCGGCGATGGTGATCAACGCGGCGGCCACCACGGCACCCAGCCGGATCGCGGTACTGCGCACCCTCACGCGCTGTCCGCCAGGATCTCGGTGGCCTTGCGGACCAGTCGCCGTTCACCCGCGTAGGCGAGCCGTCCCGGCAGCTCCTCCAGCGGCACCCAGGCGACCTCAGTGACCTCGACGTCCTCGTCGGAGAGTTCACCGCCGACCGCGACCATCAGGAAGTGGTGCACCCGCTTGTGGATCCGCCGACCTTCCACGGTGAACGTGTAGTCGACGGTGCCGAGCCGCGCGGTGATCCGGCCGGCGATGCCGGTCTCCTCCTCGACCTCGCGGATCGCGGCCTGTTCCTTGGTCTCGCCCGCCTCGAGGTGGCCCTTCGGCAACGACCAGCGCAGCCGTCCGCGTCGGTCGAGGCGACCGATCAGAGCGCCGGACCGGATGCCGTCCTCGGTCCGGACCACCAGTCCGCCGGCCGACGTCTCATCGGCCCGGCGGCGCCGGGGACGAGAGCGGGCGGGAGTGGACATTCTGTCGATGGTAGTGCGGATCGATGAGGCTCCCGGGGATGCTGCAAGCCGCCCCTCGCCGTGCGGCGGGGGGCGGGGGCATCCGCTCACCTCCGGTGCAGGGCGCGTGCGCTGGGGGTACGTGCGCTGGGGGCATCCGCTCACGTTCGGGCCGTGCGCTCACTTTCGACCGTGAGCGAGGGTACGCAACGTGAGCGAACGGGTCCGGTCTCGAGGGAACACCTCGGGTGACCACGATCCACGCCCTTGCGGGATGCGCGCCAACGGTTGAGAGTCGAGTCCATGAGCACCGCCGTCTGCGAGCTGTCCGATCTGCCGGTCGACCAGTGTGCCTGCCGGTTGCACGCGGCGCCGGAACATCGTGGGGGTGCCACCGGTCAGGGCGGATCCCGTGACGGACACCCGACCGCGGGCGCTG
Source organism: Nakamurella sp. (assembly GCA_037720195.1). GTDB lineage: Bacteria > Actinomycetota > Actinomycetes > Mycobacteriales > Nakamurellaceae > Nakamurella. Next base: position 50,529 of record JBBJML010000001.1, on the reverse strand, counting down.
CTGCACGGTTGGCCGATCCGCACACCGGCGCTTCCGACGACAGTGAGTTCCCCCGGGCGCTGGCACGGATCCAGGCTGCGGGCGGTGCGGCGGTGGCTGTTCACGAGTTCCGGATACTGCGCGTGGGTGGGTCACGTCTGGGAGACCTACCGCGCCACGCGAGCCGGGCTCGTCGCGGCCGCGGCTCTGGCGACCGCAGAGGTGGCTGGAATGCACTCTGTCGAGGTGCTGGCTCTCGTCGAGGACGCAGGTCCGGTGCCCTGGGATCTGCCGATGCGCTCCGACTGGGTGGCGGATGTCGATGCGATCTTCGCCCGTCGGGCCGGTTCCAGGCAGGCATGATGTGAGCTCGCCGGGCCGTCGCCGACACCGGTGCTGGATACAGTCCACGGGTGACTTCCATCGATGGCGAAGCGATCGAGTCCGCTGCAGCGATCAGTCCCCGGCCGCCGGCCGGTCACTACTCGCCCACCTTCGTCGTGGGTGATCTGGTCTTCATCTCGGGTCAGTTGCCGATCGACCGGGACGGTGTGCCGTTGGCCGACCGGCCGTTCGCCGAGCAGGTGGCGCAGGTGCTGGAGAACGTCCGCATCTGCCTGAGCAGCCGGGGCCTCACGCCGCGGCACCTGGCCCAGGTGCGGGTGTACGTCAGCGACATCGAGCGGTGGCCGGAGTTCGACGGGCTGTATGCCCGGTGGATCGGTGACCACCGGCCGGCTCGTGCCGTGGTGCCGGTTCCGGTCCTGCACCACGGGGTGGCCCTGGAGATCGAGGCCGTCGCCTCCGCAGTGGTCGATCCGGTGAGCCGGGTCTGACCATGCGCCGGTGGGAGCCGCGATGACCGCGGTGCTGGAGTGGTGGCCCGACCACGGCGGACGCCTGTTCCATCTCCGGACGGGCCGCGGCGGAACACCGGTCGCACTCGAGGAGCTCCCCCTGTCCCCGCTGACGGTCGATGCGCTCCGTCGATGGTTGGACGACTTCACCGAAGAGGTCGTGCCGACCGAGGGAGCGGGTGACCCGTTGTGGATCGCCCGCGGTGTCGTCCTGCTGGCGCAGTGCCGGACCGAGCTGTCCCCCGACCTCGAGGTGACGGTGACCGAGCCCTGGTGGGACGAACCACTGTCGGACTGAGCCCGAACCGTCTCGACCCCGGGGTCTCGGGTCAGGCCTCGGGTTCCTCGCGCAACCGTGGCACGCCCGAGTTGCCGGTGCGGACGCCGAGCATCCCGGCGTAGTTGGCGCGAATTCGATCCATGTCCGCGTGCACGTTCCCGGTGAGGGAGAAGTGCGGGCCGAGCCCGCATTCCTTCCGCCGACTGTCCACGAATCCCATCACGACGGGCAGTTCGGCGGCACGCGCGATCCGGTAGAACCCCGACTTCCAGTATTCGACCTTGCCGCGGGTCGCCTCCGGGGTGACGACCAGCAGGAACTGCTCACCCCGCTCGGCCTTGGCGACGATCTCGCGGACCAGCCCCTGCTCGGCGCTGCGGTCGACCGGAATCCCGCCCAGCGCACGCATCACGGCACCCATCGGCTGCCGGAACAGCGACTTCTTCGCCAGGAAGTGGAACGGTTTCCCGATCCGCCAGCTGATCATCAGCATGAACACGAGATCCCAGTTCGAGGTGTGCGGGGCCCCCAGCAGCACCCCGCGCTCCGGGATTTCTTCGGTGACCGGCGTCCAGCGGCTGAACCGCCAGAACACCTGGGAGATCCCGCGTCGCAGTCGCACGCGCCCACCGTAGCTGCAGGGGTTCGGACCGTCAGCCGGCCGGCGCGGGACAGGTGTGCTCACGGTAGGCACCCTTGTTCACGTTCGAACATGAGCAGGCAACCTCACCGTGAGCAGACGTCGACCGGGCCGCACGAGCCGACCCCGGCTCGGCTCGGCTCGGCTCGGCTCGGCTCGGCTCGGCTCGGCTCAGCTCAGCTCAGCGGTAGCGACCGGCGATCCCCCGCCCGATGATCTCCTTCATGATCTCGGTGGTGCCGCCGTAGATGCTCTGCACCCGGCAGTCAGCGTAGGCGCGGCCGATCGGGTACTCCTTCATGAAGCCGTAGCCGCCGTAGAGCTGCAGCAGCCGTGAGGTGTTCCGCACCTGCAGCTCGCTGGCCCACCACTTCGCCTTGGACGCTTCCTGGGTGGTCAGCTCGCCCTCGTTGAGCCCCAGCACGCAGCGCTCGACGTACGCGCGGGTGATGTCGATCTCGGTCTCGATCTCGGCCAGCACGAAGCGGGTGTTCTGGAAGTCACCGATCCGCTGACCGAAGGCCTTGCGGTCGAAGACGTAGTCGGTGGTCCAGCGGTAGGCCGCCTCGAGCGCGGTGAGCGCGGCTGCGGCGATCGAGATCCGCTCCCGCGGCAGCCGCTCCATCAGGTACCGCAGGCCTGCCCCCTCCTCGCCGAGCAGGTTCTCGGCCGGTACCCGGACGCCGGCGAAGTTCAGCTCGGCGGTGTCCTGACCGGGCATCCCGACCTTGTCGAGCTTGCGGCCACGGGTGAAGCCCTCGAAGTCGCGCTCCACCAGCAGCAGGCTGTAGCCCTTGGACCCTGCGCTCGGGTCGGTGCGGGCGAAGACGATGACGACGTCGGCATGGATGCCGTTGGTGATGAACGTCTTCGAACCGTCGAGGATCCAGTCGCTGCCGTCCCGGACCGCCTTGGTGGCGATGCCCTGCAGATCACTGCCGGCGCCGGGTTCCGTCATCGCAATGGCACCGATGCTGGTGCCCGCCGTGAGGCCGGGGATCAGCCGCTGCGCCTGGTCCGGGGTCGCCAGGTCGAGCAGATAGGGCAGCACCAGGTCGTCCTGCACCGCGAAGCCCGCCGCCATCGACGGCGCGGCGATCTTCGACAGCTCTTCCGCCACGATCATCCGGTAGCGGTAGTCCTCGTCACCGCCGCCGCCCAACGACTCGGGAGCCGCGAGGCCGATGATCTGCTGAGAACCGGCGACCTCCCACACCTCCCGGTCGATGAGGTGGTCGTCATCCCACTTCTCGTAGTACGGCACCACCTCCCGCTGGGTGAAGGCTCGCACGCTCTCGCGGTAGGCCTCGTGGTCCTCGGTGTAAAAAGAGCTCTTCATCTCTTCTCTCCCGTTCTGCTCGTCGATCAGCTGGGGTCAGAGACGTTCGATGATGGTCGCGTTGGCCATTCCGCCGCCCTCACACATGGTTTGCAGGCCGTAGCGACCGCCGGTGGCCTCGAGGTGGTTGAGCAGGGTCGTCAGCAGCCGGGTGCCCGACGAGCCGAGGGCGTGGCCGAGGGCGATGGCCCCGCCGCGGGGATTGAGCTTCTCCGGGTCGGCACCCAGTTCCTGCGCCCAGGCGAGCGGCACCGGCGCGAACGCCTCGTTGACCTCGTAGGCGTCCAGGTCGTCGATGGACAATCCCGTGCGCTGCAGGATCTTCTGGGTGGCCGGGATCGGCCCGGTGAGCATCAGCAGCGGATCGCTACCGACCACCGTGGTCGCGTGGAACCGTGCTCGCGGGGTCAGCCCGAGGTCGGTTGCGGCCTTCTCGCTCATGATCAGCACCGCGGAGGCGCCATCGGTGAGCGGCGAGGAGTTGCCGGGGGTGATGTGCCAGCCGACGTCCGGAAACCGCTCCGCGTACTTCTCGGTGCGGAACGACGGTTTCAGGCCGCCGAGCCCCTCGGCGGTGGTGGCCGCGCGGATGGTCTCGTCGGCCGTGAACGGCGCACCGGAGGCGCCGATGATCGGCACGATCTCGCCGTCGAAGAAGTGGTCGGCGTGGGCCTGCGCGGCCAACCGGTGGGAACGCGCGGCGAACTCGTCGAGGGTGTCGCGGTCGTACTTCCAGTGCGCCGCAATGAGTTCCGCCGAGATGCCCTGGTTGACCAGGCCCTCCGGATAGCGCGCCTTGACCTGCGGACCGTACGGATCCTGGCCGATCGGCGAGGTCCCCAACGGCAGTCGGCTCATCGACTCGACACCGCAGGCGATGACGATGTCGTAGGCGCCGGCGATCACACCCTGGGCGGCGAAGCTCGCGGCCTGCTGGCTGGAGCCGCACTGCCGGTCGATGGTGGTCGCCGGCACCGAGTCCGGGAACCCGGCGGCCAGCACGGCCGACCGGGTGAGGTTCATGCTCTGCTCGCCGACCTGCTGCACGCAGCCGCCGATCACGTCGTCCACCCGCGCGGGATCCAGGCCGGTGCGCTCGAGCAGCGCCGTCAGCACCGTGGTGAGCAGGGTGACGGGGTGGTGCTCCGACAGTGCGCCGCCGGGCTTGCCCTTGCCGGATGCGAGACGGACCGCGTCGACGATGACGGCTTCGGCCATGGGGTCCTCCAGTGGACATCCGGGTGACGGCCGCACGGGTGTGGTCGGGGTGTCGCGATGCAGGCACCCGAGCGGGGTGAACGGTGGTTCACTCGCGAGTGTAGGCAGACCGGCGACAGTCGGATCCTCGAGAACCCGGGAGAGAAGATGACCGAGCTGGACGAGCAGGAGCGGATCCTGGTGGACATCGAGGGTGCGGTCGCCCGGATCACCCTCAACCGTCCCCGCCAGCTCAACCCACTGGATCTGCAGATGTTCGTCCGGCTCGGCGACCTGATCCAGCAGCTCGACGCGGATCCCGACGTCCGGGTGATCGTGCTCGGCGGCGCCGGTGGCTCGTTCTCCTCCGGGATCGACCTGCGCGGCGCGGCAGCGACGGTGCTGGCCGGAGCCGAGCCCGACGCTGCCACCATCGACGCCGCCAACTTCTTCACCACAGCGGTGCTGCGCGGATCAACCCCGGTGGTGGCGGTCGTCCGCGGGGTCACTGCCGGCATCGGCCTGTCGGTCGCGCTGGCCGCGGATGTGGTGATCGCCGCCGAGTCGGCGTACTTCCTGTTGGCGTTCAGCAGGATCGGGCTGATGCCGGACGGCGGTGCCACCGCGCTCGTGACGTCCAGCGTCGGTCGGGCGACGGCGATGAGGATGGCGCTGCTGGCCGACAAGCTCACCGCGGCGGACGCGGCCGCTGCTGGGTTGATCGCGTTCTGCGTTCCCGATGACGAGCTCGACGGGTTCGCCGACGGCATCGTCGGCCGGCTGGCTGTCGGCCCGACCGCCGCGTACGCCCGTACGAAGCAGGCCATCAACGCCACAGCCATCGCCGACCTCGAGGGGGCGCTCGCCCGGGAGCGGGAGGGCCAGCTCGAGTTGCTCGCGGCCGACGACTTCGCCGAGGGCCTGGCGGCGTTCGCGGCGAAGCGGACCCCGACCTTCCGCGGGCGCTGATCAATTCACGGCGATTCGACAGGTCCGATGATCGAGCAAACGGAGTGAGTCGAGATCCCGTCGTACGGAACCAGGTCGTGGACTTTCTCGACGATCGGGCGAACGGAGTGAGTCGAGATCCCGTCAGCTCACTGCCGGTCATTGATCCGACGGGGTCTCGACGCGCTCCTTGGTCGCTGCTCCCTGTCCTGAGCGAGGAACGAGTCGAAGGGGACCAGCGGAGTCGACACCTGTTCCTGCCCAACGAGAATGCGGCGACGGTGGGGGATCCGTCAGGAGGGTGTCGCGCTCGGCGTACGGTCGGAAACTGCGACGCGCTCGACGACCTGCTCGAACACCGTGACGCAGTCGATGTTCCACGCGCGCTCGTCGTCGTGCGGGGTGGCGCGCGGCCCACGGGCCGCGGCGGCGACGTCTGGTTCGGAGTCGAACAGCACGACGCCGAGGCCGTCGGCGCCGTCGGTCGAGCAGAACCAGCCGCCGCTGACGAATCCGGGCTGCCTACCGGCCCAGCCGGCGACGTCCCGCCGGAGGTGGGCGATCACGTCCGATCGTCGATCCGGGTCGAGACTCATTCGCACCACCATCGCGTACATGGCCGGTCCTTTCGCATCGGGGTTGATGCACGAGACGCTAGGGACACCGTCTTCGACGAACCATCCCTCATTCTCGGGATGTCGGATCGGCGCACCAGCAGGGACACTCGTGCGATGACGGGCTCATCGAGCCTGGCGCGGAGCGTTGAGCGGATCGAACGTCTCTGCGCCTCGACACTGGGCGAACGCGACCTGCGGGTCGGCATCGTGGCCGAGGTGCGTCGGTCGATCGGCTTCGACGCCTACGTCTGGCTGCTGACCGACCCCGTCACCGCCGTCGGGAGCAACCCGGTGGCCGAGGTCCCCGCCCTGGCAGCGCACCGACTGGTCAAGGTCGTGCTCGACTCCTGATCAACCGGTGGACGCCCTCGCCGGCCCACCGCATCCGGTGCGGCTGCTGAGCCGAAATGCCACCCACCCGCTGGATCCGTGGCGCGCGATGTTGACGGGCTACGGCATCGTCGACGTCGCCTCGACGGTGTTCCGGGACCGTCATGGCACCTGGGCGTTCCTGGACCTCTGGCGGGACGCGGCGAGCGGACCGTTCACCGACGACGAGGTGGCCGTCCTCGTCGCCGCCGGCAGCATGATGACAACCGCAGTCCGGCAACGCCTGGCGGGATCGTTCCTCTCCCCGGCAGCGTCCGTGCCACGCGACCAGGGTCCCGCCGTCCTCATTCTCGACGATGCGCTGTGCATCACCAGCCAGACGGTCGCGGCCACCGCATGGCTTCGACGACTGCTCCCGACGACACCCGGCGTGCCGCCGATCCCGGCGGCCGCGGTCAACGTCGCCGCCCAGCTGATCGCCGTCGAAGCCGGCGCCGACGACCATCCCGCCTCGGCCCGCACCCACGTGCCGGGCTTCAGCTGGGTCACGGTGCGAGCGAGCAGGCTGGCCGCGAGCGGGACGTCAGGACCCGGAGCGATAGCTGTATCGATCGAGGAGACGTCCGGGGCCGAGCGCCTCGACGTGTACGCCCGCAGCCACGCGCTCAGTCCCCGCGAGCACCGGCTCGTGCGGCTGCTGGCCCGCGGCCTCGACACCCACGAACTGGCCGAGGCCATGTCGATCAGCGAATACACGGTCGGCGACCACCTCAAGTCCATCTTCGCCCGGACGGGGCTCAACAGCCGGCACGCCGTGCTCACTGCCGCCCTCGGCGCACCGATCGAGCCGCCCGCTTGAGCGTCGGCCGCCTGCCCGGTCGTCGGTCGCGTGCTGGGGCGGCAGCCGGCTGCCGGGGGCTTGCGCCGGCTGCCGGGGCGTGCGCCGCATTCCGGATGGTTGTTTACCGGCAGAAAGATGCCCAGTTCCGCTCGTCAGCGGAAGAGGGTCCGGATGCGCCGGGCGAGTTCGCCCACTCCTGGGTCCTGCGCACCCGCGGCAGACAGGTGCAGGTCGATGGCGATCGATCCCAGCGGCGGAAGGCCGTCCGGCCCGGCCCCGGTGGCCAGCAGTTCGAAGCCGCTCGGGACGCAGGTGGTGAGTGCGGCCGTCACGGCCAAATCCATCCGGACGGTGGCGAAGGTGGCGTCGAGGTTTCCCTGGTCGAAGACCATCCGCCAGGTGACGTCGGCGGCGCGAAGTCCCTCCAGCACCAGCGGCCGGAACGCGCAGGTGTCCGAGACGAGCGAGACCGGCAGGGGCCGTCGCCGATGGGCTCGTCCACCTGGAGCCCCCACCCAGACCAGCGGCTCGACGGTCAGGCGTCTCGCGGATCCGCTCGGTCGGCCGGTCTCGGCCGGCACCTCGACGACAGCGAGATCGATGCTTCCGGCCGCCAGCTGGGCCAGCAACACTGGGGACGATTCGCAGACCAGGGACAGCTCGGTGTCCGGGAAGTCGGTGGCGAACGAGTGCACGGCCGGCGGGAGCAGCGTCCCGACGAGGTCGAACGGAACTCCGAGCCGCACCTGTCGCGTCACCCTGGCTCCGTTCAGGGCAGACCAGGCCCGATCGTTCTGGGCCAGCAGCGATCGGGCTGGTTGGACGAGCCGTTCGCCGTCGTCGGTGAGGGTGAGGCCCCGTCGACCGCGCACGAACAGGACGCACCCGAGCGTTCGCTCCAACCGGGCGATGTGCTGACTCACCGCACCCTGGCTCAGGCGCAGGATCTCGCCGGCAGCCGTCATGCTGCCGTGGTCCGCGGCGGCCAGGAACGACCGAACCTGGGGCAGATCCAGCAGCGGTGTCATCCACCCATCATGAACGCTGATGGCAGGCATGTCTGTCAGTGATTACTGAAGTGCCTGAACAGGCACTACCACTGTGTTCATGAACCCGGACGTCGTGCTCGGCCTGACCGGTTTCGCGCTCATCTCGACCATCACCCCGGGCGGCGCAACCGCGATCGCCACAGCCACCGGAGCACACTTCGGGTTCCGCCGTTCACTGCCCGTGCTGAGCGGCATCTGCCTGGCGCTGGCGACGATGGCTGCGGTGGCCGCGGCCGGTCTGGGTGGGTTGCTGACCGCTGTTCCGGTGCTCGGATCGGCGCTCAAGGTGCTCGGCACCGCCTACCTGGTGTGGCTGGCCGTGCGCACGGCGCGGAGCGGCTCACCGCACCAGGCGGAGCGCTCGACGGAGCCGATCAGCCTGCCCGGAGGGGCTGTCCTGCTGCTGTACAACCCGAAGGGCTGGGCGATGACGACCGCGGCGGCCGCCGCCTTCTCGACGCTCTCGCCGCATCCGGTGACGCTGGCGGTGGCGTTCGCCGTCGTGTTCGCGCTCGCTTCGGCGATCTCCCTGACGGTGTGGTGCCTGCTGGGGATGGGGCTGCGCCGCGTCCTGCACACACCACGGCAGTGGGCCGCACTGAACCTCGGCCTCGCCGTGCTGTTGATCGCCTCGATCATCCCGATCTGGCTGGAGGGCTGACGCACTACCCCCGGGTGCGCAGCTCCCGCTTGAGCAACTTGCCCGACTGGTTGCGGGGCAGCTCGTCGACGAAGTGCACAGCCTTGGGCACCTTGAAGGGCGCCAACGTGGCCCGGCTGTGGGTGCGCAACTCCTCCGAGCTGACCGTCGCGTCCCGCTTCAGCACGACGAACGCGGTGACGGCCTCGATCCACTTGTCGTCGGGGGTGCCGATCACGGCCACCTCGGCGACCGCGGGATGCGTGTACAGCGCGTCCTCGACCTCGCGGGAGGCGACGAGCACGCCGCCGGTGTTGATGACGTCCTTGATCCGGTCGACCACCGTGATGAACCCGCCCTCGTCGATGCGCACCAGGTCGCCGGAGTGGAACCAGCCGCCGGTGAACGCTTCCGCAGTCTCGTCGGGCTTGTTCCAGTAGCCCTCGCACAGCTGCGGCGAGCGATAGACGACCTCGCCCGTTCCGCCGGGCGGAACCTCCTCGCCCGCGGAGTCGATCACCTTGAGCTCGACGAACAGCACCGGCCGGCCGCACGAATCGGGCCGCTCGTCGTGCTCCTCCGGACGCAGGATGGTCGCGAGCGGTCCGATCTCCGATTGTCCGAAACAGTTGTAGAACAACAGCTCCGGGAGGGTGGTGCGGAGTCGGTCGAGCACTGGGCCGGGCATGATCGATGCGCCGTAGTAGGCCTTCGCCAGCGAGCTCAGATCGCGAGTGGCGAAGTCGGGATGTTGCGACAGCGGCACCCAGACGGTCGGCGCCAGGAACAGCGAACCGATCGACCGTTCCTCGATGGCACGCAACACCGCGGTGATCTCCGGAACCTCGAGCAGATGGCTGGTCGCGCCGATCATCAGGTACGGCATCGTGAACACGTGCATCCCCGCCGAGTGGTATAGCGGCATCGCCTGCAGCGGTTCGTCATCGGGGTGGAAGTCCAGGCCGTGGATGCACGACAGGTACTCGTACACCAGGGCGGCGTGCGTCATCATCGCGCCCTTGGGACGGGAGGTCGTCCCGGAGGTGTACAGCAACTGCACGAGATCACTTGCGGGAGTGGTGATCTGCGGGACCTCGCCGCTCGTGCACCGTTCGATCAGAGAGCCCTCGGCATCCCGCAGGGGGATGGTCGGCAAGGAGCCGAGATCGGTCAGAGTGGCCAGCAGCGTCGGCGCCAGCGCCGGGTCGAACAGCACCGCCGAAGCGCCGGAGTCGGTGAGCAGGTATCCGAGCTCGGAGCCGGTGAGCGCGAAGTTCACCGGCACGTGCACCAAGCCCGCGCGTGAGCAGGCCAGGAACGCGATCAGGTAGGCGTCGGAGTTCTTGCCGAACGCTGCGATCCGGCTGCCCGGCGCGAAAGCCAGGTCGATCAGGATCCCGGCGGCGCGGCTGACTGCGTCATCCAGTTCCTGATAGCTTAACGCGCGATCGGTGAAGGTGAGCGCGGTCTTCCCGGGGGTGCGGCTGGCTTGTCTGCTGAGCACCGCATCGACCCGGTCCGGGTGGGTCTGCGACCGATGGTCGATCGGTGACGGTACGGACATCTCGGCTCCTTGCCCGGCGTCTTCGGCACCGACACCGCGTTGCCCCGGACTGTAGCCCGGACGTCGCCGCGGGCCACGGATGTGTCGCGCCCACCGCGGCAGGACGGCGTGGAACGGAGGACAGGGGTCCGTCGTCAGTGGGAGCAGAGGGTGTTCCCGCCGGAATGCACCGAGACTGCGCAGATCAGGGAGGCTCGATGTCCAAGCCCGCTGGGTACGTCGTCATCGGAGTCCTGTTCCTGCTGGGCGGGTTGGGCATCGGACTGAGGCCACTGTCCGTCAACGCCGCCGACGTGCGCGACGACGGGACCGTGGGGGTGGTCGTCCCGCTCCTGCCGGTGGTGTGCGGATCGGCCTGGTCGTCGGCGGTGCCGCGGGCGGGGAGCGATCCGTCGCTCCGGCAGACCGCCGACGACTGCCGGGATGCCGTCTCCGACGGTCAGTACTTCGCCGCTCAACTGCTCGGGTACGGAGCTGCGTTCGTCCTGCTGTCCCTGAGGTCGGTCCGTCAGGAGCGTCGTCGTCAGCGCGAGGAGTCCCAGGACTGGGCCGACCGCATCCGAGGCCGTTCGGTGACCGGCGGAATGAACGCCTGGCGCACCGACGCCTCCTCGATCGAGGAGGCTGCCGCATCGCGCCGGGACGGCGCAGCACCCCTCGACCGGGTGGGCTGACGGCCGGCACCGGACGTGGGCCGCGGTGATCCGGTGGGCACTTTCCTGCACAGCCCTCGTCCATTCGCTGGCGGAGCGGCATCCCGACCGGCGGCCGGTCCGTAGAATCGGCCCACGTGTCCACGACTCCTCCTCCCGGTGCAGCCCAGCCCCTCGCCGCCGACCCGGCAGCGGATGCAGTCGAGCCCGCGCTGTACAGCGCGCTGACCCGGGCGCAGCAGGACGCGGTCACCCAGCTGATGAAGATCTCCCCCGTCGCCGAGGCACTCGGAAAGCTCTTCGAGCAGCACGGTTTCGCGCTGCACCTGGTCGGCGGCTCGGTGCGTGACGCACTGCTCGGACGCCTCGGCAACGACCTCGACTTCACCACCGATGCCCGGCCCGCGGACATCCAGCGGATCGTGGGACCGTGGGCCGACTCGATGTGGGACACCGGCATCACCTTCGGGACCGTCGGCGCCACCAAGGACGGGTACGTCCTGGAGATCACCACCTACCGCAGCGATCTGTACGACGGCGACTCGCGCAATCCCGAGGTGACCTTCGGCGACGACCTCGAACACGACCTGGTCCGACGCGACTTCACCGTCAACGCGATGGCGGTCTCTGTTCCCGGCCACGTGTTCACCGACCCGTTCCGCGGACTCGAGGACCTGGCTGTCAGTCGGTTGGACACCCCAGGCACCCCGCAACAGAGCTTCGGTGACGACCCGTTGCGGATGCTCCGCGCGGTTCGCTTCGCGGCACAGATCGACCTCACCCCGACGCCACGGGTGGTCGAGGCGATGACTGCGATGGCCCCGCAGATCGCCCGGATCAATACCGAGCGGATCCAGGTCGAGCTCGCGAAGCTGATCTGCGCGTCGCACGTGCACACCGGCCTGGAGCTGCTGACGAGCACCGGGCTCGCTGCGCTGATCCTGCCCGAACTCCCTGCGCTGCAGATGGAGAGGGACGAGCACCACCAGCACAAGGACGTCTACCAGCACTCGCTCACCGTGCTCGACCAGGCCATCGCCCAGGAGCAGGACGGGCCGGATCTCACGCTGCGGCTGGCCGCGCTGCTGCACGACATCGGCAAGCCGGCCACCCGGCGCTACGAGGACGGCGGCGGCGTCAGCTTCCACCACCACGAGGTGGTCGGCGCGAAGCTGGTCCGCAAGCGACTCAAGGCGCTGAAGTTCCCGAAACGGATCATCGAGGACGTCGCCGACCTGACGTTCCTGCACCTGCGATTCCACGGCTTCTCCGGCGGCCTGTGGACCGACTCGGCGGTGCGGCGCTACGTCACCGATGCCGGAGAGTTGTTGCCGCGCTTGCACAAGCTGGTGCGAGCCGATTCGACGACCCGCAACAAGCGTCGCCGCGCTGCGCTGCAGGAGGCCTACGATGCGCTCGAGGCCCGGATCGACGAGATCGCCGCGGCCGAGGATCTCGCGAAGGTGCGACCGGACCTCGACGGCAACGCGATCATGGAACTGCTCGCGATCCCGCCCGGCCCGCTGGTCGGCAGGGCGTGGACGTACCTCAAGGAACTGCGCCTGGAGCGCGGGCCGCTCGACCGGGACGACGCCGAGCAGGAGTTGCTGGCCTGGGCGCGCGCCCAGGGAATCACCGACTGACGCTGGTCGAGCAGCGAGGAACGAGCGTGTCGAGACTGGCTTCGCTCGTCCGCGCCGGATCGCAGGCTCACCGGCGCGGCCATCGCTGCAGAGGGCTGCGCAGCGTCCTCATCCGCGGTCCCTCGGTGTCGATGATCAGCGCGGGTACACATGCCCGCCCGCGTGGGTTCGAGAGGGAGAGGAATCGGTGGTCCCCTTCGTCTCGTTCCTCGCTCAGGACTGGGAGCAAGGGAGGGACGAGCGCGTCGAGACCCCGTCAGGATCGTCGGGGCGGTCTCGGATCACTGCGTTCCCGACCGCCGGAACTCACACAAGGCGTCTCCACTGAAGAGAATGACCGCCCGGGGGCCTGAAATCGATCACTGGAGACGCGTTCTGTGAGCGGTCTGGACCCACTGCGTTCGCTCGAACACCGCAGGTCGCTCGAACACCGCAGGTCGCTCGACCGGCGTCGGTCGCGGGATCAGCGGGGCGGGCCGTCGGGGTCGGACACCGATTCCAGGACCTCGAGCTCGTCGCCGAGGCGGATCTGCGTGCCCGGGGTGTCGGGGATCAGGTTCATCCCGAACCAGGTCCTGCCGTCCCAGCGGCGGTGCTTCACCAGTGATGCCAACGGTTCCCGGCCACGGACGGCGGTGTCGGGATCGACGGTCGTCATCACGCAGCGGTCGCAGCCCTTGGGGGTGCGGAAGATCGCGTCGCCGATCCGGATCCGCCGCCAGCCGTCCTCGGCCCAGGCCGCCGGCATGCCGCTGATGACGATGTTCGGCCGGAACCGGGTCATCGACATCGGCCATTCATCGGGGAACCGACCGGAGGCGACGAGGTCGTTGAGGGCGTCCAGCGACTCGGTGCTGGTGAGCAGCAGCGGAAATCCGTCGGCGAACGACACCCGGTCGTCGGGCTTGCCGTAGTCCGCACGCACCGGCCTGATGTCGGGATCCCCCAGGTACACCAGGCGCAGCGGTCGGCCGACGAGTGCGCTGAACCACTCGTCCGCCTCCTCGCCGGCAGCAGAGGCCAGCAGCGAAGTCGAGTGCACCTTCACTGGGATGTCGGTCGGCCCGGTCGGGATCGTCGCCACCAGATCTGGATGTCCGGCGGCCCGGATCGTCAGTCCGGTGGCCTTGATCTCCGGCCGGACCAGCAACAGGTCGTTCTGCTCACGCGCCGTCAGTCCCTGCCCGTCCGGCAGCACCAGCATCCAGGTGCGGTCGCCCTGCGGCCCACTGCGATCGATTGTCAGCTGCTCGACCGGATGGCCGGCGAGCGACTTGACCGGAAAGCGGTGCAGGGAGGTCACGTGCGGCTGGGTCACGAGTCCAGTGTGACGGGCGGCCGGTGCCCGGCGCACCGCGGCGGCGCGGTGTCGTTGAAGAGTGACCGCGGTCTCGCGACATTGAAGTGAGGGTAGGCTAACCTGAGCTCATGCTGGCACATGATGTACTGCCGTGGACCCTGTTCGGCGCTCGTGCCGCCGTGATCCGTGAGGTGAGTCCGCATCTCGTGCGCGTGACGTTCGTCAGCGCGGATCCCGGTGAGGACGCCCTGGCCGACTTCGCTGATGCCGGCGCCGACACCAGGGTCAAGCTGCTGCTGCCGTCCGATGGCGGGAGGCTGGACGGGTTGGGAAGCGGCGCCGATTGGTATCAGCAGTGGCGCGCGCTCCCCAACCACCGCCGACCGGCGATGCGCACCTACACCGTGCGCGCCGTCCGGCCCGCGACCGCCGAGTGCGGGGCGGAGGTCGATGTCGATCTGGTGCTCCACGGCGTCGTCGGGCCGGCCTCGGCCTGGGCCACCGCCCTGCTGGCCGCTGAACGTGGGAGAGGCCCGCAGCAGGATCGCCACGTGCTGCTCTGCGGGCCGAACGCGGCTCATGGCGGGCCCTACGGCGGCCGCGAATGGCGGGCGCCGTCGCCGGCGACCGACCTGCTGTTGGTCGGTGACGAGACCGCACTGCCGGCGATCTGCGCCATCCTCGAGGAGCTTCCGGTGGACGCGACCGGTACGGCGCTGATCGAGATCCCGTCCGCGGTGGACGAGCTGGATCTGCGCGCGCCGGCCGGGTTCGCGATCCGCTGGCTGCGCCGCGACGAGGTCCCCGAGGTCGGACAAGGTGGCTTGATGCTACGGGCGGCCCTCGGCTGGGCGCCGGCCGCCGCCGGGGTCTCAGGTGCCCCGCTGGACGACGGCGAGTCGGGGGACGATCTGCTCTGGGAGGTTCCGGAGCAGTCCGATGGCGGCGCCGCTGGGCAGCCCGGCATCCGTGCCTGGGTCGCCGGGGAGGCCAGTGCAGTGCGGGAGATCCGTCGCCACCTGGTCGGCGCCTGTGCGCTGTCCCGACGCGAGGTGGCCTTCATGGGCTACTGGCGGATCGGTACTTCCGAGGCCAACTGACCGCTGCGCCCGCTGCCCGAGGCCGGTCCGCGGCGACCGGCGGCACGACGTGTCCGGGGCGCTGCGGGGGTAAGGGGGCAGGATGAGCTGTCGGCCGTCGATCCCGGACCGAACCAGGTCCGGCTGGACGGAGTCGGCGCCGAGGCTCCGCCGATGATGCTGGATCACCCCGTCGGCCTGTTCGATCGTGAGAGGACACCATGACGGCGCGCAGTCGGGTCGAGGACATCCGTGACGCTGTGCGGACGCAGCTCTGGCCCGCCCCGACCGCAGGGATCCTTCTGGCGGTGCTGGCCGGGGTGTTGCTGCCCGAGCTGGACCGCGCGATCGACGATCTCCTGCCCGACTCCGTCACCGGATACCTGTTCGGCGGCGGTGCTTCTGCGGCGCGGACCGTCCTGGACGCGGTCGCCAGTTCGCTGATCACCGTCACGTCGCTGACGTTCTCGTTGACGGTGGTGACGCTGCAGTTGGCCAGCGGGCAGTTTTCCCCGCGGCTGCTGCGGACGTTCACCCGGGACCGCTTCGTGCACGTCACCCTGGCGTTGTTCCTGGCCACCTTCGTCTACGCCCTCACCGTCCTGCGGACGGTGCGCAGCACCGACGAGCAGCAGGACCAGTTCGTCCCGCAGATCTCGGTGACGGTGGCGTTCGTCCTGGCGGTGGCCAGTGTGGTGGCGCTGGTGTTGTTCCTGGCGCACCTGGCCCGCGAGATCCGGGTGGAGACGATGCTGGCCGGGGTCCACCGGGATGCCACCTCGACCGTCACCCGGTTGTTTTCCGACACCGCGGGTTCGCCCGGCACGCATCAGGTCCAGGATCCACCCCCGGTACCGCCCTCGGGTGCGACCTCGTTCCTGGCCGACGAATCCGGTTTCCTCACGGGGATCGATCGTGTCGGCCTGTGCCGGACGGCCTGCGAGTACGACGCGGTCGTCCGGGTTGACCGCTTCCCGGGCGAGTTCGTGGTGGCCGGCACCCCGGTCGGTCGCTACTGGTGGGAGGGCGAGATTCCGGATCGGGAGCGGCGCGCAGAGTTCGTCGACTCGCTCGCCGGTGGCGTCACCATCGGGATGGAACGCACCGACACCCAGGACTTCACCTTCGGGCTGCGGCAACTCACCGATGTCACCAGCAAGGCCCTCTCACCCGGGGTCAACGACCCGACCACAGCCATCCACTCCCTGGGCCACACGTCCGCACTGCTCTGTGAGATCGCCCGCCACGACCTCGTCGACGAGCTGATCCGCGACGACGACGGACAGCTGCGGGTGATCTGTCGCCGCACGGACTTCGCTCGCTTGCTGGACGAGGCGCTCACCCAACCGCGCCGCTACGGCGCCGCGGATCCGGCCGTCGTCACCCGGCTGTTCACCCTGCTGCGTGAGGTCGGCTGGTCGGTGCACGCCGACGAGCAGCGGCAGGCCGTCCTGGGGCAGCTCGAGCGTCTGCAGCAGACGGTGGCGGCGCAGGACTTCGACGCCGTTGAACGAGGCGGCTTCGACGCATGCGAGCGCGACGTGCGGGAGGCCTTGCAGGGCACCTGGTCAGGGTGAACCCGGTGGCTCCACGTCCTCGGGCGGGCGGCCCTCGGCGGTGCGTCCGTGGGACTGGTAGATGTCCGGGATCCCGTCGTGGTCGTCGTCGCGTTCCTCCTCCTCGCAGATGCGGCGGTAGGTGGCGTTGCGGATCCGCAGGATGATCGTGGCGAGGACGGCGGCAGCCAGCGATCCGAGCAGCACGCCCACCTTGACGTGGTCGTCGCTCAGGGTGCCGATGCCGAAAGCCAGTTCCCCTATCAGCAGGGACACGGTGAACCCGACCCCCGCCAGTGCGGACAGCCCCAGCACATCGGTCCACGACAGGTCGTCGTCGAGGTCGGCCCGGGTGAATCGCGCTGTCAGGTAGGTGGCGCCGAAGATGCCGATGATCTTGCCGAACACCAGGGCCAGGATGATGCCGATGGTGACGCTGTCGGAGAGGGACGTCTTGAGTCCGGCGAAACCGCCGATGGTGACGCCGGCGGAGAAGAACGCGAACACCGGCACGGCGAAGCCGGAGGACAGCGGCCGGATCCGGTGTTCGAAGTGTTCTGCGAGGCCGGGTCCGGCCTCGGGCCCGCCGGCAGCGCGACTGCGGATCACCGGCACGGCGAAGCCCAGCAGCACGCCGGCGACGGTGGCGTGGATGCCGGAGGCGTGCACGAGTGCCCAGGTGAGCACTGCCAGCGGAATCAGCACGTACCAGGAGCGGACCCGGCGCTGTACCAGGAAGGTGAACAGCCCCAACGGGATCAGCGCCAACAGCAGCGGCGTCACGGACAGCGTGTCGGTGTAGAAGATCGCGATGATGGTGATGGCGATCAGGTCGTCGACGACGGCCAGGGTCAGCAGGAAGGTGCGCAGTCCGCTGGGCAGGTGGGTGCTGATCACCGCGAGAACGGCGAGCGCGAACGCGATGTCGGTGGCTGTCGGGATGGCCCAGCCCTGGGCAGCATCCGCGCGGCCGGCGTTGATGACGGAGTAGATGATCGCCGGGACCGCGACACCCCCGATCGCCGCGGCCACCGGGATGACCGCACGGCGCGGGTCGCGGAGATCGCCGGCCACGAACTCGCGTTTGAGCTCCAGTCCGGCGACGAAGAAGAAGACGGCCAGCAGGCCGTCAGCGGCCCACTGGCCCATGCTGAGGTCCAGGTGCAACGACTCCGGGCCGATCCGGAAATCCCGCAGTGCTGCATAGGAATCCGCCCACCCGGTGTTGGCCCACACCAGCGCGATGAGGGTGGCGATCAGCAGCAGGGCGCCGCCGACGGTCTCCCGGCGCAGGATGCCGGCAATCCGGGACGCTTCGGGCCAGCTTCCTTGGCTGAAGATCCGGGTGGCGGCGCGGGGAAGCTTCGGGGGGTCTGTCATCGAGGTGTCTCCAGGAGCTCAAGGGTCGGCAAGGCCATGCCGACCAGGCTTCCCGGCGCACCTCGCTCAGCATAGAGGTGCCGACACGGGTGCGAGGTCAGTCAGTGCTCCGTCGCGGGCCGACCGGCAGCCCGCAGCACCAACTCGTTCCCCTCCGGATCCGCGAGACGGTGCCGGAGGTCGGCGGGATCGCGCTCGACGATCCGCCCTCCCGCGGCGAGGGCGAGGTCGACCCGAGCAGCCAGCTGATCCACCGGTACTTGCAGGTCGAACCGGATCCGGCCGGACTGCTCCAGTCGTCCGACGTCGGCGGCGTCCATCCGCTGCAGGAACAGCACCGGGTTGAGCCACCGCGGGTCGAACAGATCGAAGTACTCCTGGTTGGGGGCGTTCTCATAGCCCAGGACGACCCGCCAGAACTCCCGGACCACCGGGATGTCGACCGCGTCCAGGGCGAGCTGGACAAATCGCAGCCGACCGTTGTCGGCGATGAGGCCGGCGTCGTGGGCGGCGCTCTGGATCGCGCCGGCGAGGTCGGCGAAGCCGGCGATCTCCTCCCACTGGTCCTTGCCGGAGTCGAGCACCACGGCGTCGGCACGGAGATCGATCATCAGGTCGATCCCTGCGTCGTCGGCCAGCCCGGCCGCGGCGGCGGCGAACGCTGCCGCCCGATCGGCGCTCCCCGCCGGGTAGCAGACCATCGCGCCGAACAGGGTGTTCCAGTCAGTCGTGGCGGAGCCCTCCCACGGACCACCGGGGACGACATCCACCTCGTTGCCGTCGGGATCGGCCAGCGTCGAGTACCACTCGCACCCGAAGGCCTCCCGTCCACCCGCGGCGAGCGCCGCAGCGGCAGCATCGTCCCGAGGGCCGGGGTGGCCGACATCCACATGGACGCGGTTGCGCAGCGCGCTCGTGGCGGTCGCGTGGGCGAATGCGATGGTGGGTCGGCGGCGCAGATCGTCGCCCAGCGCGTCGTCGCCGACGTCGGTGAGATCGGCGGCCGCCCGCCAGAACGCGGTCAGCCGCTGCGGATCCTCGCTCTCGATCAGCAGCCCCACCCGCTGCAGCACCTGTGGGTCGGCGGTCAGGCCCAGCGCTCGCGCGGCACCCGACACCGCCTCCCGCAGATCCGGGTCGTGATCTGTGAGCCTGAGCCCCACTCGGATCCCGGACCGACGCACCTCCAGGTCCGGCAGCGCTGTTCCCTCGGGAAGCAGCGCGGCGATCGCCACCGCGAGTGCAGCGGCGTCCGCGTGGGACGACGCTCCGAACCAGGCCTCGTGACCGCGTCCACCCGGCCGCCAGTCGTCGTGTCCGTCCGTCATGGTCCGTCTCCCTCTCGATGTCCGGCCCGTTCATCGGTCTTGATGAGGGAGCGTAGGTCCGATTGCGGACGAAGCGCTTCCGGAAGCACCTCTGAGTTCCCGGACAAGCGAGCGACGAGGTTCCCGCTGATCGAGCGAGCGACGAAGGCGCGCGTCGAGATCCCGTGAGGTCAACAACGGGGTCTCGACTCCTTCGTCGCTCGACCAGCTGATCGGTCTCGACTCCTTCGTCGCTCGACCAGCTGAACGGCGGTGCTGCGGAACCGGCGGTGAGGGAAAGCACAGGCGGAATACCCCCGGTGTGTGGTGCGGTTGATGCAGGAGATCCGCACCAAGTCGTAGCGTCGTCACCCGCATTTCCCGACGGTCGCCCCCTGTGCACTGTCCCGCGCTCCCGATGACGTCAGCGCTCCGTGGTGCCCTCGCTGTAGCCGGCACCGCACTGCCCACGTACCGAACGCCACCGGAAGAAGCTGCTGCATGTCCCGCACCACCGAGTACGCCACCGATCACGACATCGATCCCGCCGCAGACCTTCTGCAGGCCGCCCCCCGCTCAGGCGCACCCGCTGGACGGAAGCCGGTGGTGCCCGCTCATCCCGGGGACGTCTACGTCGGTCGCAAGTACTTCCAGCTGGTGCTGATCCTCGGCGCTATGGCCGTCCTCGGGCCGCTGACCATCGATGCCTACCTCCCCGCCTTCCCCCGGATCGCGACCGATCTGGGCGCATCCACCAGCCAGGTCCAGCTCACCCTGATGGCCTTCCTCGCCGGCCTGGCCGTCGGTCAGCTCGTGATCGGGCCGCTGTCGGACTCCGTCGGACGACGTCGACCGCTGATGGTCGGCCTGCTGGTGCACATCCTCGCCTCGCTCGTCATCGCGACCTTCCCGACCCTCGAGATCATGACCGCCGCTCGGTTCGTCCAGGGCATCGGCGGCGCCGCCGTCACCGTCGTCTCACTGGCCATCGTCCGCGACCTGTTCAGCGGCAAGCGGGCCGCGATCGTGCTGTCCCGGCTGATCCTGGTGATGGGCGTCGGACCGATCATCGCGCCGATCTTCGGCAGCCTGCTCATGCGATGGACCAGCTGGCACGGCGTCTTCTACGCGCTCGCGGTGGTCGGAGTGGCGACCGCAGTGCTGGCCTGGCGGCTCGTCCCGGAGACCCTGCCGGTCGCCCGGCGGGCCCCTCTGCAGCTGCGCGGCACCCTGTCGTCGTACCGGATCCTGCTGCGGGACAGGGCTTTCCTGGCCAGCGCACTGGCCGGCGGGATGGTCTTCGGCTGCTTGTTCGCCTACGTCGGTGGCTCCAGCACTGCCCTGCAAGAGGTCTACGGCTTCTCGCCCGGTCAGTTCGCCCTCGTGCTCGCTGCGATCTCGCTGGGCTTCACCGTCGTCTCGCAGGTCAACTCGGTGCTGATCCAGCGCTGGGACCCGGCGCGGGTGCTGATCGTCGTGCTCGGGTTCCTGGTGCTCTCCGCCGTCGTCATGACGGTGCTGGTGCGCGCCGACCTCGGGGTGCTCGGATTCCTGATCCCGGCGTTCTTCCTGATGGTCAGCTGCGGGCTCGCGATGCCGAACGCATCGGCGGTCTCGTTGCAGGGCTACGGCGAGCGGGCCGGCACCGCTGCGGCCGTGCTGGGCGCCCTGCAGTTCACCATCGGTGCGATCACGTCGATCATGGTCGGCGTGCTCGCCGACGGCACCGCGAACGGCGTGCCGACGGTGGCGCTGGTGGCTGCAGTGATCGCCGCCGCGCTGGTGTTCTCGGTGCGCCGGACCCTGCTGGCCCGCAACTACGACTGAGCGCTCTCAGGCCTTGGGGAGGACGGGGTGCCGCACCGCGTGCGCGCTGCCCCACCAGTAGAGGAGCGCACCCACCAGGTAGACGACGCCGAGGGTGATCGGGGCGGCCAGGCCGTGCCCGTCCGGCGGGACCAGCAGCACCCCGAGCGCGAAGGCGGCAACGTAGAAGACGTTGTTGGCGGTGTCGTAGACGGCGAACACCCGCCCGACGTAGGCGTCGTCCGCATCCGCCTGGGCGATGGTGTCGGCGCAGACCTTCGTCGACTGATACCCGAAGGCCAGGAAGAAGGCCGTCAGCATCGTCATCGGTTCGGTGAACTGACTGCCCGCGGCGAGTACGACGATCCCGCAGATCACCAGCAGCAGCGTGATGTAACGACGGATCCCGAACAGCCGGGTGAAGTACGAGGTGGTGACGGCGCCCAGCAGCAGGCCGAGGCCGGAGACGGCGAGCACCTGCCCGATCCCGACGATCCCGGAGGCGAAGATGCCGTTTCCGCGGAAGTAGTTCTGGAACAGCAGCAGTACCAGCAGGGTGGCCATCCCGAAGCCGAACCGGACCAGTACCACCACACAGATGTGCAGACCGATGCTGCGGCGCTGGACCATGTGCCGCAGCCCTGAACCGAGCCCCTGCAGGACCGCCAGCATCGGCTGCCGGGGCTCGTCCGTCACGTCCGGGCCGAGAGCGTGACGGTCGAACCGCGCGGCAGTCGCCGCGCTGAGCAGGTAGAAGATCACCACGCTGGCCGTCACGAACGCGATCGGGACGTGGGTGTCACCGATCAGCGCGCGCAGCCCGAAGGAGATGCCGCTGCCGATCAGCGTCGCGATCGAGCCGACGGTCGTGCCGAGCGAGTTGGCGCCGGTGAGGGAATCGTCCGGCACGGTGTGCGGCACGCTCGCCGCCTGACCCGATCCGACGAACCGCGACGTCCCCATCACGAACAACGCGACGACGAACAACACGCTGGTCGCCGCATCCAGTGCGATCGCCACCGCGACGACGACGACGATCGCCGAGCGCAGGACGTTGGCCCAGACCAGCACCTGCCGGCGACTCCACCGATCGAGCAGAGCACCGGCGAACGGGCCGATGATCGAGTAGGGCAGCAGCAGCACGGCGAAACCGCCGGCGATCGCCGCGGCATCCGTCTGACGTTCCGGACTGAACAGCACCGCACCGGCGAGTGCTCCCTGGAACGCTCCGTCGCCCAGCGCACTCAGCAACCTGATGGTCACCAGCAGCCGGAATCCGCGGAGCCCGAGCAGTGCTCTGGGACCCCGAACCGACGGTCGACGGGTGTCCGGATCATGACCGGGTGCCGCGCCGGTGGGGGTACGCGTGACCCGCACGGCGGCCCCGGCCGTCGACCCCGACGGGTCGTTCGGTGCAGGGCGGGAGGTCACGGACCGACGCTACGTGAAGAGCTCGGGGTGCGGTGCCGGAGTGTCCGAGCTGCCCCGTTTGCGGGTCGGGCGACGCGCAGGTCACCACTGCTTTGGCAGACTTGCAGCATGCCGATCCCTCCGGCGGCCGGGAGCCTGCTCGTCGCGAAGCCATCGCTGCTCGATCCGTCGTTCCGTCGCGCCGTCGTACTGCTGTTGGCCCACGGCGAGGACGGCAGCCTCGGCGTCATCCTCAACCGACCGACGGAGTCGGCAGTCCAGGAGATCTTCCCGCAGTGGCAGGGCGCGGTGGCCAAGCCGCGGGTGATGTACGAGGGGGGCCCGGTCGAGCGCAACTCCGCGATGTGCGTCGGGGTGCGGCGGTCCGGGACAGCAGGGATCGGCGGCGAGGTGGACGCGCTGCTGGATCCGGTCGGTCCGCCGTTCGCCCGGGTCTCGGGCGAGCTGGTACTCGTCGACCTCGATGCGGCTCCGGACAAGGTGATGGCGGAGCTGCGATCGGCGCGGGTCTTCGCCGGTCATGCAGGGTGGGGTGCGGGTCAGCTGGCCAACGAGATCGACGAGGGTTCGTGGCACGTGGTCGACTCCCAGGGCGAGGACGTGATGGCCGGACCCCGGGTGGACCTGTGGTTCCGGGTGCTGCGGCGCCAGCCGCGACCGCTGGCGCTGGAGGCCTACCGACCGCTGGATGCCACCCTCAACTGATCGGCCGTGCGGCCACGGCGAGCGGGCCGGGCGGGTGACCCGGCGAGCTGAGCCGGCTGGTTGGGTTGGCTGGGCTGGTTGGGGCCTGTTGGGCTGGGGTCAGTGGCCAGTGATGGTGGGCCAAGCGATCCACCCGAGGGTCACCAGGCCCCCCAGCACCAGGCCGATCAGCACCAGCTGGACGATCGCCTTGGCAGTGTTCGGTGCGGCATCGGTGGGCGCGCCGGAGGAATGACCACCCACGGTGATCGCCTCCCGACAGCCGGCCCGGACAGAGTGAACGCACGACGGGATCGAGGCCGTCTGCGGAGACGATAGCAACGCAATCGTCATCCCGCCCCGGCTGATGAGGGTGTGCCGCACCACTTTCCGGTGAAAGTCGATGCCGGACCGCCGGTCGGTGATCAGCCCGGCCAGGGCCCGTCCGGAGCCTGTTCGAAGAACAGCCCGATCTGGTCGGGACCGGGGGTGAAGCTCTGGGCCGCGACCAACATCAGGACAGCGCCGCCACCGAGCGTCTCTGCATCCAGGACCGCCGTCTTGATCGAGCAGCTCAGGTCCTCCTCGACCTGTGCGTCCGACCACGGTCCCTGCAGGAACGGCGGAAAGGCCTCGATCACCGACAGCCACGTCTGCTCGTCCTCGTCGAGCAGTGCGGTGGCTCGGACGCACGGCGGCCGCATCTCGAGTTGGCCGCCGCCGGCGAACACCACGGACTCGCCTCGTCGGGCAGCCGAGACCAACACCTGGTGCAACCGAGCCTGGAACTCCGAGGGCGGGACGGGCAGTGAGTGCTCGTCGACCAGCTCTCCCGGCCAGGAGTCGTCCTGTACGCCGCGCAAGGTGCTCGCATCCTGGTCGACGACGAGACACTGGGTGCTGCACCCCTCACCGGCCTCGCGGCGCGGAAGGCCCCCGGTGGCCACCCGCGCTGCGAGCTCCGCAGGGACGTGCCAGATGATGCCGTTGCCGGCCGAGTCGTAGGTGGTGAGGCGGTTGCCGTAGGGCAGCGCGACCGTGGTGAGCACCAGCACCGATCCGTCGTCGGCGGCCGGATCCTGCTGATCGGCCGGGGCCTGCTGGTCTGGCTCGGCTGGGGACTGCTGGTCGGCATCAGCCGCGGTCTTGCCGAGGTCGAGGGCGTTCGTCCCGACAGCGGGAGGCTCGGTCTGCTCGGGGTGCTCGTGTCTGGCCACCCGGCCACGCTACCGGCGCGTCAGGAGGTCGCGGGTACCTCGGCTGCCGGGACGTCGGTGTCGGCAGCGCCGCCGCAGCCACCCGCGCCGCACGCGCACCCGGTGCAGCCGACGGGCTTGGTGGCGGGCCGCGGCACCGTCGTCGCTGCGCGTTCACCGACGGAACCGGCCACCACCAGCAGTGCGACACCACCGATCAGGGCGACGACGAAGACGACGATCGTGGCCGCTGTCGGCAGCCGCAGCGCGACGGTCAGCAGCCCGCCGATCGCCAGCACGGCACCGGCCGCTGCGATCACCGGGGCAGCGGTGCGATTGGCCACTGCCGCCGACTGCGTCGACACCTGGGCCGCCGGGCCGCGCACGCCGAGTGCGCTGCTCGGGTCGAGCGTCCCGCGCCAGCCTCGATGACCGGCAAGCAGGGCTGCGACGCCCGGGACGAGCAGGATCAGGGCCAGAGGGATGCTGAGCAGCAGAGATGCGGACACCCCTCGATGGTAGGCGCTGCGGTGGGGTGCTTCCACAGCATGAGATCGACGGCTCGTTGCAGGAGACCCACTCAGCGCCGGCCGCTCTCCTCGTCAGGGAGGTCGTGCAGGCCCCGCAGCAGCCGGACCCCGACGACGATCCGCTGCAGTGCGGTCACCAGCACCATTCCGGCGAAGACCCAGGCGATGGTTGTCGCCGCTCCGGGGAACAGGCAGAACAGGACGTACACCAGGATCGTCTCGGCCCCCTCGGCCAGGCCGCCGACGAAACGCAGCGACCGCTCGTCCGCGTAGGTGCTGCCGGTCAGCCGATCCTCGCCGGTCGGGCCGTAGCGCTCGATCAGTGACGACAGGGTGAGGAACGCCGTCCCGGAGAGGTAGTAGGTGCCGACCAGCACCGCGCAGGCCAGTCTCGCGTCCGGGATCGCGATCGCCACCGCGATCACGAAACCCGCATAGACGGCGAAGTCGGCGACGACGTCCAGGAAGCCGCCGAGTGCCGAGGCGCGGTGGCCCGCGCGGGCCACCGGTCCGTCGAGCCCGTCGAGCGCGCGGTTGAGCAACCACAGCACCAGCGCGAGCATCCAGTGCCTGCCGGCCACCGCCCAGCAGGAACCGGCCCCGGCGACGAAGCCGGACACCGTGAGCGCCGTCGGCGAGATCCGCAGCCGGACCAGGACGCCGGCGACGCTGTCGACCGCGGGAGCGATGGTCCGACGGAGGGCAGCGTCGAACATCTCTCAGCTGCTCGCGGGGTGTGCTCGGTCGACCGCACGCTTCCGGGTCACCGTCAGCGGCAGCAGGGTGCGCAGGGCCGCGTTCTCCCCCGGGTCGAGCACGCTGTGCTGCACGCAGGCCGGCACCAGCTCGCCGGTCTCCGGATGGGCCATCGCGTAGGAGCAGGCGCGCAACCGTTCCTGACTCGCAGCGACTGCTGGATCATTGCTGATCTCGTTGCGCTGCAGGGCTTCCCAGGCCGGCGCGACGACCGATGCGTCCATGAAGGAGTGCATCACGAACGTCACAGGTCGGATCCTTCGATGACGCAGCAGCCGGCCCGGGCCCACCGTCGCCACCATCCGGGCGGTCCAGCCGGCGAACGCGGCGACGACACTCGGATGCCGGATGACGACCCGCAGCATCTTGACCAGCAGCAGCGGGACCGGGGTGCCGGAGAAGTTCACCCCGCCCAGATGCTTCATGAACGCGTCCCGGACGCTCAGGTCCCGCGGATCCTCATCGTCGAGGATCGGGAAGTACTGCTCCCCGACGTAGAAGCCGTAGGTGGTCCGGTTGCACCGCTCGTCGCCGATCTGCAGGGCGCGGAAGGGAAGTCGGGCGCCGGCGCCCTCCTCGATCCGGGACCAGATCGCGTCGTCGGTGTGGTCGCGGTAGTCCTCGTGCCAGCGTCGGTCGTCGCCGATGAAGGCGGCCGGTTGGAAGGAGAACAGTCCGTAGCCGTAACCGCGGCACTCCCGGATGACGCCTGAGAGCTGATCGATGTTGGTCGGGGTGACGGTCATGTTGTGGGCCAGGAACGATCGGACGCCGTGTTGCTTCCGCAGCCGCACGAACATCTCGGCGAACCGGCGACGGTACGGGTTCAGCGACGCCTCGTCGGGCGGCCGCTCGATCCCCCGCCGTCCGAACATCATCATGTCGAAGTGGGCTGCGAACGAAAGTCGGTCGAACCGCCGAGTCCCGTCCGGTCCGAGCGCCAGCGCGAGCAGGTACTCCTCGTCGAAGTCGCCGTGCGTCATGCTCATCGGCTCCCGGCCGTGGTCGCGCATGGTCGTCAGCGCGGCTGCGTGATCATCCGGTGGGAGCAGCGTGACCTCACCGCCGATGAGCTGGGCGTGGGCGGCCGGACCCCGCACCCGGCGCAGCAGGGAGAACTGCCGATCGACCTGGTCGCGAGTGTGCGCGCCGTCGATCCGGACCCGGTTGGCATCGCGCGAGTGGTAGCAGGGGGTGCAGGCCAGATCGCAGCGGGGGAAGACGCCGTGGGTGCCTTCGCATCCGACGGCGTGCTGACCGAGCGTCTGGGCCGGTGTCCGGACCCGATCGGGCAATTCAGACCATCTGCGCTGCAACGCTTCTGCGGTCTCCGGGTGGACCGGTCGGGTGGCGAACTCCAGGCGACGCCAGCGGTCCCGGAGCGTGGTCACGAGCTCGGCGGGGCGGCGCATGACCCCACGGTAGGCCGCGGGACCTGCCGGGGTGCGCTCAGGTGCTCGCGGGGGTGTTTACGGTCCCGGTGCGCACCTGGACGTGACCGCCGCGCAGGTCCCGGGCGATGACGTCCTGTGCGGTGCGCTCCACGACGGTGAACGGCCGAGCAGTGATGTCCGATCCACCGACCCGGCAGGCCAGCCGGGCCAGTGGTGACAGCAGACGCGCTCGGCCCGTCGGCAGCTGCATGTCGACCACGCTGACCCGGCCGCCGTCGCGGACCAGCGACACCGCAGCGCTCCACGACGTCTGCCAGTCGGGGATCAGCGACAGGACGTAGGAGGCGATCAGGGCGTCGAAGGGCGGCTCGGCGGCCAGCGCGCCGTCCACGGCTGCGGCCTCGGAACAGACGAAACGTGCACTGCGCCAGTGGTTCCGGGT
This sequence comes from Nakamurella sp., assembly GCA_037720195.1. Lineage (GTDB taxonomy): Bacteria > Actinomycetota > Actinomycetes > Mycobacteriales > Nakamurellaceae > Nakamurella. Next base: position 23,091 of record JBBJML010000001.1, on the reverse strand, counting down.
CGCCTTCGCCGCGGCGACCGCGAGCATCGACTGCGAGCGGTCGACCCCGACGATCGCGCCTCTCTCGCCCACGGCGTCGTGCAGCAGCGGCAGGTTGAGGCCCGTTCCGCACCCGAGGTCCAGCACCCGCATCCCCGGTGTCAGCCCCAGGTCGGCGACCGCCGCCCGCCGTCCGGCCCGGTAGACCGGTTCCGCGGACAGCAGATCGTAGAGCGGGGCGATGAAGGTGTAGCGCGCCATCGCCGAGCTCCTGTCCTCATCCTGGCTGGTGCCTTCACCGTACGGTCGGGAGGTACGGGTCCGGCCGCAGCGCAGGATCCATCCGGTGCGGAGAGGGCGACTGATGACGGTGCAGACAGACCCGATCTGGGACCTGCTGGTGATCGGCGGCGGCACGGCAGGACTGCTCGCGGCCAAGACGGCCGCCGGACTCGGGGCGCAGGTGGCTCTGGTGGAGCGGGCCCGCACCGGCGGCGACTGTCTCTGGACCGGGTGCGTGCCCTCCAAGGCGTTGCAGTCCGCAGCCGCCGCGGCGGCGGACGCACGCGCCGCCGGTCGGTTCGGCATCGATGTCGGGCAGGTGCAGGTCGACTTCCCCCGGGTGATGGCGCACGTCCACGCAGCGATCGCCACCATCGCTCCGGTCGACTCGATCGAGACGCTGGAAGCTGTTGGGGTGACGGTGTTCTCGGGGGACGCGCAGTTCGCCGGGCCCGGCCGGTTGGCGGTCGACGGCGCGCCGGTGCAGTACCGGCAGGCGGTGATCGCCACCGGGTCGGAGCCTGTGCTGCCGCGGATTCCCGGGCTGGCTGACGTGACGCCGTTGACCGCGGACACGGTGTGGGACCTGGTTGATCTACCGGAGCGGCTGGTGATGATCGGCGGTGGCAGCAGCGGCTGCGAGCTGGGCCAGGCCTTCGCCCGGTTGGGATCCCGGGTGACGGTGCTGGAAGCCGCCGACCGGGTATTGCCTGCGGAAGATCCCGACGCCTCGGCATTGATCCGCGAGGCACTGGTGACCGACGGGGTCGAGGTGATCACCGGTGCCCGGATCGAACGGGTCGGAGCCGGGGTGCTCGAGCACGCCGGGGGCCGGGTGGAGTTCGACCAGCTGCTGGTACTGGCGGGTCGGCGGCCGCGGACCGCCGGACTCGGGCTGGAATCGGTGGGCGTAGAGCTCGACGAGGCCGGGTGGATCCGGGTCGACAGTCACCTGCGCACCAGCGCGGCGCAGCTCTGGGCCGCAGGCGACATCACCGGCGCTCCGCTGTTCACCCACACCGCGGGGGTGCACGGCACGATCGCCGCGATCAACGCGCTGCTCGGACCGGTGCGCTCGGTGCGCACGGCCGGGGAACCGAGGGTGACGTTCACCCGCCCCGAAGTCGCCGCCGTCGGCGTTCCGACCGCGGGCGCCCGGACCGTGCAGGTCCGGCACGACGAGCTGGACAGGGCCGTCACCGAAGGGGAGGTGGCCGGCTTCAGCCGCCTGGCGGTAGGTCGCCGCGGCCGAATCATCGGCGCGACCGTCGTCGGTCCCCGCGCCGGCGAGACAATCGGTGAACTGGCGCTCGCCGTCGGCCAGCAGCTGACCACCGGCGACCTCGCCGGTGTGACGCACCCCTATCCGACCTGGTCGGACGGCGCCTGGAACGCAGCCGTCGCCGACTATCGCTCCCGGCTCGGTACCCCGGTCGCGAGCCGCCTCACCGGTCTGTTGATGAGGCTGCGCCGCTGGTGGGTCTCCCGACGCTGATCCTCACCCGGCACCCCACCCGTGATCGAGCGAGCACAGCGAGTCGAGATCCTGCTGGCACTCGCTCCGGGATGCAACGGTTTCTCCGACGATCGAGCAAGCGAGGGACGAGCGCGACGAGATCCTGCCGGCAGTCGACGTGGCCGGGATCTCGTCTCCCTCTTTCGTCAGTCGCTCGATCACCGGGTTGGCCGCTGTCGGACGGCTTGTGCACACTCATCCCATGGCAGTCGAACAGGTGATCGAATCAGCGCCGCCGGTAGCGGCGACCGTGCGACAGATCCTGCACGCCGACGTCGATGCGTTCTTCGCCTCGGTCGAGCTGCGCGACCACCCGCAGTTCGTCGATGTACCGTTCGCCGTCGTCACCGACCCGGTGACGGGCGTCATCGCCAGCGCGAACTATCCGGCACGCGCCTACGGCATCCACGGTGCGATGCGGGTCGCCGAGGCCCGTCGACTGTGCGCCCACCTCCAGATCGCGCCGATGCGCACCGAGGAGTACCGGCGGGCGTCCGCCCAGGTGTTCACGTTGTTCGGCGAGTACGCCACCTCGATCCAGCCGGGATCGCTCGAGGAGGCATTCCTGGACGTCGGCGAGCGTGATCCGTTGGCCACCGCCCGCGAACTCCGTCGCCGCGCACGCTCCGAGCTGGGCCTCCCGCTGAGCATCGGGATCGGTCGCACCAAGTTGATCGCGAAGCTGGCCAGTCGGCGGGCCAAACCGGACGGTGTGCTGCTGGTCGACACGGCGGCCGAGCAGACGATGCGCGACGCCCTGCACCTGGCGGACGTGTGGGGCATCGGCCCCGTCACCCGGGAACGTTTGTGCGCCATCGGGATTCACCGGGTCCGGGATCTCGACGGGCGAAATGTGGACGAGCTCGCCACCGTCGTCGGGCTGGCTATGGCGAGACGGCTGGTCTCGATCGCGCTCGGCACCGACGATGCCGCGGTCAGCACGCCCACTCCCGGCCGACAGATCAGTGGTGAGCGCACCGTCGTTCCGGTCTCGGGCGATCCGGCGATCGTGCGCGAGTTCCTGAGGGCCGCGGGTTCGTCCGCACTCGCCCGGGTCGACGACCGCGGTCGCGACGTCTCCCGGGTCGAGGTGGTGCTGATCGATCCTGACCGCGGCGCCGACGGGTCCCGCGTCCAGCTCCCGGTGCCGACCGCCGATCACGAACAACTCCTCGACGCCGCCGAGTTGTTGCTCTCCGGACTGCTCGACGGTCGACACGAACCGGTGCTGCGGGCCAGGGTCACCTTCACCCTGGCGGCCCGGCAGGCACCGTCCCGTCGGGCATCGGCCCTGGTCAGCGACGACCAGCTCGCCCTCTTTGCCTGACCCCACCCCAGTTCGCGGTCTTGACGGTCGTCATTGCGTCATGTTCGCGGACCTGGTGGTCGTTGTCCGGCCACCTTCGCGGACCCGATCTCCGTGTCGACCGGTCGCTGGTGTCTGCGGCAGCACGGATGATGGTTCCATGGGCGCAGCCGAGGTACCGCAGATCGACGCAGCCGGCTCGGACCTCAACGAGCGACGCGAGCGGATCAAGGCACTGGTCCTGCGTGATGGATACGCCCGCATCGACGAGCTGACCCGTTCCATGGGAGTGAGCATGATGACCGTGCACCGGGATCTGGACGCGTTGGCCCATCAGGGCTATCTGACCAAGATCCGGGGCGGTGCGACAGCGAACCCTTCTGCCCTGCTGCAGTCCAGGGTCACCGAACGCAGTGCGGCCATGCAGACACAGAAGGCGTCCATCGCCGCTCGTGCCGCGGAACTGCTCTCGCCGGGACAGACCGTCTTCCTGGATGACAGCACCACCGCCATGACACTGCTGCCCCACCTGAGCGGGGTGCTGCCCATCACGGTGGCCACCAATTTCCTGCCCATCATCAACCAACTCGCAGGTGTCACCGGGATCGAGCTCATCGTGCTCGGGGGCCAGTACAACCCCGTCGCGGAAGCCTGTTTCGGTGGACGTATCACCGATGTCATCGACCACCTGCACGCCGATGTTGCGTTCATGTCCACCACCGGTGTCACTGCGGGATCGTGCTATCACCGCTCGGAAATCACCATCACTTCGCGGGCCGCCTTCATGCGGAACTCCTCCCGGAGCGTCCTGCTGGTCGACCACGCCAAGTTCGGGCGTCCCGCGACCTACCGGCTGTGTGGTCTGGCGGACTTCGACCTCGTCATCACCGACTCCGGCGTCGACCCCGAGACCGTCGAGGAACTCAGGGCTGCTGGAATCGACATCGAGATCGCCGCCGACGTCTCGCACGACTGATCCCGTCCGGTCCCGGACGGGACGTTCCGTGATCCTGGAGGACTCCACCCCCTGCTGATCACCCGCAGTCAGCACTGTGCTTGCAGCACAGGGACTTTGGGCATCCACATCCGTTCCGGAACTCATGCCGGCACCCGGCCGGATCCCGAGGGGTCCGCCGGGGCAAGCGTGCAGGTCACGCTCTTTGCCGTCTCCGGGATGACGTCGGGGACCCTGTTCCCGCGACTGTCGACGCTCCACACGAAACAGAGAAACATCCCAACCCCCTTGCGAAGTCTCTCAGTGGCAGTGTTAAGTATCGCAAGTCAGCTGTGATGTTGCTGACGTCGTTCATCGATGATGCGGAACGGAGCAGCCATGGCAGGACCGGATTCGTCGGCCGCCGCGATGTTCTGTGGCATCGACGTCGGTACCCAAGGAGTGCGAGCGGTCATCACCGACGCCGACGGTGTGATCGTCGGAGCCGGTTCCTCCGCTTTCCGGCCGGGGCAACGGGACGGCCGCCGTCACGAGCAGGATCCGGCCACCTGGTGGGATGCACTCGGCAGCGCGGTGCGAACTGCCACCGCCACCGCTGGACACCCACCGATCGCCGCGGTCGCTCTCGACGCCACGTCCGGGACCGTGCTGGTCGAGGACCGGAACGGGGATGCGGCCGGTCCGGCGCTCATGTACGACGACGGCCGTGCAGGGCTGCAGGGCGAGCGGGTCCGCACGCTCGGGGCCGAGCACTGGGCTGCCCGAGGCATGCAGGTCCAAGATTCCTGGGCACTGCCGAAAGTGGTGTGGCTGTTGGAATCCGGTCAGGTGACTCCGGGGTCGCGGGTCGTCCACCAGGCCGACCACCTGACCCGCCGCCTGGTGGGATCACCCACCGCGACCGACACGTCCCACGCCCTGAAGACGGGTGTTGATCTGCAGACCGGGCGGTGGCCGGACGCGCTGTTCGCCGAACTGGGAATCCCCTCCGACATCCTCCCGGATGTCGTCGTGCCCGGCACCGTGCTCGGCCTGATCGGACCCACCGGTCATCGGTGGACGGGGCTTCCGGCGGGGACTCCGGTGAGAGCCGGAATGACCGACGGGTGTGCCTCGCAGATCGCCACCGGCGCTCTGCCCCTGGGCAGCTGGTGCTCCACCTTGGGCACGACCCTCGTGATCAAGGGGTCGACTGCCGTGCCCGTGAGCGACACCTCCGGTGCCGTGTACTCCCATCGCAATCCGGACGGTGGATGGCTGCCCGGGGGCGCATCGAACATCGGCGCCGGTGCCATCGCCCAGGCCTTTCCCGACGCGACTCCTGCCGATCTCGACCGGTTGGCCGCGCGTGCGCAGGTGCCCGCCCCCGGGGTGAGCTACCCCCTCTCGGGGATCGGCGAACGGTTCCCGTTCATCGCTCCTGACGCCACCGGTTTCCTGGCCCAGGACGTCCGCGCGTCCGGCGATGACGCCCGGCGGTTTGCCGCAGTCTGCCAATCGGTCGCCTATGCGGAACTGCTCGCCTACGAGATCTTCGGGACTCTCGGCGCGGATGTCTCCGGCCTGGTCGCCCTGGCGGGCGGCGGGAGCAGGAGTGAGTGGTGGAACCAGCTCCGCACGGATGTCCTGGGACGCGCGACCTATCGACCTCGGTCGAGCGAGGCAGCCACCGGCATGGCCATCCTGGCGGCAGCTGCGCCCGGCGAACTCACCGCCACGGCACACCGCATGGTGCACATCGAGCGTCGTTACGAACCGGATCCTGACCGCCGGGCCACTCTTCTGCCCGGATACCGGGCACTCCTCACGGAGCTGGCCTCACGTCAATGGTTGTCCCCACAGATGGCGGAACAGTTGCTCACCGGAAGGACCCTCGCGTCATGACCGGATCCACTGCTTCAGACGCCGTCACCCGCATCCTGTTGGTCCGGCACGGGGAGACCGTGTGGCATCACGAGAACCGGTACGCCGGCGCCACCAGCGACATCGATCTGACCGTGCGCGGGGTCGAGCAGGCACGGACTCTGGCTGCCTGGTCCGGAAGGAGGAGACCCGCCGCGGTCTTCACCTCGCCCGTGCGTCGTGCCGTCCAGACGGCACGACCCAGTGCCGACGAGCTGGGTCTGGACCTCCACCATGTCGACGACCTGCGCGAGGTGTCCTTCGGAATTGCCGAGGGCAGGACCATCCAGGAACTGACTGTGACGGATCCCGCTGCAGTCCAGGGGTTCCGAGCGGATCCGGTCGCCCATCCGTTCCCCGGCTCGGAGCCACCCGAGGACGCGGCGCACCGAGCGTCCACCGCGATCCGCGACATCGCCCGCACCACCACACACGGCAGCGCCCTTGTCGTGGGACACAACACTGTCTTCCGGATGGCCCTGTGTGCACTGATGGGCGTTCCGGTCAGTCGCTACCGCACCTTCCTGCCGCGCCTGGACAACGGAGCTGTCACCGAGATCGACGTACCCGAAGACCCGCGCCGGCTCGCCTCACTCATTGCCCTCAACGTCCGGCCCTGTCCGGACTGCTGACTCACCGCACCATCCAGCCCCACTGCTCCGCCCCCACCACCGTCGTCGGGCCACCCGTGCTCGTCGATCCAACTCACCGAGGAGTCACCATGAAGATCACCTCCGGCCGCCGGGTCGCGGTCATTGCCGCAAGCCTGGCACTGCTGGCAGCCGGCTGTTCGAAGCAGAGCGACACCAGCGCAACGCCCGCCGCAACACCTGCTTCCGCAGCCCCGATGACTTCCGCCGGGATGACATCTGCCGACACTTCAGGCGGGATGACATCCGCGGACACCTCAGCGTCGAGCGACTCGATGACCTCCTCGCCAGGATCGACCAGTTCAGCCGGACCGGCTTCCTCGCAGCAGGAGGTCTCGGCAGGGGGCGCCGGCGACTTCAAGATCGCATTCCTGATGCCCGACCAGGCTTCCACCCGGTACGAGCAGCACGACCGGCCGGGTTTCGAGGCGGAGCTGAAGCGCATCTGCCCGGGCTGCACGACGCTCTACAACAACGCCAACGCCAGCGCGGCCACCCAGCAGCAGCAGTTCAACGCCGCCATCTCCCAAGGTGCAACGGTGATCGTCCTGGACCCGGTCGATTCGACGGCAGCGGCGGGGCTCGTGCAGACCGCGCAGTCGCAGAACGTCAAGGTGATCGCCTATGACCGTCCCGTGCCCGAGGCCAAGGCCGACTACTACGTCTCCTTCGACAACGAGAAGATCGGCACTCTCATCGCCCAGTCCCTGGTCGAGAAACTCAAGAGCGGCACGATCCCGGACGGCGGCGGCATCCTCGAGGTCAACGGTTCCCCCACCGATGCCGCAGCCGGTCTGATCAAGAAGGGCATCCACGCCGGCCTGGAAGGCAGCGGGCTCACCATGTTGGCGGAGTACGACACCCCGGAGTGGGACCCGGCCAAGGCCCAGACGTGGGTGTCGGGTCAGATCTCGCGGTTCCCGGACAAGATCGTCGGTGTGGTTGCCGCCAACGACGGCACGGGCGGCGGCGCGATCGCAGCGTTCAAGGCAGCCGGGGTCAATCCGGTCCCCTCGATCACCGGTAACGACGCCACCATCGCCGGTCTGCAGCTGATCATCTCCGGCGATCAGTACAACACCATCTCCAAGCCCAGCGAGATCGTTGCCGCCGCAGCAGCGGACGTCGCCTACGGCCTGGCGCAGGGCACGGCCCCGCAGTCCGACACCGTTGTCTTCAACACCCCCAGCAAGCTGTTCACCCCGGTCGTGATCACCCAGCAGAACCTCAAGGCCGAGATCATCGACAAGAAGATCCAGACGGCGGCTGAACTGTGCACCGCCGACTACGCCACTGCGTGCCAGAAGCTCGGCATCTCCTGACGTCCCGGTGACCGGTGGGTGCACCTCGCGCCCGCCGGTCACCCACCCACTCCCATCCAGCACGTCCTCGACCTCGGAGGTGATGTCCGGTGACCGCATCGGATCTGAAGAAGGCAGGTTCCGCCGAACCTGTCCTGAGCCTGATCGGCGTCTGCAAGAGCTTCGGCGCCGTCAATGCCCTCACCGACATCGATCTGGAGGTCAGGGCAGGCGAGGTGCTGGCCATCGTCGGTGACAACGGCGCCGGAAAGTCCACCCTGGTCAAGGTTCTGGCCGGAGTCCATCGACCCACGGCCGGCCAGATCCTCTTCGGTACGGAACAGGTCCAGATCGCCAGCCCCGCCGCAGCGATCGGACTGGGCATCGCCACTGTCTTCCAGGACCTCGCGCTCTGCGAGAACCTCAACGTGGTCGAGAACCTGTTCCTCGGCCGCGAACTGACGCCACTGCGACTCGACGAGGTGGCGATGGAAACCCGCTCGTGGGAGCTGCTGGGTGAGCTCTCGGCGCGCATTCCCACGGTCCGGATACCCGTCGCATCCCTGTCCGGCGGCCAACGGCAGACCGTCGCCATCGCGCGATCGCTGCTCGGAGATCCGCGTGTCATCATCCTGGACGAACCCACTGCGGCGCTGGGAGTTGCGCAGACCGCCGAAGTCCTCGACCTGATCGAGCGACTCCGCGAACGAGGCCTCGGCGTCATCATGATCAGCCACAACATGGAGGACGTGCGAGCGGTGGCCGACCGCGTCGCCGTCCTGCGACTGGGGCGCAACAACGGCGTCTTCTCCGTCGCTGACGTCACCGCGCAACAGCTCGTCTCCGCCATCACAGGCGCCGAGGACAACTCGGTGTCAAGACGGGCTGACCGCCGGGACACCCACCCCCACAACAACTCCGCCACCGATACCGAGGGACCATCATGACCGAGAAGTCCACGGCACCGACACCGGTCCGGACACTTGACCGCGCTGACGAACGACTCCAGCAGCAAGCGGGGCTGGGCGGGGTGGTGTCCGGAACGCTGCGTCGGATCCGCAGCGGCGACCTCGGCGCCCTTCCGGTGGTCGTCGGGCTCATCATCGTCTGGGTGGTCTTCCAGATCCTCAACCCGGTCTTCCTGTCCACCAGCAACATGGTCAACCTCACCCTGGAATGTGTGTCCGTCGGGGTGATCGCCCTCGGCATCGTCTGCGTGTTGTTGGTCGGCCAGATCGATCTGTCAGTGGGTTCCGTGAGCGGACTGGCCGGCGCCGTCACCGCCGTGTTGTTCGTCAACCAACGGTGGCCCCTGCCAGCCGCGATCCTCGTCGCCATCGTCGTCGGGGTGGTGGTCGGCGGGCTCTACGCGCTGCTGTTCAACCGCCTGGGCATGCCGTCCTTCGTCGCCACCCTGGCAGGTCTGCTGGCCTTCCTGGGCCTGCAGTTGTACCTCTTGGGTGACGTCGGATCGATCAACATTCCCTTCGACTCGTCGCTGGTGCAGTTCGCTCAGCTCGACTTCGTGCCGAAACCGCTTTCTTACGTGTTCGTCGCGCTGGTCGGCGCTGCCGTGTTCCTCACCGGCCGACAGCGCGCTGTCGAACGTCGACGAGCCGGCCTCTCCGCCAACTCGATCCAGGTCGTCCTGGCCCGCACCATCGCCACCCTCGTCGTGCTGGGCGCCGTGGTCTGGTACCTCAACCAGGGCCGCGGACTGGGCTGGATGTTCCTGTTCTTCGGGGTACTCGTCGGTGTCCTGCACTACGGCCTGACGCGCACCCAGTGGGGTCGCAGCATGTTCGCCGTCGGGGGCAACGCCGAGGCCGCGCGCCGAGCCGGCATCAACGTCAAGCGTGTGTACGCCTCTGCCTTCCTGCTCTGCTCCACCCTGGCGGCGATCGGCGGGGTACTTGCCGCAGCCCGACTCGGCTCGGCCAACCAGAGCAGCGGCACCGGCGACGTCAACCTCAACGCCATCGCCGCCGCCGTCATCGGTGGCACCAGCCTCTTCGGTGGCCGCGGCAGCGCCGCCTCCGCGCTGCTGGGCATCGTCGTCATCCAATCCATCTCCAGCGGACTGACACTGCTCAACCTGTCGTCGTCCTTCCGCTTCATGATCACCGGACTGGTGTTGGCCATCGCCGTCGGTATCGATTCCCTCGCACGGCGCTCCCGCGCGTCACACGGGCAGGCGTGAGCTCATGACGACACCATCGATCCTCTGCGCCGGTGACCTGTTCATCACGCCGCACGCTCTGGCGGACAGCGCATCCGCACTGCTCGGTCCGACCTGGGCGACAGTTCCCTACGGCAGCCAGTGGCCCGACGAACCCTTCGGCGTCATCGACGGTGTCCTGGAAGCATCCGGGGATCCGACCGAGCTCGCCGCGCTGGCAACCGACAGCGAGGTCATCCTCACCCATCTGGCACCCATCACTTCCCAGGTCATCCGAGCGGCACCAGCGCTGCGCGCCATCGGCGTCACCCGCGGCGGCCCTGTCAACGTGGATCTGGATGCTGCGACGTTGTGCGGTGTTCCGGTCATCTATCTGCCCGGACGCAACCTGGGTGCGGTGGCCGAGTTCGTCATCGGGGTCATGATCACCTCGACCAGGCGCATCGACACCGCGTCCAGAGCGCTGAGCACAGGCGTCTGGGATGCCCGCTACTTCCAGTACGACCTCACCGGTCTGGAGTTGCGCGCCGCGACCGTCGGGCTGGTCGGGTTCGGAGCGATCGGCGCGCGGGTGGCCGAGCTGCTCAGGGCGTTCGGCGCCCGCGTCCTGGTCAGCGACCCCTACGCGGACCCGGACCGAGCCCGCAGCGTCGGGGTCGAGATCGTCGACCTGCCCGAGCTGCTGGCGCAGAGCGATTTCGTCAGCCTGCATGCTCGCCTCACCCCCGACACCCGGCACTTGATGAACCGTGAAGCGTTCGGGACGATGAAACCCGGAGCCCGGCTCATCAACACGGCCCGCGGGGAACTGGTCGACACCGCTGCGCTCAGAGAGGCGATCCTCAGCGGTCACCTGGGCGGAGTCGCACTGGACGTGTTCGACCCCGAACCACCCGCACCGGACGACCCGCTGCTCGTGCACCCGAATGTGCTGGCCACACCGCACCTGGCCGGAGCGTCCCGACAGGTGGCGACGGAATCGGTCGACCGCGTGGTCCGTGAAGTTGCCCAGTTCATCGACCACGGGGTGCTCGAGCACTGTGCCAACCCGGACTGGGTCCACCACTCGCGCACCGAGCACCGCCGAGGTCGATGATGATCTCCGGGAGGTCGGCATGAACGTCGTGGGCCTGGATCTCGGTACCTCGCAGGTCAAGGCCGTCCTGTTCGACGATCAGTGGCGTGTCGTGGCCGAAGCAACCGAGACCACTGTCGTCCAGCAGTTCGCCGACGGTCGCAGCGAGCAGGACATGCGCGAGGTCTGGGCTGCCGCCCGCCGGGTGCTGTCGCAGGTTCGGGCCGATCATCCCGTCGATGCCATTGCGGTCACCGCGCAGGGCGACGGCTGCTGGCTGGTCGACCAGCAGGGCTCGCCCGTCGGACCAGCCCTGTTGTGGAACGACAACCGCGCAGCCCCACTGATCGACGAATGGGAACGAGCCGGGGTACTGGACTCCGCTTTCGCCATCACCGGCTGCTACGGCGCACCCGGACTCGCCCACGGCCAACTGCGCTGGCTCCGAGCCAACGATCCCGAGCGCGTCCAGCGCGCCACTCACCTGCTGAGCTGTGGCAGTTGGATCTTCCACTGCCTGACGGGCAGAAGAGCGCTGGACGTCTCCGACGCGGCCAACCCCTTCCTGGACACCCGCACCCGGCAGCTGTCGTCCGAGGCCTTCGAGCTCTACGGGATACCGGAGCTGCAGCGACTGATACCCGACATCGTCGACAGCGGGGACCGCTCAGCCGGCCTGTCCGCAGAAGCTGCCACAGCGACCGGGATCGCTGCCGGAACACCCGTGGTGCTGGCGCCCTACGACGTGGTCGCCACCGCCACCGGATCCGCAACCATCGACCCAGGTCAGGCATTCGCGATTCTCGGCACCACCCTGTGTGTGGCAGCTGTCGCCTCCGACCCCGTGCTGGATCGACCGCCGAACGGCATGACCCTGCCCGGTATCGACCCGGGCCGCTGGCTCATCACCTACGCGACGTTGGCCGGCACCGAGGTCCTGCACTGGACCGCCCGGCTGCTCGGACTGGACGGACCCACGAGCCTGATCCGACTGGCGGCCACCGCCACCCCGGGGGACGGTCCGCACATGACGCCCTACCTGTCCCCGAGTGGAGAACGAAGCCCCTTCCGGGACAGCGCCGTACGTGGCAGCTTGCGCGGGCTGACCTTGCGTCACACCCCTGCAGACGTTGCTCTGGCTTCACTGGACGCGCTCACTCTCGCTGTCCGCGACTGCCTCGAAGCAACCGGCACCCGACCTGACTCGATCAGGCTCTCCGGTGGCGGAGCGCGGAGTGCGCCGTGGTGCCAGATGATCAGCGATGCCACCCGCACCGTCGTGACGGGCCCGGACACCACCGAGGTCGGCGCGCGCGGGGCGGCGATCACCGCGGTCGCCGAGCTCGATCGGGAGCGCGATGTCTCGGCCGTCTGTCGGGAAGCGGTGGGCTCCGGGCGCGAGTACTCACCTCATGAGCAGTCCGCAGCACGGTACGACAGCGCCTTCGTCACCTTCCGGGATGACAGGTGACCGCGCTTCTCACGCACTCCCACCAGCTTCACCAGGCAGATCCTGGCCGAATGCGCGCGGATGCTCTCGATCGCAGTGGCTACCCGGCGCCCACTGCCGTACCGGTCCCGATCGCACGCTGATCGCTCCTGCCGGGCCGATCGTCGACTGGTTGACTGGGGCGATGAGCGACGCCCTGGTCGAGATCGAAGAGCTGGACACTGCGCACGGCCCGGCCCGGATCCACCTGCGCGTGCCGCCGGGCGACGTGCGCGGACTGCTGGTGCTCGGGCCGGGGGCGTCGGGGTCGATCCGCGCGGCCGATCTCGACCTGGCGGTGGGCATAGCGGTCGACCTCGCTCTCGCGGCCGCGCTGCTCGAGCCGCCCTATGTCGTTGCGGGACGGCGGGTTCCGCCCCGCGGGAGCGCGCCGGACGAGTCGTTCATCGCGGTCGTCGAGCACCTCCGGGCTCGCTTTCCTGGTGCGCTGGTCACCGGCGGACGCTCCTTCGGCAGCCGCATCGCCTGTCGGACCGCGGCCGTGCTCAGCCCCGCAGGTGTGCTGTGCCTGGCGTTTCCGGAACATCCGCCGGGCAAGCCCGAGCGCAGCCGTCAGCCGGAGCTCGATCCGGTCACCGTGCCGGTGCTGGTCATCCAGGGAGCGAGCGACCCGTTCGGCTGTCCCACCGAGACGGCGACCGCGCGCGTAGTGGTGGTGCCAGGAGACCACTCGCTGAAGAAGGGGCTCGCCGAGGCAGCGGACGTCATCCGCGAGTGGTTGCTCGCCCGCGTCGGCTGACGGACGCCGGACACTCCGACGCCGCGTGGATCAGCCGGCAGCCGAGTAGAAGTACGGGTGAGAACGCCGAGGTCTGATCAGGTGCACGATCAGTTCGAGCTGTGCACTGCCCGCGCCCGGACCTTGGGGTGGATCCGTCAGGGCCATCCCAGGAGCGTCGAGGAGAAGTCAGTGAAGACCTGCTCCATCGTCCTGTCTCCCCGCACCTGGGGATCGTGCAGCGCGGCGATGAGCGCACGGATCCGCGGGTCATGACCAGCAAGTAGTGGGTCTCGACCGATGCCGCATTCCACTAGATGTGTGCGACGCCGGCGCGCGCGAACACTGCTCCACGTGCGGTGACGAGGTGCTCCTGTCCATCCAGCAGCACTCCGAGTTCGCCTTCCAGGACGTACCACGCCTCGTCGTCATCGTGGTGGACGTGCAGCGGCGCGATGTACTCGCGGTGTCCCTGATCGCCAAGATCCTCGGAACCCTGCCCAGCCCGGCAGCGTTCGGCAGCGCTCCCGCCGGCCGGCCGGACGGGGTGGAGTGGTTTGCCTCGGCGACGGACATCTGCCGGGCGCAGGTGGCTCTGCACGCGATGGCCGGTACCCCTTCCGGCGCGCCGCTGCGCGCGATCCTGACGATGAACTCCGGGGTCGGCGACCTGGGGGTGCCGATCGGATCGCTGGCCTTCAAGGGCGGTGGCGACACCGGGGTGCTCGCCGGATCGTGGCTGCTGGAACGCAAGGACGGCGGGGCGCGGGTGCTGGTGTGGACGCTGCGGGGCGACACCGCAGCGAAGATGCCGGACACCCAGTACTTCGCCGTCGCTGCTCGGGAAGCGCTGCGGCTGCTAGCGCGCTGACTGCACTATCAGATCGGCAGAAGCGTCTGCGGAGCACCAGGAAGCCGACAATCAGTCCTGCGAGGCCGGCGACCACCAGCGAGATCGTCGAACTCTGGTTGGGCTCCGCCGCCGTACCGATGCCGAACGCGCGGAACTGGACGACCACCGAGCTGACGCGGCCACACAACTCGTCGGCGGGCCCGGTGCAGGGCACGGCGACGGTCACCGACGACACTCCGGATGCTGTAGGACGCAGGAGGATGCCCGCCACGAGTCCGCCGATCACCAAGGCCCCCAGGCCGCCCCAGAATCCGCCGGACGCGCTACCGCTCAGCACACTCATACCGAAGCCGAGACCCACCGTCACCAGGATCAGCGCTGTGTGGGTCCATACGCTCGCACCCAGCGGTCCTCCGGGGTCATCCCCGACGATCGCGCGCGCAGTCTGCGGGATTCGTCCCAACAGGTCCAGGGTGAGCAGACCTACCGCGGTAGTGATGCCGATGACCCCGAGTTGGGTTGCAGCCCAACGGATCGGCGAGATCGACTGGGTGAAGCTGAAGCTGCTCACTCCCTTCTCGAACTCGTGCCCCACGGCAGCAGCGCCCAGGCCGAGCCCGAACAGGACGCAGATCGCCGGCAACGCCGCGCCCAGCTGGCTGATCGTGCCGGACCACGAGGAACGGACGTCGAGCCACCGCTCGCAGAAGCCCACCATCGCCGCTGTCATACCGGTGTCCTGGCAGCGGGAGATGTCGGCCACTCCGGACGCGGCCAGCTGATGGGCGCGGATCATTCGAGTCACGACCAGCGTCACCGTCGCCGCCGCATACAGGCCCAGCGTGATCAGGATCAGCGAGCATCGCTGCCGCCAGGCGACCCAGATCATCCCCGAGGCGCGAGCCCATCGGTCTTCGAGATACCGGCCGCGGCGGGCCGAGTCGTCGTCTTCACGATGCCCGTCGCCGCAGCAGGGCGTAGCCGATGGCGAGGAACAGGGCAGACAGCGCGGCCGAGATCCCGGACAACGTCCAGGTGAGTTGGGCGCGCCCTGTCAGCAGCAGGTAGTCGACGAACTTCTGGGTCGCGCCCTGGCTCGCAAAGCACCTGTCCAGGACGGAGTCGGTCTCTGACAGGCCACGGGCGTTTTCGAAGGCCTCACAATCGTAGGAGATCTGTATCTCACTTCCCGTGCGGTCGAGCAACCCGGTGCCCAGGAACTCCGCCCGCGGCGGCGGCGCATACAGGGACTCCGAGAGGTCGCTCGAGGTCACCCGCTCGACCGGCCCCAGGTACTGATATCCGAAGACGAGGCACCACAACAGGCCCAGCGCTGCGGCCACCGACACCAGCAGAGCTCCCAAGGACTGCCGCAGGACGGTGCTCGCGGCAACCCCGACAGCGAAGGAGACCAGCAGCATCGCACCGGGTACGAAGCCGAAGTCGGGGAAGACCGGTGCTTCGATCGGCGTCCAGCTCGCGACGCCGTAGGCGTTCGCGGTCCACTCGAACAGGAAGCCGACCCCGATGCTGGCGGCCACCAGCGGAACGAGCCCAACGGTCACCTTGGTGGCGAACCATCGCAGCGCCCCGACCGACTGGGTCAGCGCGAACACCTGGCTGCGTCGCTCGAACTCCCGGGAGAACAGGGCTGCACCGGTGGCGGCGCCGATGATGCTCGGGACCAGCCAGAGGGTCTTGAGCTGTTGCCAGGGTCCGGCGAGATCGGACTGCAGCCCCAACACGCGGGCGCACTCATCCGAGATCGTCACCGACCGGCCGTTGCCTGCCTGGCATGCCACCGGGTCGATGATGCCGTTGTCCGCGTAGAGGTTCAGCACAGCGATACGATGCCAGAGCACCAGCGCGGCCATCACTGCCAGCACACCGAGACCGACCAGCAAGCTGCTGCGCTGCAAGCGGAACGCCGCCCACCAGGCGCCTCGCGGAGCCGTTCCGTCGATCCGCTCCGGAACGCTCACCGCGGCTGGCGCGCTCATCGGACGACCGCCGATCGGGCGTCCCGCAGATGTCCGATGACGACCTCCTCCAGCGTTGGCCTGTCCGTGCTCCAGCCCTGCGGGACGTGGGTGGGCTGGCCGTCGAGGAGCACCGTGATCTGCCGCGGTGTGCGGCGGAGCTCGACGATGTCGGCGCTGGGGAGCAGGCCAAGTCCCGTCTCGTCATCACCCGGCCCGGTGAGCAACAGGTGTCGGTCGACGACATCGTCGATCGATCCCTGCAATGTCACCGTCCCACCGGTCAACAGCACCAGGTGGTCGCACGCGTCCTCGATCTCGCTGACGATGTGCGACGACAACAGTACGGTCAGTCCGGAGTCGACGGTCTCAGCCAGCAAAGTCTGCTGAACTTCCCTGCGCGCCAACGGATCCAGGTCGGCCAGCGGCTCGTCGAGCAGCACGATCGACGGCCGCCGAGCGAGCACGAGTGCCAGCGCCAGCCGAGTGCGCTGTCCGCCGGACAGCGTTCGCACCCTCGCCTTCGGGGGGAGACCGGCGTCCTCGCAGAGTCGATGCGCCAGCGCGGAATCCCAGCGGGCATTCAGATGTCGACCGATTTCCAGGGTGTCGGCCACCGAGTACTGCCGGTAGAGCGGCTTGTCCTGGGCGAGGTAGCCCAGATCGGGATGGGCCGGCAGCGAGCGGACGACCTGCCCGGCGACGGCGATCTCACCCTCGGTCAGTCGGAGCAGCCCGGCGGCCGCGGCGAGCACGGTGCTCTTGCCCGCCCCGTTCGGTCCCACCAGAGCCGTGATCGACCCGGGCTGCAACGCGAACGAGCAGTGGCGCAGTGCCCAGCCCCGTCGGTACTTCCTCCCCGCGTCGGTGACGCGCAGGATCGGCTCCCCCGAGCCACTGCCGCCCGGTCCCGCAACGGTGCCCTCGTCCGCTTCGTGGTGCATGGTGCTCATCACGACCTCCCGGTCTCGAAGTTCTTGTCCAGCAATGCTTTCGTCAACGCTTCCAGCTCGTGACGCTCCAGGCCGTCACCCTTGGCGCGGGCGATCCAAGTGTCGAGCGCGATCCCCAGGGGGGACTCGACGTCGACCTCGGAGCGCGCCAGGCCTCGGGTGACGAACGTGCCTGCTCCCACCCGTCCCTGCACGAGGCCTTCGCGCTCGAGTTCCCGGTAGGCCTTCAGCACGGTGTTGGGGTTGATGGCCGTACTGGCCACCACCTCGCGTGCGGTGGGGAGCTTGTCCCCCACCTGCAATCGCCCGAGCAGCAGGGCCTGGCGCGTCTGTTCCACGATCTGCAGGTAGGCAGGAGTGCCTGCCCGTCGGTCGATCCGGAAATCGATCATGCGGATTACACTACACAACTAGTGAAATAGTGCAATTCGAGTGTGCGGCCGGGGTCGTCCGCCGGCGACCACCTGGACCGACTGCGCTGCCTCGGTTATCGTTCGTTGCGTCGCGTGCCGGTGGCAGACCGTGTCAGGCATGGAGGCGCCGGACATCGGAGGTTGACGTGCAGACGTCGATTCCGCTGCTCACTCGTGAGTGAGCGCGAAGAAGGGGCCAGGCTCGTCGCCTGGGGTCGTGAGATGTACCGGGTCCACGCGCACCTACGGGATGCGCTGGAGAATACCCGGGACTCGCTCGCCGACGGGGGGCCACCGGAACTCGCGCGCGATCTGCTCGTGCACTGCCGCGGTTTCTGCACTGCTCTGGACAGCCACCATCGGGGTGAGGATGCCGTGCTCTTCCCGGCAATCCGGGCCGCCCATCCCCACCTGGCGTCGACGCTGGGAAGCTGACCCAGGGCCATTCGATGATCGCCCACCTGATCGGTGGCCTGGACCTGGCGTTGACCCGGGGCGATCCGATGCCGGTGCTGGAGCGGAACCTGGAGGGGCTCGCGGCGATCATGGAGAACCACTTCCGCTTCGAGGAACGACAGCGATGGCGATCCTGGAGCAACTGCAGCTCGACGTGGAGGTGGAGTCGGCGCTGGGCACACCATGACGGGCCGGCCGGTGGAGTCGTCCACAGCCACCTCACGTGTCCACAGACTTCGGGCTGCGGGCTCGTCCGCACTCGCCCGGGTCGACGACCGCGGTCGCGACGTCTCCCGGGTCGGGGTGCTGTTGATCGATGCTGACCGCGGTGCGGACGGCTCCCGCGTCCAGCTCCCGACGCCGACGGCCGACCACGAGCAGCTGCTCGATGCCGCCGAAGTGCTGCTGTCCGGACTGCTGGACGGTCGCCGGGAGCCGGTGCTGCGGGCCAGGGTCACCTCCACCCTGGCAGCGCGACAGGCCCCGTCCCGCCGTGCCTGGGCCCTGATCAGTGACAACCAGTTCGTGCTCTTCGGCTGACCCCACCCCACCCCACCTGCGCGAACTCCGTGCTCGTTGTCCCTGCGTGTTCGCGGAGCCGGCGGTCGCCATGACCCCGGTGGCCCGGCGTGCCGGTGCTGGTGGTGCAGGGAGCGAGCGATCCCTGCGGGTGCCCCAGGGAGACTGCGACCGCACGTGTGGTGGTGGTGCCGGGTGACCATTCCCTGAAGAAGGGCCTCGCCGAGGCGGCGGAGGTGATCCGGGAGTGGCTGACAGCCCGCGGCGAGCTTCGGCGGCGCCGGAACGCACCTCATCGTCACGATCAGCCCCGGCAGCATTCATTCACCCGGTCGCTGACGTCGATCGCGAGGGCGAAAAGCGTTGCCCTTGCCGGGAGACACGACCGGCGCGGGAGTGTGCCCGCGCCGGCCCGGCGTTCGTCGATACCTCAGCAGATCAGCTGAGGCCCTTGTCCGCGAGCCAGTCCTTGGCCGCTGTGGCTGCTGAGGCCTTCTCCTTGCCTTCGACCCGGTCGCGCAAGGCGATCAGGTCGTCGGTGGTGAGCTTGGCCGAGATGGCGTTCAGCACGTCATCGATCTCGCTGCTGTCGATCGACTCGGAGATCAGCGGGATGACGTTCTGTGAGGAGATCATGTTCTGGGGGTCCTCGAGCACGACCAGGTTCTCGGACTTGATCGCGGGTGAGGTGGTGTAGATGTCGGCCACCTGGACCGAGTCGTCGACCAGTGCCTTGACGGTGTCAGGGCCGCCGAAGTCCTCGATCGGGACGAACTTCACGTCGCTGCTCTTGACGCCATAGATCTTCTCGAGCCCGGGGATGCCGTAGCCGAGGTCACCGAACTGCGGGTTGGCGCCCAGTGAGAACGGCACCAGCTTCGACAGGTCGCCGATCGCGGCCAGTCCCTTGCTGTCGGCGGTCTTCTTCGTGACGACGTAGGCGTCCTTGTCCTCGGCCGCGGCCGACTTGAGGACCTTGAGCTTGTCCTTGGCCACTGCGTCGACCAGGGCCGCGTCGACGTCCTCGGTGGTCCGCTCGGTGTACTTCTCGTTGTAGTAGGCCAGCAGGTTCCCGTTGTACTCAGGGATCAGGTTGATCGAGCCATCCTGGAGGGCGGGGATCGTCTGCTGACGCGGGCCGATGTTGAACTTCTTCTCGACCTTCACGCCCTTGGCCTCGAGGGCCTGGGCATAGATCTCGCCGAGAATCTCGCTCTCCGGGAAGGCGAACGAGCCGACGACGACCGTGCCACCCCCGCCGGAGGCGCCGGCGGAGGCGCCGGCGGAGGCGCCGGCGGGGGTGCCGGCGGGGGTGCCGGCGGAGGTGGGATCGCCGGAGCCGCAGGCGGCCAGCGTGGTGACGGAGATTCCGAACGCGAGGGCCACCGCGCCGAAGCGGGTGAAGCGTGGAGTGATTGACATGTGTTGGCTTCCTTTTCGAGTCATGCTTTTCGAGTCATGCGGTGGTCTGGGGGTGGGGTCGGGCCGACCGCCTTGTGGTGCGACGACGCTTGGTGGGGCGGTTGTCGGTCAGTCCCTGGGTGGCGGTGAGTCGCTGAGCCAGTGCGAAGAGCGCGTCGACGCCGAGGGCGAGGGCGATGACCAGCAGGGCACCGCCGAGGATGCGGTCGTAGTCGTTGTTCCCGATGCCGTTGCTGATGATCTGCCCCAGCCCGCCGAGGCCGGCGTACGACGCGATGGTCACCGTCGCGATCACCTGCAGGGTCGCGGCACGGACGCCGCCGATGATGAGGGGCAGGGCGAGAGGGATCTCGACCTTGGTCAGGATTTGCCACTCGGTCATGCCGTTGGCGCGGGCCGCGTCGATCACCTGGCGGTCGACCGCCTCGACGCCCGCGTAGGCACCGGCCAGCATCGAGGGGATCGCGAGGATGACGAAGGCGATCGTGGCACCCACGATCGGCGCGTCGTCATAGCTCAGGAAGTAGCCGAAGACCATCAGCAGGAAGAACAGCAACCCCAGCGTCGGCAACGCCCGCATGGCGCCGGTGAAGCCGATCACGAACTGCCGGCCCCGCCCGGTGTGACCGATGAAGAAGCCCAGCGGCAGAGCGATGAGTGCCGCGATCCCCACGGAGATGAACGTGTAGAGCAGGTGCTCGATCAGCCGGTCCTGGAGCGGGAACGGGTTCTGGCTGCCGGGCTTCCAGTGGGATCCGTCGAAGATCCAGCCGATGGCGCTGAAGAGGAGGTTCATCAGACCATCGCCCCGCCGCCGGCCACGCCCAGCATCTGGGGTTCTTGCTCAGTCCGGTTGGATGGATCACGCAGCCACGGCATCAGGACGCGACCGATCAGCACGATGATCACGTCGAAGATCAGCGCCAGCAGCAGACTCACGAGAATGCCGACGACGACCTCCTCGAGGATGCCGCGCTGCTTGCCCTCGCGGAACAACAGGCCGAGGTTGCGCGAGCCGATGATGACCCCGACCGAGACCAGCGCGATGGTGCTGACGGACACGACGCGGATGCCGGCGAGCAGCACGGGGCCGGCCAGCGGCAACTCGACCCGCCAGAAGCGCGCGGATCGGGAGTAGCCGATCGCAGTGGACGCGTCGATCGTGGTGGCGTCGACCGAGGCGAGCGCGTCGGCAGCGGAGCGGGTCATCACGGCGACCCCGTAGATCGTCAGCGCGACGACCAGATTGGCTTCGTCGAGCACACGGGTGGGCAGGATGAGCGGCAGGACCACGAAGAGCGGCAGCGATGGGATCGTGTAGAGCAGGCTGCCGCCGGTGATCACCACTGCCCGCGAGGCCCGGTTGCGGTTGGCCAGCCAGCCGAGCGGGATCGAGAGCACGAAGCTGAGCACGATCGGGATGATCGCGAGCTTGACGTGGTTGAGCGTCAGCTCGCCGATCAGGTCGAGATTGTCGAAGGTCCAGCTCACGACGGGCTCTTCCCGGTGTCGTGCGCCTCACGCTGCTGCGCCTTGCCGAGCACGCCCAGCGGGCGCCCGTCGCCGTCGACGACCAGGGTGAGGCCGCCGTCGTCCGCGCGCTGCTGCAGGTGAAGCTCGCGCTTGCCCTTGTCGGCGCCGATGAAGCTGGCCACGAAGTCATCCGCCGGCGCGGCCAGGATCTCGGCCGGCGTGCCCGCCTGGGCGATCACGCCGCCCTTGCTGAGGATGACGACCTGGTCGGCGAGCACGAAGGCCTCGTCGATGTCGTGGGTGACGAACACGATGGTCTTGCCGAGCTCACGCTGTAGCCGGTTGAGCTCGACCTGGAGGTCGTCGCGCACGATCGGGTCGACCGCGCCGAACGGCTCGTCCATCAGAAGCACGTTGGGGTCGCTGGCCAGGGCGCGCGCCACGCCGACGCGCTGCTGCTGTCCGCCTGAGAGCTGGCGCGGGTAGCGGTCGGCGAGCGAGCGGTCGAGCCCGACCTTGTCGAGCAGCTCGAGCGCCGCCGCCCGGGCCTCGGACTTCGGAGTGCCCTTGAGCACCGGAACGGTGGCGACGTTGTCGATCACCTTGCGGTGCGGCAGCAGTCCCGAGGCCTGAAGCACGTACCCGATCGAGCGACGCAGCAACACCCTGTCCTGCGAGGCGACGTCGACGTCGTCGATGAGGATCTGGCCCTCGGTGGGATCGATCATCCGATTGATCATGCGCAGCAGAGTCGTCTTGCCGCAGCCCGAGGAGCCGACCAGAACGGTGGTCTTGTGGGACGGAATCACGAGGCTGAAGTCCGCGACCGCCTCCGTGCCGTCGGGGAAGCGCTTGGTCACGCGGCGAAACTCGATCATTTCGGTCCGATTCGTCGAAGCGAGGACCGGGGGCAGGCACAGCGCATAGGCGTCGTCACACCAACAGAGCAGTACTCGATCATGCGGTCCTCACGGTTCTGGGTGGGGCTGGAGGTAGGCAGTCGATTCGGGATGGCCCTGCGACAGACTCCGGACAGACTGTCGGCACCAGTGCCCATCGGCAACGCGAGTGAACCACTCCGTGGAATCCGGTGCTGAGTCTCAGGCTGCTCGTGCGAGTTGCCAGCTCTTTCTCTCTGTGCGCACCTGTGCGCGGTAGGGCTGCACGCTCTGTGTCTGGCGCCGGTCCGGGCGCGCCACGCATCGTGGTTGTTGAATCGCTCAGCCCACATACGCGACCTGTTCCCTGCTCACGAGGCGCAGCCAAGGCGGGCGAGCCTTCACCACCTGATCCGAAAGACAGCGCTGATGAACCTCACCCTCAAGGGGCCCGCGAACAATCTCTCGGTCGGCCGGGAGTTGTCCACAGACATCCTGCGTGTCCACAGGCGTGCACGATCCCGCCGGTGTCGGCCCACCGCTCTACGGTGACGGGATGAGTACCCCCACCGAGACGGCGGACCCGACGGCGCCCGAGCACCAGCTGACCGACGACCAGCAGGTGGTCGCCGATCGCGTCATCGGCGCGCTCGCGGGTCCTGATGCGCGACTGCGCGACGACCAGCTGATCGCCATCACCGGACTGCTGCATCCCGGCGCGCGGGTACTCGTGGTGCAGGCGACCGGGTGGGGCAAATCGGCGGTCTACTTC
>JBBJML010000017.1:0-85199 GCA_037720195.1 Nakamurella sp. | reverse complement strand
AGAGGCACACGGTTTAGGTCCGTGCCAGTGCGGGTTCGACTCCCGTCGGCCCCACCACCGACATCCGGCGCGACACGTCGCAGGTCCGGGGCAACACGCCGTCGAGATGGAGCCGAATGAAGGGTCAGGGCGCTCCGCTTCTCGTTAGCCTGATCACGCGCTGCATCCGCATCAGTGGATCCCGGCGAGTTGGCCTTCGAACACCGCAGACCGTGCCGCCCCAGACCCACGACCACCCGAGGTGACCAGATGTCCGGACCCGACCAGCCAGCACAGCCACACCAGCCGGCACAGCCACACCAGCCGGCACAGCCACACCAGCCCTACCGCCCGCAGGACGGCGTGGAGGCCGACGAGTCGGAGACCACGGTCGTCGACGCGCGGTCACTGGGCGCCGACGAGTCCGGCCAGCCGTCTGCCGGCGACGTCCCACAGGCGTGGTCCAGCTCTGCAGACGACAGCACCCCGACGACCGCGACCCCGTATCCCCGCGCATATCGCCCGGTCGACGAGGACGACCCCACCGACGCGCCGCTCGCCGACACGCCCGGCACTTTCGGCGGGGCACCTGCTCAGGAGTCGGCTGACGAGCGCCCTGCCTCCCCGTACGACGCCAGGCCGACGGCCGCCATCCCGGCCGTCCCCTCGGAAGCACCGCAGGCCGGGTCGACCCGCTACGACCGGACGACCGCCACCCCTGTGGCCGACGAAGACCGGCACGAGGACCTCTTCTCCTCCTCCGGTCCCACGCAGCAGTCCGACAGCCAGGAGCCGCCCTCCACGGAGAGCCCAGGTTCCACGGCCGCGTACCAACCGTTCCAGTCGACCGCTCAGCCGGCGGTGGCGCCGTTCCCGACCCCCACCGCCGACAGCGCAGCGGACGAAGAGACCAGAGCCCTGCCGAAGAGCGACCTCGGCCAGGACCCGTTCGCTCGGCCCTATCCTGCCGCCGCGGAACCGCTGGCGCAGCCGGAGTACATCCCGCCGCCGCCCCAGCCAGCGGCCCCGGACGAGCGGGACACGTTCATCGGCCAGCCCGCCCGACCGGACGAGCCCGAACTGCTGCCGCTGAAGAGTCGGATCTGGCAGAATCTGCTCGGCGCGCTGATCGGCCTGGTGTTGGTACTCGGCCCGATAGTTGGCTTCGCGCTGCTGGCCGGTACTCCGGATTCGTTGTTCGACCCCTCCGTTGCGCGCCGCTTCCTGCTGCTGGGGATCATCGTGGCGGCTGCGGTCCCTGCCCTGCTGGCCGGCTGGGCGCCGGCGACTGCCTGGCTGCCCGGCGGGATCCTTGCCGTCGTCGGAGCGATCGCGTTCCTCAGCGACTCCTTCACCCTCCGGCTGCGCAGCTGGTCGAGGAGTCTGTTCGAAACGGAGGTCGCCGGCACCTTCCTGGCCCAGTACGCCGTCGTGATCGGGTTCGTGCTGCTGTTCGCCGGCCTCGGCGCGGCCTGGGCGCGCAGCTCCGGCGCGGACTCGGTGATCAGGCGCATTCCCACCCGCGGTTGAGCTGAGCCGCACCCCGGTCCGACGCACCCGCCCGGGCCGGGGTGCGGGAGTGACGCCGCTGGGTGTCGTGGCATCCTCTGGGAGTGCTCCAGAGCCCCGGATATCTCACTGATCCCACCCCCGGCCACGGCCGGCAGCTCCCGCCGCGATCCTGGTTGTCCTCGGACGCCCCGCGACTGTCCTTGAACGGCGACTGGGCGTTCCGGCTGTCGCCCACCGCTGCCGGGACCGACGATCCCGCTGCCGTGCAGGCGGACAGCGCCGGGGACGGCGCGTTCGCGGCTCCGGGCTTCGACGACAGCGACTGGGACTCACTTCCCGTGCCCTCGCACTGGGTGCTGCAGGGCGACGGCAGCTACGGCCGGCCCTGGTACACCAACGTGCAATACCCCTTCCCGGTCGATCCGCCGTTCGTCCCCGACGCCAACCCCACCGGGGATCACCGCCGGTCGATCGACGTGCCGCAGGAGTGGGCGGACGCCGGCCGGATCGTACTGCGGTTCGACGGCGCCGAGTCGATGATCCGGGTGTGGGTCAACGGATCCGAGGTCGGCGTCGCGACCGGGAGTCGACTGGCCACCGAGTTCGACGTGACGGAGCAGATCCGGTGCGGCGACAGCAATGTCGTCGCAGTGCGGGTGCACCAGTGGTCTGCGGCGAGCTATCTGGAGGACCAGGACCAGTGGTGGATGCCGGGCATCTTCCGCGACGTCACCCTGCTGGTGCGACCGACCTCGGGCATCGACGACGTCTGGCTCCGCACCGGGTACGAGGCAGACGGTAGCGGCACCATCGATCCCGAGATCACTGCTGCGGCAACGGCATTCCCCGTCACGGTGTCCGTCCCCGAGCTCGGAGTGGATGTCACCTTCGGTGAATCCGCTGCGGTGACGACGATCCCGATCACCGCCGTCGAACCCTGGTCGGCCGAGGTGCCACGACGCTACGCGGCGACGGTGTCCAACGCGGCCGAGACGGTCTCGCTCCAGGTGGGCTTCCGCACCGTCGAGATCGTCGGTGACCAGTTGCTCGCGAACGGTCGCCGGCTGGTGTTCCACGGCGTCAACCGGCACGAGACGCACCCGGAGCGTGGCCGGGTGTTCGACGAGGTGTGGGCCAGGCAGGATCTGGCGCAGATGAAGCGGCACAACGTGAACGCCATCCGGACCAGCCACTACCCGCCGCATCCTCGACTGCTGGACCTTGCCGACGAGCTCGGACTGTGGGTCGTGCTGGAGTGTGACTACGAGACCCACGGATTCGAGCACATCGGTGCGGAGACGTCCACGGACGTCCGGCCGGGATGGATCGGCAACCCGAGCGATGACCCGCGGTGGCACGCCGCCCTGCTCGACCGGATCCGACGCACCGTCGAGCGCGACAAGAACCACCCGAGCATCGCCATCTGGTCGTTGGGCAACGAGGCCGGAACGGGATCGAACCTGGCCGCCATGGCTGCCTGGGTCCACGATCGCGATCCGTCGCGCCCGGTGCACTACGAGGGCGACTACACCGGCGAGTACACCGACATCTATTCGCGGATGTACGCGACCGTGCTCGAGGTGCAGTCGATCGGCGGTGACGACCCGGCCGCCGCGACTCCGCTGATGGGGTGCAACGCTGCGCAGGCCGTCCGGCAGCGGAGCAAGCCGTTCCTGCTGTGCGAGTACGTCCACGCGATGGGCAACGGACCGGGAGCCATCGACGACAACTAGGATCTCGTCAACCGTCACCCCCGACTGCACGGCGGTTTCGTCTGGGAGTGGCGCGACCACGGCATCCTGACGACCACCGCCGACGGAACGCCGTTCTACGCGTACGGAGGAGACTTCGACGAGCCGGTCCACGACGGCAACTTCGTGATGGACGGTCTGGTGCTCAGTGACGACACCCCCAGCCCCGGTCTGCACGAATGGGCCGCGGTCGTCCAGCCGTTGCAGTTCTCGCTGGACGCCGGCCGGCTGACCGTCCGCAACCTCAGGCACACCGCGGACACCGGCGACCTGACGCTGCGCTGGCGGCGGGAAATCGACGGACGCGCGATCGAGGACGGCACCGGTGAGCTCACGCTGTTCGTCGAGGCCGGGGCCGACGGTTCGCTCGACCTGCCGGCAGAGGCGATGCACGTCGGGGAGGACGGCGAGACCTGGTTGTCCGTCGAAGCGGTCACCGCCGCGGACAGCGCCTGGGCCGAGGCCGGGCACGTCGTCGCGCGAGCGCAGTTCGATCTTTCACCCGCGCGCAGCGCGCGTCCCCGGCCGGCCGCGGCTGCAACCCTGCTCACCACGGCCGTTCCGCAGAGCTCGGTGATCGGTGCAGCGACCTTCTCCTCCGGTGAGCTGGTCTCGCTGGGCGGGCTGCCGGTGAGCGGTCCGGTGCTGGAGCTCTGGCGTGCGCCCACCGACAACGACGAGGGCGATGACCGCGGCAGCCTGGAGCTCGGCCCGCCGGGACCGCTCGGGCTCGGGGTGCCGGGCCCGTCAAGCGCCGACCGCTGGCGCGCAGTCGGACTCGACCGGATCAACCACCGGCGCGAGAGCATCGAGCATGCGGACGGGGTGCTGCGGATCGTCACCCGGTCGGCGGCCGCCGACCGCGCCGAGTGGGTCAGGACGACCGCCACCTGGTCGGTGCAGGACGGCGCCACCCGGCTGGATCTGCACATCGAACCGTCGGCCGACTGGCGGGTCACCTGGCCGCGGGTCGGCGTCAGCTGGCGGTTGCCGTCGGAGATCTCGGCAGCTCACTGGTTCGGCCTCGGGCCCGGCGAGTGGTACCCGGACAGCGTCCGCGCCACTCGGGTCGGCCGCTTCGACGCCACCCTCGAGGAGCTGGCGACCGAGTACGCCCGGCCACAGGAGACCGGTCATCGCGCCGGGCTGCGTGAGCTCGCGTTGCTCGCGGGCACCACGCCGGGCCTGACGATCACTGCGCTCCCCGGGATCGGCGGGAGCAGGCCGGGATTCACTCTCAGCCGGTGGACGGCCGGAGAGCTGACTGCGGCCGCGCACCCGCACGAGCTGCCGACGCCGACCTCCACCTGGCTCACCATCGACGCCGCCGTGCACGGTCTGGGCTCCCGCGCCTGCGGGCCGGACGTCTGGCCGACCGCCCAGCTGCACCCGCGATCACATCAGCTGTCACTGCTGTTCTCAGCGGCTGGTGCGGTCCACGAGGCCGCCGGCCGGTGACATGGTGGGCCGGCTGCCGCGTCGCGGATCCGCACAGCGAGCGGGTGGGCGCGGGTCAGCTGCTGAGCAACTCCAGCAGCGTCGGCAGGATCGCTGCGGTGGCCAGCCCGCGATGGGACAGTGCGTCCTTCTCCGAGGCCGCGAGCTGCGCGCTGCTGCGGCCGTCGGCGTCGTCCGGGCGGAAGAGCGGGTCGTAGCCGAACCCGTTGTCGCCCAACGGTTCCCGCAGAATCACCCCGCGCCAGCGGCCGTGCTCGACGGCGGTCGACCCGCCCGGTACGGCCAGCGCGAGCGCACACACGAACTCGGCGCCGCGGCGCTCGTCGGGAACGTCACGCAGTTGCGCGAGCAGCATCGCATTGTTGGCCTCGTCTGCGCCGTGGGTGCCGGCCCAGCGGGCCGAGAGCACCCCCGGCATGCCGTTCAGCGCGTCGACCGCGAGCCCGGAATCATCGGCGAGGGAGATCTCCCCGGTCTCCCGCGCGGCCTGCTCGGCCTTGGCCACGGCGTTCTCGGCGAACGTCGCACCGGTCTCCGGCTCCTCCGGGAACGCGGGGACATCAGCGAGACCGACGACGGTGGCCCGATCGCCCAGGATGCGTTGCAGCTCAGCCAGTTTCTTGGCGTTGCGGGTGGCCAGCACGACCCGGCGCGGGGTGCGGCCCATCAGAGCGCGTCCGGCCCGGAGAACTCGACGGTCTCACCGACCGGGGTGGCCAGCGCGCGCGTCTGCCAGCGCGTCAGGCGATCGATCCCCGCCAGCGCCGAATCCAGCATCGCATCCAGGGTGCGGCGGGAGAAGGTGGCGTTCTCGGCGGTGCCCTGGACCTCGACGAGTGTGCCGGTCTCGGTGGCGACGATGTTCATGTCGACCTCGGCGCGCGAATCCTCCTCGTACGGAAGATCGAGGCGTACCTTGCCGCCGACGACACCGACGCTCACCGCGGCGATCTGACACGAGAGCGGCTGCGGATCCGACAACGCGTTGCGACTCCGCAGGAACTCGACGGCATCGACCAGCGCGACGTATGCGCCGGTGATCGCCGCGGTGCGGGTGCCGCCGTCCGCCTGCAGCACGTCGCAGTCGAGGGCGATGGTGTTCTCTCCCAGCGCGGACAGATCGACGCAGGCGCGCAGCGAGCGCCCGATCAGCCGGGAGATCTCGTGGGTCCGGCCCCCGACCCGGCCCTTCACCGATTCGCGGTCGTTGCGGTCGTGGGTGGCGGACGGCAGCATCGCGTACTCGGCGGTCAGCCAGCCCTGGCCGGAACCCTTGCGCCAGCGCGGAACGCCCTGGGTCACCGATGCGGCGCAGAGCACCTTCGTCCCGCCGAACTCGACCAGCACAGAACCGGCCGGGTGTTGCTGGAATCCCCGGGTGAACCGGATCGGGCGCAACTCGTCGTCGGCGCGGCCGTCGGCGCGGGAGGCGATCGGGGCGGTGTCTGCCGGATGCTGGGTCGTCATGGCCTCGAGCCTATGGGCACCACGTCGGACCCGAGGAATCGGCGGGCCAGCGCCGTGAACGGTCCCGGCGCGCCGGTCGCCAGGAACTCGTGCTCCGGGACGGCGGCCGGCGGCGCCAGCAGGTCGAGATCGCGCAGCGCCGCCGCGAGGTCGATCGCCGTCTCCCGTGCGCTGGACACCAGGGTGACCTGCGGCCCGAGCACCTGCTGCAGGACGTCGGCGAGCAACGGATAGTGGGTGCACCCCAGGATCAGGGTGTCGATCTCCGCCCGCTGCAACGGATCAAGGTAGGCCTGCGCGAGCCCGGTGACCTGCCGGCCGCCGGTCAACCCGCGTTCGACGAAGTCGACGAAGCTGGGGCAGGCCTGCTGGACGACCTGAAGCCCCGCTCCGCCGGGGAGTGCGGCGACCGTGCGCGGGTAGGCACCGGAGTCCACGGTGGCGACGGTGGCGATGACCCCGATCCGGCCGGACCGGGTGACCCGCGCCGCCGCCCGGGCCGCGGGGGTGATCACCTCGAGCACCGGGACCCGGTACTGCTCCACCGCCTGCGCGTGGGCGCCGGCCGCGGCCGCGGTGTTGCAGGCGATGACGATCGCCTTGCACCCGGCCAGCACCAACGACTCGATCACCGCGCCGGTGAGCCGGCGGATCTGCTCGTCCGGAAGTGGACCGTAGGGGGCGTTCGCGGTGTCGCCGACGTACCGGATGCTCTCCTGCGGTAGCAACTCCATCACCGCACGCGCCACTGTCAGGCCACCCACCCCGGAGTCGAGGATGCCGATCGGCGCCCGCCGGTCGGGTTGCTCCGAGGCGTCCACTCAGGCGCTGACCGCAGCGCGGCGCGGGCCGTCCGCCCTGGCCACCAGGAAGGCGGCGAGCACGCCGCCGATCGCCCCGAACAGGTGCGCCTGCCAGGAGATCCCCGAGTAGCCCAGGAAGTCCTTGACGCCGGCTCCGATGATGCCGCTCCACAGCGTGCCGCCCCACAGCACCAGCAGCACGAGCCCGACCAGGATCTGGCCGATGTTCCGGGTGAAGATGCCGCGGGCCACCAGGTAGGCGAGCCAGCCGAAGACGACCCCGGAGGCGCCGATCGTGACCGAGTTCGAGTCGCCGATGACCCAGACGCCGATCCCGGAGACCAACCAGACCAGCACGGTGACGACGACGAACTGCCGGACGCCGCCGGCGAACAGCAACAGACCGAAGATCACCAGCGGGACGGCGTTGCCCAACAGGTGGGCCCAGTTGCCGTGCAACAGCGGAGCGAACAGGATGCCGTCCAGCCCGCCGACGGAGCGCGGGATGATGCCGAACTTGGCGTTGAGGTTCCAGCCGGAGGCGAGGGAGTTGAAGATCTGCACCACGATCATCAGTCCCAACAGCACTCCGATGGTGACGAGCGCGGGTCGCACCTTCTCAGGAGCGAGCGAGCGTTTCTTCGCCGGGGTGCTCGAGGTACCGCGGCCGACGTCGGTGATGCCGGGAATGTTCGGGATGCTCAGCTGCGGGATGCCGTAGTCCGCCGGGATGTCACGGCCGGCGGCGGACGGGCCAGTGGGCTCTGTCATGACCCCAGCGTACGGAGCAGACGGCGGCCGGCGGCCGTTTCCGACCCTGATTCGACCCTGAGCGTGTGTGGTGCGGGCCGGTCAGCCCTGCATCGCCTTGACGATGCCGATCGCGGTGGTCACCTCGTCCGTGGAGGCCGCTCCGCGGGCGGCGGCCGCGGCGATCCGGGCGCAGGTACGGACCACGGTGAAGGCGCGAGCCCGCACTGCGTCGATGCCGGCGACGTCGCAGACCACCTCGATCCGCAAGCGCAGGTGTGCCCGGAGTCGGTACGCCCTGGCCGCATCCGCGCTGCGGTCCCAGACGGCAGCGGCGACCGCGTAGGCCGGGTCGCCGGCGAGCGCCAGACCGGAGGTGGCGAGGTGTGGCTCACGGTGGGCCGCGACCACCGAGCGGAAGTCGAGCGCAATGGGGACCACCCGGTCCGGGGTGTCGTCATCGGCCAACGAGCGGGCAAGCGAAACCGCCTCCTCGAGGAATCGCCGCGGCAGCACGTCGGAGGCTCGGTGCAGCTCAGCCGGCAGCGAGGCCAACACCGACGCCACGGTCCGGAGCTGGGCGGGCGCCGGCACCGCGAGACTCGGGAGCAGCCCGCCGAGCACCTCGCAGCCCTCGATCAGATCCACCGAGCTCAGGTCGGTGCCGGGGACAGGGTCCTCCACCAGCAGCGCGGCCCTGGCCGGGTCGGCGGCGAGCAACCGCACCGCCCCGGCGCCGGCCCAGCGACGCAGCACGATGTGCTCGGTGGAGTCAGGAACAGCAGCCGCTGGATCTGTGTGCCGCAGCACGGCGACACCGGCCTGACCCGTCACCCCACGGCGTCGGACACGCAGTGCCACGCCGATCCCGTCGTGGGCGATGCGGCTCAGCGGGCTCAACTCCCAGTCGTGCAGCAAGGACCGGGTCACCTCGCCGAGCCCGTCGGTGTTCAGCTGATCGGTGCTCGGGTGCTCGGTGTTCGGGTGATCGATGTTCATCGACGTGCATTCGCGGGAGCTGCTGCGGCGCGCGTCATTCCATCGAGGCGACGACCAGCGAGTCGAGCACCATGGTGAGCCACTGGTAGGTGTGCCACATCGTGTGGACCGCTTCGTCCCCGTCGGCCAGCGCCGCGGGTTCCTCGTCGT
The DNA here is from genome assembly GCA_037720195.1 of Nakamurella sp. Lineage (GTDB taxonomy): Bacteria > Actinomycetota > Actinomycetes > Mycobacteriales > Nakamurellaceae > Nakamurella. The sequence continues at coordinate 76,330 of JBBJML010000017.1, read as the reverse complement.
CGTCGTTCAGCCCGATCCGCTCGGCGATCGCCAGCCGCACGTCGTTCAGGGCGCTCATCCAGGCCACTGACTGCTGCTCGTCCAGCCGGACGGTTCCGCCCCCGCGAGGGAGCGAGTCCAGCAGGGTCACCGCCGCCGTGTCCTTGGCAGCGATCAGCGCCGGCTCGTGCAGTTGCCGCAGACCCGCGGCCAGGTCGGCGTCGGAGGCGTGGAAATCGGGCAGCAACCTGCGGACCGCGGCATCCTGGGGTGCCTCTGCTGTGCCCATGGCCATCCCGGTCAGATCGGCCAGCGGATCGACGGAGTGCTCTGCGCGGCGCTCGGCCAGCAGCGAGCGCACCTGGTCGACGAGATCGCCGAGCACCGATGCCTCCACGGAGCTCAGCTGGCCGGTGAGCCGACCGAACCGCTTCTTGAACCGGTGCACAGCTCAGACGTCCTGCTGCATCGTCGCCCACAGCCCGGCGGCCTGCAGCGTGGCCACGGTGGTCTCCATCTTCTCGCGGGTCCCGGTGGAGACGGAAGCGCGCCCGACGGTGTGGACGTCCATCATCAGCTTCTCGGCGGTCACTCGGGGATGACCGAGTTCGCGCATGAAGACCAGGGTCACGTAGGACATCAGGTTGACCGGGTCGTTCCACACGATCGTGACCCAGGGGTGGTCGGCGTCGACCGCCTCCTGCTGGTCGCGCTCGAGGATCGGGCTCGCGCTGGACACCCGTCCAGTCTCTCACGATCCCGGGTGGCCGCCAGCGGTGCCTGAGCTGGCCAGGCGCATTCCAGTCTGTCGTTCCGTGTCCGGTTCGGGCGTTTCGGCGACACTTCGGAATGCGGCTGGACGCCGCTCTGACGTCGGAGCCCAGCTGTCCGTGACGCGCTCCTCCTTCTCGAGGACACGCCCCATCGACGGTGTGGCCGCTCGGCACACCCGGGGCCGCGGATGAGGGCGCTGCGCAGCCCTCTGCAGCGATGGACGCGCCGGCGAGCCTGCGAACCGGCGCGTCCGAGCGAAGCCTGCGGAGCAGCGCCCTCATCCGCGGTCACGGGAACTCGTGGTGCCCCTACCGACCCTTCGGGTGGGGACGCCGCCCCCTATCGTGAACGGATGACTCAGTTCCCGGGATCTTCCGGCTCGACGGCGTTGTTCACCGATCACTACGAGCTGACGATGCTGCAGGCGGCGATCGCCGACGGCACCGCGACGCGGCACTGCACCTTCGAGGTGTTCGCCCGGCGGCTCCCCCAGGGCCGCCGGTACGGGATCGTCGCCGGCACCGGACGGCTGCTGGACGCGATCGAGCGCTTCCGGTTCGACGATGCCGAACTCGAGCGGCTGGTGCCGATCCTGGATGGGGCGACGGTTCAGTTCCTGGCGGACTACACCTTCGACGGCGACATCGACGGTTACCCGGAGGGTGAGTTCTACTTCCCGGCCAGCCCGATCCTCAGCGTCACCGGGTCGTTCGCGTCCGCGGTGATGCTGGAGACGCTGGCCCTGTCGATCCTCAACCACGACAGCGCGATCGCCTCGGCGGCCGCCCGGATGTCCTCCGCCGCAGGCGATCGCACGCTCATCGAGATGGGATCCCGGAGGACGCACGAGGAATCGGCGGTGGCAGCTGCCCGGGCTGCCTACCTCGCCGGGTTCCATGCCAGCTCCAACCTGGAGGCCGGCCGCCGGCACGGCATCCCCACCGGCGGTACGGCAGCGCATGCCTTCACCCTCCTGCACGACACCGAGGCGCAGGCGTTCGCCGCGCAGGTGGCCGCGCTGGGTGTCGGCACCACGCTGTTGGTCGACACCTACGACATCACCCGCGGGATCCAGACCGCCATCGAGGTGGCCGGCACCTCGTTGGGCGCCGTCCGCATCGACTCCGGCGATCTCGGCGTGCTGGCGCGCGCGGCCCGCGACCAGCTCGATGCGCTCGGTGCGACGCAGACCAGGGTCGTGCTGTCCGGGGATCTCGACGAGTATGCGATCGCGGCGCTCCGGGCCGAACCGGTGGACACCTACGGGGTGGGGACGTCCGTCGTGACCGGCTCCGGCGCGCCCACCGCCGGGATGGTCTACAAGCTGGTCGAGGTCGACGGGCGCCCGGTGGAGAAGCGCAGCGAGAACAAGGCATCGCACGGCGGGCGCAAATCGGCGTTCCGACGTCATCGCTCCACCGGCACCGCGACCGAGGAGGTCGTCCACCTCGCTGTCGATGCCCAGGAACTGGGTGACCACGATCGCGTGCTGCCCGTTCCGCTGGTCAGGGAAGGTGAACGAGTGCCGGGGCTGCCCGACCTGACCGCGTCCCGCGCCGATCTGCTCGCCCGTCGGGTCAGCCTGCCGTGGGAGGGCCTGAAGCTCTCCATCGGCGAGCCGGCCATCCCGACGACCCTGCTGCTGCCGAGCTGACGACACCCGTGCACAGCCGCCACCGACCTGGAAGGTCTTGACGTGACACAGCAGTACCAGCCGTCCACCGCCCTGATCGTCGTCGACCTGCAGCGCGACTTCGCCGACCCGGCCGGATCGCTGTACGTCCGCGGCGGCGACGAACTCGCAGCGCCGATCGCCGAGGAGATCGCCGCCGCCCAGGGGGCCCGCGCGCTCGTCGTCTTCACCCAGGACTGGCATCCCGAGCACACCCCGCATTTCGAGCAGGACGGTGGGATCTGGCCGGTGCACTGCGTGCACGACACTCGGGGCGCCGAGTTGGTACCCGGTCTGCTCCCTGATGGCGCTGATCCGACCGATCATCCGGAGACGCTGGTGCGCAAGGGATCCGGCTCCGAGGACGGCTACTCGGCGTTCTCGGTGATCGATCTCGACACCCGGCAGACCAGGGGTACCGAGCTGTCGGTGATCCTCGACGAGAACGGCATCATGGACGTCGTGGTCGTCGGGCTGGCCGGCGATTGGTGTGTGGCAGCGACCGCGGTCGACGGCGTCCGGCTCGGCTACGCGGTGACGGTCCCGCTGGCGTTGACCCGGTTCGTGGAACTCACGGACGGCGACACCGACGCCGCGATCGAGCGGATGCGGACGGCCGGCGTCGCCCTGGTGGGCGACGCTGTCCGCGCCTGACCGCGATCCGCGTCAGCCCGCCAGCGCGCGCTGCAGGAAGTCGATCTGCAGCCGCAGCAGGTTCTCCGCGACGATCTCCTGCGGAGTCATGTGGGTCACGCCGGTCAGCGGCAGCACAGCATGCGGGCGGCCGGCTGCGAGCAGCGCACTGGAGAGCCGCAGCGTGTGCGCCACCACGACGTTGTCGTCCACCATGCCGTGCAGGATCAGCAGCGCCGGGGGCCGCTCCCCCGCTGCCGGTGGCCGGGATGCCAACTCCAGCAACGAGTTGCGCCGGTAGACCTTCGGTTGCTGCGCCGGGTGCCCCAGGTAGCGCTCCGTGTAGAAGGTGTCGTAGAGCTCCCAGTCGGTGACCGGCGCACCGGCGACCGCGGCCCGGAACCGGTCCGGTCGCTGCAGCACCGCCAGCGCCGACAGATACCCGCCGTACGACCATCCCAGGATCCCCACTCTGGCCGGGTCGACGTCGTCCGGGAACTGGGCGATCACCCCGTCCAGGGCATCGACCTGGTCCTGCAGGGTGACGGCGGCGAACTCGTCCCGCACTGCCTTCTCCCAGCGGGGCCCGCGACCGGGAGTCCCCCGACCGTCCGCCACCACCACACAGAACCCCTGGTCGGCCAGGTATTGCGCCTGCAGGAACCCGCGGCGCGAGCGGACCGCGAGCTGACCGTGTGGGCCGCCGTAGGGCGCCATCAGCACCGGCAGCGCGACCGATCCGGCCAGGTGGCCGGTCGGGAACAGCACCGCGGTGACGATCTCCCGCTCGCCGGTCCGCAGCCACTGCGGGGCCGGACGGACGTCCACCTCGGCGCCCAGCCGACCGAGCGTGCCGACCTGCACCCCGTCGACGATCACGGAGGCGGTCACCCCATCTGCATCGAGTGATCCCCCGGCGACCACGATGGTGTTCCCGCCCCGAACCCCGGATGCCGCAACGCCTTCGGAGAAGGCCGTGACGCTGCCGTCCCACCTGATCTCCAGCACATCGACCGCCGACGGATCGACGCCGCTCGCCGTGACCAGAACGCCGCTGCCCGCGACGTCGAGCACCGCACGCACCTGCACCCCAGCGGGGCCGAAACCGACGCCATCCAGCGCAAGGGTGCGGGTGTCGGTCTCCACGTCGTCGGTCACCGTCAGCAGCCCGCAGGCAGTGGCGGTCGGCACTCCGCCCACCAGTTCGATCCACCGGCCGTCCGCAGGTTCGGCCAGCACCCGGACGGTGCGGCCGGCGACGTCCACTGCCAGGATCCTGGCGCTGCGCTGATCGCGGCTCATCACCTGCAGCACGGCACCGGCAGACGTCCAGGACACGGTGGTCAGGTACGGCAGGAGCTTTGTGTCCCAAGGGATCTCCCACTTCGCGCCGTCCAGCCCGAGGTACCAGAGGGAGACCAGCGCGTCGTCGCTGCCGGCCACCGGGTAGCGGTGCGGCCGCGGCGCCGCCGCCGGATCTGCCGGGTCGGCCAGTTGCCAGACGGGGACCGGCGACTCGTCATACCGTTCCACCAGCAGGCCGGTGCCGTCGGGCGCCCACCAGAATCCGCGACTGCGGTCCATCTCCTCGGCGGCCACGAACTCTGCCTGACCCCAGACGGTGTCCTCGGGATGCTCGCCGTCGGGCCCGGCCAGCGCGCGGTCGCCGGTGCCGTCGACCCCGACGACACGCAGCGCACCGTCGGCCGCGTAGGCGACGAACCGTCCGGTGGGGTCGATCCTGGGATCGATGGCCGCGCCGAGGTGTTCCGGTCGCGGCAACTCCCGCGTGACTCCGGTCGCCAGGTCGCACGCCCAGATCGCCCCGGACAGCCCGAACACCACGTGGGCCCCGAGCTCGTCGACCGTGTACGCAGTGATGCCGCCGCCGGTCTCCCGGGATCGTTCGCGACGGGCGCGTTCCTCCGCGGAAAGCTCCTCCGGACCGCCGGCCAGTTCCGCGGGATCCACCAGCACGCCCTCCGCCCTGGCAGCGACGTCGAACCGGAGCAGCTTTCCGACGCCGTCATACGGCCCGTCGGTGCGGACGAACAGCACGCTCGAACCGTCGGCTGTCACGCTGATCGTCCGCGGCTCACCGAGGGTGAACCTCCGGGTCCTGGCGTACTGACGGGGGAAGGACAGGGACTCCTGGACGCTGGGGTGCGGTTCGCTCACACCAGCGATGGTGCCAGGTACCCCGCGAGGACCGCGAGCGCGGTGCCGCCGAGGACAACCACCGGGAACCGATCGGGAAGTGACCGTCAGCGCGGGGCGCGGGCGATCACGGTGACGGTACCGGCCGGGATCTCGGTGAACCCGGCATCGCGGACTGCCAGCAGCCGATCGCTGCGCCACGCAGCCGCCGGGTCCTCGAGCGCGATGACCAGAGCTGACCACTCGGCCGAGCTGGCCCGGGCCACGGTCACGGGGCACCCGGCCGCCGCCCAGGCGCCGAGCATCGGGTCGCCGTCCGCAGCCAGCAGCGCTGCGGCGATCATCCCCGCGTGCCCTGTCTGCGCCATCTGCTTGCCCGCGGTCATCGGCGGCTCGTCGTGCACCCAGAGCTGCAGCACCGGGCCGGATGATCGTGCGTCCGCCGGCACGGCAGCCGGATCCCACGGCACGTCCGTCCCGCCGACCTGCAGCTTCGCGACCCGCTTGTCGAGCGTGGCCACCGGTCCGGGCAGCAACGCACGTACCTGCGTCCCGCCGACCACGCCGTCGGCGTCGGGGGCGGTCAGCGTCAGCCCGGGCAGATCGGCGGTCGCCTCCCACTGGGCACCACGGGCGCGCCGGGTGACCTTGCGGATGTGGCCCACGCAGTAGAGCCGGACCGCCTCGAACCAGTCGCCGTCAGGCTCACTGCGCGGGTCCAGGCAGAGCAGCGCCGCGCCGCCCGCGGCCAGCTCCAGCGCTCGATGTCGACTCACGACGGCGTCGCGTTCCAGGTGCAGCACCAACTGCAGGGCGCGGACGTCCTGCGCGGCCTCGTCGCGGTCGGCCAGCACCTCCTGCTCCGACATGCCGAGCCACGCCGCGTAGCGGGCAGCCACCGGCAGCAGCGCGGTGGCGGTCGGCTGCGGGACAGGGGTCACGGCAGCTTCGCCGGCGCGCCGGGCGTGTCGCGGTCGGCGGAGCCGAGTGGCTGCCGTTCCCGCGCGGCGGGGGCCACCACCGCAGCCACCGCGATCAGCACCAGCACGACGACGAGGGCCCCGAGCAGTCCGACGTGCTCACCGAGCAGCCCGATGCCGGGCGGCCCGACCAGGAAGGCAAGGTAGCCGATGGTGGCGACGGCGCTCACCCTGGCTGCGGCCTGTCGCGGATCGTCCGCGGCCGCTGACATGCCGACCGGGAAACCGAGCGAGGCGCCGAGTCCCCAGAGCACGGTGCCGACGATCGCGACCGGGACACTGTCGATGAAGATCACCATGCTGAGCCCGATGACACCCATCAGGGCCGAGACCCGGAGCACGGGGACCCGGCCGAACCGGTCCAGGACCTTGACCCCGGCGATCCGGCCGACGGTCATCGCCGTCACGAAGATGCCGAACACCACGGCGCCGGTGGCGTTGGTGGTCCCGCGTTCATCGACCATCGCCAGGGCGAGCCAGTCGCCGGCGCTGCCCTCGGCGAAGGCCATCCCGAGCACGATCAACCCGATCAGCAGGGTGGTGGGCTGCTTCCACACCGACAGCCGCTCCCGCCAGCCCTGCTCCGGCTCGGCATCCTCGGTTGCCTCCAGCGTGCCCCGCTCGTCCTGGATCCTCGGCAGCGCCCACACCAGCGCGCCGAACCCGACCAGCACGATCAATCCCAAATGCCACGCGACCGGTAGATGGATGCGTTCCATCAGCGCGCCGATGCCGGCGCCTGCCATGGTCCCGAACGAGAAGAACGCGTGGAACAACGGCATGATCGTCCGGCCGGCACGACGTTCGTTCGCCGCTCCGGAGAGGTTCATCGCCACGTCGCTGCTGCTCATCCCGACGCCGAAGACGATGAGCCCCAACAGGATCAGCCAGTAGGCGGGCACGATCGTGCCAAGACCGGCGACCAGCATGCCGAGCAGCATCACCGTGCCACCGGTCCCCATCGTCCGCCGTGCGCCGAGCGCCGCGATCACGTGGCTGGACAGCAGCAGGCCGGCGATGGAGCCGATCGACAGCCCGCCGATCAACAACCCCATCTGCAGCGTGGTCGCACCCAACAGGTCGCGCACCCTGGGCAGCCTGGCCATCCAGCTCGCAACGGTGATCCCGCACACGAAGAAGATGGCGAACACGCCGAGGGTCCAGCGACGCACGCCGGGGTCGGTGGACGGTGCGGTCCGGGCGGTGGTCATGAACATCCCCTCACGGTGGTGCTCCTGCGGTGGTCGAGCGAACGCGCCCGCACGGTGATCGAGCGAGCGCAGCGGTCGTGCGGTGATCGACCAGCGCAGCGGTCGTGCGGTGATCGACCAGCGCAGCGGTCGTGCGGTGATCGACCAGCGCAGCGGTCGTGCGGTGATCGACCAGCGCAGCGGTCGTGCGGTGATCGAGCGAACGCAGCGGTCGTGCGGTGATCGAGCGAACGCAGCTGTCGTGCGGTGATCGAGCGAACGCAGCTGTCGTGCGGTGATCGAGCGAACGCAGTGAATCGAGATCCACTATATCGGTCAAGAAAGCCCGCCGGACCACCCCTCCGTCCGACCTGCTCAGCCGAGCGGGATCCGCGCTGCCATCGTGCCATCGGCAGTGTCGGCAGCCTCGATGTCGGCCCGGCTGATCCCCAGGATGAACAACACCGGGTCCAGGAACGGTTGGTTGACCGCGGTGTCCGCATGTTCGGCGACGACGGGTTTGGCGTTGAAGGCGATCCCCAGGCCCGCGGTGGAGAGCATGTCGATGTCGTTCGCCCCGTCCCCCACCGCGACCGTCTGGTCGAGCGGGATGCCGAACTCCTCTGCGAACCGGCGGAGGGCAGCGGCCTTGCCGGCCCGGTCGACGATCTCCCCGACCACCTGTCCGGTGAGCCTGCCGCCCACCACCTCGAGGGTGTTGGCGGCGATGAAGTCCAGCCCCAGCTCGTCCACCAGCCCACCGGCCACCTGGGTGAAACCACCGGAGACGATCCCACAGCGATATCCCAGCCGCTTGAGCGTGCGGATCGTGGTGCGGGCCCCCGGGGTGAGCTCGAGCGACGCCGCGACCTCGCCCAGCACCGATTCCGGCAGCCCGGCCAGCATCGCCACCCTGGCCCGCAGCGATGCGGCGAAGTCCAGTTCACCGCGCATCGCAGCCGCGGTGATCGCCTCCACCTCACCGCGGGTCCCGGTGTGCTCGGCGAGCATCTCGATCACCTCGCCGGTGATGAGGGTGGAGTCGACGTCGAAGACGATGAGCCGTTTCGAGCGTCGCTCCAGGCCACTGGCCTGCACGGCGATGTCTGCACCGACGTCCCGACCGACCGAGGCGACCGCGGCCCGCAGGTCCGAGTCGGCCGGCGCGCTGACGCTGAGCTCCAGACCGGTCACCGGATAGTCGGCGACCCGCGTGATGGTGTCGATGTTGACTCCGAGCTCGCCGAAGCGTCTGGCCAACTCGCCGATGGCCGATGCCTGCAGCGGTCGTCCCATCACCAGCACCGTGTGGGTCGCCGGCACCCGGCCGCCCGGTTCGGGAGTCTCCTGGGAGCGCCGGACGCGCACCTGCATGCCGATCTCGTCCATCGTGTCCTCGACCTGTTCGGTGAGCTCACGTGCATCCGAGTCGGCCACCGACAGCTGCACTCCGAGCGTCAACCAGCCCCGGATCACCACCTGCTCGACGTCCAGCAGCTCCACCGGACGGTGGGACAGGACGGCGAACAGCGCACCCGTGACGCCCGGCTTGTCCGGTCCGGTGACGGTGATGAGCACGGCTGTCATGGGGCAGGCAGTCCTGTTCGAGGAGGGCCGGAGAGACCCGACCGGGAACGACACCACGGCAGCACATCGCTCCTGCGATGTGCTGCCGTGATCGAACTCAGTCGGACTTCGATTGTTCCGGGATCTTCAGGTGGTCGCTCGACTCGAGGTCGTCGAGCGCCTTCCAGTCGCGGTGCGGGTGCGCCTCGGTCCGCATCCGCTCCATCATGTGCGGGTGGTGCAGCTCGAACGCAGGTCGCTCCGACCGGATGCGCGGCAGCGAGGTGAAGTTGTGTCGCGGCGGCGGGGAGCTGGTCGCCCACTCCAGGGAGTTGCCGTAACCCCACGGATCGTCCGCCGTGGTGATCTCGCCGTGCCGCCACGACTTGATGACGTTCCAGATGAACGGCAGCGTCGAGAAGCCCAGGATGAACGCGCCGATGGAGGACACCATGTTGAGCGTGGTGAAGCCGTCCGTCGGCAGGTAGTCGGCGTACCGACGCGGCATACCCATATTGCCGAGCCAGTGCTGTACGAGGAACGTCAGATGGAAGCCGACGAACGTCGTCCAGAAGTGCAGCTTGCCCAGCCGCTCGTCCAGGAACCTGCCGGTCATCTTCGGGAACCAGAAGTAGATGCCGGAGAACGTCGCGAACACGATGGTGCCGAACAGCACGTAGTGGAAGTGCGCGACGACGAAGTACGAGTCGGAGACGTGGAAGTCCAGCGACGGAGCGGCCAGGATGACGCCCGTCAGGCCGCCGAACAGGAACGTCACCAGGAAGCCACAGGCCCAGAGCATGGGTGTCTCGAACGACAGTTGACCGCGCCAGAGGGTGCCGATCCAGTTGATGAACTTCAGGCCGGTCGGCACCGCGATGAGGAACGTCATGAAGCTGAAGAACGGCAGCAGCACCGCGCCGGTGGCGAACATGTGGTGTGCCCACACCGCGACCGAGAGTGCTGCGATCGAGAGCGTCGCGTAGACCAGGCCGCGGTAGCCGAAGATCGGCTTGCGGGCGAACACCGGGAAGACCTCGGAGACGATCCCGAAGAACGGCAACGCGATGATGTAGACCTCGGGATGTCCGAAGAACCAGAACAGGTGTTGCCACAGGATGGCTCCGCCGTTGGCCGGGTCGAAGACGTGCGCGCCGAAGTGTCTGTCGGCCGCGAGACCGAACAGGCCGGCGGTGAGGATCGGGAAGGCGATCAGCACGAGGATCGACGTCACCAGGATGTTCCAGGTGAAGATCGGCAGCCGCCACATCGTCATGCCGGGACACCGCAGACAGATGACGGTGGTGATCATGTTGACGGCGCCCAGGATGGTGCCGAGGCCGGACACTGCCAGGCCCATGATCCACAGGTCGCCGCCGACCTGCGGTGAGTTCTGGATGTCGGACAGCGGCGGGTAGGCGGTCCAGCCGAACGCTGCTGCGCCACCCGGGGTGATGAAGCCCATCATGGCGATGATGCCGCCGAACAGGAACAGCCAGTACGAGAAGGCGTTCAGTCGGGGGAACGCGACGTCCGGAGCGCCGATCTGCAGCGGCAGCACGAAGTTGGCGAAGCCGAAGACGATCGGGGTTGCGTAGAACAGCAGCATGATCGTGCCGTGCATGGTGAACAGCTGGTTGTACTGCTCGGGCGAGAGGAACTGCAGGCCCGGTCGAGCCAGCTCGGCGCGCATGATCAGCGCCATCGCGCCGCCGATCATGAAGAACGTGAACGCCGTCGCGATGTACATGACGCCGAGGACCTTGGGGTCCGTCGTCTGGAAGAACTTAAGGAACTTCGACCCACGAGCCGGGCGTTGCACCGGGTAGGCACGTGCCACCGTGGGACGTGGGGCGACGGCTGTCACGAAATGCCTCCAGCTGGGGTTCGACTGCGCTGCAGGTCCGTCGGCTCACGCCGTGGACCGCCGGACCGGTACCTGTCGCACCGAGCGGCCTCCGCGCAGTTCCTGTCGGGGAGCTGTGTGGACCATTGCAGCTTAGTCCGACATGCCGTAGAACTTCGCCCCCGGGGCGGTGTTTCCACCTCACCTGCAGTCGGTGCGCGGCCGTCCGATCGTGCTGCGGCAGTGACCCTGCAGGAGTGCGGGCGACCGCCGATGCCCTGACCAGCGGATGCGCTGCCGGGTCCACCTCCCTACGCGCGGGCGATGGAACAGACTCCCCTGACCCACCGGACCGACGAGATGACCACCGCGGACTCCGCGGACCGCCGGATCGATCGCCGCACGGTGCTCGTCGCCGGGGTGACCGCCACGATCGCCGCCGCCGGGATGCTGGTCCCCGGTGGGGATGCCGTGGCGGCTCCGGATGCAGTCGATCACTCGCGCCGTCCGCAGCCGATCCCGCCGGGTGAGCTCGATGCCCTAACCATCCCGGAGATCCAGCGACGGTTCCGGGCGCGGCGGCTCACCGCTGTCGCTCTCACCCGCGCCTACCTGCAGCGGATCGAGAGCGTGGACCCGATGCTGGGAGCGGTGATCCTGGTGAATCCCGCAGCTCGGCACCAGGCGGCCGAGAGCGACCGGCGCCGGGCCTGCGGGCGGTCACTGGGGGCCCTAGACGGGATCCCGGTGCTGCTCAAGGACAACATCGACACAGCATTCCTGCAGACCACGGCCGGGTCCCGGGCGCTGCTGGGGATGCCGCCGGTGCGGGATGCCTTCATCGTCACGCAGCTACGCCGAGCCAGGGCCGTGATCCTCGGGAAGGCGAACCTGTCGGAGTGGGCGAACTTCCGCGCCGACTTCGCCACCGGCGGCTGATCGGGGGTGGGCGGCCAGACCAACAATCCGTACGTCCTCGACCGGAATCCGTCCGGTTCCTCGTCCGGTCCGGCGGCCGGCGTCGCTGCCGCCCTGGCCCAGGTGGCCGTGGGCACCGAGACCAACGGCTCCATCGTCTCGCCGTCCGGACAGTGCGGTGTGGTGGGGATGAAGCCGACGCTCGGCATCGCCTCCCGGACCGGCATCGTCCCGATCAGCGTGGAGCAGGACACCGCAGGTCCGATCGCGCGGCACGTGGTCGATGCGGCCATCGTGCTGGCCGCGTTGCGCGGTGCCGACCGGCGGGACACCCCGACCCTGCACGTGCCGTCATCGCTCCCGCGGGATCTCGCCGGCGCACTGACAGGTGCGTCGCTGCGCGGGCGCCGGATCGGAGTGTGGCAGCAGGCCGGGATCGACGCAGGCACCGACCGGGTCGTGCAGCATGCCGTCGACGTGCTCACCGCATCCGGGGCGAGGGTGATCGAGGTGGAGGTGGACGCCGGCGAGTCCGGGAACCTGTCGTTCACCGCACTCAAGAGCGAGTTCGTCCGCGACCTGGAGGCCTACCTGCGCACCCGCCCGCGCCAGGAGCGGACCCTGCAGCAGCTGGTCGACTTCAACGCGGCCGACCCGGTCGAGCTCAGCAAGTTCGACCAGAACCTGTTCCTCACCTGCCTGGCGGCGCCCCCGGCGAGCGACACATCGATCGTCGCCGCGCGCAAGCAGGCCAAGGCGCTCGCCCGTGCGGCGTTGGACGGTCTGTTCGCCTCCCACCGGCTGGATGCGGTGATGGCGCCCAGCAACTCACCCGCCTGGAAGACGACCTACGGCACCGGGGACGATTTCAAGATCGGCAGCTCCGGTGCCGCAGCGGTCGCCGGCTACCCGGACCTGTCGGTACCGGCCGGCTTCGTCGGAGCGCTGCCGGTGGGCGTCAACTTCATCGGTGGCCGCTGGCAGGACGCCAGGATCCTGCGGATCGGCGCGGCGTTCGAGGCGGCCGCCGGGGCCAGGTCGGCGCCACGCTTCCTGCCGAGCATCGGCTGAGTCGAGTCCCGCGAGTCGGATCAGCGTCCGGCGGCGTAGCCCTGCATGCCGCGCGGGTTGGCGGCGGCCCGGAGCACCCGGCCGTCCGCCGACCGGGACACCGCACTCATCCGGCCCAGTGACCACGGTCCGGACCGGATGACGTCGTGCCCGCGTCGCTCCAGCTCCCGCAGGACGTCTTCGCCGACCCTGTCCTCGATGACGATCTGGCCGGGAAAGGCCTCCCGCGGGTGGAACGAACTCGGGAAGTGCGTCGAGTGGAATGCGGGAGTGTCGATGGATTCCTGCAGGTTCATCCCGCCCAGGAGGTGGTTCAGGAGGAACCCGAACTGCCACTGGTCCTGCTGATCGCCGCCGGGAGTGCCGAAGGCGAGTCGCCGCCCGTCGTGATGGGCGGCGAGGCTGGGGCTGAGCGTGCTGCGCGGGCGCCGACCGGGAGTCAGGGTGGTCGGCAGATCCGGCTCCAGGGTCGTCATCTGCAGGCGCGTACCGAGCGGGAACCCGAGCGCCGGGATCAGCGGGGACGACTGCAGCCAACCGCCGCTGGGAGTGGCAGCAACCATGGTGCCGAAGGAGTCGACGACGCTCACGTGGCAGGTGTCGCCGCGGTTCTCCCCGGTCCGCGAGACCGTCGGGTCGCCGCCGGTGCCGGTGACGGCGCCGCCCTGGCGCGATCCCAGCGCTCGCACCCAGTCGGGGAGACGAGCGACCCGACCGTCCGGGGAGCCGGGCCGCATCTCGCGGGACGCCTGCTGGCCGATCAGCGCGCGGCGCTGCGCCGTGTACTCCTCCGACAGCAGGGTCTGCAGCGGTGTCGCTGTCGGATCGCCCGGTGCACTGTCGCCGTACCAGGCATCACGATCGGCGAAGGCGAGCTTCGATGCCTCGGTGATCAGATGGATCCAGTCGGCGCCGCCGGGCGGGCAGGCGCCGATTCCGAGGCCGAGACCGTCGACGAGCCGCAGCTGTTGCAGCAGTACCGGTCCCTGCGACCAGGGCCCGGCCTTGGCGACCGTCCAGCCCTCGAAGCTGACGGTGGCCGCGTCCTCGTAGGGGATCTGCAGCGCGGCCAGGTCGTCGCCGGTGAGCAGCCCGCGGTAGCGCCCACCGGAACCGTCCTGCTGCTCGGTCCGGCAGAAATCGTCGAGCGCCTCCGCCACGAATCCTGTTGTCCAGCAGCCGATCGCAGCGTCGATCCCCGCCTCACGGGACTTCCCGGCAGCGGCCTCCAGCATCCGTCGGTAGGTCACGGCCTGCTGCTCGTTCGTCAGCATCGACCCCACCGGCGGCGCGCCGCCAACGAGATACTGCGCCGCGGAACCGCTCCATGACTCCTCGAACAGCGCGGCGACCGCGCCGATCGTCCGATGGATCGCTGGGAGGACCGGGAAACCCGTTGCCGCGTAATGGATCGCTGGCGCCAGCACGTCCTCGACGGTGCGGGTTCCGTGATCGCGCAGCAGGGTGAGCCACGCGACGGTGGACGCCGGCACCGCGGCGGCCGCGACACCGGCTCCGGGAACCATGCCCAGTCCGCGGTCGTGCATCGCCTGCACGGTGGCTGCTGCCGGGGCGGGACCCTGTCCGGCCAGCACCCTGGGCAGGCCGTCGGCGGCGGCGAACAGCAGCGTCATGTCGCCGCCGGGTCCGTTCAGGTGCGGCTCGACGACCTGCAGGGTGAATCCGGCCGCCACAGCAGCGTCGATGGCGGTCCCCCCGGTCTCGAGCATCGACATGCCCACCGCGGAGGCGAGGAAATGGGTCGAAGCCACCATGCCGAAGCTGCCGGTGAGCTCTGGCCTGGTGGTGAATCCGGGGGACGTCATGCACCAGTCCTACCGCACTCGGCGTTCCGGGTTCCTCCGCAGCTCGTCCGGGCGGGAGTGTCGATCAGATCCAGACGGCCCAGAGGGCAGTCGCTGCGGGGAGCACCACCAAGGCCCCCAGCACGAGGGTCGAATGGCGGGGGACGATCGGCCGGTCGGCAGCCAGAGCGGCGCGCACCCGCAGGTAGCGACGTCCGCCGTAGACCCAGTAGGCCACCGCGAGCAGCATCGTGAGCAACGCCGGGATCCGCTGCAGCAGCGACAGATCCGGCCTCGTCGGGTGCAACTCGAGCGCACCCACAACGGCGAGGGCCAGGGCTGTCCGCGACCACGCCAGCCGGGTCCGTTCGGCCTGCACACCGGGGTCCTGGACCGCTGCGGAGAGCTCGGTCATCGTCGGTCCGTCATCGCACGGGCGCACCGATGATGAGCACCACCAGCACTGCGAGCGCGACCAGGGTGATCCCGATGGCGAGGATTGCCGTCATCGGCGTCGGGCGCAGCGCCGTCCCGAGCCGCATCGCCTTCTCGTTGAGGAACCAGCGACGGTGACTCAGGCCGGCCAGCGCGACCGCGAGCAGCACCAACACGGTGCCCAGGGTGATCCGCACCCAACGGTCTCCGAGGGTCGCCGTCAGCTGGACGACAGCGACGCCGCCGGCGACCAGGGCCAGCGAGGTCCTGATCCACGCCAGGAAGGTGCGCTCGTTGGCGAGGGTGAAGCGATAGTCGGGGTCGGTGCCGATCTCGGACAACCGGGGACGCCGACCGTCCGCCACGTCCGGCGACGGGCTTCCCGGTGCCTGGCCGGGATCGGGCGGCCGGTCCTGTCTGGGCGTCTGACTCACCGGCCAACGGTAGCCCGCGGCCCCGGTCCGGCAGCGGCCCAGGCGCCATCCGCTGTCCGGCGCTGATCCGCGCAGACTCGGGCGACGGGAGCCGGGGAAAGGGGAACGTTCCGGAGCCGCACCCCTTGCCCGACCGCACGGGGGTGTCGACAGTGGATCCATGACAGCACCCGCCCGTCCCGGATTCCTCGGGTCCGACGTCGAAGCGCAGCAGCGGTTCGACAGCTCGCTGACCACGGCTGCGCAGTCGTTCACCTCGGTCCGGACCCGGATCAGCAAGCAACTCGCGGGCCTGGAGTGGTACGGCACCGACGGTACGACCTTCCGTCAACTGTGGGACAGCTCCTGCGCCCCTGCGCTGCAACGGATCTCGGAGGCCATGACGACGGCTGCGGGTGCTGTCTCCCGGCAGCGGGAGCAGCAGGAGAACGCGAGCCGGGCGTCGGGCGACGTCGGGGTGCTCGACGCGAGCAGTCCGGTCGGCGCTGCGGTCACCCCGGCATCCACGGGCGGTGGGGGCACGACGACGCAGCCCTCCGCGACCCCGGCGACACCGGCCACTCCCCCGTCGTCGACCACGGGTGGGCCGGTCGCACTGCAGGTGCCGTTCTACAGCCAACTGATCGCCGGGAACGGCTTCACCCCCGGCAACACCGCCTGCTTCAAGGCTTCGAAGGCGATGGCCGCCCAACTCGGCGCCGAGGTGCTGGGACCCGACCAGCGGATCCAGGTCGCTGCCGGGGAGAACAGCGACGGGTCGGTCCGACCGGACGCCGCCCAGGCCGCTGCTGGTCGCAGCTATCTCGACCAGCAGCTCGACTCCGGCAAGCCGGTGGTGGTCGGGGTGAGCCACAAGGGTGCCTACAACGGCAACGTCGACGGCATCACCGACCACTTCGTGATCGTCACCGGCCGCGGCACGGATGCCGATGGCGGGACGTATTACACCTTCAACGATCCGGCGACCGCCCACGCCTCGAAGGGGGCCGACACCAACGTGGCCAACCGCTTCCACGTCGGGGAGAACGGGGTGCTGGTCTCGGCGGGCAGCGTCGCCCGCGGATCGGTGGTGGATCGGCACATCGAGGTCTCGATGGTCCGGCGCAATCGCTGATCCTCCCGGGTCGCTCCCGATCGAGGCGATCACGTGCAGTGGTCGTCAGCCCTGGTGTCGCCCCGGACGATGAAACAGGGTCGGCGTGCCTCCCGCGACACGGTGACGCAGCGCAACCGGCGCCACCACCGATGGACCTTGCTTGACGTATCACTCGTACCACCGGTCACAATCTTCACGTTCGGTACCGCATCCGGCGTGTCACCGTGACGTGAGGAGTGCGCTGTGCATATGGCCATCAGCAGCAGGACGCGTACCCAGCGCGGCGGTTCCCGGTCACGCATCCACGCCTTCGGCAGCGCTCTCGCTGTCGTCCTGCTGGGGCTCTCGGTGCCGGGGACGGCCGCCGCAGCGCCGCCCGTGCCCGCGGGTCCCGCAGCGCCGGGGCCCGGCATCCCCGGCAACGCACGGGTGCTCGACGACGCTCCGGTCGACGGCGACGCATCCCTGCGCACCCGACTGCTCACCGGGGGCGCCAGAACCGCGGCCCGCAACCCGACGGTCGTGTACACGCCGCTGGTGGCGGTCGCGACGAAGGCGATCTGGGGCACCACCCAACACGTCAGCTACCTGTGGGGCGGCGGGCACGGTGCCACACCACCCACCAACCCGGACCGCACCGACTGCTCGGGCTTCACCCGGTGGGCCTACTGGACCACGCTCGGATACGACATCAGCGGCAACTCCAGCGAAGGCATGCGGACGTCCGGACAGTTCACCAGGACGACCGCCCCGCAACCCGGCGACGTGGTGTTCTTCGGCAACGGCGGCAGGCCGCCGTCATACCACATCGCGATCTACATCGGCCGGGATGCCAAGGGCAACCGGATGATCGCCGAGAACTCCAGCAGCAAGGTGGAAGCCCACGTCAGCTCGCTGGAGACGCCGTACCGGTTGCAGAACTCGCTCGGTTTCTACCATCTGACAGCGGTCAAGTTCGTGAACCCGCTGACGCCGACCCGGATCACCGGAGCGTCGGTTCCTGCCGCCGCCAAGGTCGGGCAGAAGACCACGATCGGCGGCCTGCTGTGGTCGGCGAAGGATCAGAAGCCGATCCCCGCTGCCGAGGTACTGCTCAACGAGCAGCAGGCCGACGGCAGCTGGAAGACGCTGCAGCGCAGCACCACTGCCGCCACCGGCAAGTACGCCTTCTCGCTGCTGGGCACCGGCGTCCTGCGCCGGCTCCAGGTGCAGTACACCGGCAACAAGTACCCGTTCCAGACGATGCGGTCGGCGGTGTTCTACCAGCGCGGGACGAGCTGAACGGGCCGGTCGATCGCCGGCCACCCGCACCTTCCGAGTCGGGCGCGAGCCGGAAGGTGCGGGTGGGCAGCCTCAGGCGACGCCCAGCGCGCGCCAGACCCGCTGCTGGTCCGAGTCGTCCGGGACCAGCGGCCGCGGGATCCACAGCAGCCGCATACCGGCCTCGACCGGCGTCCGGTCGGCCTTGCGGTTGTTGCACGGCCGACACGCGGTGATCAGGTTGTCCCAGGTGTTCTGACCTCCACGGCACTGCGGCATGATGTGGTCGATCGTGTCGCCGAACCCCCCGCAGTACCCGCAGGTCCGCCCGTCCCGCAGCTTGACCTGGGGGAACGTCGGACGACGTTCGCGGGTGGTGCGGTGGTCGACGTGCCGGTAGGTGCGCAACCTGATGATGGTGGGGAACGGGATCACCAGGTGCTGCGAGTGGATGAGCTGGGTCGGGTGCGACTCGACCGCTTCTGCCTCATCGGTGACGACGAGCACCACCGCGCGCTGCCAGTCGATCCGGGACAGCACTTGGTAGGACGCATTCACGAGCAGGACGTCGTTCAAGATCGGACACTCCTTCCGCTGGTAGCGGCACCGCTGACCACAGCATTACCGATGACGGACCTCCTTGTCCGCAAACACGGCTCAGGGAACTCCGAGATTTCTCCGCGCCGACATTCTGCGGTCACCCTTCGGCGCCGCCGCACGGCCGGTCGACGCTACTCGGGCCGCCTGGTCCGGGTCGCCGGGATTTCCTCGCCGCCGCCCTCGCCGTCGCGGTGACGGGTGACTGGGATCGGTTGCCGCGCAGTGGATCCGCGTCAAATTTCGCGGTGCAGAGCAGCCCTCATCAGCTGCCCGACCGAGGCGTCGACCGGGCCGGCCGACGCCTCGAGGCCGCGGACGACGCCTTCCCGATCGGCAGTCGACCGGTTCTGGCTCAGCTTCGCCTTCGCCTCGATCATCTCGACGTGGATCTCGACGCCGACGATTCCGCGCAGCTGACCCGCCACGAACGGCTCAGGGGCATCGGTCACCGACCAGGGATCGGATCGCCCGGTCTCGTGCTGTTCGGTGAGTCGGGTGACCGCGCTGCGCAACCAGTCGGGGTCGTGGTGCACGACCGCGGTACCGCTCAGGTGGACGGCCGAGTAGTTCCAGGTCGGCACGACCTTGCCGTGCTCGGACTTGGTGGCGTACCAGGACGGCGAGACGTAGGCCTGCGAGCCGCCGCAGATCAGCAGGGCCGGCGCTCCGGCGATGATGCCGCGCCAGTGCGGGTTGGCCTTCGCCAGGTGGGCGATCACCGTGTCGTCGTGCCAGATGATCGGGAGCAGGGTGGCCACCGGCCGGCCGTCGGCATCGACGGTGACGAGTTCGGCCGAACCCCACGCGCGCACCATCGTGCGGATCTGCTGCTCGTCGTCGACCCGGTTGAACGGTGGGCTGTACACGCTCCGATGGTAACGCCGCGTGCCCCCGGCGCCGAAGGGAGATGGGGGCACGTCGGTGGTCGTCCCGCGGGAGGACCGGGTGATCAGCGCCAGCCGAGTGCCGGTGCCACGTGGGTCAACAACGACTCCAGGATGTGTGCGTTGTAGTCGACGCCGAGCTGGTTGGGGATCGTCAGCAGCAGCGTGTCTGCCGCGGCGATGGCCTCGTCCTGCGCGAGCTCGCGGATCAACTGGTCGGGCTCCCCCGCGTAGGTCTTGCCGAAGCGGGCGCTGCCGCCGTCGAGGTGGCCGACCTGGTCCTGGCTGCGCGTCTCGGCGCCGAAATATGCCCTGTCCTGGTCGTTCACGATCGGGAAGATGCTGCGGCTCACCGACACCCGAGGATCGCGAGGATGCCCGGCCGCAGCCCAGGACTTGCGGAAGCGCAGGATCTGCTCGGCCTGCAGTTCGTGGAACGGCACGCCGGTGTCTTCCGTGAGCAGGGTACTGCTCATCAGGTTCATCCCCTGCTCGGCGGTCCACTCAGCCGTCGCCCTGGACCCA
The DNA here is from genome assembly GCA_037720195.1 of Nakamurella sp. Taxonomy (GTDB): domain Bacteria; phylum Actinomycetota; class Actinomycetes; order Mycobacteriales; family Nakamurellaceae; genus Nakamurella. The sequence continues at coordinate 56,505 of JBBJML010000017.1, read as the reverse complement.
GCGCCCCACCAGATCCGGTCGCGCAGGCCCTCGGAGTGCGGCTCGATGCGCAGCAGACCGGGCGGATTCGGGAACATCGGTCGAGGGCTCGGCTCTGCGAACCCTTTGCCGTCCAACACCTTGAGGAAGACCTCGGTGTGCTGCCTGGCCATCTCGGCCTGGTCGGTGCCCTCGCCCGGCTCGTAGCCGAAGTAGCGGTAGCCGTCGATCACCTGTTCCGGTGATCCCCGGCTGATCCCGAGCTGGAGCCTGCCGCCCGAGATGAGGTCGGCGGCCCCAGCGTCCTCTGCCATGTACAGCGGGTTCTCGTACCGCATGTCGATGACGCCGGTGCCGATCTCGATCTTCTTCGTCCGCGCGCCGATCGCCGCGAGCAGCGGGAACGGGCTGGCCAGCTGACGGGCGAAGTGGTGCACCCGGAAGTAGGCGCCGTCGACGCCCAACTCCTCCGCAGCCACCGCCAGCTCGATCGACTGCAGCAGCGAATCGGACGCGGTGCGCACCTGCGAGTGCGGTGACGGCGTCCAATGTCCGAAGTTCAGGAATCCGATGTTCTTCACAATTGCTTCAACGTTCATTCATCCTGGTTGTTCCCGGCCGGATCGCTCGTCGTGTACTCGAGTCGGACCTCGTGGAGTCCGTCGGTGACCGTCAGCTCGAGAGTGCCGCCGATGCCGGCGAGGTCGTCCGTCCCCGACCCGGGAACGATCTCGTACCGCAGCTCCATCCGGCCCTCGTGCATCCGGCCGAACTGCTGCAGTGCCAGGCTTCCGGAGCGCCCGCCGATACTGCCGGTGAAGGTCTCCAGCACCACGTACCCGGCGCTGCCTGCGCCCGGATCCCCGGCCGAGAGCATGCTGCCGACTCCTGATCCGACCACGTCGCCCGACCACTGCTTGGTGAAGCTGAACCTGCCGGTGCCGATCAGTTCGGACTCGACGGGGACGAGATCCAGGACGAAGGAGGCCTGTGCGATGTCGGTCATGGCAGGACGGTAGCGCTGCCGTCCGACAACCGGGTACGAGTTCGACGTGCCAAGCCGGCGACCCGTCGGGAATGATCGACGGATGAGCGAAGAAGTGGTGTACGAGATCCGTGACCACACCGCGGTCCTGACCCTGAACCGTCCGCAGGCGTTGAACTCGGTCAATCAGGCCCTGGCGACGGCGGTGGGCGAAGCGGTCGAACGCGCCGCTTGCGACGAGCAGGTCCGGGTGGTGGTGCTGACCGGCGCCGGTGAACGGGCGTTCTGCGCCGGTATGGATCTCATGGCTTTCGCCGCCGGCGAGAACGCCGCACCCGATGGGCATCCCGAGTGGGGATTCGGCGGATTCACCCGACACCGCATCGACAAACCGACGATCGCGGCGGTGAACGGGGCGGCCTTCGGCGGCGGCGCCGAGTTGGTACTGGCCTGCGACCTGGCCATCGCCGGACGGTCGGCCCGGATCGCCTTCCCGGAGGTGACCCGCGGCCTCGTAGCCGGCGCGGGCGGGGCGATCCGGCTGCAGCGACAGATCCCCGCAAGCTGGCACTCGAGGCGCTCCTCACCGGGGCGCCGATGACCGCGGACAGGGCGCTGGAGCTGGGTCTGCTGAACCGGGTCGTCGACGACGGCTCGGTGCTGACCGAGGCCCTCGCGCTCGCCGCCGTCATCGCCGCGAACGCACCGCTTGCCGTGCAGGCGACCAAGTCGTTCGTCCGCGACTCCGACCGGTTCGGCTCCGACTGGGACGACGAGGTCTGGCAGCAGAACGAGGCGACGGTGATGCCGATCTTCACCACGGAGGACGCCCGCGAGGGCGCAGTCGCGTTCGCCGCGAAGCGCGCGCCGGTCTGGCGCGGCCGCTGACTCCCGCAGCACAGTGAGCAGTCCCGACGCCGATGGAGTGACTCCCACGGCGATCGAGCGAGGAACGGGTCGAGATCCCGTCAACGGACCACCGGTCACGGTCTCGACACCTGCGTCGCCCGGCCACCGGAAGTGACGGCGATCGAGCGAGGAACGGGTCGAGATCCCGTCCTTGCTCGCCGGGCCATGGCGATGGCCCAAGCCCCGGGGCAACTTTTTTCCCGCCCAGGGCCATCCCCCCGCCCGTCGGCGACGTATCTTCTCCTGAGAGCAGTTTTCGGCGCACCGAACTTCGGGAGGCAGCGTGTACGCGAGCGATCTTCCGACGACCACCGTCGAGCAACCGAGCGCCCTCGCGGTCCTGCGGGCCAGCGGTCGCCGACGCACCCTCTTCAGGCTGCTGGGCCCGGCGTTCGTCGCCGCCGTCGCGTACATCGACCCCGGCAACTTCGCCACGAACTTCACCGCCGGTGCGCGCTACGGCTACCTGCTGGTCTGGGTGATCGTCGCTGCCAACGTGATCGCGATGCTGGTGCAGTACCTCTCGGCCAAGATCGGTATCGCCACCGGCAAGGACCTGCCCGAGTTGTGTCGCGAGCACTTCCGCCGACCGGTGACCGTCGGCCTGTGGTTCCAGGCCGAACTCGTTGCCATGGCCACCGATCTCGCCGAGTTCGTCGGCGCCGCAGTAGGTCTCAACCTGTTGTTCGGCATCCCACTGCTCCCCGCCGGGCTGATCACCGCGGTCGTCGCCTTCGGCATTCTCGCGCTCCAGGAGCGTGGCCACCGACGGTTCGAGCTGGCGATCATCGCGCTGCTGGCGATCGTGACCTTCGGTTTCCTCTACGACCTGATCCTCGTCGGCACCTCGCCGGCGGGTGCGGTGGCCGGTCTCGTACCCCGCCTCGCAGGTCCGGACAGCGTGCTGCTCGCTGCCGGCATCGTCGGCGCCACGGTGATGCCGCATGTCGTCTACCTGCACTCCGCACTCACCAAGAGCCGGATACCCGCGCGCGACACCGGCGAGCGACGAAGCCTGCTGCGCTACGCCAGGGTGGACGTGACACTGGCGCTGGGGGTCGCTGGTCTGATCAACCTGAGCATGGTGCTGATCGCCGCACATCTGTTCCACCGCAACGGACGCACCGACACCGACACGATCGAGGCGGTGCACGCGGGGCTCGGCCAGTACATCGGTGGCGGCGCCGCGCTGGCGTTCGCCGTTGCGCTGCTCGCGTCCGGTCTGTCGTCCTCGAGCGTCGGAACCTACGCCGGACAGGTGGTGATGCAGGGATTCCTGCGCAGACGGGTTCCGCTGTTCCTGCGCCGGGCGGTCACCATGCTCCCGGCACTTGCCGTACTCGCTGCGGGGGTGGACACGACTACCGCACTGGTCGTCTCGCAGGTGATCCTGTCCTTCGGCATCCCGTTCGCCCTGACCCCGCTGGTGCTGCTCACCCGGAGACGGGATGTGATGGGGCCCTTCGTGAATCGGCGTCTCACAACCCTCGTTGCGAGTGTGGTGGTCGCCTTGATCATCGGCCTCAACATCTACCTGCTGGCCGTGACGTTCTTCCCCTGAACTGTCGTCCCCTGATCGGCCGGTCTCACCCAACCCCACACCAGCGCAGCCCCGCCGTCACCCCCGCCGCTGCCAGCACGACGACCACGAACGGCGCGCGCCGCCAGGCCAGCACCCCGCCGACCGCGACCCCCGTCACCCGGGATGCACCGGCGAACGCCTGGCCCTCGAAGATCGTGGCGGTGGCGACCAATGCCATCAGCAGGATCACCGAAGCAGCCGTGAGGCCCTGCAGCACCTGCGGCGACAGGGTGATCCTGGACCGCAACGTCACCCCGGCGAACCGGAATCCGAACGTTCCCAGCGCCAGCACGGCGATCGAGATCCACAGCCCGGTCGGTGCGAGCGTCATCCGTGCGCTCGTTCCGGTCGGGTTCGCAGGGCCAGTGGCAGTGCAGCCAGCGACACCAGCACGGGCAGACCGGCGGGCAGCACGAGCGCGGTGGCCAGCGCAATCAGCCCGCCGACCACGGCCGCGGTGCGGGTGGCCGCGTGCCGCAGCGACGGCAGCAGGATCGCGAGCAGCACCGCTGGGAACGCCGCGTCCAAGCCGAGCGTGTCCGTGTCCGGAACGTACGACCCGCCGAACGCGCCGGCCAGCACACCGACGTTCCAGCACACGAAGATCCCCACCCCGGACCCCCAGAAGGCCCGCCGCCGCTGTGCCGGATCAGCCTGTGCCAGCGCGAAGGCGGTGGATTCGTCGGTGAGCACATGGCTACCGATCACCCGTCGAGTCAGGCCGTTCCCGATCACGTCGCCCACCGCCAGCCCGAACGGGAAGTGCCGGACGTTGATCAACAATCCCGCCAGGACCGCGGCGATCGGGTTGCCCATCGCCAACGCGACGAACAGGAATTGGGACGCCCCGGCGAAGACCACCACCGACAGCACGACCGGCACCCAGATGCCGAAGCCGTTCCCGACGCTGATCGCGCCGAACGAGGCTCCGACGAGGGCGTCGGCGAGGCAGATCAAGGCGATGTTCCTGCCCAGACCGTCGGCGGGGCCCGCAGGTCCCGCCGAGTCGCGCCGGGTTCGCCATATCGAACGCATGTTTTGTATGATGAACGCCTCGACGACCGTTCGTCAAGGCGAACGATCGGACGACTCCTCGAACACTCTGCTCATCCCCGGAGGCCTGGATGTCCGGACCGACCAAGGCGCCGCTCGCTGCCATTGCTGCCTCCCTGCGCCGGGAACGAGAGCGGGCCGGCCTATCGCTGGGCGAACTGGGACGTCGAGCCGGAATCGCGAAATCGACTGTGTCGCAGCTGGAATCGGGGTCGAGCAACCCCAGCATCGAGACTCTGTGGGCCCTGTGCACCGCGATCGGGATCCCGTTCTCCCGGATCGTCGAGCCGCCACGCGCCAGTGTTCGGCTGATCAGGTCCGGGAACGGGCCCAGTGTCGCTTCGGCGACCGCCGCGTATGCCGCCACGCTGTTGTCGGCCTGTCCCCCGAATGCCCGCCGCGACGTCTACCTGATCGCTGCGGAGCCCGGTCCCGGACGACATTCCGCGGCGCACGAGCCGGGGGTGGTGGAGCACGTCATCCTCAGCCGTGGTCGTGCGCTCGTCGGTCCGGCCGACGACCCGGTCGAGATCGGTCCCGGCGACTACCTGTCCTATCCCGGCGACGAGCCGCACGTCTTCACCTCACTGCGGGCACACACGTTCGCAGTGCTGGTGTCCGAGCATGTCTGACCCCGTGCTCGCCTCCAGGCCCACCAGGCGGCTCGGGTCGCCGTGACCGGTTCGGCACTGGTACTGATCCTGATCGCAGCGCTCTTCCACGCAGTCTGGAACATCGCCGCCAAGCGCGTACAGCGCGACGGGTACAGCTTCGTCTGGTGGTACAACGCGTTTTCCGCGGTGATCTGGCTGCCCATCGGGATCGTCGTGCTCGCCCAGGCGGGATGGCCCTGGTCGTGGGGGCTGTTGGTCGGGCCCCTGGTCTCGGCCGTCCTGCACATCGGCTATGCGCTGACGCTGCAGACCGGCTACGACCGGGCCGATCTCTCCGTCGTCTATCCGGTCGCGCGCGGTACCGGTCCGCTGCTGACCATGGCCTGCGCCCTCGTCGTGCTCGGTGAGCGACCGGGCTGGTCGGCGGCGCTGGGCGGCCTGGTGGTGATCGCCGGAGTGGCCGTGGTTGCCACGGGCCGCACCTCCGGTCGTCGCGGCCGCGCCGTTATCGGGCTGCGCTACGGCATCGCGACCGGGGTGCTGATCGCCGCATACACGCTGTGGGACAACCATTCCGTGACGTCACTCGCGTTGGCGCCGATCGCCTACTTCTCCCTCGGATCGGCCTGGCAGACGTTGATCCTCAGCCCCGGTCTGCACCGCCAGGCCGTACGTCCGCTGCAGGTGCTGCGTCGCTGGTGGCGTGAGGTGGCCGTCGTTGCCGTGCTCTCGCCCGCTGCGTACATCCTGGTGCTGCAGGCGATGCGGACCACCCCGGTCGCTCTCGTTGCGCCCGTCCGCGAGTCCAGCATCGTGATCGGATCACTGTTGGCGTGGTGGCTGTTCAAGGAGCCGCGGCCGCTCCGCAAGCTGGTGGGAGCCGTGGTCGTGCTGGCCGGGATCGCACTGATCGCGACGTCCTGAGGTGTCGGGTTGGTGGAGCTGAGGGGATCCCTTCCGGCTCGCTGGCGCTCACCGGATGGGGCCGACTTCGAGTCGCAGTGTCCATGAAACGCATCAGGACCGGGACGATACTGCTGTCCCGGTCCTGATGCGTTGGTGGAGCTGAGGGGACTCGAACCCCTGACCCTCACACTGCCAGTGTGATGCGCTACCAGCTGCGCCACAGCCCCATGCCCAACTGCTGGACAAGGTTATCAAGGACCCGTCGCCGGTTCCTAATCGGGCTGTCGGCGCTGGTCAGCCTTGCGTAGGCCCGTCAGACCTTGTCGCTGGCCGAAAGAGCAGCTGCTGGCAACAAGGGCGTCCCTGATGCCAGCGAGAGCCCGTACGGCCAGCAACAACGAAAATCCGGACCAGTCGTGACCTGACGGGATCTCGACGCGCTCGTCCCTCGCTTGCTCGATCGGCGGAGAATTCCTGAGTACCACTTCCAGGGCCGCGGATGAGGGCGCTGCGTAGCCCTCTGCAGCGATGGCCGCGCCGGTGAGCCTGCGAACCGGCGCGGACGAGCGAAGCCTGTCGGAGCAGCGCCCTCATCCGCGGACATGGGATCTCGACGCGCTCGTCCCTCGCTTGCTCGATCGCCGAAGCACGGGACCGGTCGGAAGGTGGCAGGATCTCGTCACGCTCGTTCCTCGCTGCTCGACAACCGGGGCAAACAGCGCCCTCATCTGCGGTCCTGAGGTCTCGGCTCAGTCGGCGCCGAACTCCATGGCGGCCCGCTCGGTGGCCTCGTCGACGCCCTCGTCGGGCTGTGAGGAGGAGTTGAGCTCGGCGATGGCGGCGGAAGCGCCCTGCTCGAGGCGGCCGACCAGGGTCTGCTCGGCGTCCAGCTGGCCGAGCGATGCGTAGTACTCGAGCTTGGCGCGCGAATCGGCGATGTCCAGGTTGCGCATCGTCAGCTGGCCGATCCGGTCGGTCGGCCCGAAGGCGGCGTCCTCGACGCGTTCCATCGAGAGTTTCTCGGGGTGGTAGCTCAGCATCGGACCCTGGGTGTCCAGGATCGAGTAGTCCCAACCGCGCCGCAGGCGGAGCGTCACCGAGCCGGTGACCGCCGAACCCACCCAGCGCTGCAGTGACTCCCGGAGCATCAGCGACTGCGGATCCAGCCAGCGGCCTTCGTACAACAGCCGGCCGAGCCGGCGCCCCTCCGAGTGGTACGTCGCCAGGGTGTCCTCGTTGTGGATCGCATTGACCAGGCGCTCGTAGGCGGTGTGCAGCAACGCCAGTGCCGGAGCCTCGTAGATCCCGCGGGACTTCGCCTCGATGATGCGGTTCTCGATCTGGTCCGTCATGCCCAGGCCGTGCCGGCCGCCGATCCTGTTGGCCTCGTCCACCAGCTCGACCGGGCTGGCAAAGGTCTCACCGTTGATGCTCACCGGCCGTCCGCGCTCGAATCCGATCGTCACCACCTCGGGCTCGATCTCGACCGACGGATCCCAGTGCGCGACTCCCATGATGGGCTGGACGATCTCGATCGACTCGTTCAGGAACTCGAGCGTCTTCGCCTCGTGGGTGGCGCCCCAGATGTTGGCGTCCGTCGAGTACGCCTTCTCCTGCGACGCGCGGTAGGGCAGGTCGCGGGCCGTCAGCCACTGCGACATCTCGGTCCGTCCCCCGAGTTCGGCGACGAACGCCTCGTCCAACCACGGCTTGTAGATCCGCAGCCGCGGATTGGCCAGCAACCCGTAGCGGTAGAACCGCTCGATGTCGTTGCCTTTGTACGTCGACCCGTCACCCCAGATCGCCACGTCGTCATCCAGCATCGCGCGCACCAGCAACGTCCCGGTGACGGCCCGACCCAGCGGGGTGGTGTTGAAGTACGGCAGCCCGCCGGAACGGATGTGGAATGCGCCGCAGGCCAGGGCGACCAGGCCCTCCTCGACCAGGGCCGCGCGACAGTCGACGATCCGGGCGATGTCGGCGCCGTACTGCTGCGCGCGTCCCGGCACGCCGGCCAGATCAGGTTCGTCGTACTGACCGAGGTCCGCGGTGTAGGCGCAGGGCACCGCACCGTGTTCCCTCATCCAGGCGACGGCCACCGAAGTGTCCAGACCACCGGAGAACGCGATGCCGACCTTCTCGCCGGCGGGCAGGGATGTGAGTACTTTCGACACGCCCCGCAGCCTATCGGCCGGGTGTCGGCCGCTCGGCGGCCCCCGGAAGCACGCTCAGTCGGTGGTCAGCGTCGTCAGCCAGTTCGGGTCGTTCAGCGCCAACGGCTTCCCGCCGCTGAGCACCGTCGGAGTGCCCCACTTCTCCCCGACAGCTGCCTGGATGGCGGTCTGGCTGATCTTGGCGTTGGCTCCGGCGGCCTCGACGTACTTGCCGGACGTGATGGAGGCGACGACGGCGTCCGGCACCCCAGCGGTCTTGGCCACTTCACCGAGTTGGGCGTTGCTCAGGTCGGAGCCGCTGTTCTCCTCCGGCTGGGTGCCCTCGGCGAACAGTGCGGTGTGGAACTTGAGGAACAGTCCCGGCTGGCTGCCGGCCTCGGTGGCCACCGCCAGCAGCGCAGCCGCGCCGCGGGTCGAGTAGTCCCCCGAGGAGGACAGCTGGTTGAGGAAGTTCAGCATGTGCAACCTGACCCCCACCTTGCCCTCGTCGGTGAGCTGGGCCATCTGCTGCCCGAACTGGTGCTCGAACGAACCGCAGGCCGGGCACATCGCGTCCTCGAAGACGTCGATGGTCGTCGGAGGGGTACCGGTGGAGATGGTGATGACGCCGCCCCCCACGGTGGCGGTCGAGGCCTTGGATTCGCCGTAGCCGTCGGCCGGCACCGCAGTGTTCTTCTTGTTCAGGACGAGGCCGACGATGATCACCACGACGATCAGCACGATCGCGATGCCGCCGATGATCAGCTGGGTGCGGTTCGAGCCACCGGAGTTGCGGGCAGCGGCCACCGACTGGCGGCCGGCCTTCGACTGGGGCGACCGGGGTCCGCTCGATGTCGCTGTGGACGGTCGGGACCCTGTCGTGCCGGCGGAGCCGGACGGCCGTTTCTGCGCCGGCGCCCTGCTCGGGTTCGGCCTGGGTGCCCGGCTCTTCGCCACGTGCTCGTCCTCCTGGTGCAGGGTGCGATGCCGGAGCGGCATCCCCTCCACTATGCCTGTCGATCCCGCCGAGTTGCGTTCGATGATCTGCGGATCAGGCGTGACGACGCGCACGAACTGTCAGCGACCGGACCGCCGGCCAGGAAGGTGATTGCCTTGCCGCCGGACATCGTCGCCGAACCTGGTGTCGGTGACGTCCTGCTCGTCCTCGTCCTCGTCCTCGTCCTCGTCGAAGTCCTGGGTCCGGCGGCCCAGCGCGTCGATCGACAGCCAGCTCCGCGGCCGGATCACCAGCCAGCCAGCAAGCACCAGGAAACCGGTGTCGCGCAGGATCTCTGCGGTGTACGCAGTGGCACCGGCGGATACCTGGCCGCCACCACCGAAGCACCCGCAGTCGATGCTCAGCCCGCGCGCCGCGGCCGAGATCACCCCGGCGATGAACACCACCAGCAGCAGACCACTGGCCAGCGCGGCGTACCGGGTCACCATGCCGAGCAGCAGCAACATCCCGAGCGCGATCTCGAGGTAGGGCAGCACCCCGGCGACCGTCCGAGCCAGATCGTCGGGCAACACCTGGTAGCCCTGCACCGCGACCAACGTCTGACGCGGGTCGGCGGCCTTGGCAAAGCCGGACAGGAACCAGACCGCCGTCAGGCCCAGCCTGGCCGCGGTGCCGATCAGGTCGAGCAGCAACCGGGACCGGGCGGAGTGTTGCATGCTGCAACGGTATCGAATCCGCTCCGACGACCTGCGACATCGACCAGAGAGGCCGCGCCTTCCGTGACCGACCAGACCCCACCCTCCTCGGAACCCGATGCTCGTGGCGACCGGCCCGGCCCGGACGACCTCGCCGAGCTCCAGCGTCAGGTGGCAGCGGATCGTCGGGAACTGCGCCGGCTGAAGACGCGGGTGGACGTCCAGGGCGACGTCCCGGGCGCCGGATTCACCTTGATGTCCAGGGGCGCGGCCGCACTGGCGGCGGTGCTGATGTCCGTCGGGCTGCTGATGAAGTTCTTCATCCCGGTGTCCGGTGACGACAAGTCGCTCACCCTCTTCCAGGTCGTTGACCCCGAGTACGAACCCGACCTGCTGGATTCCGACTCGGCCTGGAACACCGGCAGCGGCTGGTACATCCCGATCGTCATGGTGCTGATCTGCGTCGTGTTGATCTTCTCGGTCTCCGTCGCCGGCGGACCCCAGTCGCAGTCACGGCCGCGGGCGCTCCTCACCGTCACCGAGGTGTTCTGCTGGTGCCTGGCGATCGGCTGCGCGTTCGGGTTCATCTCGCTGACCGGAATGCGCAACATCGTGGCGGTTCCCGGCGGGCTGGTGGCCATCCTGGTCGGCGCAGTCGTGGCGATCTTCAGCTGCCGGCTGGCGCGGATCCAGACATGACCGTGCCCCCGCCGCGTTGCTGACGGGGGCACGGCACGCGAAGGACGGTTGATCAGCCCTTGGCGACGATGTCGACGACCGCGGCCAGCGCAGGGGTTCCGCCGCTCCCGCTGCCGGTGGTGTCGGCGGTCGCCGGGACCAGCAGCAGGACGCGGCTACCGATGTTCAGGCCCACCAGCTTCTCGAACGGGCTGCCCTCCTGCAACGGGATCGACTGCAGACCGCTGCGGGCCTCCTCGTCGGGCGTGGTGGGGTTCGCGACCGGCCAGGTGCCCTGCTTCTGGGTGCCGTCCCAGGTCACCAGCTCGTACTGGGCCAGCATGGTCTCGCCGGCCACCAACTTCGCGCCGGAACCGGTGGCCAGCACGATGGCCCTCGCCGCGGTCGGGGCCGCCTGGCCCTTCGGGATGGTGATGGTCGGCCGCTCGCCCAGCTTGCCCGCCACCTGCGGGATCCCCGTCGGCAGTGCCGGCACGGGCTTGGCGTCGGCTTCCCCGCCGCGGTCGGACGGGAGGGTGTCGACGATGTCGACGACGAAGACGATGGTGTCGGTGCCCTTGATCCCGGCGCCGCTGTTGCCGGTCGAGCCGTAGCCGTCAGCAGGCGGCAGGCTGATCAGCACGCGGCTGCCGATCTTCAGCCCGACCAGGGTGGTGTCCCAACCGGGCACGACCTTCCCGGCGCCGATCTGGAAGGTGCTGGGGGCCTTGCGGTCGTAGGAGTTGTCGAAGGCCTTGTCCGCACCCCACACCACACCGAGGTAGCTGGCAGACAGGAAATCGCCGGACTTGACGACGGCGCCGGTGCCCTCGGTGAGGATCTCCCGCTGCAAGGAGTTGGGCGCAGGAGTCTTCGGGAAGGTGATCACGGGCTTGTCACCGAACCCACCCGTGGCGGTCGGCATCAGGTCCTTCGCGACCGCTGGCGCGATCGTGGTCGCGGGGGGAACCTCGGGTCCGGGGTTCGGAGCCTCCGCCGAGGACGACGGCGACGAGGACCCGTCCGAGGAGGAGGACGAACCCGAGGAGGACGAACCGGCGCTGGTGGCGTCGCCGCTGGTGGCCGGAGACCCTGAGTCCCCGCCCCCACATCCGGCGATCAGAACGGCAAGAGCAACGGAGCCGGCGAGTGCGGCGGCGCGGACGCGCATGAGCAGTTCAATCCTCCGGGACGGACGGTCAGGTCGGGCCAGGACAGCCGAGTGCGAACCATCGCGGTCCCCACCGGCTCCCAGCCCACGCCACCCTACGCATTTTTCCTGAGCCCGCTGGTCATACGCTGGTCGTATGGCCCCCACCCCTCGCGTCTTCGTCGCGCGCCTGACCGGCCTGCCGGTGCTCGGACCCGGTGGTGAATCCATCGGCCGGATGCGGGACGTGGTGGTGGCGTTGCGGGTGGACCGGCAGCCACCGCGGGTGCTCGGGATCGTGGTCGAGCTCCCCACCCGCCGCCGGATCTTCGTCCCGATGGGCCGGGTCTCCACCATCGAGACGCACGCCATCACCCTGTCCACCGCCCAGGTCAGCATCCGCGCCTTCGAGCAGCGTCCCATCGAACTGCTGGTGCAGGGCCAGTTGGTCGGAGCGAAGGTGCGGGTCGCCACCACCCAGGACGCAGTGATGATCGTCGATGCCGCGATGGAACAGAGCCGCACCCGCGACTGGGGCATCACCCGACTCGCCCTGCGCGAACGGGGGCGCCTCGCCCGCCGGGCCGCTGTGCAGGTCGTCGGCTGGGCGGACGTCCGCGGCAACGAGGTCACCACCCTGCTCGCCGGCGGCAACATCGGAACCCAGGAGATGCTGCTCAACTTCGAGGGCCTGCGGGCGGCGGACGCTGCAACGGCATTGCGCGAGATGCCACCGGCGCGGCGATACGAGCTGGCCGACGCCCTCCCGGACGAACGGCTCGCCGACGTCCTGGAGGAGCTGCCCGAGGACGACCAGAAGGACCTGTTGACCCATCTCGACGAGGATCGCGCCGCCGACATCCTGGAGGCGATGAACCCGGATGACGCCGCCGACCTGCTCTTCGAGCTGGCACCCCGGGTGCAGGCGCGGCTGTTGGAGCTGATGGAGCCCGAGGAATCGGCGCCCGTCCGCCGCCTGATGCAGTACTCCTCGCACACGGCCGGCGGTCTGATGACGCCGGAGCCGATCATCCTGACTCCCGATGCCACCGTCGCAGAAGCATTGGCGCGCATCAGGTCTCCCGAACACACGCCTGCTCTGTCGTCGATGGTGTTCGTGGTGCGCGCACCCCAGTCGACACCCACCGGTCGGTACCTGGGGTGCGTGCACACCCAGCGACTGCTCCGCGAACCCCCGTTCGAACTGGTTGCCGGCGTGCTGGACACCGACATGGCCCGACTCTCGGCCGAGGCGTCGCTCGCCGAGATCACCCGGTTCTTCGCCACCTACAACCTCGTCTGCGCACCCGTCCTGGACGATGCGGACCACCTGCTGGGCGCCGTCACCGTCGACGACGTGCTCGACCATCTGCTCCCGGACAATTGGCGCGAACAGGGGCTGAACGACATGCTCAGCGAGGACGACCCAGCGCTGACTGAGCAACACTGACCTCCTTCTCCTCCTTCTTTCCCACGTCATGCAGTACCGGATCACGCTGCACGCTGTCCCGCCCCACAGCCTCGCCCCCGTCTCCTGGCCCCGCCCGCCCGCCCGCCCGCCCCAGCCGCCCCGAGGGGGAACCATGACCAAGCCGGCCTCGCGCAACTCCCTGAGCGACCCGTACGTCAAACCGTCGTTCGTTCCCAGACTCGGCATCAACGGCGAGAGCTTCGGTCGGTTCTCCGAGAGCACGGCCCGGTACATGGGCACGTCGAAGTTCATCCTGCAGATGTCGGTCTTCGTCATCGCGTGGTTCGTCTGGAACGTCGTCGTGCCCGCCGACCTGCGCTTCGACCCGTACCCGTTCCAGTTCATGACCCTGGCGCTCAGCCTGCAGGCCTCCTATGCGGCGCCGCTGATCCTGCTGGCGCAGAACCGACAGGACTACCGCGACCGGATCTCGATGGACGAGGACCGGGCGCGCGCCGCCCAGACGAAAGCGGACACCGAGTACCTGGCCCGCGAGCTGGCGGCGCTGCGGATGAAGGTGGGGGACGTCACCACCCGCGACTACCTGCGCAGCGAGATGGACCGGTTGCGCGGCGATCTGGCCGAGTTGACCGAGGCGCTGCGCACCGCGCAGGTGATCGCGCCGGCCTCAGAGAAGAACCGCTCGGGCGACCGTTCGAAGCCCAAGAAGAAGCGGGCGGTGGATTCGACCTCGGGCCGACGCGCCCAGACCGAGGATCAGTAGTCCCACTTCCACCCGGGGTGGCCGGGCGGGTAGTCGAGGTAGAGCGTTCCGTGGATGTCCTTGGTGTCCAGCACGATCCAGCCGACCGACTTCGTTCCCGGTGCCGTCGAGGGATTCACCCGGTCCTGGTCGCGCAGACAGCCATCCGGCGCGCCGTCCAGATAGTCGGTGGTGACACCGCCGGAGGTCACCTTCATCGACACCCTGCTCATCCGGATCACGGTCGGGTCGATGCCGGGGCGGTACTGCACCGAGATCTCGTTGCTGACCCGCACCCCCAGGTACCGACCGAGCCCTGGCTCGGCCGGATTCGGCGACGTGCACACGAAGTTCGGCCGGATCTCGTTCACGGTGAACGCCTGCAGTTGTCTCACCCCGTCCTGGCTGACGAGCCTGGCCTGCGAGCCGATGCTCTTGCTGAGGTAGATGTCCTTGGCCGGGTCATAAACGGTGGTTCTCGACGTGGTCGTGCGGGACGAGGTCGTCGCCGACGCGGTGGTCGTCGGAGGCGCGGTGGTCGTTGCAGGCGCGGTGGTGACCATCGTCCTGGTCGTCGTCCGCACCTCGGTGGTGCCCGGTGCGGTGACGGTCTCCGGGTCGGCGGTCACGGTCATCGGCTCCGCCGTGGCGGAGACCTGGCTGGTCACGATCACGGTCGCCTGGACGGCGCCTGCGGTGGCGCCGCAGGCCGTCGCGACTGCGACGACGACACACAGTGCGAACACGAGTCGCACCCGCCCGCGACCGGACCGGCGGTGGATGACGGGATGCCGACGCGCTCGTTCCTCGCTTGCTCGATCACCGGAAATCTCGGTGGGAATCTCGGCGTTCGAGCTCCGTACGGTCCGCTGCGGATCGTTCGTCACGACAGTCCCCCTGGGCTCCTGGAGCCCGCCAGTGAACCACGGGGTCAGGCCACGTCGGCGGCATTCTGGGTAGTTCGTACCGGATGCCCGACCCGTTCGCGGGATCTCCGGTCGAGACATGGACCGATCACCGTGCGATGACGTAGCGTCACCTGGACCGAACCTGCTGGAGGTCAACGATGCCGTCACTCCCCCGAATCGCAGCCATCACCGCCGCCGTCCTCGTGAGCGCCACCATGAGCGTCGGATCGTCTGCCGCGGCAACGAATCCGCCCCGTCCCGGCAGTACGGCGGTGGCCGCTGCAGCGTCCGATGTCGCCACCGGTCTTCAGGTGCCCTGGGCGATGGTCCCGCTCGCCGACGGCGCCGCCCTGGTCACCGAGCGGAACACCGGTCGCATCTACCGGGTGAAGCCCGGATCACCCAAGCAGCTGTGGGCAACGGTGCCGGGCGTGGTCGCCTCCGGCGAGGGTGGCCTGTTGGGAATTGCTCTCTCCCAGGCCTTTCCGAAGGATCGTCGTTATTTCGTCTACTACACCGCGACGCACGACAACCGGGTGGCGATGATGCTCGCCGGCAGCACTGCTGCACCCCGGCCGATCGTCACCACCATCCGCAAGGCGGGGAATCACAACGGCGGCGGCCTGCTGGTGATGGGCAACGACATCTACATCGGTACCGGCGATGCGGGCGACAAGACCCTGCCGCAGTACTCGACGTCACTCAACGGCAAGGTGCTCCGGGTGCGCTACGACGGCACGCCTTCGGCCGGAAACCGGTGGGGCAAGGTCTTCACGATGGGCCACCGCAACGTCCAGGGTCTCACCCCGGCGCCCGACGGCAAGACGGTCTACGCGACCGAGCTGGGACAGAACGACCAGGACGAGGTGAACTGGATCCGGTCGGGAGGTCTGAACTACGGCTGGCCCAGCTGCGAGGGTCGCTGCACCAACACCAGGTACACCAACCCGATCCAGACCTGGCTCACGTCGGAGGCCTCGCCGTCCGGGATCAGCTCCGTCGGCTCGGGCAGCGCGAAGACCTACTACGTCGGCGCCCTGCGCGGTGCTCGGCTGTGGAAACTGAAGATCGTCGACAACCGCGTCGTCAGCCGGGCGAGCGTCCTGCAGGACACCTACGGTCGGATCCGCGCCGTCATGGGCCGCACCGACGGGTCGCTCTGGATCACCACCAGCAACAACAACGGCCAGGATCGGGTGATCCGGTTGGCCCCTGCACCCTGACCCTGGTTCGCCGAGCCGGGGTTCCTGACGCGGTCCGTCGAGGATCCACCCTCGCCGCGCGAGCGATCATGCCCGGTCGCAGGGAGTCGACGGCGGACGTATCTGCGGCCCTCGAGCTGTCCTCATCCCGATCAGAAGACCCGTCCTGATCGGAGACCTGATGTTCACCACTGTCCGCCGCCTACTCGGAATCGGCGCGCTCGCCGTGGGTCTGCTGGCCACCGGTGCGCCTGTCGCGTCCGCGGTGACGCCGTTCGCCGGGCCGTATCCGCTGTACGAATCCACCTGCTCGCAGGGCACCGGTGACACCTCCTCCGCCGCCAACGGCACCACCCGAGGGGCCTTGACCTGTTCGGGAGAACAGGACGGTCGCATCCTGGTGTTCTGGACCCAGGGCCAGGTGCGCGCAACGAAGGCGTCGCCGTGGGTCGGCCAGGTGCTGGCCACCGCGTGGGACTCCGCGGCGCGGCTGTTCGTGCTCTACCGGCAGGATCACTCCCTGAAGGTGGGCATCGTCACCGACGCCGGGTACTTCGCGAACGCCGGCACACTGTCCACCTCCCTACCGTCGTCCAGCCAGGGCACCCTGGTGGCCGCCGGCGGCCGGTACTGGGCCGTCTGGACGGAGAACGTCGGCGCACAGTCGGAGCTGTACCAGGCACGAACCCTGCGCGGCAGCCAAGGACGCACCCGGATCACGACCGATCCCGCGCAGGACCTCGAACCGAAGCTGGTGTACACCGGGGGCCGCGTCGGACTGGCCTGGTCCCGCTATACCTTGCAGCTCGGCTCGTCCGACCTGTGGTTCGCCCACAGCACCGGTGGCGCCTGGACCGCGGCACGGATGGCGGCCGGTGGGACGTACAACAACCTGCCTTCGCTGGCCGGGTCCGGTGGTGCGTTCTACCTCGCCTGGGCCAACGACGGTCTGATCCAGTTGCGGGACAACGGCTCCGGACCGTGGCGCGGCCATACCTTCGGCGTGCGCGGGCACCTCAGCCGGGTCTCCGTCAGCGGCGGGAGGGTGTTCCTCGCCTGGGAGACCGAGGAACCCGGCGGCATCTACGTGGCCCAGCGCGACGGATCGACCTGGACCGGGCGCACCGTGTTGCCACGGGACGTCGGCCTCGTCGGCCTCACCTCCGGCAACGGTAGGGCGACGCTGGTCTACCGCTCGATCGACCGGGTACGCAGCCTGGTGCAGTGACCCGCGGACGTCACCGGTCCTGAGGACCTTCGACCTGCCGGCGGGTCTGCTCGGCGCGCAAGACCTCGGCGTCGGCAGCGTCCAGATCGTCCCGAGCTCGGGCGAGTCGGCGCTCGAGCTCCTCCAGTGTGCGACCGAGCCGATCACGCTCGTCCTGCAGATCGCTCACCGAGTCCGCCAACCGTGCGCGAGCACGTTCCGCGGTCCGCACGGCGGCGCCCGACTCCCTGACCGCCCGCAGGTGCCGCTTCCGATCCGTCGCCGGAGCTGACGTGGGTGCGGGAGCCGCGGGCGCGCGGTCCGGCGCCGCGCGGGCTTTCTTCCGCGGCGCAGCCGGTGACGTCTGCTGCCGCTGCGGGGAACGGATCGCCAGTTCGGGGAGGCTTTCGGCATCATCCGGATCGGGGAGCTCGACCAGCACCCCGGTGAACAGCTGCTCGGCCGCCGAAGGGTCGGTCAGAACGCCCCGCACGGCTGCCTCCACCACTTCGGCGGCGGCGGCCGGGATCGTCGTCCCGGCCGCGGCCGCCAACTCGGCCGCGCGTTCCAGCACCTCGATCACCAGGATCCGCTGCGCCGCAGCGAGTGTGCGCAGCTCCGCACGCTCCCCTGCGGTCACCGCCGCGGTGATACCGGCGGCGAGCTCCAGCAGCTCCGGAGCTGTCCGGCCGTCCTCGGCCAGCAGGTTGACGACCCAGGCGGGGGTGGTCGGTTTGCGCAGCGCCGCAACAGCTCGCGCCCCCTGCTTGTCTCCCGCGGCACGCACGGCTGCCACGAGATTCTTCCGGCGGACGACGAACTCAGCGGGTGGGCCGGTGTACAGCTCCCCCAGCTGCGCCCGGGTGAGGACGCCGGAGAGGGTCCCGGCCTGCGGGGCCGATTCCTCGTCGGTGCCGTCCATCTCGCCCTCCCTGCTGCGCATCGACGCGCTACCGTGCGACCTCCAGTGCATCACGGAAGGTGCGGCGCCCGCTGCCCGACACCGACCCTGGGGCACCATGATCGGATGAGCAGCGGCGAAGGATCGGTCGAGCTGGATGCTGAGCTGCTGAGCAGGTGGCGTCAGTTCCGCGGAACGCACCACCCGTTCACCATCCCCGGCCACCAGGGTCTGGCCGGCCGATTGGATGCAACGCTCGGCGCGCTGCTCGACTCGGATGTTCCGCTGTACGGCGGTCTCGACTCGGTCAAGCTCTCCGCGGATCGACTGGCCGCCGCCGAGCGACGCGCCGCCGACGCCTGGGGCGCCGACTGGGCACGCTTCTCCACCGGCGGGTCGACCCACGGCAACCAGGCGATGACGCTCGCCGTCGGCACGCCGGGCGACACGGTCCTCGTCGCCCGCACCGCACACCGTTCGACGCTGCTCGGCCTCGTCCTGGCCGGGCTGACTCCGGTGTGGTTGCCGGTGAGCACCGACGCACGCTGGGGTGTCCCCACCGGCGTCGAGGCCGGTGCCCTGCAGGCTGCTCTCGAGGTGCACTCGCCGGTGGCGGTGTTCCTCACCGAGCCGGCCTACCTGGGGGTGACCTCCGACCTGCCCACCTTGATCGCCCTGGCGCACCGGAGCGCCGTGCCGGTGATCGTGGATCAGGCCTGGGGTGCCCATTTCGGTTGGGCCGCAGGCTATCCGGAGCAGGCGATGAAGCTCGGCGCCGATGCTGTGGTGATGAGCGCCCACAAGACGCTGCCCGCCTACAGCCAGGCCTGCCTCATCGTCGCCCGGACCACCCGGCTGGACCGCGATCGGCTGGACCGCGCTGTCGATGCGTGCCACACCACCAGCCCTGCGGGTTCCATCCTGGCGTCGATCGATGCGGCTCGCGCGCTGCTGGAGTCCCGTGGGGCGATGCTCCTGGGGCGGCTTGCCGAGCAGGTCCGGGCGGCTCGGACCCGGCTCCGGGCGCTCCCCGGGGTGCAGGTTCCCGGTCCGGAGGATTTCCCGGTAGGACGATTCGACCCCGCGAAGCTGGTGGTGATCGTTGCCGGCGCCGGGGTGGACGGGATCGCCGTCGAGCAGGATCTGCTGCGCGACGGGATCCCGGTCGAGCTGGCTGATCGCGACATGCTTGTGCCGATCGTGACGATGGTGGACACCGAAGCCGACCTGGAACCCCTGCTCGGTGCTCTGGAGCGGTCGATCCGCGCGCACACCACCGGTACTGCCCGGTCGGTTCGTGCCGCACCCCAGCCGGACACCGTGCAGGCGCTCACGCCCAGGGAGGCGTTCTTCGCCGATCAGATGCCCGTTCCCGCGGTGGCGGCGGTCGGCCGGGTGTGTGCCGAGGTGGTCGCACCCTATCCACCCGGTGTGCCGGTCCTGATGCCCGGCGAGGTGATCACGGCGGAGATCGTGGACTGGTTGCATGTGCTGGCTCGACGCGGCACCCGGGTCGCCTATGCAGCAGACCCGACGCTGCAGACATTTCGTGTCGTGAAGTGAGAAGACGACCGAGAGTGACCGATGTCCGTTGTGTCTGCTCTTCAGAACACCTGACCGTGGCATTTCCGGCACTCGAACACGTGCCGTGACCGACGACGATTGCATCCGTCGCAGCTTTTCGTCGGAATCAATTCTCAACCCCCCAAATGGCCTGTCGCGGCAGCATCGCCCTCTAGGCTCTGCCCATGACGAGGCGAGCGCGCAGTCGAAGGAACCCTGGGTACACAACGAGATGACGGTCATTTCCATCGACGCGAAAAATGTCCGGCACCTGGATGATCTGCTGGTCGCGGTGGGCACACACGATCGCTCCGCATTCGTCGAGTTGTACCGCGCCAGCATCACGAGAATCCGCGCGAGGATTCGACGGACCGTGATCGATCCGGTGCAGACCGAGGACATCGTCCAGGATTTCTACTTCGAGATCTGGCTGACCGCGTACCGATTCGACCCGGCACAGTCCCCGGCCATCGCCTGGATGTTGCGCCTGGCCCATGCGCGAGCCGTCGACCGGATCCGACGACTGGAGACGTCCAAGCGACGCGAGGGCGGCCCGGCGGACAGATCGGGTGAGAGCGCACGGGACTTCTTCGCCGAGAGCGACGACCGCGACGATGCGGCGCAGCGCATCCACTCCGGGATGCCCCGGCTGTCGATGTTCCAGCGCCAGGCGCTGCGGCTGGTCTACGTCGAGGGGAACACCAACGCTGCGGCTGCACAGACGCTCGGCATCACCACGGCAGCGTTCAAGTCGCGGCTGCGGGACGGGGTCGTCGCACTACGTCAGCTGCTCACCGCAGGCTGAGGACGGGATACGCCTCGAGGTCCATCCGCTGCGGCGCAGGAATCTCCGGCGCACGGGATCTACGGCGTCGGGACGGTCCCCGGCACCAGGTGGCCGGCGGGGGTCTCCCGCACCGAGAACGGCTGGTCGCCGGCGAAGTGCGCTGTCAGCAACAGCAGATCTTCCGCGGCGCAGGGGGCCAGCAGCGTCTCCCGGGTCTGTCGAGCGACCTCGGGCTCGGAATCCCCGCCCTGCACCAGGTTCGGGGAATCGAGCTGGATCGGGTGGTGGATCACGTCACCGGAGAAGATCGCTCCCCCACCCCGCGTCAGCAGCTCGACGGCGACGTGGCCGTGGGTGTGTCCGGCAGTTCGGAGCACGGTCAGCGTCGTGTCCTGCGTGTCGCAGGATGCGATGCCCGCTCTCGATGGCCCGCCACCGACCGGAGCGCAATACCGGCTCGACGCTGTCCCGGAAGGTCGCTGCAAGATCTCCGAGGACACCGTCCGGGGACGACGCGGCCAACTGCTCGAGCGCATCCAGATCCCGCTGGTCGAACAGATGCTCCGCGTTCGGGAAGGTCGGTCGCCAGGTGTCGCCGTCAGCGACGGTCAGACCCCCCCGCGTGGTCGGGATGCAGACGCGTGGCGACGACGACGTCGATGTCCTCGGGGCGTACACCGACCGCTGCCAGGCGGGTGAGGTAGTCGGTGGCGAACTCGTGGTGGGCCAGCAGCACGGGCCGCTGCTTGGCGTTGCCGTTCCCGGCGTCGATCAACACCGTGAGATCGCCGTGCCGGACGACGTAGGTGTGGATGGCCAGCACCAGCTCGTCCTCGCCCACATCCGGCGCCTGGACCGCCACCCCGGGAAACAGCTCCGCGGGCGGGAAGGGCCAGCGGTCGACCTCGGTGACCTGGTCGATGCGCACATCGGCGAGATCCAGGCTGAACGTCATGGGTGCTCCTCAGGTGATACCAACAGCTGCGGTCGCCATCCCGTCAACCGGAACGTCGGCCCGCACCTGCCCGGGCAGACGCAGGAAGTGATCAATCACCTCGCCCGGGCGGTGCGGGGTCGGGCCGACCGCAGGAGGATCAGGGCCGCAACACGATCCGGCCGCGGACCCCGCCCTGTTCGAGCAGTCGATGGGCGTCGGCGGCATCCCGCAGGGGGAACTCCCGGGAGACGCGCGGGGAGCACACCGTCCGCGGTGCGCCGCAACGCATCAGCGAGACCTTCCGCGTCCGCGGACACGAACACGTCGGAGCTGGTCATCCCGCGAACGGCCTCGACCGGCGCAGCCGGTGACAGACCCACGTAGCGACCTCCGTCAGCCACCACTGCGAGCGCTGCCTCCCGCAGGCCGGCGGCGTCCACCACAGCGGCGACCTGCTCGGACACCGCGGACAGGTCGGTGACCAGGCGGGCTCCCGCACCTTCGACGAAAGCACGGTCCGACTCCCGCGCCAGCCCGATGACGGACCATCCCCGGTCCGCAGCGGAGCTGAGCGCGTAGCCGCCGACACCGCCGGCGGCCCCGGTGACCAGCAGCGTCCCGCCGGTATCGCCCAGGCTCGCGACGGCCTGGGCGGCGGTCAGTGCATTCAGCGGAACAGTCGCTGCCGCTGGGAGTTCCAGCTCGTCCGGCACCTCGGCAACAGCGGTGACCGGGACGACCACCGACTCGGCGTAGGCGCCCAGAGCCCGATCGACGCCGGCGGCCAGAGCGGCCACCCGCCGCCCGACCCACGCGGGGTCGACGCCGGCGCCGACCGCGGGGACGATGCCGGCAACGTCCCAACCGAGCCCGGTGTGCTCGGGCTGATGCACCCACCCGAAGTCGTGGTAGACCCCGCCACGGGTCTGCAGGTCGACCGGGTTCACGCCTGCGGCCGCTACCTCGACCAGCACCTCTTCGGCACCGGGGACGGGCACCTGCACCTCGATCAGCTGGATCTGCTCGGGGCCACCAGGGGTGGTGAACACTGCTGCGATCATGGGGACTCTCCTGTTGCTCGCGCCGCCCTCTTGTCGGGCGGTCTGTCAGGGTCCACACTGGGCGACGTACTCTCTGATGGGAAGTAGGCACCTTGAAGTGCGTAGGATACCCAGAGGAGAGTAGACGGATCGGCTCATTCTCGAGGAGGAGATCGTGCCCAGCACCCCCACGGCGGCAGTCGGCGTCACCGGTCGACGGACGACGGGCGCCGCTGCGCGCAGACGAGCTGAGCGGGTCGCCTACGACGCCTACCTCGCCCAGTGCGCGAGTCGACAAGTGCTCGGCCGCATCTCGGACAAGTGGGTCACCCTCGTGCTGTGCGCCCTCGACGAGGACGGACCGTCCCGGTACTCGGCGCTGGCCCGGCGGATCGCGGGCGTCAGCCAGAAGATGCTGACCCAGACGCTGCGCACGCTGGAGCGGGACGGTCTCGTCGACCGCACCGTCGAGCCGACCGTCCCGGTGACCGTCGAGTACGCGCTGACCCCGCTCGGAGCGTCCCTGGTCGACGTCGTGCACTCGTTCAAGCAGTGGGCGGAGCACCACGTCCCGCAGATCGTCGAGGCCCGGGCCGTCTACGACCTGAGGTGACGCCCCGCCGGACCGGCGCACCCACCGATCTGCTGCGGAACCCGCGAGCCCCCGAACCTGGTGTGGTCTCCAGCATTGCCGGCGTGAACCCCGAGCAGATCCGCGTACGGAGCGCCGGCCGTGAGGATGTCCGTGCGCTCGTCGAGCTGCGAGCCGAGATGTTCACCGCCATGGGCATCGACTCCGGCGCCGAGCTCTGGCAGACCCGGGCCGCGGAGTGGTTCACCCAGCGGCTGGAGGATCCGGCCTACGGGATCTTCGCGGTGCTCGACGAAACCGACACCGTGGTCTCGTGCGCGGTCGGTGCGATCCGGGACGCGGCGCCGTCACCCGAGGTGCCTGACGGGCGGGACGTGCTGATCAGCAACATCTGCACCGTCCCGGCCGTGCGCGGGCAAGGACACGGACGTCGGGCATTCGACGCGGTGATGGACTGGGCCCGTTCGACCGGCATCCAGCGCGCCGAGCTGATGGCCACCGAAGAGTGCCGGAAGATGTACGAGCGCTCCGGATTCGCGGTGACCCCGTGTCCCTCGATGCGTACCCCGCTCTGACACCCAGCCGCATCGACGTCCTCATCGGGTCCGGCGACCGCCAGACTGCGGAGCCGAGCGACACCCGGGCGTAGCGTCGACCGGGGATCACAGCGAGAGGACTTCGATGGGCACCTGGATCACGGTCGGGGACGAGGTCGAGGCCTACCGCGCCGAGCCGGAGGGTTCGCGGGTACGCGGCGGAATGGTGCTGATCCACGAGATCTGGGGCCTGATCCCGCACATCCAGGACGTGGCCGACCGGTTCGCGGCCGCCGGCTACCTGACCATCGCACCTGACCTGCTTTCGCACATCGGGGTGGACCGGGCGCTGGGCCTGGAACTGTTCGCGGACTACACCTCCAGCGACGACGCGGTCCGCTCCGCCGCGCAACCCCGGATGCGAGCAATGACCGCGCCCGCCCAGGCCCCGGAATACGCCCGCTGGGCAACGGACCAACTGCGCTCGTGCATCGATCTGCTGGCTGCCGAGCCGACAGTGGGTGACCGCATCGCGGCGGTCGGCTTCTGCTTCGGCGGCAGCTACGCGTTTGCCATTGCGGCCGCCGACGCCCGGGTGCGCGTCACGGTCCCGTTCTACGGCGTCGCACCCGACGACATCGAGGCGATCACCGGCCGCGTGCTGGCGATCTACGGTGAGCCCGACGAGCGGGTGGCGTCCACCGGGGACGCCACCCAGCGACGGCTCACCGCTGCCGGTGTCGACGCCACGACGCAGGTGTACTCGGGCGTCGACCACGCCTTCTTCAACGACACCAATACGCACACCTACGACGCGGCTGCGGCGAGCGACGCCTGGCAGCGGACCGTTGCCTTCCTGCACGAGCACCTCACGCCCACGACCGAGCGCTGAGCCACGACGCTCAGCGCGGGAGGAGGCTCGCGCGCGAACTGGTGAACCGCCACAGCGTCACCCCGGCGATCAAGACCGCCACCACGATCGCGGCCGCCGCGGTCGTGGTCGACTCCGGTGAGCCGGTGAGGCGGGCGACAGCGATCCAGCCGATGCCCCACACCATGGCCGCACCGACACCGGGGTTGCCCCCGGTCCGCAGAGCGAGCAGCACGCCGACAGCACCGGCCACGACGAGCACCACGACGGCCCAGATGTCCGCGGCAGGCGCTGCCACGTCGCCCCCCGCGTCGACCAGGGCAGCCGTGACGTTGGCGCAGGTGGCGACCGCCACCCACCCGACGTACAGCCCGAAGGTGCCGTCCGTGACGATCCGGTCGAGCGCACCGTCGCCGGGGATGGTCGTGAGTCGGCTGACGATCACCCCGAGAACAGCTACCAGCGCGGCAATCACAGCAACGCTCACCCAGATCCAGCCCGCCTGCACCACCAGCAGCCGGCCGGCGTTCAGCACCATCGAGGCCGCGACCAGGTAGCCGATGCTGCGGTTCCGTGCGCCACCTGTGTCGTCATGCTGACGTCTCCTCGGGTCGAAGGGTTGCCCGAGCAACGCGCCGGTGTGGGTGCTCACGCAGCCCGGCCGTCCACTCGCTCACCATATTGCTCATTTACTGAGCGACCCGCCCGGACGCCACTGCACATCCGCACATCCGCACGACCTGCCGCGGCGACCAGCACCACCTGGCCGACGGTTGGCTTCCGGGACAAAACCTTGCGAGCATGGGGGCAGAGCCGCCACAGCGACTCCCGGACGAGAGTGCCGTACCCGGTGTGCGACAAGACGGCCACGACGGAGCGTTGTCATGTCCTGGATCATTCTCGTCATCTCCGGTGTGCTGGAAGCCGTCTGGGCCACGGCCCTGGGCAGATCAGCTGGGTTCTCGCGGCTCACACCGACGATCGTCTTCGGTGTGGCGCTCGTGCTCAGCATGGTCGGACTGGCCGTGGCCATGAAGCAATTGCCGGTCGGTACCGCCTACGCCGTCTGGGTGGGGATCGGTGCGGCGCTCACCGTCACCTACGCGATGATCACCGGCACCGAGTCCGCGTCGCTGCTCAAGGTCGTGCTGCTGGTCGTCATCGTGGGCGCGGTCGTCGGTCTCAAACTCGCGCACTGAAACCCCGGGTTCGATGCATCCCGGACGCATCTCGTCCGGGATGGGTCCTACTGTGGTGCTCGTCCGCCGACGATCCAGGGAGCACCGATGACCCGACAAGAGTTCACCCACACCGATCTGACCGGGGCTCGTTTCGAACGTCTTCCGTTGCGGCAGGCCAGGTTCCGGGGAGTCGACTTCGCCGGCTCCGTGATGCGAGCGGTGAGCTTGGAGGGTGTCGACATCGACGGCGACATCGGAGGGCTGAAGATCAACGGCGTCGACGTGGCCCCGCTGGTCGAGGCGGAGCTGACCCGGCGTCAACCCGCTCGCAGGCACTGGCACGCTACCGATCCCGAGGATCTGCGCTCGGCCTGGGGTTCGCTTCAGAGCACCTGGGACGAGCTCGATCGGCGGGTGGCGGGGATGCCTGCAGGCACGGCGGACCTCTCGGTGGACGACGAGTGGTCCTACGCCCAGACCCTGCGTCATCTGTTTTTCGTCACGGACGTCTGGTTCACGGCTCCTTCGGGTCGACCGGAAGCGTTCCACCCCTGGGGGCTCGGGTTCGCCGGCATGACGCAGTACGTGCCGGCGGGAACCGACTTCGGCCTCGACGACGAAGCGATGCCCAGCTACGGACAGGTGTTGGGCGCTCGGGCGGAACGCGTCGCTCTCGTCTCCGCATTCCTCGCGGACGTCACGCCCGACCAGCTGGCCACCCAGGTCGACGGGCCGCATTGGGCGGACGACAAGCAGATCAGCGTGCTGCACGGCATCCAGGTGATCATCGAGGAGGAGTGCGAGCACCAACGGTTCGCCGAGCGCGACCTGGACCTCATGGAGGCCGGCGCAAGCCCGACGCCGGTTCCCGGGAGGAACTCCTGGAGCTGATGCCCCGCCGGTGCCGCCGACCGTTCACTGGAGCGGGAACGGTGATTGCAGCCAGTCCGGGCGGTCGCTCAGCCGGACCTGCGCCACCCACTTCACCCACCAGAACCCGCGGCGGCCGGGCGCGATCAGCCTGACCGGAGCACCGGTACCGACGGTCAGCGGCGCACCGTCACGACGTGTCACCAACCACAGATCGCCCGCTTCCCCGACCGGGAACCTCCGGCCGTACCCGGTCGCGCTGACCACCTCGATCGAGCGGTGGGCCAGTCGGGACCCGTTGTCCAGCAACCGGTTCAGCGGCACACCGGTCCACGTGGCATCTGCGTACCACCCACTGGTGCAGTCGAGCCGGGCGTCGACGGACAGCGCCTCGCTCGTGGCCAGCGCGTCCAGCTCGGCGGTCGACCAGCCGCGTCCTGCCACGTCGATCAGGTGGGTCGCGGCGTCCAGCGCCGGGACGCTGTCGAGCAACCAGATCGTGGCCGGGATCCGAGCAGCGGCCAACGGGTGGGAGCCGGTGGCGATCCGCGAACCCGCGGGTGAACCCGTCCACCTCCCGATCCCCTCGAGGGCGAGCCAGCCGCCGACGGCTCCGCCGGTGAACACCGCCGTCCGCAGCAGCGCCCGACGGGAGAGGTCGCGGCGCCTCATCCGCTGACGCCGGCGGTGCCGTACCACGTGCCACGCAAACAGCGGGACCGCCACCAGCGCAGCGCCGACGTGCACCTGGATCGGGGTCACCCCGAACAGGAAGCGGTACCCCAGGAACACCTGCACGAATCCGGCCACCAGGCACAACAGCACCAGCACGAGCAGCGCCAGACTCCCCCAGCGGATTGCCGACGCACGGCTGATGATGACGCTCTTCCACGGCACCAGGAGCAACACGCCGATCCCGAACACTCCGTGCGCAACGGTCGTGATCGTGGCCGGCACCGGTGTCGCGGACGCGAAGGCGAGCCAGCCGGTGACGAACGCACCGACCAGCACCGCGAACAGAGCGATGTTCGTGCGGCGACCGGCCCGCGCGAATCGCCGCGGGTGGGAACGTCCCTGGCCCGCAGGCGTCGCTCGCATCCTTCGAGTGTGCCGGTCGCCCGCTGCAGCTGTGCGATCAGTTACGGCGCGTAGGGGAATGAGATGACCGAACGGGTGGACGACGGCAGAATTCACCGACCGGCGGTCGCTCCCGGTACAAGATTCCGCACCTCTGCGCTGGTCAGGACCCTCATCCGGGTGTCACACTCGGGGCCAACGGGTGTCAGCCCGATCCGGCAGAAGAGGTCCCATGAGCGCACCTATCCGCCGTCGACGCGCCCTCGCTGCGCTGTTGGCCGCAATCACCACCGCGGCGACCGTTCTGCTCGGCGGGCCGGCTGCGGCTGCCCCACCGATGACGCCCGTCCTGGTCGGCCCGACCGACGCAGGCACGACCTCGAGCACGGCACCGACCCTGTCGGTCACCGCCACCGACCCGGACGGCGGCGCTGTGCCGGTGCGCTTCGAGGGCCGCAAGCTCGGCGCGACCACGCCGGCCCCCGGGACCGGGGATCCGTTCACCCTGGTCGCGTTGCCCGATACCCAGAACTACACCTACGGAGACCGGCAGGCGACGATTCCGCAGCAGACCGAGTGGATCGCGAGCACCCGTACGGCCCTGAAAACCGCGTTCGTGGTGCAACTCGGCGACCTGGTCAGCGACTGGTTCAATCCCCAACAGTGGCAGTACATCTCGGACGGTCTGCGGGTGCTCGACAACGCCGGGATCCCGAACTCCGTCGTGCCAGGCAACCACGACTTCGACAACATCGCGCAGGACGTCGGTCCGTACGACACCTGGTTCCCGGTGTCCCGCTACGCGAATGCGAGCTGGAACGGTCCCGCGGCCCGCTACGGCGGGTTCCTGGGGCAGAACCAGTTCGGCGCGGACGCAGTCGACCGGCGCAACATGGACAACTACTCGTTGTTCACCGCCGGTGGCCGCGACTTCCTGGTGCTGAACCTGGAGTGGGAGGCCCCGCAGTACGCGCTCGACTGGGCACACCGGGTGCTGACCGCCCACCCGGACCGGCTCGCCATCATGGTGACCCACAGCTTCGTGACGGTCGCCGGTGGTCGGCGGACCACGGCCGAGCGGACCGGAGGGACCCCCACCGCAACACTCTGGAGCGATTTCGTCGCCCAACACTGCTCGATCCGAGTTGTCCTCAGCGGGCACGAGCACAGCGGTGACGCCGGCGAGGCCCGTCGCACGGACGCGAACTCCTGCGGCAACCCGGTGCACCAGATCCTCACCGACTACCAGTCGAGGGCCAACGGGGGCGACGGCTGGCTGCGGTACTACACCTTCGATCCGGCCGCCAACACCATGCGGGCGACCACCTATTCACCGAAGCTCGGGACGTACGAGACCGACGCCGACTCGGCCTTCACCGTGCCGCTGGACCTCGGCACCAGCACCCCGGCACCGTTCATCACCATCGGGACGACGAGCGTCACCAGTGGACAGACCGCTTCGGTGCGCTGGACGGGTCTGGACCCTGACACCCGCTACGAATGGCGGGCGGTCGCGGGCGCCCCGGGGGAGACGGCCACCTCACCAGTGTGGACCCTGCGGACCCCCACCGCCGTCGGCGGGGTGAACGACACCTTCACCCGAGCCCTCACCGGCGGCTGGGGCAGCGCCGACACCGGGCAGCGGTGGTCGACGGTCAGCGCCTCCGCGTTCTCCGTTGACGGCACCCGAGGGCGATTCAGCGTGCCGACCGGTGGCTCCCGGCGGGCCCAGCTCGACGAGGTGTCGCTGCGGGACGTGCTCGTCAGCACGGACGTCGCCGTCACCCCTGCGCCCACGGGCTCCGGCGTGTACTTCAGCCTGCAGGGACGATCGGTGAGCAGCGGTCAGTACCGGGCCAAACTCCGCTTCGTGGCCGGTGGCACCGTGACGATCGGCCTCATCAAGGTGATCGGCGGGGTCGAGACGGCGCTCTCACCGGAACGGCCGGTCGGCACCGTGTCGGCCGGCGCGCCGGTCAACGTGCAGCTGGAACTCACCGGGAGTGCCCCGACTGCCCTGCGCGCAAAGGCGTGGCCGTCGACCACCGCTGAGCCGACCGGGTGGACGGTGACGGGTACAGACAGCACGGCAGCCCTGCAGGGTCCGGGCGCGGTCGGTCTCGAAACCTACGTCTCCAGCAGCGCCACCGCACCGATCACCGTCTCGATGGATCGATTCCTCGCGGCCGCGACCGGTACCCCACCACCGGTCAACCAACGACCCACCGCAGTGATCCGCACCCCCACCATCACCGAACGCGCCGTCACCCTCACCGCAGCCGACTCCACCGACCCTGACGGCACCATCACCGGCTGGGCCTGGAACTTCGGCGACGGCACCACCGCCACCGGCCAGAACACCAACCACACCTACACCGCCGACGGCAGCTACCCCATCACCCTCACCGTCACCGACAACCAGGGCGCCACCGACACCGCCACCCGCACCGTCACCGTCGCCGCCACCCCACCCCCCGTCAACCAAGCACCCACCGCAGTGATCCGCACCCCCACCATCACCGAACGCGCCGTCACCCTCACCGCAGCCGACTCCACCGACCCTGACGGCACCATCACCGGCTGGGCCTGGAACTTCGGCGACGGCACCACCGCCACCGGCCAGAACACCAACCACACCTACACCGCCGACGGCAGCTACCCCATCACCCTCACCGTCACCGACAACCAGGGCGCCACCGACACCGCCACCCGCACCGTCACCGTCGCCGCCACCCCACCCCCCGTCAACCAAGCACCCACCGCAGTGATCCGCACCCCCACCATCACCGAACGCGCCGTCACCCTCACCGCAGCCGACTCCACCGACCCTGACGGCACCATCACCGGCTGGGCCTGGAACTTCGGCGACGGCACCACCGCCACCGGCCAGAACACCAACCACACCTACACCGCCGACGGCAGCTACCCCATCACCCTCACCGTCACCGACAACCAGGGCGCCACCGACACCGCCACCCGCACCGTCACCGTCGCCGCCACCCCACCCCCCGTCAACCAAGCACCCACCGCAGTGATCCGCACCCCCACCATCACCGAACGCGCCGTCACCCTCACCGCAGCCGACTCCACCGACCCTGACGGCACCATCACCGGCTGGGCCTGGAACTTCGGCGACGGCACCACCGCCACCGGCCAGAACACCAACCACACCTACACCGCCGACGGCAGCTACCCCATCACCCTCACCGTCACCGACAACCAGGGCGCCACCGACACCGCCACCCGCACCGTCACCGTCGCCGCCACCCCACCCCCCGTGACGGACATCGCCGCAGACACTTTCTCCCGCACCGTGTCCCGCGCCTGGGGAACCGCGACGACGGGTGGCAGCTGGAACGCCATCGGCTCACCCGACCGGTTCTCCGTCACCGCAGGCGTCGGCCGTCAGACCACCCCGGCCGGGCAGGGCGCCGACGCCACCCTGCCTGCCGTGCAGACGAGGTCGGCAGAGCTGCGGGTCGCGATCAGCTGGGATCGCCCGGCCTCCGAGTCACGCCTGTACAGCACGGTGGTGGTCCGTGGAGCGGCGTCGGGCAGTTACCGTGCGACGCTGAACATCGAGCCGACGGGAGTGCCGCGGATCTCGTTGGTCCGTCGGGTCGGTTCGACGGACACCACGCTGAAGGTCGCCAACGTGCCGGGCACCACGATGACACCCGGTGCCTGGTACCAACTCTCGGTCCGAGCCACCCCCGGTGCCGGTGGTACCACCGTGCTCAGCGCGAAGGCGTGGCCGCGCGGCGGCACGGAACCGGCTGCCGCCCAGGTCACCGCCATCGACGGGACCGCAGGCCTGCAGGCAGCAGGCTGGGTGGGCGTGGGCAGCTACCGCTCCTCCGGTGCGAGCGTCGCGGTGACGACGTCGTTCGACGACCTGCGGGTGACGCCCGTCGCCTGACAAGCTGCCGGCCCGGAGCGTGGTCAGGCGGTGGTGCCCGGTTCCAGTCGGGCACCGGCGCCGATGGCGACCCCTCGACCGACGATGCTGTCCCGACCGATGAGGACGATCTCGTCGTCGCGCGGGGTCCGGCGTCCACTGGGACCTCCGACACTCGCGCGGCCGAGTACCTGCACGCGCTCGTCGAGGATCGCGGTGTCGACGCTTGCACCGGGGTGCACCTCGACCCCGTCGAACAACACCGCATTGCGTACGGTCGCACCGCGGTGCACGATCACGTCCGATCCGAGGACGCTGTTCGTGACCTCGCCGGAGATCCGGCAGCCGGCACCGATCTGGGTGTCCACCACGGTCGCCCCCGCCGTGATGCGGGCCGGCAGCCTGTGCGGTGCGCTGGTGAGGACCGGCCGGTCCGGACGGTCGAAGACATCGATCCGGCCGGCGATCAGATCGCGGTGGGCAGCCAGGTAGGCTTCCGGCCTGCCGACGTCCTGCCAGTACCCGCCGATGTCGAGGGCGAACACCTTGCCGCGTCGCACGAATGCCGGCAACAGGTGCTCACCGAAGTCCCCCAGTCCGGAATCGGCTTCGGAGTCGGCACCGTCCTCGTCGCCGGCGGCTGCCGCGCTCAACCAGACGCGCAGCTCCCCGAGCACCTGCAGCAGCACTGCTGTGTCGTAGACGAAGATCTCGGTGGCCACGGTGGTGCCCTGCGGCTTGGCAGGCTTGTAGTCGAAGCCGGTGACGCGACCCCGGTTGTTCACGGTCACCACAGCGTTCTGCGATGCCTCACGCTTGGACACCTGCGCAGTCACCAGGGTGCACTCGGCACCGCGCTCCCGGTGTAGGTCCAGGACGGCCGACAGGTCGGCGGAGAAGACGTGGTCGGCGCTCATCACCACCAGTTGGTCGGGACCGAACTGCTCGATCTGGTCGGCCAGCCGCAAGAGGTTGTCCGCATTGCCGCGGGAGAAGCCGGTCTCGGCCCGAGATCCAGCGCCCTGTTCCGGCACCACTCGCCGAAAACCGCCGCGAGTGCGATCCAGATCCCAGGGCCGCCCACCGGCCAGGTACGGGTCGAGCGAACCGGCCTGGTACTGCACCCCGACCCAAACGTCAGCGATCTCGGCTGCGGCCAGGCTGGAGAGCGCGAAGTCGATCAGGTGGAACCCACCGGCGAACGGCAGCGCAGGCTTGGCCCGCTCTCGGGTCAGCACGTCCATCCGACTGCCCTGACCGCCGGCCTGCACCAGGGCGAGTACGCGATCCGCGCGGCGGGAGCGGGCGGGCGTGCTGCGAGTCCGGTCACGATGCGTCATGACCGCCCAGTGCCCAGCAGCGGGCGGAACGAGACATCACGGGGAATGCCGGTGACACGCCTGAGACGGTCCCTGACCACGCTGCACCCGCGGTACCCCACCAGCTTCGCTCCCGAGATCGGGATCTGCTCCTCGCCATCGCACGACGAACCGTGCGATTCTGGACCACCCACTGTCATGTCGACACTATGTTGTCATGACCCATCTCCAGCAGACCCGCACCGCGCTCGTCGCTCTCACCGATGGACACGCCGACTGGGAAGTCGGCCATCTGACGACCGAACTGCGCACCGGTCGCTTCACCGGAGTTCCGTTCCGGGTGCAGACGGTGGCGCTCACCGTGGATCCGATCATCACCATGGGCGGCATCCGGATCCTGCCCGATCTGGCCGTCGAACAACTCGACCCAGCCGACAGCGACCTGCTGATCCTGCCGGGCAGCACGGCCTGGGAGCACGAGGGTGATCCATCCGTCCCGGCATTCCTGAGCGCAGCCCGTGCATTCGTGGTCGCCGGCGTACCGGTCGCCGCGATCTGCGGAGCCACCTTCGGCCTGGCCGCCGCCGGACTGTTGGACGACCGCCCCCACACCAGTGCCGACCGAGATGCGTTGGCCGCCACCGGGTACGCGGGCGGCGCGCACTATGTCGAAGCACGCGCGGTCGTCGGAGGCGGCATCATCACCGCGGGTCCCTGCTCGCCCGTACAGTTCTCGCGGGCGGTGCTGGAACACCTGGGTCTGATGGCCCCGGAGATCGGCGAGGCGTACGAGGGTGTCTTCCACCGCGAGGACGCGGACAGCTACCCGGTGCTGATGGGGGCACACACATGAGTGCGACTCCCCCATCGACCGACATGCAGACCGTTCCTTCCCGTGACCGATGGCCCGAGCCGACGCAGGAGACCGTGGCCGGCCGAGCACTCACCGACGTCATTCTCGCGACCTTCCGACTCAACGGCCGATTGCTGGAGGCGGCCCAGGAGCTGGCGTCCGCCGGCGGAATCACCGCGGCCTGGTGGCAGGTACTCGGCGGTGTTCTGGACGAGCCGCGGAGCGTCGCCGACGTCGGCAGACGGATGGGCATGACTCGCCAGGGTGTCCAACGGACCGCCGATACGCTGGTCGATCGTGGGCTGGCCGAGTATCGCGACAACCCGGCTCACCGCCGAGCAAAACTCCTGGCCTGCACGGAATCCGGGTACTGGGCCGTCCGTCGCATCTCGATCCGGCAACATCCGTGGGCGGCCGGGATCGGTGACGCCGTCGGGGCGGACGAGCTGCGCGCGGCGCTGTCCACGATGCAACGCCTCGTGCAGGTGCTCGAACAGAGTTGACCCTGGGGCCGGACGC
Organism: Nakamurella sp.; assembly: GCA_037720195.1. Lineage (GTDB taxonomy): Bacteria > Actinomycetota > Actinomycetes > Mycobacteriales > Nakamurellaceae > Nakamurella. The sequence continues at coordinate 22,408 of JBBJML010000017.1, read as the reverse complement.
AGGGGTCGTGCGTGTTCCGGTCAGTCGACCAGCACTGCGTGCCCGCTCCACGTCCGTCGATCGTCCGGAGCGCGCGTCGATTCCCTCCGGATACCACGGCATCCGCAGGTCGACGAGCGGACCACGATTGTCCTGACAGCATGTCCCAGGACGCGGGATCGTCCTCGGTGGATCCACCGCGGCGCACGGCTGTGCGGAGCATCATGAGGACACACGCTCGCGAGCCGCGGACCGCCGAGCGTGCAGGCCCCCGTCGTCGAACAAGATGCGGCGGGGGCCGCCCCTCAGCTCACTCCTGGGGTGCGGCCAGTTTCCTGGGCAGCTCGCCTGCCGCGATGATCCCGTCGGCGATCACGAACAACTTCGTGTTGCTCTGCTGCGAGAGCCGCAGCAGCAGAGCCCAGGCCTCGTCGCTGCCGAACCTGAACTGGTGCATGAGGATCCCCTGCGCCTGACCGACCCGATGCCGCGCGTCGACCGCCTTCCGCAGATGCGCGTCGTGTCGGGAGCGAGCCAGCTCGATCGAGACGATCGTGGCGACGGCCCTGGCCTTCTCCACGTCGCCACTGGAGAAGTTCTGCGGGTCGGTGCTGAACAGGTTCAGCGCCCCGAGGGTGGTGCCGCTGGCGTACAGCTGCACGCTGATCAGGGCCCGCAGCCCGATCTCGGCGACCAGCGGACCCCAGCGCGGCCAGCGCGGATCGTCGCGCAGGTCGTTGGCGGCCAGGATGCCCTGCTGGAACACTTCATCGATGTACGGGCCTTCGCGTATCTCGAACTGGGACGCGTCCGCCGCCGCGGCGCGTTCGTCGGTCGCAGCCCTGGTGCGGAACTGCGTGGCGTCGACTCGTTCGGTGATGCTCACGGCGTCGGCCAGACCCAGGTCGACCAGGGTGGTCGCCGCTGCCTGCACCCGGTCGTCCGCATTCTGCACATCCCGCGATCTGGCCATCAGCTCTGCCGACAGCTCTGCTGGGTTCAACTCCACGCGCACGCACTCCCGCTCGTTCCAGCTGCCAGCGGCCGTTTTCTGGACCGTCTGTCTTCGCCGTCGAGCCTAGGGCAGGATGCCGCGGCCACCTGACGGTGTCCTCCCAGGGATGCGGGTCATCGCCCAATTGTGAAGCAGGGACTTGACAATCCTGCACAGTCGGGGCGATCGTGAAGGCATCCCTTCAGACACGACGTCGTCATGACCACTGCACCACCCCCTCCCCGGGCCGTCGTCGGTACGGCGGCGCTGGCGGCGCTGGCCGTGCCGGCCCGGTTCGCCCTGTTGAGTCATCTGCTGGCGGCCGGTCCACGGACCGCCAGTCAGTGCTCGGACGTCGTGGGCGAATCCGCCTCCAACTGTTCGTGGCATCTGCGCGCGTTGGCCGCCGTCGGGCTGGTCGAACGCGCGCCACCGCCGGCGGGAACGGACGCCCGCACCCGCCTGTGGCAAGCCGCCGCTGTCGGCTTCGAGTTCGGCGGCGAGTCCGGACCGGCCGCCGCGGTCGCGCGCCGGGTGATCGAAGGGCTCAGCACGGAGCACGAGGACCACCTGCATCGGCGTTACCTGTCCCGGGAAGCGGATCTCCCGGCGTCGTGGGTCAACGCCGCAGCGAGCAACAGCTATGCCGTGCGTGTGACCGCTGGGGAGCTCACCGCCCTCGTCGCCGCGATCGATGCTCTGCTCCGGCCGTTCGTGGTTCCCGTCCGGACGGACGGACCTGCCGGCAGCGAGGTCGCGCACCTCACCCTCAGGGCGTTCCTGCACCCCGACCTGACCTCCGAACGGTGAGCCGACCGGGGGTGCTCACTCGGCCCGGGGTCGCACGGCTGGGAATCGCCGGGCTGCTGTCGGAGGTCGGCGACTGGATGTTGTTCATCGCGCTGCCGGTCTTCGTGCTGCAGCTGACCGGATCGACGCTGGTGACCGCCACCGTGTTCGTCCTGGAACTGGTGCCGACAGTGGTGCTCGGACCGCTCGCCGGCGCACTCGTCGATCGTTGGCACCCGTGGCGTCTGATGACGTCCGTCGTGGTCGCCCAGGCAGTCATGCTGCTGCCTCTGCTGCTGGTCCGGTCCGCGGAGCAGCTCTGGATCGTCTACCTGGTGGTGCTCGTCGAGTCGGTGCTCGGCACCGTCGTGGAACCAGCGCGATCGACGACCGCTGCACGCCTCGTGACGTCCGACGACCTGCCCAGCGTCAACCAGCTCTTCGGAGTGCTCTCGAGCGCGGCGCGGTTGATCGGTGGGCCGATCGGCGGACTGCTGCTAGGGCTGACCGGGCTGCCCGGAGTGCTGATCGGTGATGCCGCAACGTTTCTCGGAGCAGCGGCGCTGCTGGTCACCGGCTGGCGTTCGCGCACCGGAGCTCCGACCGCACTGCCGCCGACCTCCCTCGTGCGCGACTGGGCAGAGGGTCTGAGGATCGTGGCGCGCTCCCGGGTGTTGCGACGCAGCCTGGTCGTGACCGGACTGATGGGCCTGGCCCAGGGTTGTTTCGTGGTGTTGTTCGTGTTCTTCGTCGTCCGGGACCTCGGAGGCGATGCTGCGGATGTCGGTGTGCTGCGGGGGGTACAGGCGATCGGCGCCATCGTGGGTGGGGTCCTGCTCGGGCGGGTGGTGCGCCGGATACCGGCAGAACGCCTGGTGGGTCACGCATTGCTGATCTTCGGGGTGCTGTCGCTCCTCACCTGGAACGCCCCTGCGGTGACGACGGCCTTCGGTGTCTACGTCGGGTTGTTCATCGCCGTGGGCGCGCCGGCGATCGCCGGCCTCACGGGACTGTTGACGGTGCTGCAGCGGTCCGCACCCGAACATGCCACGGGCCGGGTGCTGAGCGCGTTCTTCGCCGTGTCCGGCGGGTTCCAGGCCCTGGGGATGCTGATCGCCGGCCTGGTCGGCACCGGCGTGGGGTTGACGATCGCGCTCCAGTTCCAGGGCTGCCTGTACCTGGCGGCGGGGCTGCTCGCGTTCCGGCTGCGGGGACTCGTCGGTGCGCACTCCTGATCGGGGAGAAGCGTCGGTGCGGGCCGGCCGACGGAAGTCCTGGTGCGGCCTACAGCTCCCAGGTGATCCTGGCGTTGCTGTCCCAGCGCCGACATGCGGTGAACGTGCCCGTGCGCTCCGCCGCGATGTCCTCCGTCTCGGCGAGTGCGGTGATCGCCTGGGGCAGCTGCTCGGTGCGCACCCCGCGAGCCAGCGTGAGGTGTGGCGTCCATGCGCCGGGCGCCATCCGGGCGCCCTGCCCCTCCAATCCCGCCAAGCACCGGAAGACGCCGCTGTGCAAACCCAGCAACGCATCGCTCGCGATCACCGCCCGGGCCACCACGTGCCGGCGGCCCGGGAACCAGATCACTCCACCCACCTGCATCCGCATCGGCAGAGCCTGCGCGACCTGAGCGCTCACCGCGTCGTCCACTGCGGTGGGGATGACATCGGCGACGGCGAGCGTCACGTGCGGCCAGTTCGTCAGCGACCCGTGCTTGACCTGACTCGGCAGGCCGGCGTGCTCCAGCGCGCGCCACTGCGTCCAGATCCAGTCGTCGATCGACTCGTCAGCGAGCAGTTCGATCGACTGGACCATGTCGTGACCCTCCTTCCTGCAGGTGTTTCTCGTACAGCCGGTAGGAGCCGTCCTGGCCCACGGGTAGGAAGCCGTGCTGCAGGTACAGGCGCTCTGCACCCGGATTCGCCTCGTGCACGCCGAGCGCGGCGCGCTTCATCCCACCGGTCTCGGCCGCGGCGAGGAAAGCTCTGAGCAGTTTGGCACCCAGACCCTGCCGCTGCCGGTCGGGAACCACATGGATCGAGACCAGCGTGGCCAGCAGCGGTTGCAGCTGCCACAGCGCCATTCCTGTCACGGCGCCGTCCTGATCGGTGCTGGCCACACTCGTGGGCAGGCAGTCGATCCAGAACTGCAGGTTCCGGTCGATGGCGGCGGTCCAGGCTGCGAGGCTGTCCGGTTCGACCGTCTGCATGTAGGAGCGCTCGAAGCGCAGGAGTTGCGGCAGGTCGCCGGTGCGTAGGGTGCGAAGGGTCATGTCAGGCGAAATCGGTGCCACGGCTGACGGTTTCCCAGGTGTCGAGATCGTCGCGGAGAGAATCCAGCGCGGTGCAGACGTTGTCGGGGGCATCGTTGCCCAGCATCAGCAGGTAGGGCGCCGATCCGGATTCGACGACGTCGACCAGGGCGACAGCGGCGCTGCTCGGATCACCCGGCTGGTTGCCGTGCGCGGTGTCGTGCTCCTTGCGGCGCTTGCCGGCGGTGTCGGCATAGTCGGCGATGGGCGTCGTGGCTTGCGTGAGGGACCGGCCTGCGAAGTCTGTACGGAACGCCCCTGGTTCGACCGTCATGGCCGTGATCCCCAGCGGCGCAACCTCTTTCCGCAGCGAGAGCGTGAGCGCCTCGACCGCGGCCTTGGCTGCGGCGTAGTAGCCGGAGCCTTCCGGGCAGAGTCGCGCGCCGATGGACGAGAGGTTGACGATCGTCCCCGAGCGTCGCGCCCGCATGCCGGGCAGCACGGCCTTCACCATGCTGACGGTGCCGAAGACGTGGGTGTCGAACAGCTGCCGTACGGCACCGTCCTCGCCTTCTTCCACCGCAGCCCGATACCCGTACCCGGCGTTGTTGACCAGGACGTCGATGGAGCCGAAACGCTCCGTTGCGGCGGAGACCGCCACGGCGATCTGTCCCCCGTCGGTGACGTCCAGGCTCAGTGGCAACGCACTGCCCGGGTGGGCGTCGGCGATGTCCTGCACCGAGTTCACGTCGCGCGCCGTGACACCGACCTGGTGACCGCGCCGCAGCGCCTGAAGCGCGAAGGCGCGGCCGAGCCCGGTCGAACAGCCGGTGATGAACCAGGTGCTCATGCTCCCGTCTCCTGACGGTCGAGTGCCGCGGGACTCCAGTACCTGCCCACAGCTGCCTGTCGTTCACGGTAGGCGGTTCTGTCGCTGGCGAGCAGTTGCCCGCTCTCCCCCGAACGACAGAGTCGATTCCTGTCGACGCATCCGTCGGGATTCGCCAGTGCAGGCCCCGCCGGCGACCCGATGCAACAGATCGGACGGATACTGCATCCTTGGCCGATGAGGGGGTCTGCATCGTGATCGATCAGGTGGTGGCCATGTTGCTCAGTCGTGGCACCGCCTTGACCGCATTCGGGCACCAACTCACCCACAGCCCCACGGAGGCGCAGGATCTGCTGCAGGAGGCCGTCACCCGCATCCTGTCCAGCCGGCGCCGCAAGAACACGCGGATCGACGACATCGAGGCCGACACCCGCAGAGTGATGGTGCGGACCCTGATCGACGCGCATCGACGAGACCACGGCCTCGACAAGCGCACCGACCCGCTGGACGAGACCCCGGATCTCCCGGATCGAAGCGCCGGTTTCGACAACAGCATCGTGACGAACTGTGGGAGGCGATCGGGCAGCTCTCCGTCCGGCAGCGCACCGTCCTGGTCCTGTGCTACTACCAGGGGGCCACCGACATGCAGATCGCGACGGACCTCGACTGCCCCGCCGGCACCGTTCGCAGTCTCGCCAGCCGCGCCCTCGCCACCCTGCTCGAGCGCCTCTCCAGCACCGCCCAATGACCCGGAGCCACGATGACCGACGATAAGTCCTCGACCGGAGCCGGCGACCAGCTGGGCGTCGAGATCGCTGCAACGATGCGCGATCACGAACAGTCCACATCGGTCGACAGGATCATCGCCGCTGTGACTTCCGGGACGGATCGTTCGCGTCGCCGGGGCTCGGTCACGCCTCATCGTCAGCGGTCCGCGGTGTGGTTCGCAGCTGCCGCAGTCGTGCTGCTGGCCGGTGTGACGGGGCTGGTCGTGGCAGGAACGTCCCGTCGGGCAACGGTTCCGCCGGTCACACCTCCGCCCCCTCCCGTCGTCACCGCACTCGAGGGATCCGTGGTGCATCCGGGAGACCAGGTCGTCGCCGAGGGTCTCGGCGGCATCGCCTCCGCCGGGGACGATTCACTCGAGCTGTGCAGCATGTTGATCGGTCCCGCCACCTCCCAGTCCCCCGGTCCGGCCGACTCCGACGCTCGACCGGGATCCGGATGTGCGGAGTCGGGAGGGATCAAGATTGCCACTCTGAAGCCCAGCGGCAGTCTCACGCTCAAGGCGGACCACACGAGATCGGTCCAGGTGACGGGCATCTACCGTGCGGACGGCAGCATCGCCGTCAGCAAGGTCGAGACTGCCTTCGTGTTGCAGCGACCCGAGGATCGGTCCATGACGACGCCCTGCCCGACCCCGACTGGCGGCTGGCGGCTGCGGGACGGCGACGCCGCCGCGCTGAACACGTTGCTGAACCAGCACCCCGACGGGTACCTCACTCGCGGCACCTCACCCGAGGGCAAGGACTACAACGTCATCGCTGTCGGGACCGTGAGCCAAGATCTCGTCGCGACCCGGAAACAGCTCGAGAAGATCTACGGGGCGCCCGTGTGTGTCTACCGCGCAAGGCATTCGCAGAAGCAGCTCGGGGACGCAACCAGCGCGGCCGGCTCGATTCTCAGGTCCCATCAGGACCAGCTGTATCCAGGACCGACGAACGTCACCAGTGCATCCCTGCCACTCGCGCCCGACTCGGACACCTTGATCGGCTACACCCGGATCATCACCCCGACGCTCGCGGAACAGCTGGCACCGTTCGGCGAGCTGATCACGTTCGTGCCGTTCATCAAGCCACTGGACAATCCGTCCAGTACCCGGACCACGAGCTCCGACATGACAAGCACCTCGCCCGTTGTTACCTCCGAGCCGGCTCCGGAAACCGGAGTGGTGGAATCCCTGACAAGTGGCTTCGCAGATCCTGGCGAGGTCGCGACCCCGATCATCACCGACTGGACCGGAGACGCGATCACCCCGTCGACCGTCTCCGCCGCGTGGCTGCGCACTTCCAACCGTCTCGTGATGACGACCTTCGGGAGCGGGTCGTGCCCGCTCGTGATCCAGCAGGTGACGCTCGTCGGCCCGCAGGAGATCAGTCTGGCCATCGTCGACACCCAGAACGGACCGCTCGCTTCCGTGCCGTCGGGACGGCCATCGGACTCCGGCACGTTCAGCTACCCGCGGGATTGCACCCGGGACATCCGCCCGTACACGATGATCGTCCGCCCACCGCCGGGCGTGACCTCGGACGTGCCACTGGTGATCCACGGAGGCGGTGCATCCATCACCCTCCCGGCGCGCACCGGGAAAACCAGCACCATCCCCTCGGCCTCAGCCACACCCACCTCGGTCACACCCTCCACAACCCGACCCACCACAACGCGACCCGGCTTCGCCCTCCCCACCTTCACGGGGCTCCTCCCCGGGGAGGTGATGCCGGAGGCGCGGGCCGTCGGCGTTCTGACGCGGGGTTCGGACGGGTGTCTGCACTTGGGCCCGGACGGGCCGGTGGCTTTCTGGCCCCCGGGAAGCTCGGCCGTCCTGGAGCAATCCGGAGTGGTCCGCGTGCTCAGGAACGGGTACGAGGTCGTCCGGACCGGACAGACGCTCGACGTGACCGGTGGCTCGTTCGACCCGCTCCCCGCGGGTTGCAGTTCCGGGGCCGGCACCTTCCGGGTCTACCTCCTGCAGGTGACGTCCTAGCTGGGCAGTAGACCCAGCCCTCTCGCCGCGCGTGTCCTGGCCACTCTGTGTCCTCAAACGAAAAAAGCAGGACCCCGGTTCTGCTGGGGCCCTGCTCTTCCGTCCGTGGAGGCGGCGGGAATCGAACCCGCGTCCAACGGTGTGTTGTGAGTCCTTCTCCGGGCGCAGTCCGCTAGGTCTCTACTCGACCCCACCAGTCGCGCGAACAAGCTGGTGTGACAGGCCCAGTCACTGTTTGATGTCCTACTTCAGTCCGTGACCGGCTGGAGCAGTGATCCTCCTTGTCGGCGCCAGCATCCGGGACGGAGGAGCTCCCGGGCTGACGGAGTCGCTACTCGCTCAGGCGGCGAGGGCGAACTCGCGCTGACTGTTGTCGGCGCTTGATTTTTTTGCAACGGATGGTTAACGAGATCATCGTTGCCTTCCTCGGCCCGCTTCTCCTCACTCGACAGCCGCTGTCGAGACCAATCGCCCCCGAGGGGGTACTGGGGCACTGCTTCACACAACGTCACCACTCTACCCACCGATCCCGACAACGTCCGCCGAGTTGCGACGCACGCCCCCCACCTGCACTCATCGGCTCCGGTCTCAGGGCACGGCGGGCGGGGCGATCATGACAGCGAACCTTCGCTGCTGGCCGCCGACCAGCCAGGCGGCCGTGTAGACGTAGGAGTCGTAGCTCACGCCGGGGTTGGCCGTGATCGCGGTCCTGACCAGCGCGAGTGCTTCTGTTGCGGCCGACCCGCTCAGGCACAGGCAGCCCTGTTGAGGATCCAGCGCCTGGGTCGTCCAGGTGGTCAGCGTGGTGTTCCGCACGGGATCGGGATACCAGTGACCACTGTTGACCACCAGCACGTCGTTCATCGGCAGGCCCCGACCGCCTTGCAACCGGCCTGCTCGATCAACCCAGTCGACGAGCTGATCGCGCGCTGCCCGCTGGGCGCGCTGCTCTTCCGTCGCACCATGCGGCAAACGCTTGCGCAGCCTTTCCTCGCACCCGAACCCGTCCAGGTAGATCTCACCCGCCAGGCTCCGCGTGCTCGGATCGAATCGCTGCACCTCGATCTCGGTGCAGTCAGCCACACCTGTCTCGCCGAGGTCCGCGTCGTCCAGGACCTCGAACTCCGCCACCAACCGGTCGACGGCACACGGGGAGAACCGTCCGCCGAGATACGACCGGAACGGTGACGGCGAACCGTCTCCGGATCGGGCGTCTGTGCCGTCGTTGCCGCCGAACCGGGCCACCGCGACCGCACCGCTGCGGTAGATCACCAGGGCCGGGGCGTACCGCCGCGAGTATCCCCAGTAGGACGAATACCGCACGATGAGCAGTGGTTCGTCGGCCGCTGTCGGCACGCCGGCAGAGCCCTGGGCAACGGGGTCGCAGGTCGCTGCCACCGAGGTCGTGGATTCGGCCCCGGAGCTGCTCGACGTCACGGACTGCACCGAGCTGGGCGCAGCGGCGACCTCAGGATCGCGCGCGGCCTGAGGCGCGGAGGTGCAGCCCGTCATCACGACCATTGCCATCAGCACAGGCACCCACCGCGCTCCAGACCGCAGCTGCCTCACGGAATGTCCAGCGGCAGGCAGGCGACCGCGGGTGGGAAGACCATCACATAGAGCCTGCTCTTGTGGGTCGGGAACCGGAACCACGCGGTGAAGAATCTGCGGGCTTTGCTCGCCTGACCGGTTTTGACAGCAGATTCCTGGACGGCGGACCGCGCATCCCGGGCCGCGCCGCCGGTAAGAATTGTGCAGTTCTCCGTGAGAGCAGCGCCCTGTGGCCACACCACCGGGGCAGGATCCTCCCCCAGGCCTGAGTTCAGGCCGATGTTCCCCGTCACGGCGATCCGGTCCAGCCCCAACGGCACGCCGTGACGTACCTGGGTGAGCGCAGTGAACCATCGGAGGACGCGTGTGCGCGTCCGTTGTTGCTCGATCGGAAGATTGCGGTCGTACTGAGTGGTTCCGAACCCGTTCACGTGCAGGGCCCACGTGCGCTCTCCGGTGTCGTCGAGTCTCTCGATCAGCGCCTGACCCGCGTCAGCCACCAGGGGATCACCCACCTCGGATCGCTCGAACGACTCGAACTGGAGCTCGAGTCGATCGATGGCACACGGGCTGAACTTCCCGCCGACGAAAGGCAGCAGCATCTCGGATGCGGCGCGCCGCTGCTTGGCGGCGACGGCCACGGTTCCGTCTGTGTACAGCACCACGACCGGTGCCGGGACCTGGTCCCAGGTGGAGAACGACCGGATCGTGATGAGCGGCTTCGACCGCGCTGTCGGCACTCCGGCCGACCCGTCGGCAACCAGGTCGCAGGGCATCACGGTCGCAGGAGTAGCGACCGCGTTCGAACCCGACACGGATCCGGGAGAGGCAGAAGTCGCGCGCAGCGAGACAGTCGGCGACGCTGGAACGTCAGCCGCTGTCGGCGCGGTCGACGCGCAGCCGGACACCAGCAACGCACTCACCAGCACGGCCAACCCGGACATCGCCGCACGTCTCATACCGTGAAGACGGAGTCGATCCGTCAGTGGTTGTCCGACGGGCTCACTCGGAGCGGATGGCCATCCCCTTGGCACGGCGTCCGGAGTAGCGCTCGAGCTCGCGGTCGGCGTCCCGGGCGGCGAGAGTGTGCCGCTTGTCGTACTCCTTCTTGCCGCGGGCCAGTGCGATCTGGACCTTCACCTTGCCGTCGAGGAAGTAGAGCTGCAGCGGGATCAGGGCGATACCGCCGCTGGCCTCGCGCAGCTTGTTGGCGAGTTTGGTGATCTCCAGACGGTGCAGCAGCAGCTTGCGGGCACGGCGCGGAACGTGGTTCGTCCAGGACCCTTCGGCGTACTCGGCGATGTGCACCCCGCGCAGCCACACCTCGTCTTCCGAGATGGTGGCGTAGCCGTCGATCAGCGAGGCGCGACCGGCACGCAGCGACTTGACCTCGGTGCCCGTCAGGGAGATTCCCGCCTCGTAGACGTCCATGATCTCGTAGTCGTGCCGAGCCTTCTTGTTGGAGGCGATCAGCGACTTGCCGGTAGGCGGGATCGCCGGCTTCTTGCCGGGCTTCTTCCCGGTGGGGACGGGGACTGCAGTGTTCTTGGCCATGACCGGTCAAGGTTACCGTCCGTCCGCAACGCCGATCGAGCGCGCGAGGACACCCAAGGATCGCCGGCGGGATCTCGACTCCTTCGTCGCTCGATCATCGAAGTTTTCGGTGACTGCGCCGGCCACGACGAGCGGGCTCTCATCTCCTGCGTCGCTCGACCACCGGCTGGGCATCGAGAGGCCATGTCGGACGAGCAGGAGCACACGTCGGACGGTCGCTTCGTGATCATCAGGGGCCGACGGTGGCGCGCGACCGACCCCGAACTGCCCACGGATGTCGATGACGTGCTCCGGCACGAGCTGATGAGCGCGCGCCGGGCGGTCGGCGTCGCGCTGAAGGCCGAGGACGCCGCGGCCGAGAAGGCTGCCAGAGCCCGGGTGCAGCGGACCAAGGTCGCGCTCGGCGAGCGCGGGACACCGTGGTGGGAGCAGTCGACGGAGGAGCGCCGGGAGCGGTGGGAGGGCCTGGTCGAGCAGCTGCGACGCGAGGCGTGACCGGGTCGAATCCTGCGTCGCTCGACCACCGAGAGAGGGTGGACCCGACTGCCGCGGCAAGCTAGATTGCTAGCATGACAGCCGCCGAGCCGAAGTCGCAGTTCAACATCTACCTCCCGGCCGAGCTGGTGCGAGCGATCAAACACCGGGCGATCGACCAGGGTCTGTCGCTGTCCGCGCTGGTGGAGGACGTCATGCGACGCCACCTGGACGGGCCGGCCGAAACTCCGCCGGCCGAGATGACGACGGTCTCACCGACTCCTGCAGAGGTCGCGGTGGACGGCGAACTCGTCGTCCTGCCTGTCTGGTACCCGCGCGACATGCAGGCCGCCGAGGTCTTCCTGCGCGCTCTCGGGCTGCAGCCGCGGATCGCCTCCGAATCCGGGAACTGGCGCGATTTCGACGCGGACGGCGGTGGAGTGGTGGCGCTGCACGCGACCAGCGAGAACCCACGCACGGAGCTGTCGTTCGAGTACCGCGGCGATCTGGACGCGCTCGCCGAGCGGCTCGAGCTCGCCGGGTTCGAGGGCGTGATCATCGACGAGGCCTACAACCGGACGTTGCGCGTGAGCACCCCCGACGGCTGGACCCTCTGGATCAACGCCGCCCAGGAGGACCTGCACGGATTCCGCCGTGTCCGCTGAGCAGGTCCCCCTGGAGACGCCGACCCTGCGCTCCGTGTTGCGCGGACGCCGTGGGGGGTTCCTGGCGGCCCTGCTGCTGGCGGAGTTCGCCGGCGCGATGCAGGGCATCGCCTACAGCACCGTCCTCCCCGTCATCGCCGCGGATCTGGACGGCTTCGCGCTGTTCGGGGCCACCCTCGCCGCCGGCTCCGTCGCCGCGGTGCTGATGCTGTCGTTCGCTCCGGGGATCCTGCGACGGGTCAGCCCACAGCGCCTACTGCTCAGCGCGACCGTGCTCTACGTGGTCGGCGCACTGACCGCCGTGTTCGCCCCGTCGATGGCGTGGGTGCTGCTGGGCACCGTCATCCGCGGCACCGCCGCCGGACTGTTCGGTGGGTTCGGGATGGGCGCGATCGGCGCACTGTTCGACGAGCGGGAACGGCCACGGGTCTTCGGTCTCTTCGCGCTGATCTGGCTGCTGCCCTCCGTCGTCGGTCCCCCGCTCAACGCCCTGATCGCCGAGTCGCTCGGCTGGCGATGGGCCGTCGGATGGCCCGCAGTGCTCGTCGTCGTCGCCCGACTGCTCATGGGGTTGACCATCTCGACCGTCCCGTGGGAGCGCGGGTCGGGACATCGGGTGGCCGTGGGCTTCGGGCTCGCAGTCGCTGCTTCGTTGGCGGTCGGCGCCTGGGGATCGACGGTCGCCGGCGTGGCCGGATCGATCGCGCTGGTGGCCGGCGTCGTCTGCGGAGGCGCCGCGATCGCGGGTTACCTCGTGCGCGGGCTGCCAGCTGCGCGCGGGACGGTCATCGCCTTCGCGCTGCTGTGCGCCACCTACTTCGGCGCCACCGAGTTGCTGGCGCTGACCATCGTGCAAGGGCTGGGATCCTCGGTGCTGGTGGCCTCCGTCGCCGTCACCGGGGGGCTGCTCGCCTGGTCGCTGGCCGGGCTGCGACCTCGACCCGATACCCGCCCCGACCCGGCCACGGTGGGTCCGGTGCTGGTGCTCGCCGGGGTCGGCGCGGTGATCGGTGGCCTGGCCGTGGGCAGTGGGTTAGGGATCGCACTGGTGATCGTGGGGGCGGTACTCGCCGGAGCGGGGATGGGCGCGGCCTATCCCCTGCTGAGCTCCGAGCCGTTCACGACGGGCGCCCCGACCAGCACGGTCGGCAGCATGATCGCCTTCGCCGAGACCTCTGCGACGGCGTGGTCGGCGCTCGTCGCCGGCGGTTCCTACTCGGCGCTGCACGGCAGCGGGTGGCGACCTGTACCGGCCCTGCAGATCGGGTACGCCCTACTGGCGTTGCTCGGGATCGCGACGGTGATCGTGTCGGCGCGGCGGCGGGGAACTGCGTTCGCAGCGAGCGGGTCCTGACGGGATCTCGACGCGCTCGTTCCTCGCTTGCTCGATCGGCGGCGGAATCACTGGATCAACGCCAGGGACGGGTGGTCGAGTCCTGACGGGATCTCGACTCGGTCGTTCCTCCCTCGCTCGATCGTCGAAGGTCGCTCGATGAGCGAGGGAGTCGCCTGTCGGCGCTAGGTGCGGACGTAGGCCCGCAGGGTGACATAGGCGGAGATCGCGGCCAGCACGACGCTGGAGCCCACCAGGATCGGGATGACGAACGCGAAGTCCTCACCCGTCAGCTGCGGGAGCACACCGCTGGCGAAGACGGCGCCCAGCGACTTCTTGAGGAAGAACGCGTCGAAGGCGAAGAGCCCGCCCACAGCCAGGGCCGCACCGACGAGCGCTGCCACCACCGCCTCGATGACGAAGGGCAGCTGGGTTCTCCATCGGCTCGCACCGACCAAGCGCGTGATCGCTGTCTCAGTGCGTCTGGTGAAGGCGGCGATCTGCACCATGTTGCTGATCAGCAACAGTGCGGCGATCGCCTGGACCAGGGCGATCCACAGCGCGAACGACCGGATCGTGTCCAGGAAGGTGAACACCCGGTTGAGGAAATCGCGCTGGTCGCTGACCGACTTGACCCCGGGGGACTTGGAATAGGTGTCGATCACAGCGCCGAAGTTGGCCGGGTCCTTCACGCGCACCCGGAGGTAGGCGGACAGCGCATCCTTGCGGACGATCTGCAGCATCTCCTGCTGTCCGGCGAACAGTTCCTGGTACTCCTGGAAAGAGTCCGCCTGGCTGTGGAACTCCACCGATTCGACGAGGGGGTTCTCCTGGATCTCCGTACGCAGGGTGGCGCAGCCCGCAGCACAGTTGATGTCCTTGGCCGACAGCGCGTCGTCCAGGTACATGTTGAGCTGCAGCTTGTCGCCGTAGAGCTCCTGGGCGTGTCCCGTCATCCGCGCCACCAACAGACCGCCGCCGAGCAACCCCAACGAGATCGCGGTGGTGAGGATCATCGCGATCGTCATGGTGATGTTGCGCCGCAGGCCTGTCATGGCCTCGCTGAGCACGAATCCGGCTCGCATGTGTTCCTCTCGGACAGCCGGTTCGCGGGGAACCGGTGGTGCTGTGGGGCGGATGCTGCTCTGGTCGGTGTTGCGGTGGTGCGGGTGCTCGGTCGGCGATCGGGTGGGTTCCGGTCAGCGGCCGACGCCGTAGACGCCCCGGTCCTCGTCGCGGACGATCTTGCCCAACTGCAGCTCGATCACCCGGCGGCGCATCGAATCGACGATGGTGTTGTCGTGGGTGGCCATCAGCACGGTGGTGCCGGTGCGGTTGATCCGCTCCAGCAACAACATGATGTCGGCGCTGGTGTCGGGGTCGAGGTTGCCGGTGGGTTCATCGGCCAGCAGCAGCAGCGGCCGGTTGACGAACGCTCTGGCGATCGCGACCCGCTGCTGCTCGCCGCCGGACAGCTCGTTCGGCATCCGGTTCGCCTTGCCCTCCAGACCGACCAGTTCGAGTACCTCGGGAACGGTGCGGCGGATCATCGCCCGGGGACGGCCCAGTACCTCGAGCGCGAACCCGACGTTCTGGGCGACGGTCTTGTTGCCGAGCAACCGGAAGTCCTGGAACACGCATCCCAGCCGGCGACGATGGGAGGCGACCTTCGCCCGCCGCAGCGAACGCAGGTCGCTGCCGGCCACGGTGATGTCCCCCCGGTCGATGCCCTCCTCGCGCAGCAGCAGACGCAGCAGCGTCGACTTGCCGGAACCGGACGGGCCGATGACGAAGGCGAACTCACCCTTGTCGATGTCGACCGTGACGTCGTCGAGAGCGGGGCGGGTCGAGGTCTTGTAGCTCTTGGAGACGTGCGACAGGTGGATCACGAGAGCCAACTGTACCGGCGCGTCCGTTATCTCCCAGTGATCAACGGTCGGTGTCGGGACACAGTGTCCCGACCGTGGCGGCGTGCAACAGGCCGTTGGTGGCCAGCGCACTGGCGATCGAGAGGTCGGCCACACCGCCGTCGATGTCGGTGAACGTGCCCCCCGCCTCGGTGACGATCGGCACCAGCGCCGCCAGGTCCCAGATGCTCAACTCGGGCTCGGCGGCGACGTCCGCAGCGCCCTCGGCGACGAGCAGGTAGGAGTAGAAGTCGCCGTAGCCGCGGCTGCGCCAGCACCGCCGCAGCAGGTCCCGGAAGCCGTCGCCACGGCCGGCCTCGTCCCACTCAGGCAGGTCGGAGTACGCCAGCGACGCGTCCTGCACTTCGGAGACCGCGGAGACCCGCAGTAACCGCGCCGGCTGCTCCCGGAAGGAGCCGAACGCGCCGCCGCCACGCTGTGCCCACCACCGGCGGGCCAGCGCCGGCGCGCTCACCACGCCGACGACGAACTCACCGTCGTCGACGAGGGCGATGAGGGTGGCCCAGATCGGCACGCCGCGGACGAAGTTCTTCGTGCCGTCGATGGGATCGACGATCCAGCGCCGGCGCGCGTCCGGACGGGAATCACCGAACTCCTCCCCCAGCACGCTGTCGGCGGGGTACGCCTGCGCCAACCGCTCGCGGATGGCCCGCTCGACGGCCAGGTCGGCATCGCTCACCGGAGTGAGATCAGGCTTGCTCTGCACCTGAAGATCGGCGGCCAGGAACCGGTCGAGGCTGATGGCATCGGCGAGGTCCGCGAGCTCCAGCGCCACTGCGAGCTCCGCCGCATGTCGACCGGGCACTGCTCAGCTCCCCGCGGCCGGCGGTACCTGGGCGATGTGGTTGAACTCGTTGTAGATGAACAGCTTTCCGGTCCACCGGGGCAACGGGAAGGAGTACTGCCGCAGCGGATTCAGTCCCAGGTCGTGATCGAGTTCGGTGAGCGCCCGCTGGTCGGTGAACACCAGGTGCGTCGGATCCGAGGCGTAGCCGCGCTCCTGCGGGGTGATGAAGACGACGCGGCCGCCCGGTCGCACCAGCGGCACGTACTGCTGCATCACCTCCCGCGCCTGCGGTGTCGTCAGGTGCTCGATGAGGTGCGCGGCGAGGATCGCGTCGAACGAGCCGGGTGCGCTCAGCTCCGGATCGGCGAAGAACTCCTCGGTGGTGTACGCCCGGCAGCCGCGCTCGCGGGCCGCGGCGATCAGGTGTGGGTTGTGGTCGACGCCCACCGACCCTGCCGGCAGGTGCTCCAGGTTGCGGCCGTTCCCGCAGCCGACGTCCAACACCCGACCCAGATCCATCCGGCGGATGTTCCAGCGGTAGGGACGTTGGACGTCCAGGACCTTCTTCCACCGCTTGTTCTGCAGACGGTTCAACCGCTCCGCGTAGTTCTCGCCGGAAGTGGAGACGTCGGTCTGGGGGGTGTGCTGATCGTCAGACATGAGTGCTCATCCTGCCAGCCGGCGCTCGGACCGACGCCGCCTGTGCATTCGCGCGCGGCACCCGGTCTTGCAACCGGACCCCGCGGGCACCTGCAGCCGCATTCTCGATGGTCAGAAACCGGGCCGTTCCTCCTCGAAAGTGACCATCCGGCATGCGGCTGCCCATCCGGCATGCGGCTGACGGTGGGCGCGGTTGACCCTCGGCGCGCAGGCGGTGCGAGGGCGCAACCCGGTATGCGGCC
This sequence comes from Nakamurella sp., assembly GCA_037720195.1. GTDB lineage: Bacteria > Actinomycetota > Actinomycetes > Mycobacteriales > Nakamurellaceae > Nakamurella. The sequence continues at coordinate 5,611 of JBBJML010000017.1, read as the reverse complement.
GGCCGAGCACCCGGCGAGCACCCGGCGAGCACCCAGCGAGCACCCGGCGAGCACCCGGCGAGCACCTGCGACCCCAGCGACCCAGCGAGCTCAGCCCGCGCCCTGGGTGATCTCGAGCGATCGCGCGTGACGCTGCTCCGGTGACGTCGACAGCGCAACCTTTGCCAGCTCGTTCGACATCGGGAACCAGGCCCAACGGCCGTCGTTGCTGATCCGTTCCGGGGCCCCCAGGCTGGGGGTCAGCCGGGCGATCCAGCTGTCCCCTGAGTCCTCGAAGGCGAGCCTGTCGACGATGATGCCGGAGAACCCGACGGTGGCCAGATCGGACAGGAAGTTCGCGGTGGGGAGTTTCTCCACCGTCGCCGGCCATTCCGTCTGCGGTCGACCCTTGATCCCGCCCCCGGAGAACTTGAGCGTCTTCGTGTGCATGATCGCGCGGAGCTGGTCGCTCTCGGTCGTGCCGTTGATGTACCAGCCCTCGGGATAGCCGCGGAAGGGCAGCTGGTACACCGCGGAACCGGCCGGTAGGGACGCCTCCACGCCGGCGTAGAACTGTTCGTCGGAGGCGAACGAGGCGGCGATGGTCGGGTCCGGGACCACACGGTCCAGGGACTGGTCGGCCACCCCGACAACCAACGTCACCCCTGCCAGGACGAACGCGATCTGCCGCACGCTCGGTCGCGGCAACGCGGACAGCGATCGCCGCCAGCGCACCGCGACGTTCTCCATCGCGAGCCCGAACGCGGCCAGGGCCAGCAGCGCGATGACGATCGACATCCGGTTCCAGCCGCGCATCGCGTCACTGGCCATCGACACCAGCAACCCGAAGCCACCGGCGGTGGCGATCAGCGTCGCCAGGATCGTGAGGCCGGCCAGTTGGCCGAGGGTGTCCCGGCGGGACCCCGGCCGTACCGCGCTTCCCCTCGCTCGCATCATCCGGCCGAGTCCGACGCCGAGCAGGAGGATGAACCCGACGGTCGCGATGAACCCGAGGGTCGGGTATTCGGCCTGCGGCGGGTAGCGGCCGGTGAACCAGTTGCGCAGCTCCGCGAACTCCGGGATCGGGTGGTCGGTCGCGGGCAGCATCATCGCCAGGATCCGCAGCGCGTAGTACTGCGCGTCATCGGACCCCCGGGGGAAGGCAGCCGCGTTGGAGCCATAGGTCCTGGCGTAGAGGATGTCCGGCAGCAGTGCGATCGCGAACCACACCACGCTGACGATCCCGACGACGACGGCGCCGCCCAGGCGCGACCACGAGCGGTGGCCGGCGAACGCGACGAGCGCTGCGACGCCGAGCAGCAGAACGACGAAGACCGCGTAGTAGACGCCGCTGTAGATCAGCAGCGCCAGGATCAGCACGGTGCCGGCGCCGCGCCCGGTCAGTGCCGAGCGCAGCCGCGCGAACACCCCGGAGCCGGCGACGAACCGGTTGCCCCACAGCGCTTGTCCGCGGATCACCCGCAGCACCAGCACCATCGCGGCCGGGATCATGTAGTAGCCGGACAGGAACAGGTGCGTCTCGTTGCGCTCCCAGTGATAGGGGCTCACGGAGTACAGCACCGCGATGATCACGGCCATCACGCCGCTGAGCCCGCAGACCCGCAGGAACCACAGTGCGGTCAGCGACACCAGCAGGAATGTCAGCAGGTAGTAGAGGTTGAACGCCGACACCCAGTCACCGCCGGTCACCCAGCCCAGGACCTTGGCGAACACCAGGTGCAGATCGTCGGAGAACGGGAAGTCGTGGTAGTGCTGGCCGTAGGGGAAGCCGAGCCGCGGCTGGTTCTCGTACCACCCGGTCTCGATGGTCGTGACGAAGTGCGCCATCGACCCCTGGGCGTCGTAGGAGTAGTGGAACGGCGCCGACCAGTTCGCCCGCCAGAGCCGCATCATGACGCTGACGCAGACCGCCGTGAGCGCGCTGACCGCGACGTACAGCCGCAGATCGGTGGTCCGCCACCAGCGCCGCATCAATCCGTTCCCCCATGGTTCCGTTCGTGCCGGCGCGCTGTCCTGGGCGCTGTCCCGTGCGCCGTCAATCGGCATGCTGCACCGATCGGAGCAGATGCTCGGCGGTGGCGGCAACGCCGGCCGGCAACGATGTCAGCTGACGGGCGTCCAGCTCAGGCCACACCGTCGAGCGGACCCGCAGATCGCTCGCCTGGCCCTTCGCCCCGTCGGAGGAGCCGAGCACGACCTGCGGCGACCGTTTGAAGACTCGCCGGAACTCCCCGATCAGCGCGCCGATGGTGGTGCCCTGGTGGGAGCCGAAGATCTTCACCACCGGGTTGCCGGCGATCGCTGCCGCGCCGGCCGCGCCGTCCAGCGCCAGGCGGATCATGTCCGCACAGTCCTCGACGAACAGGTAGTCGCGGATGGTGTCCAGCGGAGCCCACATGGTGATGGCAGTGCGGTTCAGGTGCGCGAGCGCCAGATGCGAGATGAGCCCCTGCGGCTTGGCCAGGTTCTGGCCGGGGCCGTACAGGTTGGTGATCCGGCCGATCACCGTCGGCACCCCGGTGCGGCCGACGAACTTCGCTGCGCATTGTTCCGCGGCGACCTTCGCGTGCCCGTAGTCGGACTGCGGCGCCAGGTCGTGCTGCTCGGTGAACGGCGGCGAGACCGATCCGGCATAGACCCCACCGGCGGAGGACGCCACGAACACGGCGCCGGCCGCCGGATCGACGCCATGAGTCCCGAGTCTGTCGCCGAGCGCGTCCAGGATGACCTGCAGCAGTGCGACCTCCTGGCGCAGTGCCTCGGCGCTGGTCCCGGTGACGCCGGCGCCCGCGCACCAGACGAACCGCCAGCGGACACTCTCGGCAACAGCTCGATCCACCAATGCTTCCGCAGCCTGCCGCAGCACCTTGACCGCGCGCTCCGGTTCCGACCACGGGGTGTCGACCGTGATCACCCGGTCGTCGTGCTCGGTGAGGCAACAGACCAGCGCCGTCCCGAGCAGGCCATGGGCCCCGACCACCCAGGTGATCGTCGGGATGGTGCCGGCGTCGCAGTCGAGGGGGCGGTCCGTCACCGGCCGATCCTGTGCAGGTCCGGCTGGACGTCGGACGTCGCGACACCGGAGTTCGTGTCACCGGGGTTCGTGTCACCGGGGTTCGTGTCACCGGGGTTCGTGTCACCGGAGTCCCACGGGACCGGCGGCGGCCCGACCGGCCGCGGTCGACGGCCCAGCGGACCGTGCGCCGGGTCGGAGACGATCAGGTACAGCGGACGTCCCATCGCCATGTTGACGCTGACGCCGATGTACTCCGCGATCACCCCGAGCGAGAACAGGATCGCCCCGCTGGACAGCAGCAGCGCGACCATCAGCGACGGCCAACCGCTGGGCAGGTCGACGGAGAAGAAGACCTTCGCGACGAAGAGGTACACCGCAAGTCCGACGCCCAGGACGGCGAAGAAGGCCCCGGTGAGGCTGACCATCCGCAGCGCTCTCGTCCCACTGGAGACGGCCATCCGCCAGAAGTGGGAGAACAGCGAGCGGTAGTTGTAGCCGGACGGTCGGGCACTGTCCGGTCGGAGTTCCACCTGGCAGGTGGTGATGCGACCGGCCACCCACGTCATCGCCACGTCGAGGTAGGCACCGGCTCCGGCATAGGCGGCCACGCTGCGTCCGACCTCGCCGAGCACCAACCGGAAGCTGTTGAACTCCCTGGCAGTCTTGGACCCTGCCGACATCGCGATGATCCGCTTGGCGATGCGGGACGAGAGGTTGCGGGTGAAGGAGTGCGGCAGCGCCGTCGTCGGCCGGGCATAGACCAGGTCGGCCTGCTCGGCCATCGCGACGTCCAGCATGCGCGGGATCGCGGCGGGGTCGTGCTGGCCGTCCTCGTCCATCGTGACGATCCAGTCGCCGCCGGTGGAGGCCATCCCGGCCAGCGTGGTCGGGTGCTGGCCGAAGTTCCTGCTCAGCCACACGTTCTTGATGAACGTGAACTCCTGCGCCAGTGTGCGCATGACCTGCGCAGAGTCGTCAGGACCGCGGTCGTACACGAGTACGACCTCGGCGATCCTGGCCTCGTGCCCGTCCGCGGTGGTGAAGCCTTCGGTGAACGGCAGGATCTCGCCGATCACGCCGCGCAGGGTTTCAACGCCCTGGTACACGGGGATCACCACGGACAGCGCATGAGGCCGGGACTGGCGCGGCTCCGTCATGCGGCGATCCTATCCGGGCGCCGGACGCCGCGGACCGGACACGACACAGCTGTCCCCCGCTGCGACACCGATCCGGGGTCTGACATGCGGTGATGCGTCGGGATCGGCTCTGGGATCGAGTGGCTCATCCGGCACCGTGGGTGATCTGCAGGGCGCGGGCGTGCCGCTGTTCGGGGGTCATGTCCGCGAGCGTTCGCGACCCGAAGGCGCCCAGCGGGAGATACGCGAACCGACCGTCGTCACTGGTCTCCGTCGGCGGCCCCAGGACGGGCTCGAGCTCCGCCAGCAGCGAGGCGCCCCGATCCCGCACGGCCAGCCGGTCGATGATCACCCCGCTGAAGCCGACGACCGCGATGTCGGTGAGGAAATCTGCTGTCGGGAGGGCGACCACTTCGGCGGGCCAATCGGTCTGCGGCCGTCCCTTGATCCCGCCGGCGGAGAACCGCAGGGCCCGGGTGTGCAAAACCCCGCGCAGCTGATCGCTCTCGGTCGTGCCATCGATCGGCTCGCCTTCCGGGTAGGCCCGGAACGGCAGCTGGAACACCGCGGCACCGGCCGGCAGCGACGCCTCGACCGCGGCGAAGAACGCTTCGTCGCTCTCGAAGGACGCGACGGTCGAGGGTTGCTGCACAGCTGACGGCAGCGACTGGTCCGCACCTCCCACCAGCAGTGTCAGCACCGCGAGCACCAGCACGATCCGCTGCACGGGCATCGGGCGCCGCCCGCGGGCTCGCCGACCTCTGCGGTCCGCGGATCGCCGCCGGAGCCGCACCGCGAATGCCTCGAGCGCCAGCCCGAATCCCGCCAGCGCCAGCAGGGCGATCACGATCACCATCCGGTTCCAGGCGCGCATCGCAGGGGTGATCATCGAGACCACCAGGCCCAGGCCGCCGGTGGTAGCGAGCAGGGTGGCGATCAGCGACAGACCGGCCAGCGCGCCGAAGGCCTCGAGCCGGGTTCCCGGCCGGACCGGTCGCGCCGACGTGCGCATCATCCGGCCGAGGCCGACGCCCAGCAGGATGAGGAATCCGATCGTCGCGACGAGCCCGAGAGTCGGCCATTCCGCGTCCGGCGGGTACTGCTCGACGAACCAGCTGCGCAGCGCGGCCAGCGCCGGGACCGGGTGGTCCGGGGAGGGCATCAGCATGGCCAGGATCCGCAGACCGTAGAGCTGCGGGCCGTCCCCACCGCGGGCGAAGGCCTCGGCGTCGGATCCGTTGGCCCGCGCGTAGAGCAGGTCCGGGAGCAGTGCGACCGCGAACCACAGGGCACCGACCACACCCGCCATCACCGCGCCGCCGAACCGGGACCACGAGCGGTGACCGGCGACCGACACCAACGCGGAGATGGCCAGCAGCAGCAGGACGAAGACCGCGTAGTAGACGCCGCTGGTGACCAGCAGACCCAGGATGACGACTGTCCCGGCGCCGCGCCCGGT
>JBBJML010000016.1:0-86543 GCA_037720195.1 Nakamurella sp. | reverse complement strand
CGCGAACATCGCGGAGAAGGATGGCGTCACCGGGATGTCGAACCCGCCGTAGCCGTACAGCAGCGTCGGGCGAGGTCCGTCGGGGGCGAGGTCGCTACGCCGGATGACCGTCATCGGCACTGCTGCCCCGTCGGAGGACACCCCCGCCAGTCGCTCGGTGCTGACCGGCGGCATCGCGAAGTCCACGACACGTTCTTGCGGAAGGATCTGCACCCGGTCGGTTGCCACCGACAGATCGATGCGTCGGTGCGTCTCGCGCCTGGTGAAGGACGTGGTGCCGACGAAGAACTCCTGCGAGGAGAACCGGCCGTTCACCGCCGTCACCGCGGCAGGGTGTTCGATCTCGACGGAGAACACCGGCTCGCCCTGCAGCGTCATCACCTGCAGCCGATGGGCGGTGTCGAGTGAGGACACCACGGCCCAGTGCCCGCCGACGGGGGTCACCGCTTCCAGCTGCACCTCAGGATCTTCCGCCAGCACCTCGATGAGGTCGGCAACGGACGCGTTGTCCTGCAGGGGGATCCGCACGATGCGGCGGCGCGGGGCGCCGTCATCGGTGAGCAGGTACAGCTCGTCGGCGACGACGTCGATCGGGTGCCAGGCCGCGGCCAGCTCGCCGGCGACGACTGTGGTGTTCCCGAAGCTGCCGTCCACGCCCACCGGGCGCACTTCGACCCGGGTCCGCGAATCGGTACCCGGCGACGAGGTCAGGATCAGCCAGCCGTCGTCCGAGGAGAACTTCGGGTCGACCATCCACTGCGCGGTGTGCGACTCGGTGTCGTCCTGGGCGACCCACACCTGCTCGTCCGCATCCTGCGGCGTGCCCAGGCGGTGCAGCACCAGTTCGCCGGGCGGCATCTCGTCGGTGTGCGCCTGACCTGACGGTGCCGGATAGCGCCAGTAGAGCACTCCCCCGGCATCCGGCAGCCACGTCGGTCGGGAGAACTTGCTCCACTGCAGCTCATCGTCCAGGAACACTCCGGCCGATGCCCCCCGAGCGTGCAGGAACCGGATCGTCTGCCAATCGGATCCTGCCTCCGACAGACCAACGGCAAGCAGCGCACCATCGGGGCTGGTGGACAGTGTGTTGAGGGCGACCGTGCCATCGGCGGCCAAGGTGTTCGGGTCCAGCAGCACCCTGGGCGCGTCCAGCAGTTGCTGCAGATCGTCGGCGGCGACCACCACGTCCTGGTCGAGGTCGCCGGGATTCTGCAGGCGGAACCAGGTCCCGCCGCGCTCCCACGGCGTTCCGGCACGCGCAGTGGTGAGCAGTCCCAGCACCGACTCGGCGAACCAGGGCTGCGCGGGCAGCGCGGACAGAGCCGGCTCGCTCACCCTGTTCTGCTGCGCGATGAAATCCGTCGTCCGCGGGTCGTCCGGGTCCTCCAGGTAGCGGTAGGGGTCGGCGACCCGTACTCCGTGCAGGTCGTCCGCGACGTCCGTCCGCTCCGGGGCCGGGATGGTCGATGGTCGGGCGGTGGCATCGGTGCTCATCACCCGATCCCATCACAGCACCCCGGAGCGGCGCAGTTCAGCCGCGGTCGAGGAATCCCGGATACTCCGCCAGTCGCAGGTCCTGCAACATGAACTCGGTACTGGTCGTCCCGGCCAGCGAGGTCACCACCGTCGGACCCAGCTGCCTGGTGACGGCGCCGGTGTACTTGCTGGTGCCCAGCTCTGCCCAGACAGCGGTGAGGATCGAGGTGGCCGTAGCCGCTTCCTGGTCGGAACCGTAGAGCGTGACGAACACCGACGTACCGACGAGACGGTCGCCGGGAATCCAGCCGAACCCGCCGAACTCCGGCACCGGCGGTTGCCCGAAGCCGGTGCGCTCCACCACGGTGGCGAGAGCTGCAGACACCGCAGGCGGCGCCAGACCCCGCGGCACCTGCACCATGTCGGTACCGAGCACCGCCACGGCGGCACCGGGCAGCTGCGACAGCACGGCGACCACGTCGGGGTCCTGCCACAGCGACCCCTGCACCGCAGTGCCGCCGACGAGCTGGCTGACGACGGCGCTCCGCGGTTCACCGTCCCGGATGAGGGTGGCGTCGGCTGCGGTGTCGATGCCGATGAAGGTGTCGCCTGCGAGCAGACCTTCGACGCCGTCGACCGTGGTCGGCTCGCCGTCACCGCCGGCGAAGTTCTTGCGCAGCAGCGCCAGGTCTGCGGGGCCGGCGCACCTGGAGACGGTGCCGTCCTTGCCGTCGGTGCGACTGCCGACAGTGATGGACGGTCCGGCGGGAGCGGTCCGCAGCGGCGCGAAGGACTCATCGAGGCTGCGGCACGGCTCCCGGACCGGGTTCAGCTCCAGGTAGGCGCTCTCGCTCCGGGACCGTCCTGCCGGATCGCCACCGTCGTCGTCCGCCGCGGGATAGCCCTGACGAGCGGCGATCCCGTTGAGCACCGGCGTGTCGATGACCACCACCGACTGCTTCGTGTCCGCAGAGGCTGCGATGGCCTGCAGGGCGACGGTTGCCACCTCCGGCAGTGCGGGAGTCCCACTGCCCTCGCCCGCGACGATGCCGCCGATGCCGGCTCCTGCCACCGGGTCGCTGCACCCCGCGATCAGCAGCACCGCGGACAGCAGCGCGACTGGCAGCGCCACCGATCGTGGTGCGGCCGGCGACCGCCGGATCGAGAAGTCCCTCACGGTGTACGCGGCACCCGGTCTGCTCCGGTGCCCGGAGCCCCGTCGAGGTAATTGCGCTTCTCGAACGGCGTCGACAGCACCACAGTGGTGTGCGTGGAGACCCCGGCGCGCACCCTGATCTGGGCCAGCAGCGCCTCCAGCGCGGCCGGTGAGGTGACGCGCACCTGGATGATGTACGACTCCGTGCCTGCCACCGAGTAGCACGATTCGATGGCCGACAGGTCGGCCAACCGCTGCGGGTAGTCGTCGGGGGCGGCCGGGTCGATCGGCGTCAGCGAGACGAAGGCGGTGAGCGGCAGACCCACGAGTTCGGGATCCAGTCGGGCGCCGTACCCGCGGATCACGCCCCGCTCCTCCAGCCGTCGAACCCGTTGGTGCACAGCGGAAACGGACAGCCCGATCCGCTCGGCGAGATCGGTGAACGAGCACCGGCCGTCATCGGCGAGGATCCCGACGATCCTGGCGTCCACTTCTTCCAACACTAGGCGTCCCCGAGCCGGACGAGTTGGCGGGGAGAATTGTTCAGGCGCACCGGGCGGCCGTCGGCGCCGACGGCGACGATGTCCTCGATCCGGACCCCGAACCTGCCGGGCAGGTAGATGCCGGGCTCCACCGAGAACGTCATCCCCGGCTCCAGCGGACGGTCGTTGCCGCTGACCAGGTACGGATGCTCGTGCACCTCGAGCCCGATTCCGTGCCCCGTCCTGGTGATGAAGTACTCGCCGTAGCCGGCCTCGACGATCACCGACCGGCTGGCCGCGTCGACATCGGCACACGAAGCCCCGGCGACGGCGGCCTCGACCCCGGCGTGCTGAGCCTGCCGGACGATCTCGTGGACCGCTGCGAAGTCAGGGTCGGACGGGGCTCCCACGACATACGTCCGGGTGGAGTCGGAGCAGTAACCGGAGGCCGCCGGCCCGCCGATGTCGACGACCACCGCGTCGCCGTCCTGGATGACGGTGTCCGACCCACGATGGTGCGGGCTGGCGCCGTGCGGTCCCGCAGCGACGATGACGAATTCGGCGGTCGTGTGCCCCTCCTGCACGATCGCGGCACCGATGTCCGCAGCGACCTCGTCCTCGGTCCGCCCCGCGCGCAGCCATTCCGCCATCCGCAGGTGCACCCGGTCGATGGCGGCGCCGACCGCCGCCAGGGCCGCGAGCTCGGCATCGTCCTTGCGCATGCGCAGCTCGGCGATGGCTTCGCCGGCCAGCCTGAGTTCGGAACCCGGTACCGCTGCCTGGATGCCGAGGGCATGCATCGCCGGCAGGTAGTAGTCGACGGCCAGCACCCTGGCAGTTTCGGGAAGCAACGCGGCCAGCGCAGTGTGCTGGTCATCGCCGTCGGACCAGGTGACGATCTGCAGGTCCAACTCCTCGGTGGGCGTGCCGTCCCAACCGGGCCGCTCCAGGATCGGGACCAACAGGGCGGCGGTGCCGTCCGCAGCGACCGCCAGGGCTGTGAGCCGCTCGTGGGAGGCGACCGAATGGCCGACCAGGTACTGCAGGTCGGCGCCGGATCCGATCACCGCAGCGTCCAGACCGCTCCGCGCGAGCACGGCGGCGAAGCGGGAGATCCGCTCGCCGTGGACCGCCGCCGACGGCACCGCGCTCAGCGCCGGGTCGGCGGCCGAACCACGATCGGCGCCGCTGTCGGCGACCTCGGCATGGACGTCGTCGTCGACGCGGTGGTGAAGTGTGGGTGTCTCGTTCGCCATGGGCGCAGCGTAGCCCGGTAGCGTCACGACCCATGCTGCAGCTGTTCGATCTCGCCGGGATCTACTTCCGCGCTTTCCATGCCGTGCCGACGTCGACGGTCGGGCCGCACGGCAAGCCGGTCAACTCCGTCCGCGGGACGCTGGACATCCTGGCCAGGGTGATCGCCGACGCCGGACCCACCCGTGCCGTCGCCTGCCTCGACCTCGACTGGCGACCGGCCTGGCGGGTCGATCTCATTCCGACCTACAAGTCCCACCGGGTCGCCTCCACGACCGCAGATCCGGACGTCCCCGATGTCGAGGAAGCGCCGGACGAGCTGTCGGAGCAGGTACCGATCCTGCTGGACATCCTGGGCGCCATCGGAATCGCCACCGGAGGTGCCGAACACTGCGAGGCCGACGACGTGATCGGCGTGCTGGCCTCGACGGAGAAGCGCGACCCGGTGGAGGTGGTCAGCGGCGACCGCGATCTGTTCCAGCTGGTCGCGGACGGCCCGCCACCGATCGTCGTGCGGTACATCGGCGCCGGGATGAGCAAGGCAATGGTCTACGACACCGCCGCGGTGCAGGCGAGGTTCGGCGTGGCGGCCTCCGGCTACGTCGACTACGCCACCCTGCGCGGTGACGCCTCGGACGGGCTGCCGGGTGTCGCCGGGATCGGGGAGAAGACGGCCGCGTCGTTGATCTCCCGGTTCGGCAGCATCGACGGCATCCTGGCCGCCCTCGACGACCAGGATTCTTCGCTGGCCTCCGGGCCGCGGGCCAAGCTCGCCCCCGCTCGGGCGTATCTGCAGGTGGCCCCCGCGGTGACCGCGGTGCGGCGGGCAGGCGAGATCACGATGTCCCGCTCGGACGTCCTGCCCACCGAGCCGGACGACCCCGGCCGGTTGACCGCGCTCGCCGTGGAACACGGCGTCGGCAACTCCGTCCGCCGGCTGACCACGGTGCTCGGTTTCGCCGAGGACAGCTGGTGAGCGGTTCGCCGGATCCCCACCCTGCACACACCGGCCCGACGGTCGGGCTGTGCGACCTGCGCGTGGTGGTCGACCGGATCGAGGGTCGGTCGGTGTGCGGTCTACGACCCGGGGACGCCTTCGTCGTGACCGGATCGAGCCGGCTCTCCATCTCCGGCGGTGGCCACTTCTGTCTGTATGCGCTGGCCGCGGTGCTGCCGATGCTGCCGGCGAACCAGCGTCCGCTGCCGGCGGGTGACTGGATGCGCGGCGACGTCGAGGTGGCCTGCCCGGACCCGGAGGAACGGCTGATCATGCGGATCGAACGCGGCGACGTGCAGGAGCTCGCGCGTGACGAGCTCACCTGAACCCATCCGGCGGCCGGACCGACCGGAGGTGAGCATCGCGCTGCAGACCGACAAGACACCTACCGCCTATGCGGAGCTCGCCATCACCGCGGAGCGTGCCGGTTTCGATGGTGTCAGCGTCTTCGCCGACCTCGGATTCCAGCCGCCCGCACTGGCGCTGGCCACGATCGCGGCGCACACCCACGCCGTCCGTCTGGGCGTGGCCTGTCACAGCCCCGCCTACACGCATCCGGTCGACATCGCCGCCCAGGTGGCCACCCTCGATCTGTTCTCCGGCGGTCGGGCGTACTGCGGTCTGGCCCGCGGTGCCTGGTTGGACGGTCTCGGTGTGCCGAACGCCGGCGGGCTGGACCGGTTGGCCGAGTCGGTGACCATCATCCGGGCGTTGTTGGACGGCGATGACCGTGGGTTCACCGGCCGACACCTCCGGTTGCCACCAGGGTTCCAGCTGAAAGGAACACTGCCGCAGCAGCGGCCGGCGATGCTGATCGGTACCTGGGGCCGCCGGACCGCCCGAATGGCCGGCGAGCTCGGTGTCGAGGAGGTCAAGATCGGCGGCAGCGCGAATCCGGCGATGACAGCCCTGATGCGGAGCTGGTTGCCTCCCGAGGTCCGCCTGGTGATCGGTGCGGTGACCGTCTGCGATGCCGACCCCGAGGTCGCCAGAACTCTGGCGCGCCAACAGGTGTGTCTGTACCTGGACGTGGTGGGTGCCCTCGATCCGACGGTCGGGATCGCGCCGACGACGCTGGCGGACCTGCGGTCGTTCGTGGCGTCCGGGAACACCGAGGCCGCGGCGGCGCTGGTGTCGGACGAACTGCTGGACGCGTTCACCTTCGCGGGCACCGCCGAGCAGATCGCTGCGCACGCCCGCGCCTGCCTCGCCGCCGGGGCCGACCGCATCGAGTTCGGCACCCCGCACGGGCCTGACCCGGTGCGCGGGGTGGAGCTGCTCGGATCAGTGCTCCCGCAGATCCGCAGCGCCGCAACAGCTGCGGGCACGGGTGCCGCTGCACCCCGGGTGGGATGATGACGGTGACGTCGACGACAACCACGACGGACACCGCACCCCCTGGGGTGCGCTCCATCGCCGACCGGTTGCTGCTGGACCTCTCTCCCACCGATCCGGTGGCGGCCCGGGCCGCGCGGGCAGCCGGGCTGTCGGTGGACGTCCCGCTGCTGAGTGCGTCCGATCCCGCCGCGGTGGACGACCGGCTCGCAGCGCATCAGCGAGTGCTGAGCGCGCTGCGTTCCGCGGTCCCGAAAGACTGTGCTGTCCCGAATGACCCTGCGGTCCCGAATGACACAGCCGACCTCGACCTGGCCGCGGCCATCGCCGACCGAGCACAGGCCGAGCTGTCCCTGCACGCGGTGGGGTTCGGCGCCGAACAGCTGGCCCCGCTGGCCTGCGTGCCGCAGCGGTTGCGGTCCGAGATCGGGCAGGCCCTGGACAGCGCGGCCCTGGCGAGCATCGCCGGCAGCGGACCGGCTGCGGTGGACTCCGGCTGGAGCCGAGCCGCGGAATCGTTGCGCGCGCTCCCTTCCGCACTGCGGGGCCACCGGGACACCGTGCAGCGGGCGGTCGCGGAGGGTCGGGTGCCGACCCGGCGGCAGGTGCTCGCCGTCGCCGGCCAGTGCGGCGACTGGATCGATCCCGCGGGCAGCGACTGGTTCCGCGCCCAGCTCACCCGGGCACCGCAGGCGCAGCGCTCCGCTGTGGCACAGGCGATCGACTCCGCAGTCGGCGGCGTCCGGGAGTACCGCGCCTTCCTGCTGGACCTCGCACCGCACGCCAGGACCAGGGATGCGGTCGGACCGGAGACCTACACGGTCACTGCCGGCGCGTATCTCGGCGACGACGTCGATCCCCACGAGCTGTCCGCCTGGGGTCAGCACGAGCTGCACCGCATCACCGCAGAGATCGACACCCTGGCCCGCACCATCCACCCCGACGGACCAGCCGCCGCGGCCGCGCAGCTGGACGCCGACCCCGCACGGCTGTTGCACACCGGCCCGCAGGTCGAGCGGTGGCTCGAGCAGACCCTGCAGCGCTCCTGCGAGGTTCTCGACGGTCGTTTCGTCACCCTGCCGGAGCACCGGCTGCCGCGGTGCCGGATCTCGGACTCCGGGGCCGGCGTCATGTACTACGAGCCGGCCGAGGTCGACGCACGTGCTCCCGGAACGGTCTGGTGGGCCAGAGAGCCCGGCGTGCCGGTGCACACCTGGCGGGAGCACAGCACCGCCCACCACGAGGGCGTTCCCGGACACCACCTGCAGATCGCCCTGGCCGCCGAGAACCCGGAACTGCATGCCTGGCAGCGCTTCTGCTGCCACGTGCACGGTCACGCCGAGGGGTGGGCCCACCACGCGGAGTCGTGGGCCGGCGAGATCGGCCTGCTGGAGGACCCTGCGGATCGGCTGGGGATGCTGATGGCGCAGGCCTGGCGGGCCGCCAGGATCGTCATCGACACCGGCCTGCACCTCGGTCTGCGGCCGCCGCGCGGTGTGGTCGACGGCGACCCCGAACACTGGACGATCCCCGCCGCCGAGCAGTTCCTGCGGCGGATCAGTGGCCTGGGCGCCGTCGCCGCCCGCTTCGAGGTGGAGCGCTATCTGGGTTGGCCGGGCCAGGCCCTCGCGTTCCGGGTGGGGGCGCGGCTGTTCGACGAGATCCTCGCCGGCGCCCGGCGGCGTCCCGGGTTCGAGGAACGGACCTACCGGACCTCGCTGCTGCAGCGCGGCGCCATGGGACTCCGCCCGCTCCGCGACCGGGTACTGACCACCGTTCAGTGAGCGTTCGGCGCCTCGAACCTGTTGTGGTGCAACACTTCAGACACCTCTCGACGCTTCCGTACCCTGGTGCTGCCGCTGGGCGCCGACTCCGCCGGCCAGCCGAGAGCGATCACCCCGACGATGCGGCGGTCCGCCGGGATGTCGAACGCGTCGAGCACGGCTGGGATCCGCTCGCCGGGTACGCCGAAGAACAGCGATCCCAGACCCACATCGGTCGCCGCCAACAGCATGATCATCGCAGCCATCCCGGTGTCGACGTCCCAGTACGGAGTGGGCCAGTGCTCGTCGCCGCCGTCCTGCCAGGGTTTGTCAGGTTCCGCGTAGCGGCGCAGATAGCGCTGCTTGTCCGAGCAGCACAGGATCAGCACCGGCGCTGCTCCGACCCCGCGCAACCAGCTGTCCGGTTGCGCGTCGGCCTCGCTGGTGGCGGCCCAGAACCGTTGCCGGGCAGCAGCATCGTCCACCACGACGAAATCCCAGCCCTGGGAGAATCCGGCGCTGGGAGCGCGCAGGCCGAGGCGGACGATCCCCTCGACGAGATCCGTCGGAACCGGCCGCTCGGTGAACCGGCGGACCATCCGCCGCGAGCGGACCAGGGCCGTGAAACCCGAGTCGGGCGGCGCCGCGTCGTCGGTCACGTCCGGGTCGCTTCCGGCTCCTCGTGGTGATGCAGGACTCGCCACCGATCGGTGAACTGCAGCACCGAGCTGACCCTCAGCCGTTCGGGTGGTAGTGCGGCGGCAGCCGGGAAGCGCCCGGTGACGACATGCGTCAGCACCACCAGCCGGGCACCGCCCGGGAGCTCTCGGACCCGCACATCGGAGATGTCCAGCGCCTCCGGCTGTGCACCGCTCGGCGGATGGTCCCGGCGCAGCTGCTGCAGTTCCGCCTTGGTGATCAGCCCGGGTTGGCCGGCGTCCCACAACGTGCAGGTGTCGTCCAGATTGGCCTCCAGCCGGTCCCGGTCCCCCACCAGGTAGGCCGCATACATGTCTTCGATGGCGCTCACCGGATCAGCTGTCTCGCTCATGGGATCCAGTGTCGTCCCCGGACGGATCCGTCAGGTCACCAGGTGCCCGCCGTTGATCACCGAGTGGACCCGCGCGAGAGCCGCTGCGTCAGCGGTGGGATCGGCGTCCAGCAGTACCAGGTCTGCCGCGTACCCCGGCGCGATGGCACCGATGCTGTCCTGCAGACCGACCAGTCGGGCGCCGTTGGTCGTCGCGGCCTGCAGCACCTGCAACGGGCTCAGGCCTGCGCTCTGCAGCAGCATTGCCTCGGTGGCGACGGCGCTGACCCCCTCGACCAGCTGTCCGGGCGGGTAGTCGGTGCCGTGGGTGATCCGCACCCCGGCGGCCACCAGGCGGCGGATGCTCCGCAGGTGCGCCGGCGCCGCCTGTCGGGCGTTGTCGCGGGAGTGCTGCTCGAAGCCCAGCGCCCGCATCGTCGCCTGGGAACTGCTCACGATCAGCGTCGGGGAGACGAAGATCCCGGGCTCCGCCAACAGCCGCGCCGTCTGCTCGTCCACCTCGTAGGCGTGTTCGAAGCTCGTCACCCCGGCATCGAGAGCATCGCGGATCGCGGTGTGATGCCCCGCGTGCGCCACCACGTAGGTGTCGTGCTGCCGCGCGGCCCGCACCACTGCGGCCATCTCGGCAGGAGTCATCTCCGGCTCGGCCGGGCTCTCCCCCGCATGCGCCAGCCCGCCGGTGATGAAGATCTTGACGTGGTCCGCGCCGGCGTCGAGCTCGTCCATCGCCGCTGCGTAGAACTGCTCGGGCCCGGAGCAGTACACCGATCCGGTGCCCTGGCCGTGGCCTCCGGGGACCGAGAGCGCACGGCCGCCGGCAACGATCCGCGGAACGCTGCGATCGGAGGTCTCGGCGGCGAGGGCCCGCACCGTCAGGTCGACCCGGTGCTGCTCGTGGATGCAGCGCACCGTGGTGGCACCGACCCGCACTGCCTCCTGCGCGCGGGTGCGGGCCCTGGCCAGGGTCGTGTCCGGGTCCTCGTGCTCGTCGGTGTCCGAGAAGGGGAACACGATGGACAGGTGCGTGTGCACCGTGACCAGGCCGGGGATCAGGTACCTCCCCGCTGCGTCCAGGTGCTGCTCGCCGGGCCGGGGAGCGACCGCCGGACCGACGTCCGCGATGCGGCCGTCGACGATGCGCACGGCGCCGCCAGCGACGACCCCGGAACCGACATCGACGATGCAGGCCCCGGTCAGCACGAGCGAGCTCATGCTGACAGCTTCCACCACCCGCTCCCGGTCGCGGTACCCGGGACACAGACCCCGCAAGGGTTCGACTCAGCCGACGAGGTAGGACCCACGGTCGTCGCCCAACACGGTGATCGTGACGCTCTGCCGGCTCGTCGACAGCGTGCAGGTGAAGGTGTGCGCCTGGGTGGCGCTCTCACCGTCCGGGCAGCTCACCGTGCTGGGGTCGACGCCGACGATCCTGGCCACCTGCTGCTCGACGGCATCGGCGTCGAGCACGTAGCGAGCCAGCCAGCCGGGCCACCAGAACAGCGCGACGACGACAAGCACCAGCACCGACCCGACAGCAATCGCCACCCCGATCGCACGACGACCCCGCGGTGGCGGCACAGCGCCGTCCGCAGGGTCATCGGTGTACTCGTACGGACTTCCGTACTGGGGTCCGTACTCGGAAGAGGTCAACCGACCTACTTGGGATCGGTGTTCTCGAACAGCGCGTTACCGCTCGCATCCTTCTCGCCGGTCATCGTCACGTCGATCTTCCGGCCGTCCGCGAGCGTGCAGGTGAAGGTGTGCTTGCTAAACGCCTTCTCGCCGCCCGGGCAGGTGATGTCCGCAGCCGGAACGCCGGACTTGATCGCGAGCTGCTTCTCGATGGAATCCGCGGTCACCTTGGTCAGGGAGAACCCGGGCCACAGGAACAGCAGCACCGCAACGATCGCGAGGACCACGACGAGCCCGACGCCACCGAAGATCAACGGCTTGTTGGACTTCTTCGCCGGGGTCGGTGAGCCGTACTGGTTGTACGGCTGCTGGCCGTACCCGGCCTGGCCGTAGCCGCCCGGCTGCCCGTACTGGGGCTGCTGGGGTTGGCCGTACTGCGGCTGCCCGTACTGCGGCTGCTGCGGCTGGCCGTACTGCGGCTGCGCGGGCTGACCGTACTGCGGCTGCTGCGGCTGCTGCGGCTGACCGTACTGCGGCTGCTGCTGCGGCTGGCCGTACTGCGGCTGCTGGGGTTGGCCGTACTGGTCGCCGCCCTGCTGCCCGTACTGGCCCTGGTCACCGGTGTATCCGGACCACTGCGGGGAACCTGAGTCCCCACCCTGTCCATACGGCGTGCTCATCGAGTGCCTCCTGAGATGCCCGGCCGCCGAGCCGGTTCGGTGTCTGGATGTCGGGTCCCGCCCGATCCATTGCTGCGATCCAACCATGCTGGTGGACCGTCGTCGCCGAGCACCGCCCGTGTTCCGGCGACCGGTGTCCGATCCATGGGCAGACGCTACGCGAGCGCGCCGTCGTCAGTGGCCCGAAACGGCAAGAAATGACGCCGACGGCGCCGCGGATCGATGCGGGGCTTTATCAAACCGCCCCGTGATCAGACCGAGCCGAGGGAGACGACGCCGCGCCGGATGGCGTCGACCGCGGCGCGTGCGGTGGTCGCCAGCTCGGGGGCGGCGACCACCCTGATCTGGTCGAGCAGGTCGACCACCTGACGACACCAGCGGACGAAGTCGCCCGCCGGCAGCTCTATCCCCCGTGCACCGGCGATCTCCAGTGCATCGGCGAGGGTCTCGCCGCCTGCCCAGGCCTGCACCGCCTCGGCGAACCCGGTGTCGAGATCCCTGGTCAGCGGTAGTCCGCGGTCCCGTTCGCCGGAGTTCAGCTCGCGGCGCAGCCGGCTGGTCTCCTTGACCGCGAAGCCGGCCGGTCCGGGAATGGGCGGCGGCGACCCCGACTGGTCGCGCCGAGCCGAGTACACCAGGGCGGAGACAGCCGCAGCCAGCTGCGGAGGCGTCAGACCGTCCCAGACTCCCGCGCGCAGACATTCCGCCGCGAGCAGGTCCGATTCCGACCAGATCCGCGAAAGCATCCGGCCGGTGTCGGTGAGCTCATCGCCGCGCACGTAGCCGAGATCCTCGAGCAGGGCCAGGATCCGGTCGAGGTGGTCGCCCAGTGAGTGCTTGGCGCCGTCCACCCTGCCCCGCATCGAGTCGGCTTCCTGCAACGTCTGCTGTCGCCGACGCCACCACTGCAGGTGGTCGTGCCGATCGGCGCACCCGTGCACCGGATGCCTGCGGACCGCGGCCCGCAGGCTCGTCATCTCGGCTTCGGACACCGGGTCGGCGGCCGCCCGCCGTGGCCGGTCGGGAACGGTGATGTCGGCCGACCGGATCGTCGCGGCCAGATCCTTGCGGACCTGCGGGGAACGGTGGTTGACGTGCTTGGCCAACTTGATCCTGCCGAGCGCCGGCAGCGGTCCACGGATGTCTGCCTGACCCAGACGTCCCGACCAGCGGTCGATCGTGACCACCAGTGGCCGCCCCTCCCCGTCGTCGTCGAGGCCAGGATCGAGCACCACCGCCAGGCCGGCCCGGCGGCCGCTGGGGATCGCGATGACGTCCCCGCGCTTGAGCTGGGCCAGGTCGGTGGCGATGTCCTCCCGGCGGCGGGCGGCGCTGCTGCGGGAGCCGTCCTTCTCCGCGGCCGACAGCTGCGCGAGCAGCGAGCCGTACTCCTCGACATCCCCGAGGTGGCACTGCATCTTCTTCGCCGCGTCGGCGGCCGCCTGGGTGCTGCGGTTGACCTGACGTGCCAGGCCGGACACCCCCGCGTCCGACTGGAACTGGGCGAACGACTGCTGCAGCAGCTCCTTCGCCGCCACCCGCCCCAGCCGGTCGGTCAGGTTCACCGCCATGTTGTAGGACGGCGCGAAGGAGGATCGCAGCGGATACGTCCGACGGGAGGCGAGGCCACCCACCTGGCGCGGGTCGACGCCGGGAGCCCACACCACCACCGCGTGGCCCTCGATGTCGATGCCGCGGCGACCGGCCCGACCGGTCAGCTGGGTGTACTCCCCCGGGGTCAGGTCGACGTGACCCTCGCCGTTGTACTTCACCAGCCGTTCCAGCACGACCGTCCTGGCCGGCATGTTGATACCCAGGGCGAGCGTCTCGGTCGCGAAGACGGCCTTCACCAGACCCTCGACGAAGAGCTCCTCGACGGTCTCCTTGAAGGCCGGCAGCATGCCGGCATGGTGAGCGGCGATGCCGAGTTCCAGGGCCTCCCGCCATTCCCAATAGCCCAGCACCGCCAGGTCGGCCTCCGGGAGCGACGCGACCCGTCGGTCGACGACCGCCCGGATCCGCTGCCGCTCCGACTGCGTCACCAGCTGCAGCCGGGATCGGACACACTGTGCCACCGCAGCTTCGCAGCCCGCCCGGGAGAAGATGAAGGTGATGGCCGGCAGCAGTCCTGCACCGTCGAGACGTTCGATGACGTCCACCCGGGACGGCGGTTTGTGCCCGGAGAGGCGTTGCGGCCCACCGCGTCCGCCGTGACCCCGCTGACCGCCGCCATCGCGGGAGGCCCGACCGAGCCTGGCTTCCGCGTCGGAGACCGCCCGGGAGAGCGCAGGGTCGATCCGGATCTGACCACCCGAGCCCGGCGGGGCACCGACGGCGAGCTCGGCATCGTGGCCGGTGGCGAACAGGTCGAACATCCGTCGGCCGACCAGCATGTGCTGCCAGAGCGGCACCGGACGGTGCTCGTCGACGATCACCGCGGTGTCCCCGCGCACCTGCTGCAACCAGGCGCCGAACTCCTCCGCGTTGGAGACGGTGGCCGACAGACCGACCACCTGGACGTCCTGGGCGAGGTGCAGGATGACCTCCTCCCACACCGGGCCGCGGAACTTGTCGGCGAGGTAGTGCACCTCGTCCATCACGACCGCGGAGAGCCCGACCAGGTCATGGGAGCCTGCGTAGAGCATGTTGCGCAGCACCTCGGTGGTCATCACGACCACCGGTGCGTGCGAGTTGATCGAGGTGTCGCCGGTGAGCAGCCCGACGGTCTCGGAGCCGTGTTCGGCGACCAGGTCGGCGTACTTCTGGTTGGACAGCGCCTTGATCGGAGTGGTGTAGAAACATTTCCCGCCGATCGCCAGGGCGCGCGCCACTGCGAACTCGCCGACGATCGTCTTCCCGGCCCCCGTCGGTGCGCAGACAAGCACCCCGCGGCCCTCCTCCAGCGCCTGACAGCCGGCGATCTGGAAGGGGTCCAGCCGGAACTCACGGGTCTGCTCGAACTCGGTGAACAGCGGATAGCGGTTCCGGTGCTGCGAGCGAGCGAACCGCTCTGCGGGCGACAGGGCCTCGGACTCGTCGTCGTGCTGGACGCTCATCTGCTCTCTTCCTCAGATCGGATACCGCCTCAGAACGGGGTGCCGCCTCAGAACGGGGTACCGCCTGATCAGGTGGCGTCGTCGTCGAACCAGCTGCGGAGGCTGCTGCGCGGTCCGGGCGCCGAGGGCTCGAGCTCGGAGCGGGTGATCGGCTCGGGAGCCGGGATCGAGTCGGTGGGGGCGGCGTCGGGCGTGTCGGACGCCGACAGTGCACCGGTGGCCACCGGCATCGGCGAGGCGGTGTCGTCGTCGAGGTCGGTGAAGCTCTCGGCCGCGAGTCGCTTGGCCTTGCGCTTGTCATGGATCTTGCTGAACTGCACGGAGAACTCGTACAGCAGACACAGCGCGACCGCCAGCGACAGCATGGTCAGCGGATCGTTGCCGGGCACCACCAGACCGGTGAACACGACCAGTCCGAAGTAGGCGAACCGACGGATCTCGGCCAATTTCTTGCCGGTGACGACGCCGATCAGGTTGAGCATGATCAGCAACAGCGGCAGCAGGAACGAGATGCCGAAGATCAGGACGATGCCGATCAGGAAGCTGTAGTAGGCATTGGGGTCCAACGCCGTCGTCGCCACGGTGCCGGCGAAGCCCAGCAGCACCTTCAGGGCCTCGTGGATGACCCAGTAGGCGAGTCCGGCGCCGGCGAACATCAGCCCCGCAGCTGCACCGACGAAGGTCCGCGTGTAGCGCTTCTCCTTCGCGTACAGCGCAGGGGTGACGAAGCCCCAGAGCTGCAGCAGCCAGACCGGTGAGGAGAGCACGGCGCCGGCCATGATGGCCGACTTCAGACGGATCTGGAGACCCGAGAACACCCCGGTTGCCAAGAACTTGCACTCGCCGCCGTCGAACGTCTGCCGCAGGTTCGCGGGGACATTGCAGTACGGGGCGATCAGAATCTCGCCGAGCGGTTTGAGACCGATCGCCGGGATGCCGTTGGCGAACCAGATGAAGCCGACGACGACACCCAGGAACAATCCGAGCACCGCGACGAACAACCGCCGCCGCAGCTCGTGCAGGTGATCCATCAGGCTCATCGCGCCGTCGGCGCTCTTCGTCTTCTCGCCAACCTTGGCGGAACGAGGCCACAACGCCACGGTCAGCTCCTCGTCATCAAGTCGCGATCGGAGCCCCGGCAGGGGCCCCATCACGAATCGGGCGGCTTCGGACCGGATACGGCCGTCATCCCGACATCGCCTGCGGTTCGATCCTACTGAGCGGACGGATGGGGCGTTGCCGCCCACCCACCGAGGTCTGCCGGTTCAGGAACCGGTGTCGTCGGCCTCGAGGTCGCTCTGGTCGCGATAGCGCTGCAAGGCCGCCGACGCCCGGTTCGCGACCTCGGCCGTCAGATCCGGCCGGCCCTGCAGGGCTGCGGTGCCGCCGAGTGAGATCACCAGTCGCACCAGCCAGTCGTCGTTGGGAACGGGCAGCTCGACCAGCAGGTCGCCGCTGCCACCGGCGACCAGTTCCGACCGCGTCACCAGGTAGTAGTCCGCGACCCAGCGCGCCGACGGTGCCAACCTGAGCGAGACGACCGGGGTCTGGGTGTCCGGTCGGAACATCCGCTCGGGGACGGAGGTCTCGTTCCACAACGCCTGCTGTGCCGGTTCGGCCAGCACCCGCGCCTCGTCGATCCGGTCGACCCGGAAGTTCCGAACACCGCCCGCGGTGTGACAGAACGCCTCCAGATAGGAGTGCCCGTCCGTGATCAGCAGGCGGATCGGATCAACCACGCGCTCGCTGACGGCATCACGGGAGGCGGTGTAGTAGCGCATCCACAGTCGGCGTTGGGTCTGCAGCGCCGCCCGCACGATGCCCAGCGACGGCGAGCTGTCGCCGGCGTCGACCCGCACGCTGTCGGCGACGGCCCCGCCGCCGGCCTGTTCGATCTTCGTCAGCGCCGAGTCGACCGCGTCCGTCTCGACCAGCCCGGGCAGATCACGCAGTGCTCGCAGCGCAGCCACCAGGGCGACAGCCTCGTCGCCGGTCAGGCGGACCGGTCGGTCCAGGCCGGCCTGGAAGCCCATCGAGACGGTGCCGCCGTCCTCGTCGAGCACCACGTCGATCAGGTCGTCCGGGTAGTAGCCCGGGACGCCGCACACCATCAGCAGATAGAGGTCGGCCTGCACCTGTTCCGCGGTGATGCCGTACTCACGGGCCAGGGCTGTCATCGTGACTCCCGGCCGGTGCGCGATGTACGGCACCATCGACATCACCCGGGAGAGCTGCTGGGTCGCGGTCTCAGCCATGTCCGTCGACCCCCGCGAGCTCCGGATCGAGTCGGCTGGCCGCCGTCAGGATCCTGATCACCGCATCCCGCAGATCGGCCGGTTCGAGCACCAGCACGTCCTCGCCTGCCCCGGCGATCCGGCGCGCGGTGTCCCAGAGGCCGACGATCGGCACCAGCAGTTCGTCCGACGCATCCGGGATGTCGACCGGTGCGGCGGCGACCAGGGTCGCCTCCCGGCGCAGACCGACAGCGCGACCGGGGCGGATGAGCAGACGCCCCTGCCGCTCGTCGTTGGGCTCGGCGACCCGACGCACCTGCTCCAACAGATCGATGCCGGCCGGCACCTCGTAGGCACCCTGCCTACCGGTTGCCGACACCGCGCCGACGATCCTGGACAGCCGGAAGGTGCGCTGCTCGCCGCGGTCCAGATCGTTGCCGATCACGTACCACTTGCCCCGGAACGAGACCAGTCCCCACGGCTGCAGCCGGCGCTTGACGGGAGCCTCGTCGGGCTGCTTGCGGTAGCCGAAGCCGACCTGGCGTCTGGACACGGTTGCGGCTTGCAGCGGCGCGAACGCCGGGTCGGCGGTGCGGACCTGCGGCTGCAGCACCGAATCGACGAACTGCCAGTCCCGGTCGCCGGCCGCCGGATCCTGCGATCCGTCCAGGGTGGCCTCACGGAGCTTGCGCACAGCCTGCTCCCCGGCCGACTGCAGCGTCGTCGTCGACCACAACCGGGCGGCGAGTCCGACAGCAGCGGTCTCCGCAGGGGTGAACGCCAGCGGCGGCAGCGAGAACTCGGTCGGCGGGATCCGGTACCCGTCGTTGCCGTCCGACTGCAACGGGAGCCCGATCTCGCGGAGCTCGTTCTTGTCGCGCTCGAACATCCGGTTGAAGGCTTCGTCGGACGGAGTGTCGGAGTAGCCCGCCACGTTCCGGCGGATCCAGGCAGCGGAGCGGAACTGGGTGGTGTTGACCAGAGCGATCACCAGGTTGAGCAGACGCTCTGCCTTGGCGGCCGTGGTGGTCGGAGGAGGCATGCATCGACTCTAGGGGGTCGGTCGCGCTGTTCGCCGTCTGCCACCCGGCCGCGCCGGGCCCCTCACATGGTCGCGATCAGCCGGGCCACCCGCTCGTCCTGGCTGGCGAAGGGATCCTTCAGCAGCACCGTGCGCTGCGCCTGGTCGTTGAGCTTGAGGTGCACCCAGTCGACCGTGTAGTCGCGGCCGGCCTGCTGCGCGGCAGTGACGAACTCACCGCGCAGCCTGGCCCTGGTGGTCTGCGGCGGGACGTTCTCTGCCTCGGTGATCTGCTCGTCGGTGACGACCCGCGCCGCCATCCCCTTGCGCTGCAACAGGCTGAACACCCCGCGGCCGGGCCGGACGTCGTGGTAGGTCAGGTCGAGCTGGGCGATCCGCGGGTGTGCCAGATCCATCCCGTGCTTGGCGGAGTACGAGTCGATCAGTTTCTTCTTGATCACCCAGTCGATCTCGGTGTCGACCGCGGAGAAGTCGTCCGTCTCCACCGCGCGGAGCATCCGACCCCAGAGGTCCAGGATCCGATCGGTGATGGGATCGCTGCCGCGGGTCTCGACGAAGTCGACGGCACGCTGGAAGTAGTCGAGCTGCGCGTCGAGTGCGGACACCTGATCGCCGTTCGCGAGCCGGACGGGCCGCCGACCGGTGATGTCGTGCGAGATCTCCCGGATGGCCCGGATCGGGTTCTCGAAGGTGAAGTCCCGCAACGGAACGCCCGCTTCGATCATCTCCAGCACCAGGGCGGCGCTGCCGACCTTGAGCAGCGTCGTGGTCTCGCTCATGTTGGAGTCACCGACGATCACGTGCAGCCGGCGGAAACGTTCGGCGTCGGCGTGCGGTTCGTCGCGGGTGTTGATGATGGGCCGCGAGCGGGTGGTGGCGCTGGAGACGCCCTCCCAGATGTGGTCGGCGCGCTGGGACAGGCAGTACGTGGCGCCGCGCGTCGACTGCAGCACCTTCCCCGCGCCGACGATCAGCTGCCGGGTGACCAGGAAGGGGATCAGCCCGTCGGAGATCTTGGAGAACTCCCCGGCCCGGGAGATCAGGAAGTTCTCGTGGCAGCCGTAGGAGTTGCCGGCGGAGTCGGTGTTGTTCTTGAACAGGTAGATGTCGCCGCCGATGCCCTCCTCGGCGAGCCGGGCCTCGGCGTCGACGACCAGGTCCTGCAGGATCAGCTCCCCCGCCTTGTCGTGCGCGATCAGCGTCGGCAGGTCATCGCACTCGGCGGTCGCGTACTCGGGATGCGAACCGACGTCCAGGTAGAGCCGGGATCCGTTGCGCAGGAACACGTTCGACGATCGACCCCAGGCCACCACCCGGCGGAAGAGGTACCTGGCCACCTCGTCCGGCGACAACCGTCGCTGGCCGTGGAAGGTACAGGTGATGCCGAACTCGGTCTCCAGACCCATGATCCGTCGCTGCATGTTCTCGAACCTAGTCCGCGATCTCGGGGCGCCGTCGGGTGGCGTCGCCGATGTGACCGATCAGCTGTTCGATGACGTCCTCCAACGCCACCAGACCGCGACGACGGTCCGGCATCGGAACAGCGATCGCGCGGCCGGCCAGCCGGGTCGCCTGGGTCCCGCGCGGATCGACGGCCACCTGGGCCAGGTGGGCGCCGGCGCGCCGCATCCGGTCCAACGCCGATCGCAGCTCGGTGCTCTCCGAGAACGTCGGCAGCGGCCGGATCAGCTCCGGCGGCAACGGCTCGTCGCGCTGCTCCGCGGGGATCCCCACCACGTCCCTGATGTGCACGTACCCGGCGTAGCGGCCCTGTTCGTCCAGCACCGGGAACCGGGAGAACCCGGTGCGGGCGCAGGTCCGCTCGACCTCCGCTGCGCTCGCACCGACCGGCAGCGGAACCACCTGCGCGTCGTCCAGCAGCACGCTGCGCAGGGTGTCCGACTCGAAGTCCAACGCCGAGGTGATGAGCT
Source organism: Nakamurella sp. (assembly GCA_037720195.1). Classification (GTDB taxonomy): domain Bacteria; phylum Actinomycetota; class Actinomycetes; order Mycobacteriales; family Nakamurellaceae; genus Nakamurella. The sequence goes on along the minus strand of JBBJML010000016.1, from coordinate 66,454 downwards.
GGTGCTCCTCGTCGTCGATGAGCCCCTCGGCGCGTGACTCGGCTACCAGCCCGGCGACCTCCTCGCGGGTGAACGACGAGGCGACCTCGTCCTTCGGCTGGTGCCCGGTGAGACGTACGACCCAGTTCGCGAACCGGTTGAGGCCGCGGATCAGCGGACCGAGGAACCGCGCGATCGTCATCAGCAACGGCGCCAACATGATCGCCGTCTTCTCCGGACCGGCCAGCGCGATGTTCTTGGGCACCATCTCGCCGAGCGCGACGTGCGCCGAGACGACCAGCAACAGGGCCACCACCAGGGCGACCGGGTGCAGCGCCTGCGCGGGGACGCCGAGCGAATCGAAGACCGGTTCCAACAGCTTCGCCACGGCCGGTTCGCCGAGCGCTCCCAGCAGCACCCCGCAGAGGGTGATGCCGAACTGGGCGGTCGCCATCATCAACGACACATCCTCCATCGCGCGCAGGGTGGTCCTGGCACGGCGGCTGTGCACCGCCAACGGCTCGACGACAGTGCGTCGGGCGGACACCAGCGCGAACTCGGCGCCGACGAAGAAGGCGCTGGCGATCAGCAGCAGGATCACCGCGCCCAGCAGCAACCATTGGGTGCTCACAGGCGTCTCCCCGGGTCGACGCTGGACAGGTGCACGAGTGTGATCCGGCGTCGCTGCACCTCGAGCACGGTCAGCCGGACGGTCACCACCCGCGGCAGGTCCTCCTCGGTGTCGGCCTCCAACCGGATGCCGTCGTCCAGGGCACCCAGCACGGCATCCGCAGCAGCGATGGCCTCCAGCTCGACCGAATCCCCCGTCACCGGCATCCGGCCCAGGCGTGAGATCACCAGGCCGGCAACGGTTTCGTACGGTCCGGCCTCCGGCAGCTCGACGCCGGAGAACTCCTCGATCTCGTCGGGCCGCAGTGTGCCGACGAACGTCCAGGTGCCGTCCCGACGACGTTCGGCCCGACCGGCCACCGGATCGTGCTCGTCGGTGATCTCACCCACCAGTTCCTCGACCACGTCCTCGAGGGTGAGGATGCCGGCGGTGCCGCCGTACTCGTCGGCCACCACCGCCATCTGCAGTCCGACGGCCCGGAGCTGGTCGAGCAGGTCGTCCAGCGGGATGGTTTCCGGTACCACCGGCACGTCGACCATCAGCTGGCCGGCGGTGACGCCCTCGCGCTCGTCCGGCGGGATCGCCACCGCTCGCTTGAGGTGCACCAGGCCGACGATGTCGTCGTGGTCCTCGCCGAACACGGGGAACCGGGAGTGACCGGTCTCGACCGCAGCCGCGATGATCTCGGTCGCCGGATCGCTACGGCGGACGAACCGAACCGCTGTGCGCGGCGTCATCACGTCGTCGGCGGCCTTGTCCGAGAACGAGATCGATCGGGCCAGCAACCCGGCCGTCGGCTGCTCCAGGGTGCCCTGCGCGCCGGACCTGCGGACCAGCGACTCGAGCTCCTCGGCGGAGCGTGCGCTGCGCAGCTCCTCCTGGGGTTCGATACCGATCATCCGGAGCACCCCGTTGGCGGTGCCGTTGAGCACATAGATGAGCGGCCGGAACAGCATGGTGGCCATCCGCATCGGCCCGATGACGGCCTTGGCCGTCGGCAGCGGCGAAGAGATCGCGATGTTCTTGGGCACCAACTCGCCGAACACCATCGACAACAGCGTGGCGACCACCAGCGCGATCAACACGCTGACCGTGCCGGCTGCGCCGTCGGACAGCCCGAGCGCGTCCAGCGGACCGGCCAGCAGCGAGGCGAGCGAGGGTTCCATCACGAACCCCAGGGCCAACGTGGTCACCGTGATACCGACCTGTGCGCCGGAGAGTTGGGTCGACAGTGATTTCAGACCGGCCAACAGCGACAGCGCACCTGCATCACCCGCCGCGGCCTGCCGGTTGACCGTTGCCCGGTCGACCGTGACCAGCGCGAACTCGGCCGCGACGAACAGGGCGGTACCGGCGATGAGCAGCAGACCGACGAACAGCAGGATCCATTCGGTGATCATGTGGTGCCCGCGGGGGGCGTCTCCCCTTCCTGGGGTGCCTCGTCCTGGGTGTGCTCGACGGTCAGATCGGGCGCGGGGTCGGGTGCGTTGTCGAGCACCGGGGCGCCGGGGTCGACCGGCTGCTCGATGACTGCGGTGTCGGCGACGGCAGCGTCCGCGGTGTCGGAATGCTGCGGGTCGGCGAGCAGCGCATCCAGGGCTGCACCGTGCACGCGCCGGAAGGTCCGGCCGCTCAACCGGCGGTCGAGGACGGCGACCTCGAGCAGCTCCGCCGGGATCTCCCGGCTGGAGCCGTCCGCGGCGCTGCCGAGTGCGGCGACACAGGCTCGCAGAGCGGTGGTCAGGTCCCAGCCCTGCGTCCAGGAGGCGGTGAGCGAGGTGGCCACCGGCTCGGTGACGCCACCCATCACGGCGAACTTCGGTTCGTCGAAGATCGAGCCGTCGTAGGTGATGCGGTACAGCTGGTCGGCGGAGCCGTCCGCCGGGTCACCGGGTCGGCCGACCTCGGCGACGCAGAGCTCGACCTCCAGGGGCTTGGAGTGCTCGGAGAAGATCGATCCGAGGGTCTGCGCGTAGGCGTTCGCGAGCCACCGCGCGTTGACGTCCTTGCGGTCGTAGGAGTACCCGCGGACGTCGGCCAGCCGGATCCCCGCGGTGCGCAGGTTCTCGAACTCGTTGTACCGACCGGTGGCGGCGAAGCCGATCCGGTCGTAGATCTCCGAGACCTTGTGCAGGGTCGCCGACGGACTCTCGGCCACGAACAGCACCCCGCCGGAGAAGATCGTCACGACGACGCTGCGGCCCCGGGCGATCCCCTTGCGGGCGTAGTCCGAGCGGTCGCGCATGTACTGCTCGGGAGAGGCGTACATCGGCATCGTCACAGCTGGCGTGCTCCTCGGTTGCGGCCGCCCACCGGCGGGCCGGGTCTTCGTACCTTCATTGCTGCTCAGCCACCCGGCCGGAGCAGACGGTCGGCGACGACCTGCTCGGCGATCGCACCCACGGCGTCGTCCGTCCAGCGGATCGCTCCGTCCGTCCCGATCGCCACGACGACCGGGAAGATCCGGCGGGTCAGGTCGGGTCCTGCGGTCGCGCTGTCGTCGTCGGCAGCGTCGTAGAGCGCCTCGACCGCGAGGCGGACGGCCTCGTCGGTGGCGACGCCCGCTCGGAACCGCTTCTTGAGGGCGGACTTCGCGAACACCGAACCGGAACCGACGGCGTGGAAGTCGTGCTCCTCGTACCGTCCGCCGGTGACGTCGTAGGAGTAGATCCGACCGGCACGTGACGGGTCGGCGATGTCGGTGTCGTAGCCTGCGAACAGCGGGACGACGGCCAGGCCCTGCAACGCGGCGCCGAGGTTGCCGCGAACCATCGCGGCGAGGCGATTCGCCTTGCCGTCCAACGACAGTCGGACACTCTCGATCTTCTCGTAGTGCTCCAGCTCGAGCTGGAACATCCGGACGATCTCGATGGCCAGACCGGCGGTACCGGCGATGCCGACGGCGGAGTACAGATCGGTGACGAACACCTTCTCGATGTCGCGCTGGGCGATCATCGATCCCATCGTCGCGCGTCGGTCGCCGGCGATCACCACCCCGTCGCGGGTGGCGAGGGCGACGATCGTGGTGCCGTGCGGCAGATCCGGCAGAGCGGCGGGGCGACCGTCGAAACTGTTACCGGGCAGCAGTTGTGGTTCGGTGCGCGCCACGAACTCGGTGAACGACCCGGCGCCGGGGGTCAGATACGCAGCCGGAATGGCCTGGGCGGGCCAGGATCCGCTCATCGCGGCCGCACCGGTTGTGGGACCGACAGCTTCACTGTCCGCCCTTCTGGACGTAGGCGCGCACGAAGTCCTCGGCGTTGGTCTCCAGGACGTCGTCGATCTCGCCCAAGATGTCGTCGGTGTCGGAGGCCAGCTTCTCGCGCCGCTCCTGACCGCCACCGGAACCGGCGTCGGGGGTGTCGTCCTCGCCCCCGCCGCCCTGACGGGTGGTCTGCTCCTGCGCCATCTGCACTCCTTGCGTCCTCGTGACCGGCCGACGAGAACACGCCGTGCGTGTGGTCCCGTCCACTGCCGCGGCCCTCCCGGCAGGGAATGACTCGCTACGTCCAGCTTACCGAGGACCACGGACAGCGCGCGGGGCGACCGGCCCGCCCGCTGGTTGCGATCCGGACACCCTTGCTCGGGTGGCGCGCCGGCGCTACGACCCGGCCGGGCGGCCACGCCGGCTCACCGAGCCAGCGAGTCGACCAGTTCCGCTGCGTCCTGCGCCTGGTCGAACAGCTCACCGACGTGCGCCTTCGTACCCCTGGAGGGCTCCATGGTGGGAATGCGCACCAGCGACTCACGGCCGACGTCGAAGATCACCGAGTCCCACGACGCAGCGGCCAGCGCCTCCGGGAACCGCGAGACGCACCGCCCGCGGAAGTAGGCCCTGGTGTCCTCCGGCGGCGCCACGATCGCGGCCCGCACCTGCTCCTCGGTGAGCAGCCGCTTCATCGAGCCCCGCGAGACGAGCCGGTTGTAGAGCCCCTTGTCGAGCCGGACGTCGGAGTACTGCAGGTCGACCAGGGCGAGGCGCGGTGCGCCCCACGACAGGCCGTCACGCTGCCGGAATCCCTCCAGCAGCCGCAGTTTCGCGGGCCAGTCGAGTTCGTCGGCCAGGTCCATCGGGTCGTCGGCCAGCGTGTCCAGGATCCGGGCCCAGGTGTCCAGCACCTGGCGGGTCTGCGGGTCGACGTCGTCGCCCTGGGTGCGCTCGACGAACGCCGCGGCCCGCTCGTGGTAGGCGCGTTGCAGGTCGATCCCCGTCATCCGCCGTCCGTCGGCCAGCGACACCATCGCCCGTAGGGTCGGGTCGTGCGAGATGGTGTGCACGGCTTCGACCGGCCCGTCCAGGGCGAGATCGCCGAGCGGCACGCCCGCTTCGATCATCGCCAGCACCAGCGCTGTGCATCCGACCTTGAGGAAGGTCGTCGTCTCCGACAGGGTCGCGTCGCCGATGATGACGTGCAGCCGCCGGTACTTCTCCGGATCGGCGTGCGGTTCGTCGCGGGTGTTGATGATGCCGCGTTTCAGCGTGGTCTCCAGACCGACCTCGACCTCGATGTAATCGGCCCGCTGCGAGAGCTGGTAGCCCTCGGTCTGCCCGCTGCGGCCGATACCGACCCGGCCGGAACCCACCACGACCTGGCGCGAGGCGAAGAAGGGCATCAGCCCGGTGATGATGTCGGGGAATCCGACATCGCGCCGGCACAGGTAGTTCTCGTGGGTGCCGTAGCTGGCGCCCTTGCCGTCGACGTTGTTCTTGTACATCTGGATCGGCGGAGTGCCCGGCACGGACGAGGCCAGCCGCGCCGCCTCCTCCATCACCCGCTCGCCCGCCTTGTCGTACAGCACCGCGTCCAGCGGGTTGGTGACCTCCGGCGCGGAGAACTCGGGGTGCGCATGGTCGACGTACAGCCGGGCACCGTTGCTGAGGATGACGTTGGCCGCTCCGAGATCGTCGACGTCCGGATCGACCATGGCCCCGAACAGGGTCGACAGGTCGTACCCACGAGCGTCGCGGAGGGGGGACTCGACCTCGTAGTCCCAGCGGGCTCGACGGGCCCGCGGGGCGGCGACCGACGCGGCATAGGCCAGCACCACCTGGGTCGAGGTCATCACCGGGTTGGCCGTCACATCACCCGGGACCGAGATGCCGTACTCGACCTCGGTGCCCATGATTCGCTGCACGCTCATGGCGTCAACGCTAGCCGTTGGTCCGGAGCCTCCCGGTACGCGCGACCTGAGCAGCGGACACGAGCCCGGTCACTGTCGGTGATTCACTCCACCGGAGGACTCCCAGGCTCTGGTCCGTACGGGCGAATCCGCTTACTGTCCGTTGATCCGAACTGTTCATTCCGGACGAGTCACGGTCGGTCATCGCGGTCCGTCATCGTCCCTGTCGATACGAGGAACCATGGGCGAGAAGGGCAATGTCTCCGAGCTGGCCGCCGGAGCGGCAGCGCCGTTGCTGGCCGGAGCCGAGCAGTCACTCATCGAGCGGGTGACCACGACCACCACTGCCACCGTCCTCGGAGTCGGTGAGGACCTGGCGTCGACGATCCGCGAGAAGGCGGTGGGGGCTGTCGCCGATGCCAGCGTGGCAGCAGCGCGCGATCGCTGGAATCGCGACCACGAGGATCCGGACGCGACCGCTGCCGGCCAGGGCGACGACAGCCCCGGCACACCGCCGACCACGCCCGCTCCCCCGGCCTGACGGCTGCGTCGCGGTGACCCCCGCGCGTCGGTCCTCCGACACCGTCCGGGTGTGGAGCACCCAGCCTGATCCCCGGACGTCGGTGCCTGCCGAGCGTGATGTGCTGACCGGTCGTCCGGTCGAACACGACCACAGCGACAAGGAGCGGAGCCGGGAGCAGCGCAGCGATCGGTCCGGACCCCGTCGGACACCCACCACCGCGCGAGCGCGCGGCCCCATCCCGGCGCCGCGGTTGCCGTCGGTCCGCAGTGCGACCCGCCGAGGGGCCGTGGTCGGTGGCGCTCTCGTCGCCGCCGTCGCCCTGGTGGTCGGCGCAGTGGTGCTGCTGTCGTCGCGGACACCCACACCGGTCGACACCGTCGCCGCGGCACCGGGGACGGTCGCGACCGACGCGTCGCAGGATGCTCCCGGAGCTGGAGCATCGGTCCCGGTCAACGGTGCGCCGGCGTCCGTGGCCCCGTCCGGATCGGAGACCGGCGAGTCGGCACCCGGTGGATCGGTGTCGGTGTCGGTGTCGGGAGTTCCCGTGCCTGGTTCGGCGGTGTCGAGTCCGTCGGTGTCGAGTCCGTCGGTGTCGAGTCCGTCGGTGTCGAGACCGTCGGTGTCGGGTTCTCCGGTGTCGGGTTCGGCGCCCGTCAGCACCCGTCCGCCTGCTGCTGCGATCCCGCCGGCCCTGGATCCGGCTCGGATCTGGGGGTATCGGGGCGTGCAGGTGATCACCGAGGTCGAGAACGGCGGCGACTTCGTGAAGGTGGGAGCTAGCTACGAGTACGTCTTCCGCTGCACGAACGGGCTCTGCCGATCGGAACTGGGCCTCAACCAGGCGGCATTTGCGCCGGCGGTCGCGCGGCACTCCAGCACCAGGACCAGCCTGGCACCCGGCTTCGATGCCGGCTCCCCGTGCATGCCCATCACCTCGACCTTCTCCATCACGAGGCAGCCCGACGGCAGCTACCGCGGCTTCGGCAGCGCGAAACCGCGAGCTGTCCGGGCGAGCAAGGGCACCCAGTTCTGCTCGTACTTCAGCAGCGGCGGCACGAACGTCCTGACACCGATCCTGTATCCGGAACTGGACCCTGCCGCCACGGCGGGTCCAGCGGCGCTCGATCCGGCAAGGATCACGGGATACACCGGCAGCCGGGTGGTCGAGGGCAAGCAGTCCCCAGTGTCGGTCGAGTGCGACCGCGGCCTCTGTGCGCTCACCTGCACGCTCCTCGGGTGCAGCGGGAAGCGGGTGTTCTTCACGGCGGCTGCCGCCACGGCGGGCTCCGGGCCGATCACGCTGAACTCCTACTGCAGGAACGGCGCGGGGACCGTGACGCTGACGCGAGACGCATCGGGCGGCTACCTGGTGCGGTCGAAGGCGTCCGCGAAGAACGCCCCCGCAGCGTGTTCCGAGGACGTGCGGTTACGACTCACTCCGACGACGGGATGAGACGGCGTTCGGCCCTCGACGTGCTGGTCGCCGCGGCCGTGGCCGGTCGGGTGGTCGGGGTCGAACGGGAGTACACGGTGCGTGGACCGGACGGCCCGGTCGACGGACGGACGATCTGGCCGCAGCTGCAGGATCTCGGTGCCGCGCTCGACCCCGGCGATCCGCAGGCCCGCCGCATCCCGTCCGGCGACGTGGTGACCCTCGACGGCAGACATGTGGAGATCGCGACCAGTCCCGTCCCGCTCGCGCGCGGGTGCACCACCGAGCTGTTGGTCAGGGTCGCCGCGGCCGCACGTCACCTCACGGACCGCCTGCCGGCCGGCCTGGTGCTCGAGGGGTACTCGACCCATCTGAACATCGAGGTCGACGACCGGAAGGTGGTGCGGACGGCGCGGACCCTGGCCCACCGGTTCGCCCTCGCCCCGATGCTGTTCGTGGACCGCGTCGGGTCCCCGGGCCTGCTCGTCCGGCCGCGACCGGGTCGACTGGAACTGGGTGGGGAGTTCCTGGCGGGTGAGCAGTTGCGGGCCGCGGTCGTGATGGCGGTGGGGGTCGCGCTGCTGGCCGAACGGAGAGCAGTCGGCAGCAGACGTCCACGGGTGGCCGCTGCGGAAGTGGCGAACGCTGTCGAGAGGTTCGGCTGGTTCATCGACCGGACCGCCTGGGGAGGCGATCTGTACCGCTCCGGACGTTCCACGTCGATCGGTGGTGAACACGCTGGCCGGGCGCTCGAACGCATCTGGACGGGATGTCGGCCCCGCATCGACGAGCTCTTCGACGCTGCCGAACTCGCGCTCGTCGACCGCCGGGTGTCCGGCGCGGAGCCGCTGCCCTGCGAGGTCGCCGTCGACGATGACGATGACGGAACCGCTGCACCGATCCCGCTGCTGCGGCACTACCGACAGCGCACAGTCGGCAGCGTCTGCGTCTCGGTTCTCTGCGCGACCTGGTGGCGCGCCGTGCTGGAGGTGGCGACGCCGCACGGGACCCGATGGCTGACCGTTCCCGGACGCGCACTCGACCCGCTGCTCGACGCGCTGGATCGTGGGGAACTGCGCGGCGATCTGGCGAGTCTCGTGCAGCGGCGCTGACCCCCGCAGGACCGGACAGGCACCCCGGCGGTGTCGCTGGGGCACCAGCGGTCCGCGGAGCGCGGAAGGACACGTCTCCGTCACACGGAAGAGCTCGACGCTGTCACCTTCCCGCAGGATCCCACCGGTGTTCGTGCGCTCCTACACTCCGTACACCCGGAGACCGTGCGAGGAGGCAGCGATGGGCGAGAAGGGCAACGTCGTCGGAGATCCGGGTGGGTTGATGGCCGCCGTGATCGAACCGTCACTCGTCGAACGCCTCACGACCACCACCACCAGCACCGTCGTGGGTGTCGGCCAGGACTTCCTGGAGACAGTCACGGACAAGGCGGTCGGAGCAGTCGCCGATGCCACGGTCACCGCGGCCCGGGACCGGATGAGCGACCGGGACGCCCCCGGTGACGCGCCGGCCGGGCACAGCGGCCCGACGCCGACCGAACCCAGTGGCCCGGCCGCGACCGAGCAGACCGGACCGGATGCACCGCCCGGCACCACACGGGATGACGACTCCGGTAGCTGACGTGCCGCCGTGTCCCCCTTCCTCCGGACCTCCGACGCCCCGCCTGATCCGTCGAGCACGGCTCCCCGGGAGCGCGACCCGCTGACCGGCCGGGCGATCGAGCTCGATCACGACGACAAGAACAGTCGCCGCGACGACCGGGCCCGTCAGCAGCACACCCGAGAACCGCGGGCGCGGCGGCCGCGGTCCAACGGCCACCGGATGCTCCCCGGGCCGCGGTGGCTGGTGCCCGTCGGGGCCGCCGGTGCCACCGTCGCCGTCGTCGTCGGCGTCGTGCTGGCGACCACCAGGACCCGGGCCCCGGTGCTCGACGCCGACGCGGTGACGGTCACCGGAGCAGCGTCCGACTCAATCACCGGGTCACCGGGCGGCGCCCCGCTCCCGGGCGGGGGGACGAGTCCGTCGTCGGGTCGTCCCACAGCCCCGTCACCCAGCGCGACCGCATCCCCCGCCGGACCGATCTCGGTCCCGGTGTCGCGGTCGGGGCCTGCATCGAGCACTCCCGCCCGGTCGACACCCACCAGCCCGAGCGCTTCCGCCTCGCCGAGCAGCAGCCCGTCGACCGCCCGACCCACTCCCGGACCGCCTGCTGCGCTGACCCGATCCCGCATCTGGGGCTACAGCTTCAGCGGCTCGGCGAACCGGGTGGTCAACCCCGACCTGGCGGGGGTCTCCTCCGGCGACTACCAGGGCGTCCTGCGATGTCCGGGGGGCAGCTGTCCGCAGATCGCCGAAATGATCGTTTTCTCAGCCGCGAGCCCGCGCATCTTGTCCCGCCGCTCGATCGGATCGACTGCGCGGTCGCGGTGCGAGCCGCTGGTCTTCACGGTGGATCTCCGGCGACCGCTCTACCTCCAGGCGAACCCGGTCACGCGCTGAGCCTCAAATCCAGCGTTGGATCTGAAGCGGAGCGGAGCTCTGGGTGACCGGCATCAGCTCGATCGTGTTCACGTTGACGTGCCGCGGCAGCGACGTCACCCAGGCGACACTCTCGGCGATGTCGTCCGCGGTGATCGGCTCGGCGCCGTCGTAGAGCGCTGCGACCTTCGCCTCGTCGCCGTCGAAGCGGACGGAGGAGAACTCGGTGCCACCGCACATCCCCGGCTCGATGCACGACACCCGGACGCGGCTGCCCTTGAGGTCGGAGCGCAGGTTCAGGCTGAACTGGTGGACGAAGGCCTTCGTCGCGCCGTACACGTTGCCTCCCGGGTACGGGTACGTCCCGGCGATCGACCCCAGGTTGACGACGTGCCCGCGATCACGGTCCACCATGCCGGGCAGGAACGCGCGGGTCACGTGCACCAGACCGGAGACGTTGGTGGCGATCATGGTGTCCCAGTCCGAGAGTGCAGAGGTGACGGCCGGTGCGAGACCTTTGGCCAGGCCGGCGTTGTTGACCAGGATGTCGACCTCCGAGAACGCCGCCGGCAGTCGATCGGGCAACGCGGCAACCGCAGCCGCGTCGGTGACGTCGAGTTCGATCGGCAGCAGCGCGTCACCCAGTTCGTCGTGGAGTTCCTGGAGTTTGGCTGCCCGACGCGCGGTGGCGACGACCCGATGCCCGTCGGCGACGAACCGGCGGGCGATGGCCGCGCCGAATCCGGCGCTGGCACCGGTGACGAGAACGGTGTTGGTCACGATGTTCACCTTCGGTAGATGCGCCGCACGGTGCGACGGGTTCGGAGCGATCCGGTCAGTGCCACGGCAGCTGCGACCGCCGGTCCCAGTAGACAGCAGGCTCGTCCGGGGTTGCGGTGAGGGAGGCCAGTTCGTCCGTTGTGAGCTCGAGGTCGAGGGCCGTCAGGTTGCTGCGCAGCTGATCGACGGTGGAGGCCCCGATCAACACCCGGCTCACGAACAGCTGCGCCGCGACCGCGGCCAGCGCGACCGCGTCCGGAGTGCTCCCGTGTGCGGCGGCCACGCGGGCGAGCGCCGCTGGTGGATCGGTGGCCAGCAGGCCGTTGGCGAGCGCCTCCTTCACCAGCACGGTCATCCCGCTGTGGGCTGCTTCCTGCAGGGCCGGTCCGACGGAGGTCTCGCGCACGTTCCAGGTGCTCTGCACGGCAGAGAACAGCGGCGTGCCGTCGACGCTGATCCGGCTCGCCGCCCTGACGGTCTCCGCCTGCCGCGGGCCGGACGTGGAGAACCCCACCGCCACTCCGACCTCACGCAGCGCTCCCAGCTCCGCCAGCAGCGCCGTGTCAGCCAACAACGGGGAGTCCGGTGTCAGCGAATGCACCTGGTACAGCCCGATCCGCCCGCCCAACAGCTCGCGCGAGTGCTGCCACTGCTGACGGAACCGCGGCAGGGTGTGCTCCTTCACCTCGTGCACGTCCGCGTCGGTACGCCATCCGCCGACGTAGCGGTATCCCCATTTGCTGGAGACGGTGGGTGCCACGAAGCCCTGGCGGTCCGCACGCAGTGCCAGCCAGTGCGCGACGAAGGCCTCGGCGTCACCGTAGGAGCGAGCGGTGTCCACCCAGTCGACACCGGCCGCGGTGGCCGCGTCGAGCACGGCGCACATGTTGTCCTGCAACGCTTCCCGAGTGCGCCCCGGAGGAAGGCTGCTGCCGGTGTTGAGGTACGCAGGACGGCCGAGGACCGCGGTCCCGATGGCCCAACGCGCCGCGCTCATCCCAGATCTGCACTGCGCCAGCGGACCGGACGCAACACGAATCGACCCCCGAGCGGGACGCTGTCGACGAACGCCTCGACCTGGTCGGTAGGCATGTAACGGGTGGCCATCGCCCGGGTGTGGGCAGGATCCGGTGGCAGCTCATCGGCGAGCTCGCACTCCACCGAGACGTAGCGGATCCGCGGCGAGCTCTCCTGGACGACCATGGTCGCCCGCCCCGCGGCGCGCAACACCTTCGCCTTGAACGAGTCCACCGGGGTGACGATCGACAGGTCGCCGCCGGGCGTGTAGTCGTACCAGATGGGGATCGACAGCGGCGCCGTGCGCTGCTCGAGATCGACGCGCGCGATGGACCGCACTCCGATCCGCGGCGCGGCGAGGAACTCCTGGGCTTGGGCGTCGGTCATCGTCGGCACGGCGCCGACGCTACCGAACCGCACCGGCAGCGCCACCGGTCGTCGACAGACCGCGAGGGGCGCCACCCCGCAGCAGACCCACCGGAGCGGCGCCGCTCAGAGGTACTGCCCGGTGCTGGGCGCGGTGTCGATCGACCGTGACCCTTCCGACTGCTTGCCCGACACGAGCGTCCGGATGTAGACGATCCGTTCCCCCTTCTTGCCGGAGATACGGGCCCAGTCGTCCGGGTTCGTGGTGTTCGGCAGATCCTCGTTCTCGGCGAACTCATCGAGGATCGCCCCTTGCAGATGACTCACCCGCAAGCCGGGGACCCCCAACTCGATCAGCGACTTGATCGCAGCCTTCTTGGCCCGGTCGACGATGTTCTGGATCATCGCGCCGGAGTTGAAGTCCTTGAAGTACAGGACCTCCTTGTCGCCGTTGGCATACGTCACCTCGAGGAAGCGGTTGTCGTCCTCCTCGGAGTACATCCGCTCGACCGTCGTCTGGATCATCGCGGCGATGGTGGCCGCCCGGTCGCCACCGAACTCGGCCAGATCCTCCTCGTTGATCGGCAGATCGGTCGTCAGGTACTTGGCGAAGATGTCGCTCGCCGATTCGGCGTCCGGGCGTTCGATCTTGATCTTCACGTCCAGCCGTCCCGGGCGCAGGATGGCCGGGTCGATCATGTCCTCGCGGTTGGAGGCGCCGATCACGATCACGTTCTCCAGACCCTCGACGCCGTCGATCTCGCTCAACAGCTGCGGGACGATGGTCGTCTCGACGTCGGAGGACACCCCCGTCCCCCTGGTGCGGAACACCGAGTCCATCTCGTCGAAGAAGACGATCACCGGGGTGCCGTCGGACGCTTTCTCCCTGGCGCGTTGGAAGATGAGCCGGATGGTCCGCTCGGTCTCGCCGACGTACTTGTTGAGCAGCTCAGGACCCTTGATGTTGAGGAAGTAGCTGGTGACCTTCTCCTCGCCGCGCGCCTCGGCGACCTTCTTGGCCAACGAGTTGGCGACCGCTTTCGCGATCAGGGTCTTGCCGCAGCCGGGCGGCCCGTACAACAGCACACCCTTCGGCGGGCGCAACTTGTACTCCAGGAACAGCTCCTTGTGCAGGAACGGCAGCTCGACGGCGTCACGGATCTGTTCGATCTGACGACCCAGACCGCCGATGTCGTGGTAGCTGACGTCCGGGACCTCCTCCAGCACGAGATCCTCGACCTCGGACTTCGGGACCTTCTCGTAGGCGTAGCCCGCCTTGGTGTCCACCAGCAGCGAATCGCCCGGTTTCAGGGGACCGTCCAGCAGCGGAGCGGCCAGGTGCACGACCCGTTCCTCGTCGGCATGACCGACGACCAACGCGCGGTCGCCGTCCAGCACCTCGCGGAGCGAGCAGACCTCACCGACCGGGTCGAACCCTCCGGCCTCGACGACGGTGAGTGCTTCGTTCAATCGCAGCTGCTGGCCGCGGCGCAGCTCTTCGACGGTGACGTTGGGCGACACCGTGAGGCGCATCCGTCGGCCGGAGGTGAAGACCTCCACGGTCGACTCGGGGCCCGCGCCCAGGAAGACGCCGTAGCCGCTGGGTGGCTGAGCCAGCCGGTCGACCTCCTCCTTGAGCTGCAGCAGCTGCGTCCTGGCGTCCCGCAGCGTGGTGATCAGCTTCTCGTTCCGCTCCGCCAACGCGGCGACCCGGGCATCCGCCTCGATCACCTGGCGTTGCATCGGACGGGAATCGGCGGGCGAAGCAGCCAGCCGGCGACGGAGCATTGCGATGTCGTCGGTGAGCAACCGGATCTTGCTGTGCAGCTGGGCTTCCTGCGCGCTCATCTCGGCGTGCGGCTGTCCAGCAGCTGCCTGGCGTGCATCGTCCTGCTCTGTCACCCTGTGCTCCCATCGCCGCGTGGATCGGCTGTCGATGACTTTACGCGGGGAGTCGGACAGTCTTGGCGAAGGCACAGGCACGGCTGATCCGCCGGTTGACGCTCCCCACCCCTGCCCGTTCGACATACTGATCGCCACTCGCGCGAACGGAAGGCATGCGATGACCGACACCCCTGGCGCTCCGCCGGCTGCGGATCGGCCCGTGCCCGATGACGGTCCGCCACCGCCGGCCCCGCCCTCGAACGCGGACAGCCCGACCGGCCGGCACCATGCCGCGGATCCCGTCGGCCGACCACGCTCGCCCGAAGCAGAGATGCGGCCTCCGGCAGGACCGGTTCTCCCGACCGGGACAGGCCTCGGTGGGCCGCCGCCGCACCACCCCATCCAACCCCAGCCGCCGGCCAGGGCCTGGTCGCAGCATCCGCCGACCGCGGTGCAGCCGAGCGTCGGAGGGCCGACACCCACTCGCTGGGGACCTCCGGTCGCCGGTCCCGCACCCGGCGCGCCGTCCTACGGCCGACCGGCAGTCCCGTCACCAGCAGCGCCCTGGTCCGGTGCACCGGCGCCCCGAGCGCCGTCGGGGTACCCACCCCACCCGCCCCAGGCCCCCGCACCTCCACCCGGCTACGGGCAGCGCCCACCTCCGCCCGGACCGGCCCCCTATCCCGGAGCACGGCCGACAGGGCCGACAGGGCCGACAGGGCCGACAGTCGGCGGCCCGCAGGCGCAGCCCGCCTACGGTCCACCCCTGGGCGGGTCCTACAGGCTGCCACCCGGGCCGCCGGTCATGGCTTCGCCGCCCGTTCCGTCCGCCCCGTCCCGGCGCGGGCCGTGGATCGCAGCCGTCCTGGCGGTGCTGGTGATCGCCGCGGTCACCGTCGGCATCATCGTGTTCACCTCGAAGGACACCACCGCTCCACCACAGCAGAGCGTGCCGCCGCCGTCCTTCGCGTTGACCAGGACGTACCCGTCCCTGGTGGTCTCCACCGACCCGGCCAAGGCGCAGGAGCAGGCTGCGGCGAAGGAGGTGGCCGACGACTGGGCGAAGGCGATCAACGACCGCGACGAGGACGGTCTCCGTTCGACGCTGTGCTCGGCCAACGCATCGATGAACCTGTCGGCGCTGGCGGAGCAGATCGATGCGGGGACCATGGAGGTCACCTCGGTGGCGGTGTCGGGCGATGCGGGACTGGCCAACATCGCCTTCTCCAGCGAAGGCAAGGACTCCGAAGGCGGCGTCCCGCTGGTCCAGGAATCGGGCGACTGGAAGATCTGCCTCGAAACCTGACGGGAGCGGTCGGTGGTCACCTGCCGGTGGTCACCTGCCAGTGGTCTCGCGGGCAGAGGCAGTGGGGCGGCGCTGCGGTCGAGGCGCGACCACCCCAGGAGCCAGTCGGCGTGCGCTGAGCAGGAATGCCGTGTGACCCTGCATCCGGTGCTCGGGACGGACCGCCAGTCCGACCAGGTGCCACGGTCGGTGCAGCGTCTCCCAGGCCGCGGGTTCGGTCCAGCCGCCCTGCTCCCTGATCGCCTCGGCCACCTTGGAGAGCTGGGTGGTCGTCGCGACGTAGACGATCATGACGCCACCGGGCACCAGCGACCTGCCCACCATCGGCAGCATCTCCCAGGGCTCGAGCATGTCGAGGATCACCCGGTCGACCTCGCCCTCGTGGTCGGCCATGTCTCCGATCACCATGGTCCAGTTGTCCGGGGTGGACCCGAAGAACGTCTCGACGTTGCGCTGGGCGTGCACCGCGTGATCGTCCCGGATCTCGTACGAGAGCACGGAGCCGGTCGTGCCGACCGCCCGCAGCAGCGAGCAGGTGAGGGCACCCGATCCGGCGCCACCCTCCATCACCCTGGCGCCCGGGAAGATGTCACCCCAGTGCACGATCTGGGCCGCGTCCTTGGGGTAGATCACCGCGGCGCCGCGCGGCATCGACAGCACGTAGTCGCTCAGCAGCGGGCGCAGCGCCAGGTACGGCGTGCCCACGACGGACTGCACGACGCTCCCTTCGGGGGCCCCGATCAGATCGTCATGATTCAGGCCGCCGCGATGGGTGTGGTAGACCGCCCCCGCTTCCAACACGACGGTGTACTTGCGGCCCTTGGAATCGGTCAGCTGGACCCGATCCCCGACTTCGAATTCGCGGCTCATGCTGTCCTGTCGTCGTTGCTGGGTGGGTGCGCGGGCAGCGTGCGGACGGACGTGCGCCCGTCAGCGCTGCGGTCGCTGAGTATCCGGGTCAACTCCTCCCGCGACCAAACCGAGACGACGTCACCCTCGTCGTCGATGAGCAGCCAGCGCTCGGCGGGGTCCGTGGTCAGCGCCGCCGACACAGCTCCGAGCGAATCGGTGGTCAGCACGATCGCAGGTCGACCGGCCCCGGGAGCGCCCGCGGTCTGATCGGCGCCGGTCTCCGGATCGCCGAAGATGGGATCGGCGTGGTCCGCGGCGGCCAGCCGCTCGTGCCGCGCCGCCGACACCGCGATCGCACCGAGGTGCACCCCGATTCCGACCAGCACGACGGCGGTCGGCAGATCCCCTCGCGATCCGACCAGCAGCGCGGCAGCGAGCAGGCCGGTTCCGACCAGCAACGAGCCGCCGAGCACCGCACGGGCCGCGACCGATCGCCGCACCCCGATCGCGAGCAGCAGCGACCGCAGGATCTCGCCGCCGTCCAGCGGCAGTGCGGGGAGCAGGTTGAACACCGCGAGCAGACCGTTGATCAGCGCGATCGCCATCGCCAACAACCACGGCAAGCTCTGCGGCGTGAAGAGTGTGGCCACCAGCGCGGCGAACGCGGCCAGCAGGATCGACACCACCGGGCCGGCCAACGCCACCAGTGCGTCACGACCGTGCCCACGGGACTCGCCGACGATGTCCGTCCGTCCGCCGAGGATGTCGAATCGGATCCCCAACACCCGCTGACCGGCCCAGCGCGCGGCGATCAGGTGCCCGAACTCGTGCAGCAGAACGCCGACGATGAGCAGGGCGACCAGGGCGACCGAGAACAACGCGACCACCGGGGCCGGCGGATCTCGCAGTACCCGGCCGGCGACGAAAGAGACGACGATGATCGCGATCGCCGCGGAGAGCGGCCAGCCACGACTGGGACGCACGACAGCGCCCAGGACCACCCACCGGGGTCCCCGGGAAGATCGGGGTCCGGTGCTCCGTGGCGCGTTCACTCCTGCAGCCTACGAACTCGGCGGCACCCCCGGCCATCGGCCACTCCGCTCACGGCCCGGGACGAATCGGCCGAACGGATCGATACCCTGCTGGGCGTGAGCATCTCCTCCCCGGACGCCCCGTCGGGTTCTGGTCCGTCGCCCGTCTCCAACAGTTCCGGTCCTGCCGCGGCCTTCTACTACGAACCACTCGGCGACGGTCGCTTCCGCGCCACCGAACACACCGAAGGGGCCTGGCAGAGCACCGAACAGCACATGGCGCCGGTGTCGGGGCTGCTCACCCATGCACTCGAAGCGGCGTCCGGCCGGACGGACCTGATCACCTCACGGATCGCGTTCGACATCCTCGGCATGATCCAGCGCACCGAGGTGCAGGTGACGGCCGAGGTCATCCGGCCGGGCCGCACCATCGAGCTCGTCCAGGCGGAGATGAGCGCCGGGGGGCGTGCGTTGGTGCGGGCGACCGGTTGGCGACTCACCGCGTCCGACACCAGCTCGGTCGCCGGCCATGAGTTCGAGTCGATCCCCGGTCCGGACGAGGCGGAGCCCTGGGCGGGCGATGACACCTGGGGCGGAGCGTTCATCGCGGGCCTCGAGTTCAGGGTGTTGCCGGGATGGCGTCCTGGCCGGGGACGCTGCTGGATCCGTACCCCCGTCGGACTCATCGACGGGGAACCGACGTCACGGCTGGCCGGCTATCTGGGGCTGGTAGACAGCGCCAACGGCATCGCCGTTCGCCGGTCGCCCAGCGAGATGCTGTTCCCCAACACCGATCTGACGGTCCATCTGCTGCGGGAGCCGCAGGGCGACTGGGTCGGGCTGGACACCTCGGTCAATTTCGGGTCCGCTGGGATCGGCATCACCTCCAGCGTGCTGCACGACGTGCGGGGTCCGCTCGGGATCGCCGCGCAGACCCTGACCCTTCGGGTCCGCTGAGCGGTCGTGCCGACGCAGAGCGTGATCGACCGGTTGAACCTCGACGATCGAGCAATCGAAGAGAGTCGAGATCAGTGCGAGCAGATCACAGCCTGATCGAGCGGATGTCGGAGGCCAGGATCGCCCTGGCACCGAGCTCGGCCAGCTCGTCCATGATCGGGTTGGCCTTGCTGCGCAACACCATTGCGCGGACGGCCACCCAGTCGGGGTCGGTCATCGGTGAGACGGTCGGCGACTCCAGACCTGGGGTGATGACGGTGGCGCGCTCCAGCAGAGAGCGCGGGCAGTCGTAGTCCAACATCAGGTACTGCTGGGCGAACACCACTCCCTGCAGCCGCTTGGACAGCTGGTTCATGGCCGGGGTCGTCTCGACGCCCTGCCGGGAGATCAGCACCGCCTCGGAAGCGAGGATGACGTCACCGAAGGCCGCAAGTCCGTTCTGCCGCAGCGTGCGACCGGATCCGACGACGTCGGCGATCGCGTCGGCCACCCCGAGCTGGATGGAGATCTCGACGGCCCCGTCCAGTCGGATCACCTCTGCCTGCACCCCGTGGGCAGCCAGATCGGCCCGGACGAGGTTGGCGTAGGCCGTGGCCACGCGCTTCCCGGCGAGAGCCGCCACGTTCCAGTCGGCGCCGAGCGGCGCGGCGTACCGGAACGAGGAGTGGCCGAATCCGAGGGGAACCAGTTCGACCACCGGGGCCTGGGCGTCACCGGCCAGGTCGCGGCCGGTGACGCCGAGGTCGAGTTCTCCCGAGCCGACGTAGACGGCGATGTCCTTGGGGCGCAGGAAGTAGAACTCGACGTCGTTGGCGGTGTCGATGACGGTCAGGTCTCGGCTCTCGGTGCGACGGCGGTAACCGGCTTCGGCCAGCATCGCGCTGGCCGGCTCGGAGAGGGTGCCCTTGTTGGGAACGGCAACTTTCAGCATGGGGAATCAGGTCCTGGGGGTGGGAGGAAGGCGTGCATCGGGTCGGGTGACGACCTGGCCTGACCGCGGGGTCTGCCAGGTCTACAGATGCCGGTAGACCTGCGCCAGGCTGATCCCCCGGCCCAGCATGATCACCTGGGTGCGGTAGAGCAGCTGGGAGATCTCCAGCGCGAGCGCATCGTCACCTTCGTGCTCGGCGGCGATCCACACCTCGCCTGCTTCTTCGATGAGTTTCTTGCCCTGCGCGTGCACGCCGGCATCGAGCGCTTCCACGGTTCCCGAACCCTCGGGACGGGACACCGCCTTCGCCGAGAGTTCGGCGAACAGGCCATCGAATGTCTTCACGATGGCCCATTGTCGCAGCTGTGGGCGATCCCTGGTACGCCGGGTTCCGGCCGGCCGGTGGTCAGCGGGCGGTGCGGCGGGTCTTCGTCGCTGAGCCTCCCGCAGACCCGGAGAGCTTCTTGGCCGTCGCCGCCTTCGTGGTCGCCGCCTTCGTTGCCGCCGCCTTCGTGGCCGCAGCCGTCTTGCTCAGTGCGGCCGTCTTGGTCGATGCAGCCACTGTGGTCGCCGATTTCGCTGGAGCTGCTTGTGCGGGCGCGGCCTTGCTCGCCGACTTCTTGGCCGCCGGCTTCTTCGCTGCAGCCTTCGTCGCAGACCCGTTGGTCGCGGCGCCACCGGACCGACCGGTGGTCCTGGTGGCCGGCCGGGCAGCTCGCCCGTCGAGGATCTCGGCGAGGAACGCGCCGGTGTGCGACTCCGGGTTGGCGGCGACGTCCTCCGGGG
The DNA here is from genome assembly GCA_037720195.1 of Nakamurella sp. Classification (GTDB taxonomy): domain Bacteria; phylum Actinomycetota; class Actinomycetes; order Mycobacteriales; family Nakamurellaceae; genus Nakamurella. The sequence goes on along the minus strand of JBBJML010000016.1, from coordinate 46,368 downwards.
TTCCCTCCGCGATCACCAGACCGCCACCGGAACCACCCTCGGGTCCCATGTCGATCAGGTGGTCGGCGGTCTTGATCACGTCGAGGTTGTGCTCGATGACGATCACCGTGTTGCCCTTGTCCACCAACCCGTTCACCACCAGCAGCAGCTTCTCCACGTCGGCGAAGTGCAGACCCGTGGTCGGCTCGTCCAGCACGTAGACCGTGCGGCCGGTGGATCGCTTCTGCAGCTCAGCGGCCAACTTGACCCGCTGCGCCTCACCACCGGACAGCGTGGGCGCCGGCTGACCGAGCCGCACGTAACCGAGCCCGACGTCGACCAGCGTCTTGAGGTACCGGTGGATCGAGGTGATGGGCTCGAAGAAGTCGGCGGCCTCCTCGATCGGGGTGTCCAGCACCTCGGCGATCGACTTGCCCTTGTAGTGCACCTCGAGGGTCTCGCGGTTGTACCGCGCGCCCTTGCAGACCTCACACGGTACGTAGATGTCCGGCAGGAAATTCATCTCGATCTTCAGCGTGCCGTCGCCGGTGCACGCCTCGCAGCGGCCGCCCTTGACGTTGAAGGAGAAGCGGCCCTGCTGGTAGCCGCGCACCTTCGCCTCGGTGGTCTGCGAGAACAGCTTGCGGATGTTGTCGAACACACCGGTGTAGGTGGCCGGGTTGGAGCGCGGGGTGCGGCCGATCGGCGACTGGTCGACGCCCACCACCTTGTCGATCTGGTCGACGCCCGTCACCCGGGTGTGCCGACCGGGGATCATCCTGGCGCCGTTGATCCGGTTGGCCAGCACCGCGTGCAGGATGTCGTTGACCAGTGTCGACTTGCCGGATCCGGACACTCCGGTGACGGCGATCAGCTGACCGAGCGGGAAGTCGACGGTGACGTCCTGCAGGTTGTTCTCCCGGGCGCCGACGACAGTCAGGATCCGGTCGGGGTCGATCGCTCGACGGGTGAGCGGTACCGGGATCTCCCGACGGCCCGACAGGAACGCCCCGGTCACCGACTCCTGGGAGTTGACCAGATCGTCGACGGTGCCGCAGACGACGACCTTCCCGCCGTGCTCGCCCGCACCCGGGCCGATGTCGACGACCCAGTCGGCGGTGCGGATGGTGTCCTCGTCGTGCTCCACGACGATGAGGGTGTTGCCCAGGTCGCGGAGCCGGGTGAGGGTCTTGATCAGCCGGTGGTTGTCGCGCTGGTGCAGGCCGATGGACGGCTCGTCGAGTACGTAGAGCACGCCGACCAGGCCGGAGCCGATCTGGGTGGCGAGCCGGATCCGTTGGGCCTCACCACCGGAGAGGGTGGCGGCCGGCCGGTCGAGCGAGAGGTAGTCCAGGCCGACGTCGAGCAGGAACCCGAGCCTCGCGTCGACCTCCTTGAGCACGCGCTCGGCGATCATCCGGTCACGCTCGCCGAGGGTCAGGCCGGAGAAGAAGGCGGCGGCGTCCTTGATCGCCATTCCCGCCAGCTGGGCGATGTTCACCGCCCCGAGATCGGCGTGCTGGATGGTGACGGCCAGGATCTCCGGCTTGAGCCGGGTGCCGTTGCACTCGGGACACGGCACGTCCCGCATGTATCCCTCGTAGCGCTCCTTGGCCCACTCGGAGTCGGTCTGGGCCGCGCGTCGTTCCAGGAACGGGATCGCACCCTCGAAGTCGGCGTAGTAGGAGCGTTGCCGGCCGTACCGGTTGCGGTAGGAGACGTGCACCTGCTCGGTGGACCCGTACAGCACGGCCGTGCGCACTGCGGCCGGGAGCTCGCCCCACGGCGTGTCGACGGAGAACCCCATCGCAGCGCCCAGGCCGGTCAGCAGCCGGACGAAGTACTCGCTGGTCTGGCCGCCGCTCCACGGATGGATCGCGCCCGCAGCGAGGGACGCGTCAGGATCGGGGACGACCAGCTCGGCGTCCACCTCCTTCTTGACGCCGAGCCCGGTGCAGACCGGGCAGGCACCGAAGGGCGAGTTGAACGAGAACGACCGCGGCTCCAACTCGTCGATCGAGAGTGGGTGGTCGTTGGGGCAGGCGAGTCGTTCGGAGAACCGCCGCTCACGGTCCGGGTCGTTCTCCTCCAGGTCGACGAACTCGAGGATGACCACACCGTCGGCCAACCGCAGACCGGTCTCCACCGAATCGGTGATCCGCTGCTTCGCGCTGTCGCGGGCGACCAACCGGTCGACGACGACCTCGATCGAGTGCTTCTCCTGCTTCTTGAGCTTCGGCGGATCGGTGAGCTGGTGGACGACGCCGTCGATCCTGGCCCGGGCGAAACCCTTGGACTGCAACTCTTCCAGGAGGTCGACGTACTCCCCCTTGCGCTCCCGGATGACGGGGGCGAGCACCTGGAAACGGGTGCCCTCCGGCATGGTGAGCACCCGGTCGACGATCTGCTGCGGGGTCTGCTTCGCGATCGGCTCGCCGCAGATCGGGCAGTGCGGTCGGCCGATGCGGGCGAACAACAGCCGCAGGTAGTCGTAGATCTCGGTGATGGTGCCCACCGTCGACCGCGGGTTGCGCGAGGTGGACTTCTGGTCGATCGAGACAGCGGGTGACAGACCTTCGATGAAGTCGACGTCCGGCTTGTCCATCTGACCCAGGAACTGCCGGGCGTAGGCCGACAGCGACTCGACGTAGCGACGCTGGCCTTCGGCGAAGATCGTGTCGAACGCCAGCGACGACTTCCCGGAACCGGAAAGACCGGTGAACACCACGAGTGCATCCCGGGGCAGGGAGACGTCGACGTTGCGCAGGTTGTGTTCGCGGGCACCCCGCACGATGAGCTGATCTGTCACGGTGCCCAATGTTAGGCCTGACCTCCGACAGCGGTCCCCACCGGCGGTTTCGTCCCCCGCCGCCCGATTCGCAGCCGCCCCGCCGCCGCAGCACCGCCCCGGATCTGCGAATCTGGAACCGAGCCCACCAGCCCCCAGCTCACCGACGATCGCGGCCTGCATCCGCATCGTCCCGACTCCGAAGAGGTGCCATGCCCGATCCCTCCCCCACCGATGACCGGATTGCCTACACCGGGCACGTCGATGCCGGCGGCCCTGCGGCCCTGCGCACGCTGCCTGCCATCACGATCACCAAGCTGTCGGTCGGACCGATGGACAACAACGCCTACTTGCTGGTCTGCCGGACCACCGGTGATGCGCTGCTGATCGATGCGGCTGCCGAGTCGGAGCGGATCCTGGAGCTGTTGGGGGTCGGACCCGATCGACCGCGGCTGCGCAGCATCGTCACCACCCACCGGCATGCGGACCATTGGGAGGCGCTGCCTGCGGTGGCTGGAGTGACGGGCGCCAACCTGTACGCCGGCGCCGAGGACGCGAGCGAGCTCCCCGTCCCGACCGACGTACCGCTCGATCAGGGCATGACGGTCCCGCTGGGCGACAGTGAGCTCGAGGTGATCGCCCTCCGCGGGCACACGCCCGGATCTGTCGCGTTGCTGTACCGGGATCCCGCCGGCCACGGGCATCTGTTCACCGGCGACTCGCTGTTCCCCGGCGGACCCGGGAAGACCTGGGCTCCCGAGGACTTCGTGTCACTGCTGGCCGACCTGCAGGAGCGGGTCTTCGACACCCTCGACGACGACACCTGGGTGTACCCGGGGCACGGGGACGACACCACGCTCGGTGCCGAACGCCCCCAGCTGCCGGAGTGGCGCGCACGCGGCTGGTGACACTCCAGGCAGCCGCCCCGGAAACTTCTCGGACGCGACTGTCGAAATCCGCCGGGCTGCTGCGACGTATCACTGACAACCCAGTCACGGGCGTCGACGTCAAGGGCGTCGGTGCCGCCGAGACCACCAGGAGAGCCGCCATGAAGTTCGTCATCCTCATCCACTCGAACCCGCAGCCGTGGGGACACCCGACCAGCAACTTCCTGCCGGACTACGACGACATCCCTGCCGAGCAGCGTCAGCAGATGAACGCCGAGTTCGATGCGCTGCTGGAGCAACTGTCGGCGGCCGGTGAACTCGTCGGCGGTGCGGCGCTGGCTGATCCGGTGTCGGCGACGCTGTACCGGTGGCGGGACGGAGCGCCGGCCGCGACCGACGGGCCCTATTCGGAGACGAAGGAGCACTTCGCCGGCTACTTCGTGATCGACGTCGAAAGTCGGGAACGCGCACAGGAGATCGCGGTGCAGTTCTCCGGGCCCGGAGAGACCGTCGAGCTCAGACCGGCCATGTGACGCCGATGACGGATCCTGCTGCCCGACCCGGTCAGCGCGCGAATCCTGGACCGATCGGGCCGTCCGACCTCTCGGCGCTGCTGCGTCCGTTGGTGCCGCGGGTGCTGTCCGCGCTGGCCCGCAGGCACTCTGACTTCGCTGCCTGCGAGGACGCGGTGCAGGAGGCGATGCTGGCGGCCACGACGCACTGGCCGCAGACTTCTCTGCCGGAGGAGCCGGCGGCGTGGCTGATCACCGTGGCCCACCGCAGGTACCTCGACGGTGTCCGCGCCGCGACCGCCCAGCTACGACGCGAGGTGCAGCACCGCCGGGACCGCAGCATCTCCGGCGCCGGGGTGGCCGATCCGCCGACGCTGCCGGCGCCGGCCGCCGAGCAGTCACTCGGCGACGACCACGATGTCGCCGCGCTGTTGGTGCTGTGCTGCGACCCTGCGCTGCCGCGGCCTGCGCAGGTCGCCCTGACCTTGCGCGCGGTGTGCGGGTTGACCACCGACCAGATCGCGGCCCTGCACCTGGTACCCAGCGCCACCGTCGGCCAGCGGATCAGCCGGGCGAAGACGGTGCTGCGCACCCACCACGTGCACTTCGACGGCGTTCCCACCGAGCTCCTGCCGCAGCGTCTGGATGCCGTCCTCGACGTGCTGTACCTGCTGTTCACCGAGGGCCACACCAGCAGCGCCGGCAGCGATCTGCACGACGTGTCGCTGACCCGTGAGGCCATCAGGGTCACCCGGATGCTGGCCGCGGCCGTCCCCGAGCACGACGAGGCCACCGGTCTGCTCGCGCTGATGCTGCTGACCGACGCCCGGGCTGGCGTCAGGGTCGACCAGGCGGGGGATCTCGTGCCCCTGAGCGAGCAGGACCGAGCCCGCTGGAACCGCCCGATGATCCGCGAAGGTACCGACCTGGTCGAGCGGCTGCTGCCCCGTGGTGAGGTCGGACGCTTCCAACTGCTGGCAGCCATCGCCGCCGTGCACGCCGATGCCCCGTCGGCAGATCGAACCGACTGGCTGCAGATCGTGGTCCTCTATCGGATGCTGGATCGGGTTGCCCCGGGTCCGATGACCACCCTCGCCCTCGCCGTGGCCGTCGGTGAAGCACACGGCGCCCAGGCTGGACTGGCGGTGGTCGCCGGACTGGTCGAACCTCCGACCGCCCGCCTGCGACATCGCCTGCACGCGGTCCGAGCTCATCTCCGCGAAGCCGCCGGTGACCACGACGGAGCGATCGCCGACTACCGCAGGGCTGCTTCCCTCACCGCCAGCGCACCCGAACAACGCCACCTGAACGCGCAGGCGGTGCGTGTCGAGCAGCAGGCTGGTGCGGCCGGGGCCGCACACGTGCCCGACCCTGAACAGACCCTGAACGGACCCTGATCTTCCCCGCTTGCAGCGAATCTCACTTCCGCGCCCGTCCCCCGGTCCCCTACTCTTGTGCCGCACCTGCCAGGCCCCACGTCTTGGCAGGTCAGCGCCAGTGTCGGTGCCCGGATCCAGAATGGCAACGATCCGCCGAGCATGGCGCTCTCCACGACGATGCCGTCGTCCCTCGATCATTCGTCCGCCCAGAAAGTCGGTCCCCATGACCACAGATGCCCCGCCGCCCGGCGTGAAGACGACCAAGGATGCAACCGCCCCGGCCGCGGACAGCCAAAAACTCGACGCAGCAGTTCTCAAGATCGCCGGTGTCGTGGTGATCGGCTCGATCATGGCGATCCTCGACATCACCGTCGTCGGTGTCGCCCAGAACACCTTCCAGTCGCTGTGGAAGATCTCCCCCGCTTCGGCCGCGTGGACCATGACGGCCTACACGCTCGCGCTGGCGGCGGTCATCCCGGTCACCGGGTGGGCCGCCGACCGGTTCGGCACCAAGCGGTTGTACCTGACGTCCATCGCACTGTTCGTCGGCGGATCGGTGCTCTGTGCCACCGCGTGGGACATCGTTCCGCTGGTTGCCTTCCGCGCCATCCAGGGTCTGGGTGGCGGCATGTTGATGCCGCTGGGCATGACCATCCTCACCAAGGCTGCCGGCCCGGAGCGGATCGGCCGCGTGATGGCCGTCCTCGGTATCCCGATGCTGCTCGGCCCGATCGGCGGCCCGATCCTGGGCGGCTGGCTGATCGACGCGGTGAGCTGGCACTGGATCTTCCTGATCAATTTGCCCATCGGCGTCATCGGGTTCGTCTACGCCTTCATGGCTCTGCCCAAGGACAACCCGAGCCCCTCCGAGTCGTTCGACCGGCTCGGCTTCATCCTGCTCTCGCCCGGCCTGGCCGCGTTCCTCTACGGCGTCTCGTCGATCCCCGGATCCGACACGATCATGTCGGCCCAGGTGCTCATCCCGGCGCTGATCGGACTCGTTCTCATCGTGGCGTTCGTGATGCACGCGCTCAAGAAGAAGAACGCGCTGATCGACCTGCACCTGTTCCAGAACCGTGACCTGACCTTCGCGATCCTGACGCTGGTGATCTTCTCCATCGCCTTCTTCGGCGCGATGCTGATCTTCCCGCAGTACTTCATCGGCATCCGCGGTGAATCTCCGCTGAAGGCCGGTCTGCTGGGTGCTCCGATGGGTATCGGCGCGATGCTCACCATGCCCATCGCCGGTGCCCTCACCGACAGGTTCGGCCCCGGCAAGTTCGTGCTGTCGGGTCTGGTGCTGATCATCCTCGGCATGATCCCGATGACCATGCTCGAGCCGGACACGTCGTACTGGATGACGTCCGGTGCGTTCCTGGTGATGGGTCTCGGCATGGGGATGACCATGATGCCGACCATGACCGCTGCACTGAAAACCCTGACCACTCATCAGGTCGCCCGGGGTTCGACGTTGACGAACATCACCCAGCAGGTCGCGGCGTCGATCGGTACTGCAGTGATCTCGGTGCTGCTGACCAACTTCCTGAAGCGGGATCCGTTGTCGAGCCTGGCGATCTACGCCAATGCCGATCCGGTCAACGGCGGCCAGGCCCTGGCCGGAGCCGCAGCCCAGGCCGGAGTTCCGGTCGACGCCCTGTTGACCCAGGGCCTGCAGACCGCTGCCGACTCCTTCACCTCGACCATCACCATCGCGGTGATCATGGTGGCCTTCACCCTGATCCCGGCGTACTTCCTGCCGCGCAAGCCGACAGCGAAGTCCGACACGGCCGCTCCGGCCGCCGCCATGTTGCACTGACCCCGTGACACCCTGATCTGCGCCGGATGACGAAGGCCCCCGACCGCTGGTCGGGGGCCTTCGTCATCCCCGGCGGGAGCGCCGGTCGGCACGATCAGCTGACGGGCAGGTACTGCTGCCACCACTGGAGGATGGCCTCGAAACGCTGAACCCGGTGCTGCGGCCGTCCCGAGCGGGAGAGCTCGTGGCCTTCACCCGGGAAGATCAGCATCTCGGTCTCGGCGCCGCGCAGCTTCAGGGCCGTGTAGAGCCGCTGACCCTGCTCGATCGGGCAGCGCCAGTCCTGCTCGGAATGGATGACCAGCAGCGGGATCGAGATGTCGTCGGCATGTGCCAGCGGCGATTTCGCCCACTGGGTCTCCCGATCGGCCGCGACGTAGGCCTCGGAGAAGAAGTGCCCGATGTCGCTGCTGCCCACGAAGGAATCCCAGGCGTTGACGGCCCGTTCGGAGATGCCCGCGACGAAACGGTCACCGTGCTGCGACGCCAACCACGACGTCATGAATCCGCCGTAGGAGCCGCCCATCACCCCCACTCGTGCGGGATCGAGTGCTGCACCGAACTCAGGGTGCGCCAGTGCGGTGTCCAGCAACCCGATGACATCGTCGACGTCCACCGTGCCCAGGGCCTTGACCACCGCGCGTCCGTGGTCCAACCCGTAGCTCGCCGAACCGCGCGGATTGCCCAACAGAACGGCATAGCCGGCCGCTGCGTAGACCTGCGCCTCGTCGAAAACTGCCGGCCCGTACGCCGAGTACGGCCCGCCGTGCACCACCAGCAGCACCGGGTGCGGGCCCTCGCCGGCCGGCAGGAACGCCCAGCCGTGCACCGGGTAGCCGCCCGACGGGGTCCCGGTGAACTCGACCGGTTCGATGAGCCCGCTGCCTTGTAGATCCGACCCGAACTGTGTGCGGCACACCAGGTCCGAGCCGTCGAGCTTCGCGCGGAACAGTTCGCCGTGGGTGTCCGTGCCGCGCCGGGCGAGGTGTACCTGATCGCCCTGCACCTGTACGCCGGTGACGCTCCCGGGACCGCCGATGACGACCGACAGATCGTCCAGAGGCAGGTCCCTGGCGTCCAGCGGAACGCTGCGCAGCTCCTCGGACCCGCGGTTCTCCACCACGACGAGCAGGCGATCGGCCGCCTGTACCAGTGGCACACCACTGACCCCGACAGTGGCGACATCCGTCAACCGCACGGGTTCGCCGCCGGCCAGCGGGACGGCGAACACGCCGGCTGTGCGCCCGACGCCGTCGACGCCGCCGAACTCCATGCCGACGAAGAAGACGGTCTCGCCGATCACCAACGGCTCGGCCACCCCACCCAGCCCGGAGGCCAGGACGCGATCCGGCGCTGGGAGCTCGTCGTCGGCGCCGTCCGCGCGCTTCTCGTCGTCGGTGCGCTTGGTGTCACTGCTCGCCGTGTCAGTGCTCGCCGTGTCGGAGCTCTGGGTGTCGGCACTCTTCTTGTCCAGAAACCCGGACGGGAGCTCGGGCAGCGGCAACACCACCAGTTCGCTCGCGAGCCCGTCCACCGTGGTCTGACGCTCGTACACCAGGGTCGTGCCGTCCGGGGTGAAGGAAGGAGTTCCCGCACCCAGCGGATCGTCGGTGAGCCGACGGACCTGCGGCAGCGCGTCGACGGGAGCGCCCGTCCCCGGCACCCGCAGCGCGAACAACTGCTCCGGCTGGTCGAGCAGGAAGCCGGCGCCGTCGCGCCGGTAGGTCATGGTGCTGATCCGTCGCGGGGCTTCGGCGTCCGCGCTGATCTTCTCGTCCGATCCGTACCGACCCGGCTCGACGACCCGGACGCGATACGCCAACAGCGAACCGTCCGGCGAGAACACCGGCGAACCGGCGCCGCCCTGATGGTCGGTGAGCCGGCGGGCCTCACCCCCGTCGACCGGGATCGAGAACAGTTGCGGCGCCGACTTCTCACCGGCGCGGACGAACACCACGCTCCCGCCGTCCGGCGACAGCACGGGTCCGGAATCCCGGGTACCCGTGGTGAAAGGTCTTACGGTGCCGTCGTTCTCGACGATCACCAACGAGGAGACATTTCTGTTCTCGTCGAGGTCGGGGTGCGACAGGCTCACCAGCACCCGCCCGTCGGGCAGCGGTACCGGGCGACCCGGATTCTTCAGATGGACGATGTCTGTGGGCTTCACCCGGGTGAGCCTAATCTTCCGGGCCGGCCGGTCGCAGGAGCACGTCACACCGAGCTGCCTCGCCCTTCTGGCAGGCTGGAACGATGCGTGCAGCCCTGAGGACACCCGCCCGCCGTTGGGCCGCACTCGCTGTGGTGGTGGCGATCGCTGTCGCGCTCGTCGCGGTGTGGCCACGCTCCGAGGCGGCGCCGGTGGCTGAACGCGAGGTGTCGGTTCCCGGAGCGCAGGCGCCCTGGGACTCGGCGCCGGTGACCCTCGACGCGACCCTCTACCTGCTACCACGACTCCCGCGCGGCGGTGATCCTGGCGCACGGCTTCGGTGGATCCAAGACGTCCGTCCGCACCCAGGCGCAGGATCTCGCCCGCGCGGGGTTCGTCGTGCTCGGCTACTCGGCGCGCGGCTTCGGCAACTCCACCGGCCAGATCGCCCTGGACTCACTCGATGCCGAGGTGCCGGACGCCCGCAAGGTGGTGGACTACCTCGCCACGCTGCCCGAGGTGGTCCAGGACGGCTCGGGGGATCCGCGGGTCGGCGTCACCGGCGGTTCCTACGGCGGGGCGCTGTCGCTGATGCTGGCGGGCACCGACCCCCGGGTCGACACTGCCGTCCCGGTCATCACCTGGAACAACCTCGAGCACGCGCTCTTCCCCAACTACGTCGTCGACCAGACGCAGGCCGAGCAGACGGCGAACACACCGGCCGACGCCGGGGGCGGCTCCGACGGTGTGTTCAAGAAGTACTGGGCAGCCACCATGATCGCGTCCGTGGTGTCCGGAGCGGGGCTGGGGGCCACCGGTCAGGTCGACACCGGACCCGCCGGTGGCGGAGTCGGTCGACAGAGCGACGAACAGTCCGGTTCGACAGCTGCGCCGACAAGCTCAGCAGCGCCGGCTGCCGGCGCGGGCGCGACCGGAGGCACCGATGGTGCCCCGACCGATCCCGGCTGCGGTCGCCTGCGGCTCGAGATCTGTGCTGCCTACGCCGGTGCCGCCGGTACCGGCCGCATCACCCCCGAGCTGAAGACCCTCCTCGAGAACTCCTCCCCCTCACAGGTGGTGGGGAAGATCAAGGCCCCCACCCTGCTGGTCCAGGGCGAGCAGGACACTCTCTTCCCCCTCGACCAGGCCGACGCGAACGCCCGGGCGATCGCCGCCAACGGCACCGAGGTCGCGCTCGACTGGTATCGCGGCGGACACGACGGCGGCAGCCCCGACCAGGCCACCGAAGACCGCATCACCGGCTGGTTGGTGACGCACCTGCGCGGCGGCACAATGCCCGCGAACGCCGTCACCGGCAACGGTTTCCGGTATTCCGTGGACGGCGGGCTGACCGGCAGCGGACGCGCGCGCACCCGGATCCTGCAGGCCGACAGCTACCCGGGTCTGACCGCCTCCTCGATGACTCCCCGCCACGACATGCCGCTCACCGGTGCCGCCCAGATCGTGCTGAACCCGGCCGGCGGCATCCCCGCGGGGATCTCCTCACTGCCCGGACTCGGGGGTCAGTCGTCGCTGTTGAGCACCTTCCTGGGGTCGGGTTTCCCCGGCCAGACCGCGACGTTCACCTCGGCCGCCGCCACCGAGCTGCAGGTCATCACCGGCAGCAGCCGGGTGCAGGTGACGGTCACCGCACTGGGATCCGTCACCAACGGAGCAGGCGGTGCTGCCGGCGCCGACACCGACTCCGTGCTGTTCGCCTCGATCGGCACCCGCAGCTCCGGCGGCGTCAGCACGCTCGCCGGGAGCGCGGTCGCCCCGCTCCGGCTGCCGTCGCTGAAGACCGGCGAGTCGGCGACGCTCACTGTCGATCTGCCGGCCGCCGCCCTCCAGGTCTCCGCCGGAGACCAGCTGTTCGTCCGGTTCGCCACCACCGACCAGGCCTACGCCACGCCCACGTCCGCTGCCGCGTACCGCATCTCCGGCGTCGACTCGGTCTCCGTCCCGGTCGCCGGTGGCGTACGGGTGTCCGCCGGCGAGGTGTCGACAGCTGCGCTGATCGGCCTGATCGTGCTGGCTCTGCTCGGGATCGGCGGCCTGATCGCTGCAGGTCGTGTCCGGCGTCGTCCTGAGGAGACCCAGTACGATGCGGCCGCCGAACAGCGCGCGGTCGGCGCCGCCGCTGGGTCCGGCGGTCCCGACAGGCCGGACGCCTCGGGCGGTGCGGAACCTGTTCTGCCGCTGGAGATCCGCGGCTTGAGCAAGAGCTATCCCGGCGGTGTGATTGCCGTCAAGGACGTCTCGTTCGTCGTCCGGCCGGGCCGCGTCGTCGGTCTACTGGGGCCCAACGGCGCCGGCAAGACCACCACCCTGCGCATGGTGATGGGTCTCATCCAACCGACCGCCGGCGACATCCTCGTCTTCGGACGACCGGTGCGGTCGGGGGCCGAGATCCTTTCCAGGATCGGCAGTTTCGTCGAGGGGTCCGGCTTCCTGCCGCACCTGTCCGGCAGGGTCAACCTCGAGCTGTACTGGGCGGCCACCGGTCGGCCGCGCGAGGATGCCCATCTGGACGAGATCCTGGAGATCGCCGGGCTCGGCACGGCCGTCCATCGGCGGGTCAAGACCTACTCGCAGGGCATGCGGCAGCGGCTGGCGATCGCCCAGTCGATGCTGGGCCTACCCGACCTGTTGCTCCTCGACGAACCGACCAACGGTCTCGACCCGCCCCAGATCCACGCGATGCGGGAGGTGCTGCGCGGCTACGCCGACACCGGCCGCACCGTGTTGGTCTCCTCGCACCTGCTGTCCGAGGTGGAGCAGACCTGCCAGGACGTCGTCGTGATCAACCACGGCACGTCGATCGCTGCCGGCCGGGTGGTCGATCTGGTCGCCTCGTCCGGCGAGATGACTTTCGTGGTCGACGATCCGGACGCTGCCGCCCAGTTGTTGCGGGAGCAGAGCGGGATCGGTGACGTACACGTCGACGACAGCGATCGCGCGGAGTCCGGCACCGTCGTCCAGGTCGATCTGGGCGACGTGCCCGCAGCGCAGGCCATCAGCATGCTGGTCGGGGCCGGGATCGCGGTCACGTCGGCTGCTCCCCGCAACCGCCTGGAAGACGTCTTTCTCGACATGGTCGGCGCCACCGGCCCCGCAGCCGGAGGTACCTCGTGAGCCCCGTCCATCGCGACCAATCGGCGGACGTCGCCGTCCGGATCATGCGCGGGCTGCCAAGGGCAGGTTCTGCTGCGGGCCGTGGAAGCGCTGTGCCGCCTGGGTTCTCGGCCGGGCGGACGCTGCCGATCCGGGTGGAGTTGGCCCGTCAACTGCGCCGCCGCCGCACCCAGGTGGCGCTCGGGCTGATGGTGCTGCTGCCGATCATCCTGGCCATCGCGTTCGCCTTCGACACCCCGACCGGCGGTGGGACGTCGTTCGTGGACCTTGCGCAGTCCAGCGCGGTGAACTTCGCGATCGTCGCGCTGTTCTTCTCCGCCACGTTCCTGCTGGTGGTGGTGATCTCGCTGTTCTTCGGCGACACCATCGCGAGCGAGGCGTCGTGGTCCTCCCTGCGCTACCTGCTGGCGATGCCGGTCCCCCGCCGTCGCCTGCTCCGGCAGAAGTTCGTCGTCGCCGGGCTGATGTCGCTGATGGCGCTGATCCTGCTGCCGCTCACCGCCTGGATCCTGGGTGCGGTGCTGTACGGCGCCGGACCGGTCTCGACGCCGGTCGGCGAATCGTTCTCCGGCTGGACCTCTGTCGTCCGGCTGGCGCTGGTCGTCGGGTACATCGCCGTCTACCTGCTGTGGGTGGCCGGATTGGCCTTCCTGCTCAGCGTGTCGACCGACGCGCCGCTCGGCGCTGTCGGCGGCGCCGTGATGATCGCAATCCTGTCCCAGATCCTCGACCAGATCGAGGCGCTCGGCGGTTTCCGCGATTGGCTGCCCACGCACTACGCGTTCTCCTGGACCGGTGCGCTCGTGGACCCGATCCAGTGGGACGACATGGTGCGCGGCGCCTTCACCTCGCTGGCCTACGCGGTCGTGCTCGTCGCGTTCGCCTTCTTCCGCTTCCGCCGCAAGGACATCACCAGCTGAGTTGTGCCGCCTGCGATGATGCATCCTGGTGGGATGGGTCAGTCCCCGGACGGCAGCCGGGCCTCGAACGCCTGGAGCATGGCCAGCTGGTTGTCCGTCGAGGACCACCGGTGCGACGTCAGGATCGCGGCCACCCCCGCCGCCGGGTCCGGGTGGGTGGCGAGCCGAGCAACCTCCAGGGCCGCCACCCGCACGCCACCGCCACTCACATTCGCTTGGGACTGACGGAGGGTGAGCTCGGCCCTGGTGGTGAGCGACCGCCGCTCGAGCACCTCTGCCACGACCGTGTCGTCCTGCATGCCGAAGCCCGTCGCCGCGATGCCCACGAGTTCCCAGGCCAGGTCGGTCAACGTTGCGGGTTCGAGGGTCGCCAGCTGCCGCACTCGGGAGCGGGTCGGCAGCGGATGCTCGTCTGAGTAGATCGTCGGTCCCTGCTGTTCCTCGGCGAACCACTGCTCGACGTCGAGGAACGGAGCATGGTTCCCCAGCTGTGGCAGCACCGTCCAGACACGCCCGTCGGACAAGGCTCGCTCAATGATCTCCGGTGTGAGCGCAATGCCGGTGAACCGTTCCAGGGCGAGGAAGCAGTGCGAGCCGTAGTCGCCGTAGGCCTCGGGGTCCGCCTCCGGCATCAGTGCGGCGATGCGTGGATCCTGCGGCTCACCCATGGGCTCTTCGCTGACGACGAAGTCCCCCGCCTCGGCGAGCGAGAGCGTCTCCGACCGGTTGACACTCCAGTAGACGCTCCCGGCCAGCGATCCCGCGGACACCGGACCGAGCACCTCGGGTCGACTCCCCTGCCACTGGTTGATCTCCAGCGCGAAGACACCGTCGTCCAGCGCCAGCACAACCACATGAGCACGTTCCATCATGCTGTCGATCAGTGCATACCGGTCGTCGACGCTGATGGCCTCGTCGGCACCGAAGGCACGTGCCACCTCGGACGGTGACGAACCTCTGACCACCGTCACCGTGGCAGCCTCGCTCAACACGGTGTCCCTGATCCAGCGGTATGGCACCGGCTCGGCGTCAGCCGGTGGGTCCTCACCGCGCAGCTTCGCGCCCAGGGAATCCGTCGCATCGACGACCGTCGGCTCCCACTGTTCGGCGTTCCACACCGCGATGCCGACATGCGGCATACCGCTGTCCCGGCCGTGAGTCGTCACTCTGATCCGGAAAAGCCCCGGCCAGGGAGGCATCACCTCGTGCATGCCGGCGGTCCGGCCCCCGCCGATCTCCGCCGTCCAGGTGAACTCGACCGACTCGAAGCCGCGGATGGACGGCGGCTCCTCGTGGACGGACAGGTTCACGTCGAGCTGAATCGGTCCCTCTGCGCATCGGATCCCGAACCCACCGGGCACGATCTCCACCAGGCCGTTCTCGGCGAAGCTCGGCTGCTCGTCGGGACGACGTCGACCCGGCTCCAGCACGTACAGGACTCCATCGGACAGGCACACGTGTGCAGCACTGGATCTCGGCATCAGATAGCCGCTGCGCAGTCTGGCTCGGACGCCCTCGGCATGGACACCGAGCGGCACGACTGTCCGCTCCAGCAGCTGGCACGCCACCTGCAGGCCCACCGCCATCACGACCCGGTCGAAAGGATGGTCCGGCAGCACACCGCCGTGTGCGGTGACGACCGCTGCCGCCGCGGCGATCGCCCCGCTCAGGTGGCGCAGGCCGAGATCAGTGACGATCGGGGACTGGTCGTCCGGCACGGTGAGGGACGGTGCCAGCCGCCCGATCACCACCTCGGCGAGCTCGATCGTCCGGGCCACCACGTCCGGCAGGAGCTGCTGCAGCACCGCGAACGCGTGCTCCACGGTGAGGTCTCGCCGAACCTGCCCACCACCACCATTCCGACGCCGTCGCCGCGGGGCCGAGGTGCGAACTCGATGAACTGCGGCACGACCAACCGGGTGATCGCCAGTTCGCACGCCCCGTGCAGACGGTGCGCCAACCAGACGGGCTGCCTGCCGAACAGGAACTGGACCCGCCGCTCCTTACTCGACGAGCCGATGCGTGGAGCCCCTGCGTCGTGTTCGAAGCCGACGAAGAACTCGGGCTCCCCGGGCGATGGCCTCATCCCGGAGCCCCACTCGAACCCGGCGCCACCCATCGGTCCCATGGCACCCTTCGACGGCTCGCCCAGAGCAACCCTGTCGTCCTCGGGCAGAGCGCGCCCGGCGAACTCGGCCGCCGTCGCCGGCGGCAGGACCGAACGGATCTCTGCGGCGGCGTCCAACGCCCACCGCACGGACTCCTCCGACACGTCCATCACAGACCCACCCCCGGGTTTCAGATGCGCGGTTTCGTCCGCGCACGCATGTCCGGTGATCAGTATGGACAGCGACCCACGCCATCAGCTGCGTGGGAAGTCGAGCTGGGTCCAGGTCCGGCCGTTGTCCGCAGACCGCAGCAGCGCGGAGCCCAACGACCAGGGCACGATCAGTTCGCCGCCGACCGAGACCTGCGAGTATCCGACGCCGCGCGCGGCCGCCTCGCTCGTCGACAGCACCGGGGAGTTCCAGGTCCGTCCGCCGTCGCTGGTCGTGACCCAGGCCTGACCGCCCCCGGCAATGGCGTCGAACCCGCTGACCGCCACAGCGATCTCCTGATCGCTCACCGCACCGGCAAGTGAATAGACGAGGTTTCCGCCTGAGCGGTCCGACGGAACCGACGGTCGCGGAATCGTGAGCCAGGCCTTCCCACCGACGGGCAGGACTTGAGCTATCGCATCACTGCCCGACACATCGGGCACCAGCGACCCGTCGCTGGCAGCGAACGTGGTGAATGCCCGCGTCGCGGCCTTCGGCAGGTCAGACCAGCTCAGTCCGCTGGTACTGGCCTGCACGCGTGGGGACTGCGCCTCGGCGTTCAGCCAGCGGTAGATGATCCCCGGCCCCTGGATCAGTTCGGCAGGTCCGAAAGTTGCTCCCCCGGATGCCGTGCTGGCCGTGAGCGCTGTGTCGCCGAGACCGACCTCCTTGAGCGTTGCCGACCCCCAGTCGAGGTTTCCCTGGGGCACGGCGCTCACGAAAGCACGCCCCTGCACGGAGACGAGCTGCGCGATGTCGCTGGTGCCGACCTCCAGCTCCTGCCAGCTGACTCCCCCGTCCGTGGTCCGATAGATCTGACGTGGCCCCCACAGATACCCGGCGGTGGGGTCGGTGAAGTTCAGCCTCGTCGTGCAGGTCGTCGTGTTGTCGGTCCAGCTCGGACACGACTCGGTACCGGGCACCTCGGCACCCTCCGGAAGGCTCAGCGAGCTCCAGGTCAGACCACCATCCGTCGTGGTCACCAGCACCCCACAGCGGGTTGTCTCCGCACTGCCCCCGGCCGCGTCGGAACGCGCCGTCCCGAGGGCGACCCCACTGGTGGCTGAGCGGAACGAGATCGAGCCGACGGTGAAGCCGGCCGGGGTCCCGGTGCTGGTGATCCGCGACGTGATGAACGACTCCGCCGGGGCCTGGTTCCCGCCGCTCGACGGCTTCGATGTGCTCGAAGCAGCCGACGTCGGTGATCCCGCCGAGGAGCTCACGACCGTCGGACTCGGGGCCGGGTCGACCGGTGGGGTGATCGGGCTCGGTCGCTGAGCGGCGAACCTGCTGCCGATCAGCACACCGCCGATGACGATCACCGCAACCGCGGCAGCCATCAGGAGTGTGGTGGTGCGGCGCCGCGGCACGGGGAGCCGCCGGGAGGCGACCACGTCGTCCCGGACAGAGGTCAGCAGCCGATCGACCAACCCGTCGTCCGGCGCGTTCCGGTCGGCGGCCTCGTTCAGCGCCCGGACGAGTGCGTGCTCGAGCGTGTTCATCGTCCGACCTCCTGATCGGTGAGCGGGACTGCAGGATCGGTGCGCGGTTCGGCGTCGGATCCATCGGTTGTGAGGGTCGATCTCAGTGCTTCCAGTCCCCGGCTGATGAGGCTCCGCGCCGTCCCGCGCCGACAGTCCAGTGCGGCGGCGATCTCGACGTCGGTCCAGCCGTGGAAGTAGCGGAGAACCACGGCAGCACGCTGGCGCGGCGGCAGCTCGCGCAGCATCGGCCACAGCGTCACGGACGACGCGACAGCGTCCGCGTGGTCCGGCTTCGGATCGACCTCGGGAACCTCACCCAGCAGCAGCACCTGCGTATCGCACCGGCGGTTCGCACTGATGAACTGGTTCGCCAGCGAACGCCGGACGTAGGCGACGGGTCGTTCTGCCTCAGCCACCCGATGCCATTTCGGCAGCAGCATGGTGAGCACGTCCTGCACGAGGTCCTCGGCCCGGTGCCGGTCACCCGTCAGCAGCAGCGCGGTTCGGAACAGCGATGCAGCGTGCTCGGTGACGAAGGCAGCGACCAGTCCGTCGCGCGCCGTCGCCGAGCCCGGCGGCGAGGTCGCACCACCGGTGGCTCCGGACATCCTCGGGTTGCCCATGCCTTCCTGACGTCATCTCGAGGGCAAGTGTTGCGTGGAGCCATGGCATCGGTGTCGGGATCTCGACTCGTTCGTTCCTCTCTTGCTCGATCACCGTGCGGTAGCGGGTCGAGCATTCAGAGAACAATCGGACCCGGCACACCGCCGGCCGTGGCAACCGGGATCTCTACTGGCGGGCTATTGCACGCAGAACTCGTTTCCCTCCGGGTCGAGCAGGGTGATCCAGTGGCCACCCCAGTTGTCCCGGCGCTCCTCCACCTCGGTTCCACCCGCGATGATCAGCGCGTCTGCGTGGGCGCGGGCCTTCGCGAAACGCGCATCGGGGTCGGCGATGCCCTTGCCGATGCCCACGTCGAGATGCACCCGGTTCTTGGCGTTCTTGCCCTCGGGAACCTTCAGGAAGAACAGCCGCGGTCCGACCCCGTCGGGGTCGATCACCGCGTTGGCATCGTTGCGGTGCTCCTCCGGGACGTCAGCGAGCGCTTCCTCCCAGTTCGCGAAGCCGGGCGGCGGATCGTCCGACCGGTAGCCGAGAGCCAACTTCCAGAACTCGGCCAGCGCGCCTGGATCGGTGGCGTCCATCGTCACCTGGAACGAGATGCTCATGTCGGTTCCCCTCGTCGTCACGTATCGGCCGAGAGCCCGACCGCTGGGCTTCAGACCTTGGCGGAGACCCCGGAGGCGTCCATGTCGCGGATCTCCCGCTTCAGTTCCTGGATCTCGTCCCGCAGTCGACCGGCGAGCTCGAACTGCAGATCCCGGGCGGCCGCCATCATCTGGTCCGTCAGTTGCTGGACCAGATCAGCCATCTCGGACCGCGCCATGCCGGCGGTCGAGTGTCCGGCGTAGACCCCGGAGCTGCCACCGGGTTCGCCCTGCGCCCGACGGCCACGCGAGGCGTTGCGACCGGACCCGCTCGGACGGACCTTGCCGTTGCTCGCAGCGTCCTCGACGGCGTCCTCCGCCTCGGCGTAGACGCGCTCCAGGATGTCGTTGATCTTCTTGCGCAACGGCTGTGGATCGACGCCCCGCTCCTTGTTGTAGGCGACCTGCTTCTCGCGGCGGCGGTCGGTCTCCTCGATGGCCAACGCCATGGAGGGCGTCAACTTGTCGGCATACATGTGCACCTGGCCGTTGACGTTGCGCGCTGCACGCCCGATCGTCTGGATCAGTGAGGTCCCGGACCGCAGGAAACCTTCCTTGTCCGCATCGAGGATCGCCACCAACGACACCTCGGGGAGGTCGAGGCCCTCCCGCAACAGGTTGATGCCGACCAGCACGTCGTAGTCGCCCGACCGCAACTCCCGCAGCAGCTCCACCCGGCGCAGGGTGTCGACCTCCGAGTGCAGGTACCGCACCCTGATCCCCTGCTCCAGCAGGTAGTCGGTGAGGTCTTCGGCCATCTTCTTGGTGAGGGTGGTGACCAGCACCCGTTCGTCCTTGTCGGCCCGTTCCCGGATCTCGCCGAGCAGGTCGTCGATCTGACCTTTCGTGGGCTTGATGATCACCTGCGGGTCGACCAGACCCGTCGGCCGGATCACCTGCTCGACGAATTCGCCGCCCGTGCGACCCAGCTCGTACTTGCCGGGGGTGGCCGAGAGGTAGACCGTCTGGCCGATCCGGGAGTCGAACTCCTCCCAGGTGAGGGGCCGGTTGTCCATCGCGGACGGCAGCCGGAAGCCGTGTTCGACCAGGGTTCGCTTGCGGGACGCGTCGCCCTCGAACATGGCGCCGATCTGCGGGACCGTCGCGTGGGATTCGTCGAGCACGATCATGAAGTCGTCGGGGAAGTAGTCGAGCAGGGTCGCGGGCGCCGTCCCGGCCCCACGCCCGTCGATGTGCCGGGAGTAGTTCTCGATGCCGTTGCAGAAGCCGACCTGCCGCATCATCTCCACGTCGTACTGGGTACGCATGCGCAAACGCTGCGCCTCCAACAACTTTCCCTGCTTCTCGAACTCGGCCAGTCGCATCTCGAGCTCCTGCTCGATGGCGGAGATCGCCTTCTCCATCCGTCCTGGCCCGGCAACGTAGTGGGTCGCCGGGAAGATCCGCAGACCCGGCACCTCCCGCACGATGTCGCCGGTGAGCGGATGCAGGTAGTAGAGCTTCTCGATCTCGTCGCCGAAGAACTCGATCCGGATGGCCAACTCTTCGTAGGCCGGGATGATCTCCACGGTGTCGCCCCGCACCCGGAAGCTGCCGCGGGTGAACGCGAGATCGTTGCGGCTGTACTGGATGTCGACCAGCGCGCGCAGCAGGGTGTCCCGGTCGACCTGGTCGCCGACCGCCATCGGGACCGATCGGTCCAGGTACGACTGCGGGGTGCCCAGGCCGTAGATGCAGGACACCGAGGCCACCACGATGACATCCCGTCGGGACAGCAGCGACATGGTCGCCGAGTGCCGCAGCCGCTCGACGTCGGCGTTGACCGACGAATCCTTCTCGATGTAGGTGTCCGTCTGCGGGACGTAGGCCTCAGGCTGGTAGTAGTCGTAGTACGAGACGAAGTACTCGACCGCGTTGTTCGGGAACATCTCCCGCAGTTCGTTCGCCAACTGTGCGGCCAGGGTCTTGTTGTGCGCCATCACCAACGTCGGCCGTTGCATCTTCTCGATCAGCCAGGCCGTGGTGGCCGACTTGCCGGTACCGGTGGCACCCAGCAGCACGACGTCGCGTTCCCCCTCGCGGAGGCGCTTCTCGAGTTCGGCGATCGCCTGCGGCTGGTCGCCGGACGGCTCGAAATCGCTGACGACCTCGAACCGCGCAGAGGCGCGCTCGATCTCGCTGACCGGTCGATGCTCGGAGACGGCCAGGACGGGGTGCTCGGTTGCGAATGCCACGACTCCAATCTACGACCGACCACCGACAGACCTGGTGAGCAGGCAGTTCGGCTGCACGCCGGGACCGGGGCCGGCGGGTGGCCGGTGCATGTTCACCCGTCCGGGATGTATCCGTCGGCAGCACACCACGACTCGCCCTGTCGACCGGTCATCTCCGTCCGAGCCCCGCAGAGGCACGCCACATGTCACCACCGCTCACAGCGCACAGCCGCACCCGCCCGGTGCCTCGAAGGGCGCCCGCAACCATTGGATGGGTGCTGCTGTTCTCCGCCGGCTGTTCGACCGGAGGGGTTGCTGCCGGCCCCCCGGCGACGGTCACGGTCGAGCGCACCGTCACCGTCACCGTGACCGCCCCAGGACCTGCCGCAGCAGCGACGAGCTCCTCCGGTGCAGCGCCCTCGGACGGCATTCCCGAACACGCCGACGCCTGTGTGGTGCTGACGCGACCGGAGGCGCAGGCCGTCGTCGCCCGCCGCCTGATGGAGGCGGCACCAGCCGGTGTCGAGTTCGGCAAGCCGACCTACTGCACCTATGCCGGCTATCCGGAGGATCCGGGAGTCGGGCAGGTCGAGGTGTTCATCGGCGACGGCGCGAAGAAGGCGCTGGGGATCGACAGGGACACGCTCAAGCACGAGTTCAGGCAGCTGGACGATCTGGGCGACGAATGCTGGGCCGAGGACGGGCAGATCTTCTTCAGCAAGGGCTCCACCTGGGCGTCGATCCGGGTCGTGCTGCTCGACGAGGATCCGCAGAAGGCCGACCGGCTCGAAGCAGCCGCCCGCATCGTGCTGGGCAGGTTGCCGTGAGACGCCGCCGCCGGCGAACCGTGCTGCTCACGGTGGGCTGCGTGCTGGCGCTGACGAGCTGCACCACGGCAGGGACGGCCGCACCCGGCACGGCCGGTACGCCGACCACCCCGCGCACCTCGGCGCCACCGGCACCCGGCGCCACCGGCACCACCGCGCCGGACGTGGTGGCCACCTACGGCTACGCCCCGGACCCGCAGCGGGGCGGCTACCGGCCCGACGTCGTACTCATCGGGGGTGGCCCGGCAGCGATCCGGTCCGCCGGCGACGACGGATTGTCGTTCACGCTCGACCACTCCGCGGCCGGCGTCGACGACCTCCGGGAGGGTTCGATCATGTTCGCCGC
This sequence comes from Nakamurella sp., assembly GCA_037720195.1. GTDB lineage: Bacteria > Actinomycetota > Actinomycetes > Mycobacteriales > Nakamurellaceae > Nakamurella. Next base: position 24,389 of record JBBJML010000016.1, on the reverse strand, counting down.
ATCCGAAGCAGTCGGCCGGGTCGTCCACATCACCCCCGCCGGCGCCGACCGCATCGTCACCATCGCCCCCGTGCTCCCGAGTGAGCTCGTGGATCAGCTCGAGTTCGCCCAGACCGGTCCGCTGGATCTCGACACCGCCACCGCAGTCCTGCGACCCGGGATGTCCGGAGCAGTGGTGCAGCAGAGCACCGGCCCGTCGACGCCAGGTCTGCGCGGCGGTCCACGGTTCCTCGCCCCCAGCGGCCCGAGCACCCCGAAGGATCCCCAGCCGGGACCGGTCGCGGGTGAACAATCGATCGGCGGGTGGCAGGTGAAGCTGCTGCGCGCTCCCGGCACCCTGGGTGTGAACGTGATCCGCACCCAGGACGACCTGATCGGTGACGTCTCCGTCTCCGTCCTGACGAACCATCCGCGGGTCCAGTTCAGCGGCAACCCGGGAACGAAGGCCTTCACCGCGAAGATCTCGGGGATCACCGGCGTCGCACTCGACGCGAAGGCCGGCTTCGGCCCCGGCGATCCGTCCAGGGCGAGCGCGAAGGTGGGCGGAGAACTGGAGCACGCGTTCACGTTCCCGATCCCGCCGTCGCCCGCCACCGGCGGGCTGCCGATGGTGCTGACGGTGACCTTCGCGTTCAGCATCAGCCTGGGCTTCGGGGCCAAGAACTCCACCCTCTCGGCATCTGCCGAGTACGGACTCGACGGTGATCTGGGCATCGACGGGACCACCTCGGTCGTGCCGACCCTGACGGTCAAACGGAGCCTGATGGACTCGATCGACGGCATCTCGCTGGCGCCCTCCGCGATGGTCGCCGCAGTCAAGGTCAAGTTCATGCTCGGAGTCGGGGTGCCCTTCGGCAACGCGGGCCCGTACGTCTCGATGTCCTTCGCCTCGGGGGTCGCGAAGGGCTCTCCGCTGGCCATCAATCCCGGTTGCCACTACGGGAGTCTGGACATCACCGGAAAGGCCGGCCTCGGCTTCGACATCGACTCCGGCCTGGCGGCCCTGATCCTCGGGAAACTGGGTACGGCGCTGAAGTTCCCGGACTCGATCGAGACGAAGCTGGCAGTCGTCCACCGCGAGCAGACACTGCCCGACGTCGCTGCGTGCAAGATCGCCTGAGCCGAACACCCGCGCCGAGCGCCTGGATCGAGGGCAGCCACCGCCGCGGCGACGGAGACGGCGGGTGCCGCCCCGTACCGTTGGGCCCAGGACCGGCCGACGTCTACGTGGGGGGAGAACGAGCGATCATGTTCGACTGGCTGCTGGATGCCGTCGAAGCGTTCGTCGACTCCCCGTGGTTGTTGCTGGTCGTGTTCGCGGTACTGCTCGGAGGTGCGTTCCTGCCGGGACTGCCGGGAGCAACCACCCTGCTCGCGGCGATCGCCGCCGTCGCCGACGATCCCGGTCGGGTCGCTTCGGTGGCCGGTTCGGCGCTCGCCGGGGCGATCATCGGCGACGCAGTGGGTCATCGGATCGGACGCCGCTGGGGGACGCGGGTGCTGGCGGCACGGTGGCTGCGCAGAACCCGGCGGCCGGTGCTGCGGGCCCGCAACGCCATGCGAGCGCACCCGATGGTGGTCCTGGTCGGCGGACGATTCCTGCCGGCGGGTCGGCTCGCCGGAGTGCTCGCGGCCGGGATCAGCCTGGTGTCCCTCGGCCGCATGCTCAGGATCACCGTCCCCGTGGCGATCGGCTGGACCGGCTGGATGACGTTCCTCGGTGTCCTCGGCGGGAGGCTCGCCGGCCAGCACGCACTGGCCGGACCGGCCGCCGCCTGGATCATCTCGTCGATCATCACGACCGTGGTGGTCTGCGGCACCGCCGTGATCGCCCGGCGGCGCCACCTCCGCACGCGCTCCAGCGCGGCCGGGTCCGGGGTCGGGATCGGGATCGCGGCCGGCAGGACCTGAGTCGTCAGCTCCTGCGGACCGCCGGCAGGCTGAACGGCCGACCCGGATCACAGTTGCCGATCTGCCCACACGTCCCACCGACCGGATCGCTGCCGAACCAGGCGAACCCGTTGTCCTGCAGAGATTCCGTCAGCCGGTCATGATCGCCGACGACCACCAGAGGGCCGTCCGCATCCAGTGCGCCACCGGGTGCTGCGGCCAGGATCCGGTGCCGCAGCGGCCCGTCCGGGAGGGAGCCGGCGGGGCGAGAATCCGGCGCGACAGCGCGCGCCGATCGGTTCCGGGCGAAGGTGACCATTCTGCGGTGGAGCTCGTCGATGCCGGTCTGCAGCGCCGCGGGGGTACCCGAGTTGTCGATCCACACATCGCTCAGCGCGCGTCGGGCGTCGTCGTCGATCTGGGCCGCGATCCGGGCCCTGGCATCGGACTCGCTGTGCCCGCGGGCGACCAGGCGCCCGATCCGGGCGCCCTCGTCCGCCATCCCCACGGTGATCACCAGGTGGTAGCGGACCGCGTCCTGCATCGTCCTGAGCAGCGGGATGTCGTTGACCACCAACGCATCCGGTCCGGCCTCTGCTACCCGGCGGGTGAAGAGCGCTCGGACCAACGGATGGGTGATGGCTTCCAGCCGTCGACGCGCCTCCGGATCGCCGAAGACGATCGCGCCCAGCGCAGGCCGGTCGAGTGCGCCGTCGGCGTCCAGCACTTCGATGCCGAACGCGTCGACGACGGCAGCGAGACCTCCGGTGCCCGGCGCCACCACCTCGCGGGCCAGCCGGTCCGAGTCGACGACCACCGCTCCGTGGTCGCCGAGCCCGCGGGACACGGTCGACTTCCCCGCCCCGATCCCGCCGGTGACGGCAACGGTCAGCGGCCGAAGCTGCTCCACTGGTGTACCCATCCGTCACTCCAGTCCGTCGAGTCCCGTCTGACACGCCGTCCAGGATCCCCGACACGCCCCGCGGCGTGCCATACCCTCCGCACCATACGGCTGTTCTCCCCTGCTGCCGTTCCGTTCCCGGACCCCTCACGGTCCGCATCGCCAGGAGGCACCGTGGTCACCACTGTCGTCGACAGCATCGCCACCGCGGGCCGCCACCGGTACGGGGCTGCCGGGCTGGTGCACGTCCGCCTCTTCGCCACCGTCACCGAGCGGTCGATCATCGCTCGGTTGTTGGGACTCGGCCGCAGATGGGGACGGCATCACGAGCAGGCCGTTGCCGTCACACCGTCCGGCCGCGAATCCGCCGTGCGCCTGGTGCCCGCCGGTCTCGCCTGAGACCGCACGCCCCCGTCGTCAGGCGGTGGCGAGGATCCGCTTCAGCACCAGATCACCCAGCGCCGCCATCTGTGCCGCCTGGTCGCCGCCGAGCGTGCCGTCCGCAGCCGCCACCGCCAGCACCCAGGTGCCGTAGCGGACGTTCACCAGACCGCCGGCGCGCAGCATGACGTTGGCCTGCTGACCACCGACGAGGGCCGTGGAGACCTTGGCGCCGAGACCGGTCTCGGATTCCACCGTCACCCTCACCTGGGCGTCCGCGGCCGCGACCGTCTTGTACTGGGTGACCCGCAGGCTCGCCTTCTGCTGCCCCGACACGATCCCGTAGGCACAGCGCACCGCGCCGGTGGAGCTGATGTTGGCCTGGGCGCCGAACTTCGTCCGCGCGGAAGTGTTGTTGATCGTCTTGTTCGTCACCCGCTTGACGTCGGCCGCCGTGAGGACGCGCGCGCAGTCGATGTTCAGCGGGTTGACCTTGACGATCGGCGCTGCGCTCGTGATGGAGGGACCGCTGGTCGATGAGGGGGCGTCGGAGGTCGACGAGGCGGGCGAGGACGACCTCGAGGAAGACGATGCGCTGGACGACGGTCCGGACGCGCCGGACGTGGTCGACGGCGCAGATGCGCTGCCGGACGACCCGGACGCGGAGCTGCCGCCACCGGGAACCGTCACGGCGGTACCGGAGGCACCACTGGAACCGGAGGCCGCGGACGTCGGGGTGGCGGTCACCAACTCGGTGATGGTGCGACGCTCGGCGGTGCTGGAACTGCAGCCGGCGACGAGCAGCGCGGCTGCAACGGTCAGAGCGACCGGCGCGAGGAAGCGGCGAGTGCCTGCCGAGGGGACCGGGGTGGCGGTGTGGTGACGACGCATGGTCTCCACCGTACTGATTCCAGCGCGCCAGTCCCGGCAACCCGCCGGGGATCCGTCGATGTGAGCTCGCCCCGCCGAAGCTGTTCCTGCACAACGACGACGACCACCGCTCCCGCAGGAGTGGTGGTCGTCGTCGTTGTGCTCCGGGTCGTCGATCACATCCCGGTCAGGAGCTGGCTCAGGCCTCTTCGGTCCCGGACAGCTTCTCGCGCAGGGCGTTCAGCTGCTCGTCGTCGATGAGTGAACCCGACGTGTCCGAGGTGGACGAGGAGTAGTTGCCGGCGTCGCCGGCAGCTGCGGCCTCGGCATCCGCGGCGATGGCGGCCGCGATCTGCTTGAGGTGCTTCTCGTACACCGAGTGTGCGTCGGAGTACTGCTTCTCCCACGCCTCGCGCTGGGTGTCGTAGCCGTCGAGCCATTCGCCCGTGGAGACGTCGAAGCCCTCCGGCGGCACGAAGTTGCCGGCATCGTCGTAGTGGTCGACGACGCCGTACTGTGCGCGCACCTCGTCGAACTCGGTCTCCGGGGTGATGCCCTCGTTGGCCTGCTTCAACGACAGCGAGATCCGGCGACGTTCGAGGTCGATGTCGATGACGCGGACGAAGATCTCCTCGTCGACGGTGACGACCTGCTCCGGGATCTCCACGTGGCGACCGGCCAGCTCGGAGATGTGCACCAGGCCCTCGATGCCGTCGTAGACGCGGACGAACGCGCCGAACGGAACCAGCTTCGTGACCTTGCCGGGAACGACCTGCCCGATGGCGTGGGTCCGGGCGAAGTGCCGCCACGGATCTTCCTGGGTGGCCTTGAGCGACAGCGAGACGCGCTCGCGGTCCATGTCGACGTCGAGGACCTCGACGGTGACCTCCTGGCCCACCTCGACGACCTCGGACGGGTGGTCGATGTGCTTCCAGGACAGCTCGGAGACGTGCACCAGACCGTCGACGCCGCCGAGATCGACGAACGCACCGAAGTTGACGATCGAGGAGACGACACCCTTGCGGACCTGGCCGCGGCCGAGCTGGTTGAGGAACTCACTGCGGACCTCGGACTGGGTCTGCTCGAGCCACTGGCGACGCGAGAGCACGACGTTGTTGCGGTTCTTGTCGAGCTCGATGATCTTGGCGTCCAGCTGACGGCCGACGTACGGCTGCAGGTCGCGGACGCGACGCATCTCCACCAGCGATGCGGGCAGGAAACCGCGGAGGCCGATGTCCAGGATGAGGCCGCCCTTGACGACCTCGATGACGGTGCCGGTGACGACGCCGTCCGCTTCCTTGATCTCCTCGATCGTGCCCCACGCGCGCTCGTACTGGGCGCGCTTCTTGGACAGGATCAGGCGGCCTTCCTTGTCCTCCTTCTGGAGGACGAGGGCCTCGACCACGTCGCCGACCGAGACAACCTCGGACGGGTCCACGTCGTGCTTGATGGACAGCTCGCGCGAGGGGATGACGCCCTCGGTCTTGTAGCCGATGTCCAGCAGGACCTCGTCGCGGTCGACCTTGACGATCGTTCCCGACACGATGTCGCCATCGTTGAAGTACTTGATGGTGGCGTCGATGGCGGCGAGGAAGTCCTCTTCCGACCCGATGTCGTTGATCGCGACGACGGGGGCGGTGTGTGCTGCAGTGGGGACTGATGTGACAGTCATGTGGTGGGTGACTCCGGGGTGGACAGTTGTCGTAGGGACAAGGTGTCGATACTCGAATCCTGACCTGGGAGATCCCGCGGGCCCGATCCGAGTAGGTGACGGGTGGCCGCCGATCGGTCGATCGACGGGCGCGCGGGAGCGGTTCGCTCGACAACCGATGAGGTCCTCGCGGTCGCTGCCGCCACTGCCGCTCGGGAACCGAACGGGGTGCTGCGACAGGTCTTGCCCTGGACCCATGACCGACAAGCGAGTGCCACCTGCTCCATACCGAGGCAGCGCGCACCCACAACGCGTAACTCAGAGTACCCCTGTGAGCGTGGCCGACCAATTCGGGGCGGCAGCGCGGACCTGCACCTCAGAGACCTGCAGCAGGCGGCGCGAGCAGGTCGGCGTACTCCGGGTGCGCGGCGACGAAATCGCGACTGAACGGGCATTGCAAAACCACTGATCCGAGGCCCCGGTCGTTGCGGACCTGATCCAGCGCGTACCGGGTCAGGGCGGAGGCGATCCCCCGACCGCCCAGAGGCGGGTACGTCTGGGTGTGGGAGATGACGATCGACCCAGACACCTCATCGACCCGGTAGTCGATGATCCCGGCGGGCTCGCCGTCCAGGGAGGCCTCGAACCGCGACCGGTCCGGATCGTCGGAGACCCGAATCGTCGTACCGTCCTGCGTCACCACCTGCGTCGATTCGTCCTGCTGCTGCCCGCTGCCGTCGCCCATCCCCTGAGCGTGCCACCCTGGAGACATCCAGGGGAGAGGTCGAGCATGAGCAATCTCGAGATCGATCCGTCGGTGCAGGTGTGCGAGAAGTCGCCGCTCCGGCACGAACCGGCGGACGTGCTGGTACTGCAGCCGCGGGAGGTTCCGCTCGGCGGCCCCCGGGCGATGACGGTCCGGCGCACCCTGCCGCACCGCGACCGCTCGTTCGTCGGCGCCTGGTGCTTCGTCGACCACTACGGACCGGACGAGGTCGCCGCGTCCGGCGGGATGGACGTGCCGCCGCATCCGCACACCGGTCTGCAGACGGTGAGCTGGTTGTTCACCGGCGAGATCGAGCATCGCGACACTGCCGGCAACCACGCGATCGTCCGGCCCGGCGAGCTCAACCTGATGACAGCCGGCCATGGCATCGCCCACACCGAGGTCTCGACCGCCGACACCTCGACGTTGCACGGAGTACAGCTGTGGGTGGTGCTGCCGGAACGCGATGCGCACTGCGCCAGGGCTTTCGAGCACTTCATCCCCGAACCGGTGACTGCCGGATCGGCCACCGTTCGGGTCTTCCTCGGCTCCTTCGCCGGCGCCGACTCCCTTGTTGCCACGTCGACACCGCTGCTCGGCGCCGAGGTGCTGCTGCCGGCGAACACCACCTGGCAGGTCCCGGTGGACGATTCGTTCGAGCATGCCGTGCTCGTCGACGAGGGTGTCGTGCGGTTCTGCGGTCAGGTCGCCGGACGCGGCGCGCTCGCCATCCGCGAACCCGGTGCGACGTCGCTGACGATCGAGTCCGGCCCGGAGGACGTCCGCCTGGTGCTGCTGGGCGGCGAGCCCTTCCCCGACGAAGTGATCATGTGGTGGAACTTCATCGGCCGCTCCACCGAGGAGATCCGCGCCCAGCGTGCCGAGTGGATGGCGCACAGCGACCGGTTCGGCGCCGTCGCCGGGTACGAGCCCGCCTCCCCGGGCGGCGCCTCCTGGCTGCCCGCCCCGGACCTGCCGGAAATCACCCTGCGGCCGCGTCGCCGATGAGCACCCTACGACCGGTCGGTTCCGGCCCGTTCCTGGCTGCGGGCGAGGAGTTCGTCTGGCACTACCGGCGACGCACCTGGCGGCCGGGCATGCCGGAGACCGCGTTCCCGATGCGGGTGATCCGGGACGACGCCCGCGGACTTGTCAGTTGGCTGGCACCCGGGACGATCGGGCTCGTGCCCCAGCGTGCGGACGGCAGTGGGCTCCGCGACGGCAAAGCCACGATGTTCACTGCTCCGCGGCGCCAGGGCCGTACCCTGGACCGGCGCCGGCATCGTCCGCATCATTCCCACCGGGATGCCCTGGTCGGTGTGGCTCTTCCGCAAGGGGCCGGAACCCGCTGCGCCCCTCTCGAGCTGGTACGTCAACCTGGAGGATCCTGCGCGCCGCACCGATGCCGACCTGGTGAGCTGCGACCTGGTGCTCGACCTCGTCATCACCCCGGACAGCTCGGTCGCCTTCAAGGATCGTGACGAGTTGGTGCTCGCCGTCGAGCAGGGCAGGTTCACCGCGGCAGAAGCAACCGAGATCGAGAGCTTCGGCGCTCGGGCCGAGCCGTCGTTCCGGGACGCCGACTGGCCCTTCGACGACGACTGGACGCACTGGTTCCCGCCGGCAGAGTGGCGTGTTCCCGTTCTGCCGCAGCGGTTCTCGATCTGACGCCGGCTAGGGACCACCCCCGGGGGTTGACACCTTTGATTGTGCATCTACAATCATTGTATGCGAACAACCAAATCGTCCCCGGTCGCGGTCTGGATGGGCCTGATGTCCCTGGTGATGGACAACAAGACGCTGGCCCAGACCCTGCTGCAGGACGCCGCCGGGATGCCGTGGAGTCGCTACCGGGCGCTGCGCCGGTTGGAGGATCATCCACTCCCCCAACGCATGCTGGCCGAGCAGCTGCACATCGATGCGCCCGCGGCTTCGGTGATCGTGGGCGATCTGGTTGCCAGGGGCTATGCGGACCGGGTCGCCGCCCCCGATGACGGGCGGGTCAAGCTGGTCCGGATCACCGACCGTGGCGCGGACCTGATGGAGCGGCTACGAGATCTGCCGGGTGTGGTCCCGGCGCCCGTCGCCACCCTCACCGCTCCGGAGCGCCGCGAACTCGCGCGGCTGATCGACAAGATGCGCGCCGGGATGTTGACATGACCCAGGACCGGCCGCCGGGCCACCGCTACCTGGTGCTGGGGATCTGCTGCCTGAGCCTGTTCATCGTGGGCATCGACAGCACCGCGGTGAACCTGGCGCTGCCGTCGATCTCCGACGACCTGCACGCGAGCCCGGCCCAGCTGCAGTGGGTCGTCGACGCCTACACGCTGGTGCTGGCGAGCCTGCTGATGCTTGCCGGATCGATGGGCGACCGGTTCGGCCGGCGCAGGGTTTTCCAGACCGGCCTCGTGCTGTTCGGCATCGGCTCGCTGCTGTGCTCCGCAGCACCGACACCGGAGCTGCTCATCGGCGCCCGCATGCTGCAGGCCATCGGTGGCTCCATGCTCAATCCGGTGGCCATGTCGATCATCACCAACACGTTCCGAGCTCCGCGGGAGCGTGCGCAGGCGATCGGAGTGTGGGGCGGGGTGGTCGGCCTGAGCATGGCCCTCGGCCCGGTGATCGGTGGTGCGCTGGTGGACACCGTCGGCTGGCGATCGATCTTCTGGCTGAACATCCCCGTCGTCATCGCCGCCGTGGTACTGACCACGCGGTACGTCCCCGAGTCCCGCGCCGAGCGGGCCCGCCGCCTCGACCCGGTCGCCCAGCTGCTGATCATCATCCTGCTCGCCTCGGTCATCTTTGCGATCATCGAGGGCCGGTCACTGGGGTGGACGTCACCTGCGGTGATCGGCTGTTTCGTCGCCGCCGCCGTGGCGACGGTCGTGCTGGTGGTCCACGAGTCGCGACGGGACGAGCCGCTGCTGGATCCGCGGTTCTTCCGGAGTGTGCCGTTCACCAGCGCTGCCCTCAGTGCGATCCTCGGGTTCTCCGCACTGGCCGGCTTCCTGTTCCTGAACACCCTGTACCTGCAGGACGTACGCGGGTTGACGCCGCTGCATGCCGGTCTGATGACGCTCCCGATGGCAGTCGCCACCGCCGTCTTCGCGCCCATCTCCGGCCGCATCGTCGGGACCAGGGGCCCGCGGCTGCCGATGATGCTCGCCGGAGGCGGGATCGGGCTCAGCGCCGCACTGCTGATGCAGGTCCGTGCCGACACCTCGCTGCTGTACCTGGGTTTCGCCTACCTGGCTTTCGGCATCGGTTTCGGTCTGCTCAACGCGCCGATCACCAACGCTGCCGTCTCCGGAATGCCCCGGGAGCAGGCGGGCGTGGCGGCCGCGATCGCCTCCACCTCGCGCCAGGTGGGTTCCTCGTTGGGCGTCGCGGTGTTGCCGGCGATCGCACTGGCGAACCTGGACGGGCCGTTGGCCACCGGTCTGCCGGCCGCCTCGCATGCCGCGTGGGCGGTGATGCTGGGCTGTGGGATCGGGCTGCTCGTGCTGGCTGTGGCGGCCACCAGCGCCCCGGCCCGGCGATCCAGCGAGCGGGTGGCGGCGGAACTGGGCGCGGCGTGATCCGGCGTGGCAGCCTCGCGGCGGTCAGGGAGCGCGCTGCGCGCGGGCGTAGGCGGCCGGGGAGATTCCGAGAGTCGAGGTGAAGTCGCGGGTCAGGTGCGCCTGGTCGGCGTAGCCGAGCTCGGTGGCAACGGACGACCAGTCGACGTCCTGGCCGCGGGCGACCAGCTCGGCGGCATCGATCAGCCGGAAGCGGCGGATCGCCCAGGTCGGCGAGACACCGGCGCAGGAGGCGAACATCCGCTGCAGCGTGCGGACCGTCACCCCCGCGGTGGCCGCGAGTTGCTCGACCCGCCGGATCGTGTGATCGCCCTCCGCAGATCTCGCGACCGCAGCCGTGTCCCGAGCGAGCCGGACGCGTACCTCGGGCCGCGAGTCGAGGGCGGCCAGCAGAGCCGAGCCCAGGACTGCCGCCCCTGCTTCCAGTGAGCCGGCTTCGAAGGCCGCCTCGACCGCGCACTCTTCGACCGCGAACAGACCGGTGGGAGCTACCACGTGATCCGTCAGTGCACTGACGTCGTCGCACCAGGCGCCGAAGCCACCGGTGGTCGACTTGCCCGCCAGATTCCAGCCGCGCCCGCTGAGCATCCGGGTGCTCACCGCGGTCGACACCCCCGTCACGGTGCACAGCAACGGGAACGGACCGGGCCCGGGATCCGGACCGGGCGCCGGCCCGACCCCGACACTGACGTTCACCCCGGGCTGGGCCACCACGTCCTGATGATGGGTGAATCCCATCCGCAGATCCCACCGCACGGACCAGAACCAGTCGATCAGCCCCTCGAGTTCGACAGGCGGCGCGCACCGCTGCAGATCGACGTGCCGGAACATCTCTGCGGGCGACACGATGCCCCTGGTGTCCTCCGGCGGTGGCTGCACCTCTCCACGGTAGTCGCGGTGGTTCCGAGGTCGGTCCCGATACGTCAGCGCCGGTCTCGAACTGTCGCAGATCTTCAAGCCGAGTCTCCCGGAGCGCGTCTATGGTCGAACAATGACGAACCAGGAGAACGACACCACTGCAAAGGATCTCGCCGCCGTGCTGCAGCAGCTCGCCGCAGTGCTCGACGCCCTCCCGGCCGAGCAGGAGCATGCACCGACACCGTGCATCGAACACGACGTGAGCGGGCTCCGCAGCCATGTGCTCGGCTGGCTGACGGCGTTCACCGACGGCTTCGCCGATCCCGGTGGGCGGTGCTCCGATCCCGAGCAGGTGACCGTTAAGGGCACCGGCGCTGATCAGGTGCGGGCGCTCGCCGATCGACTGGACTCCGCACTGCAGGGCACCCGGCCCGAACAGCTGATGATCGGCGATTCCGGGATGCCGTCCGGGATGGCCCTGGACATGGTCCTGTGGGAATACCAGGTGCACGGCTGGGATCTCGCCGCGGCGACCGATCGGCCCTGGTCGCCCGACGAGCGCGGCCTCGAGGCGTCACTGGAGTTCGCGCCGACCATGCTCACCGACGACTACCAGGGTGAGGGCAAGACTTTCGGGCCCCGGGTCGACGTTCCCGCGGACGCCCCGCCGCTGGACCGCCTGCTGGGGCTCTCCGGCCGCGATCCCGCCTGGTCGGCGGGCTGAGGCGTCACCAGTTGCCCATGGCCCGATCCACCTCGATGACGATGACGACCCGCTCCGGGTTCGGACGGGGCTCGCGGTAGCGCTCGGCATACCGCTGCACAGCATCCGCGACGGTGTCCGCGTCGGTCACCACGCGGCTCGGTCCTTCGAGGGTGATCCAGTGCCGGCCGTCCACCTGACTGACCGCGGCCCGGTCTCCGCGCGCGGCGTTGCGCACCTTCTGCGAGGCCCGGTTCGTGATGACCCGGACGAGGAGTGCCTCGGGATCCCAGGAGAAGCCGACGGGCACGACGTGCGGAGAGCCGTCCGACCGCAGGGTGGTCAGCGTTGCCAGGTGCCGAGCGCGCAACATGTCGAGGGCGGCAGGGGGCAGTGCCGCGGGGTCGGTGGCCATCCCTCGACGGTAGCGTCGGCCGCCTGCGGGGCGCGGGGTGCGGGGTGCGGGGTGCGGCACACTGACGCCTTGTGAGCGAGCATCCTCTGGGCGACACCCGACCGCGGATCATGCCGGCCGACCAACCGACGTCCCGCCGGGCCAACCTGCGGTGGTGGAACGCCGATGCCGATGCCTACCACGAGGAGCACGGCAGCTTCCTGGGCGAGGCGGAATTCGTGTGGTGTCCGGAAAACCTCCGCGAGGACGACGCGGCGCTGCTCGGACCTGCGGCCGAGCTGGCCGGCATGCACGTGCTGGAGGTCGGGTGCGGTTCGGCGCCGTGCGCGCGCTGGCTGGCGGCCCGCGGAGCCCTGGTGGTGGCGTTCGACCTGTCCGACGGAATGCTCCGGCACGGCCAGGCGGCTGCTGATCGCACCGGGATCACGGTCCCCCTCGTCCAGGCGGATGTCTGCGAGATGCCTTTCGCTGCAGCATCTTTCGACCTGGCGTTCTCGGCATTCGGTGGCATCCCGTTCGTCGCCGATTCGGCCGGGGCGATGCGTGAGGTCGCCCGCGTCCTCCGTCCGGGTGGTCGGTGGGTGTTCTCGGTGAACCACCCCATGCGATGGATCTTTCCCGACCTCCCCGGTGAGGTGGGGATGACGGCGATCCAGTCGTACTTCGACCGCGCCCCCTACGTCGAGGTCGACGCCGACGGCGTGCCCGCCTACGCAGAGCATCACCGCACGATGGGTGACCGGATCCGCGAGCTGGTCGCCGCCGGATTCGTGCTGGAGGACGTCGTGGAGCCGTCCTGGCCGGAGGGCTTCGAGGGGACCTGGGGTCAGTGGAGTCCGGAGCGCGGCGAGATCTTCCCCGGGACGGCGATCTTCGTGGCGCACAAGGCCTGAGCGCCGGCGTTCGTGTCTCTGGTGCCAAGTGCCAGAGCAGCCCGTGTTGCTGGTGACGAGCGCTGTTGCTGGTCTCAGGGACGTCCTTCTTGCAAGCGAATGCCCGTGTCACCAGCGGGATGTGGGCGGGGCCGGTGAACGGGTCGGTACCTGAGTTCACCGGCTGTTCGGTTGCGGGTCCTACACTCCGACGCATGTCAGCCAGGACGATCTCCGACGAGGTGAAGATCGACCGATCCAGCGCCGTCCCGCTGTACCAGCAACTGGCAACGCACCTGACAGCCGCGATCTCCGACGGGCGCCTGCAACCGGGGGACGCGATCGAGAACGAGATCGATCTCGCCGAGCGTCTCGCCCTCTCCCGGCCGACGGTGCGGCAGGCGATCGCCGAACTGGTGCAGCAGGGTCTGCTGATCCGGCGACGGGGCATCGGCACGACGGTGGCCAACCGCGTCATCCATCGCAGGGCGGAGCTGACGAGCCTGCACGAGGACCTGGTGCGGGAAAACCGGTCTCCGACCACATCGGTCCTGACCCACCGCACGGTGACCGACCAGGATGCGTCCGCAGCGCTGGGCTTGCCGCCGGACACGCCCCTGCTGCACCTGGTGCGACTCCGGTTCGCCGAGGGCAGTCCGCTGGCGGTGTTGCAGAACTGGCTGCCGGTTGCGCTGGTCGACGATCCGACTCCGAGCTCCCGGGATCTCGAGTCGATCGGGCTGTACGCGCTGCTGCGGGAGCGGGGTATCCGCCCGACGGTTGCCCGGCAGAGCATCGGCGCCCGGGTACCGACGGTGCGGGAGCGCCGGCTGCTCGAGCTGCGCGGCAACGCACCAGTGCTCACCATGACCCGCTCCGCCTATGCCGCCGACGGCACGCCGGTCGAATTCGGCTCACACTCCTACCGTGCGGACCAGTACACGATCGACGTGCTGGTGCACGAACGCTGACACCTGTCGGCCGTTCATCCCGACACGCCGTGCGCGTCCAGCCGCGCACGGTCATGTCAGGACAAAGTGTTGACAGCGGTACCGATCGTCCGCTTCGGTGGACGACAGTGGGCCATCGTGGTCCCGCACGAGTGAAGAGGATCAGCATGCGCATCGGATTGGCCGGAGCCGGACGGATCGGCGCCTTCCACGCAGCCACCCTGCAGCACCTTCCCGCGGTCGAGCAGGTGCTCATCACCGATGCCGTGGCCGACCACGGTGCTCGGGTCGCCGCAGGTCTGGGCGCCGAGTTCGTCGACAGCTTCGAGGCCCTGCTCGCTGCCGCGCCCGACGCGCTGGTGATCACCACCCCCACGGCGACCCATGCCGACCTGATCATCGCCGCGGTGGACGCCGGCATTCCGACGTTCTGCGAGAAGCCGGTCGCCGCGTCCCTGGAGCGGACCGTCGAGGTGGTCCGGTACGTGGAGGCGGGCGGGGTCACCGTGCAGATCGGATTCCAGCGCCGCTTCGACGCCGGATTCCGCGCTGCCGCTGCCGCCGTGGCGTCGGGCGAGCTCGGGTTCGTCCACCACCTCCATGCGTTGACCGGGGACGCCGCTCCCCCGCCCGCTGCGTACATCCCGATGTCCGGTGGGTTCTTCCGGGACTGCAACGTGCACGACTTCGACGCCGTCCGCTTCGTCACCGGACACGAGGTCATCAGCGTGCACGCCGTCGGAGCGAACCGCGGCGAGCAGTTCTTCCGCGACGCCGACGACATCGATTCAGCGGCGGCGATCCTCACCCTGGACGACGGCACGTTGGCCACGGTCATCGGAACCCGCTACAACGCCGCCGGGTATGACGTGCGGATGGAAGTCCTGGGCAGCGCAGGGTCGGTCGCCGTCGGACTCGACCAGCACACCGCACTGCGTTCCGCCGAGCCCGGAACCGACTTCCCCGTCGGCCCCTCCCATCCCACTTTCATGGAGCGCTTCCTGCCCGCCTACGTCAGTGAGCTGACCGCCTTCACCCGGGTCGTCGCGGGCCTGGAGGCCAACCCCTGCACCGTCCGCGACGGTCTGCAGGCGTTCCGGATCGCCGAAGCTGCCGACAGGTCCCGGCGCTCCGGCCAGACCGTCCTGCTGTCCGATGTTCCGGACGCCTGAGCCCCGTCATCCACCACACCACCCACCACGCTGCCGCCCTCACCGAATCGAGAACCCGCATGACATCGAGCACCGCATGACCCAGGCCGCTCCCGGCATTCTCGACCGGGCCGCCGCCGCACCCATTTCCTGGGGAGTGTGCGAGGTGCCGGACTGGGGATGGCAGTACGAACCCGACACCGTGCTGCGCCAGATGCGGGACGTGGGCGTCAAGGCGACCGAGTTCGGTCCGGACGGATTCCTGCCCACCGAACCCGCCGCCAAGGCAGAGGTGTTGCGCGCCAACGCTCTGGCAGCAGTCGGCGGCTTCGTGCCGGTGATCCTGCACGATCCGGACCACGATCCGCTGCCGCAGATTCGGCGTGAACTCGAAGGTTTCCTCGCCGCCGGCGCCGGCACGATGGTGCTGGCCGCGGCCACCGGCCGGGAGGGGTACGACGAGCGACCGGCGCTCGATGCCGCAGGCTGGGTGCGACTGGTCACCTCGCTGGACGCGATCGCTGCCGTCACCGCCGAGGCCGGCGTCTTGTCGACCCTGCACCCGCACGTCGGCACCATGGTCGAGACGCGCGACGACGTGCAGCGGGTGCTCGACGGCGCCGCGATCGGTCTGTGCCTGGACACCGGGCACCTGATGATCGGTGGAACGGACCCCGCCGAACTGGTGCGCGACCACGCCGATCGGATCGCGCACACCCACCTCAAGGATGTTGATGCCACCTGGGCGGCACGGGTCCGGGCGGGCGGGGTCAGCTACACGGACGCCGTGCGCGGCGGCATGTATCGCCCGCTGGGTGACGGTGACGTCGGGATCGCCGGGATCGTCTCCGCGCTGGAGTCCCGCGGCTACACCGGCTGGTATGTGCTGGAGCAGGACACCATCCTGGCCGGTGATCCCGGGACCGGCGGTCCGGTCGAGGACGTCCGTCGCAGCCTTGCGCACCTCGCGCAGATCGCCGACGACCTGACTGCCGCGAGCAGTCGATGACGGCGGTCGACAGTGCCGCACCACCTTTCGACGTCCTGACGATCGGGCGGGTCGGAGTGGATCTCTACCCGATGGACATCGGAGTTCCCCTGCCGCAGGTGCAGACGTTCGGGAAGTTCCTCGGCGGCAGCGCGACCAACGTCGCTGTCGCCGCCGCGCGCCACGGGCTGCGGACTGCGGTCATCACCAGGACCGGCGCCGATCCGTTCGGTGAGTACGTCCATCAGGCGCTGCGGGGGTTCGGGGTCGACGACCGGTTCGTCGGTCCCGTCGAGGGTCTGCCGACCCCGGTGACGTTCTGCGAGATCTTCCCGCCGGACGACTTCCCGCTGTACTTCTACCGCAAGCCGACGGCGCCCGACCTGCAGATCCACCCGGACGAACTCGATGCGGCTGCCATCAGGAACGCCCGGATCTACTGGTCGACCGTCACCGGCTTGTCCGAGGAACCCAGTCGCGCAGCACATTTCACCGCCTGGGAACACCGTGGTCGGCGGCCGCTCACCGTGCTCGATCTGGACTACCGGCCGATGTTCTGGGCCGAGCCCGAGCAGGCACGCGTCCAGGTGGCAGCAGCCCTCGGCCATGTCACCGTTGCGATCGGCAATCAGCAGGAGTGCGAGATCGCCGTCGGTGAGACCGATCCGGACCGGGCTGCCGACGCGCTGCTCGAGCGCGGGGTGGAGCTGGCCATCGTCAAACGCGGTCCGGACGGGGTGTTGGGCGCGACCGCCGACGGACGCGTCACGGTGCCGCCGTTCCCGGTCGAGGTGGTCAACGGCCTCGGGGCCGGGGACGCCTTCGGCGGTGCCATCTGTGCCGGGCTGCTGCAGGGTTGGGAGCTGGAGCCGATGCTGCGGTTCGCGAACGTGGCCGGCGCCATCGTCGCCGCCCGCCTCGAGTGTTCGTCCGCGATGCCCACCACCGACGAGGTCGAGCAGTGTCTGACCGCCGGATCCATGGTGGTGAGCCGGTGAGCGCACCGCGATCGATCCCGACACTGGACGTCGCCGCGCTGACCCGCACCCGGCTGCGCACTCCTGGAGCGATCAGGGAGACCTGGGCGACGCGCACTCCCGGCTCGCTTCCGGCGGACGATCGGCTGCTGATCGTGGCCGCGGATCACGGCGCCCGCAACGCTCTGGGTGTCGGCGCGGACCCGATGGCCATGGCAGATCGGGCAGATCTGCTGCAGCGCTTGCTGATCGCACTGGATCGACCCGGCGTCGACGGTGTGCTGGGAACGGCCGACATCCTGGACGACCTGCTGCTGACAGGAGCTCTGGACGGCAAGATCGTGCTCGGTTCGATGAACCGCGGCGGCCTCTTGGGGGCGTCCTTCGAGCTCGACGACCGGATGACCGGATACACGGCTGCCGCGATCGAGGCGGCAGGGCTCGATGGCGGAAAGATGTTGCTGCGCATCGATCCCGATGATGCCGGCAGCCTGGCAACCCTGCAGAGCTGCGCCGTCGCCGTCGGTGACCTGGCAGCACGCCGGAAGATGGCCATGCTCGAGCCGTTCTGGAGCACGCGTCAGGAGGGCAGGGTGGTCAACCTGCTGGACTCCGACCATGTGATCCGCTCCATCCAGATCGCCTCCGGGCTGGGCGACACCAGCGCGTACACCTGGCTGAAGTTGCCGGTGGTGCCGGAGCTGGGGCGGGTGATGGCGTCCACGACACTGCCGACCCTGCTGCTCGGCGGCGATCCGAACACCTCACCGGAGGAGACCTACGCCGCGTGGGGCGAAGCACTGGCGATCGATCCGGTCCGCGGCCTGATCGTCGGGCGGGCACTGCTCTATCCGCCGGACGGCGACGTAGCCGCAGCCGTCGACGTCGCCGCCGGGCTGGTCCACGCAACCACCAACGGGAGGACGGCATGACGACACAGAGCCCGGGCCGGTGGGTCCGACCGGCCGGCAGCACCTCCGGCGACGGCTGGCAGACCAGGATCGAGCCCGACGGCGTCGACTGGCACCACACCGGTCTGCTGGTGGCAGACCTGGCTGCCGGTGAGTCCAGGGAACTCGACACCGCCGATCGGGAGTACCTGGTGGTGCCGCTCAGCGGGGGCTGCACCGTCTCCGTCGACGCGTGGGAGTGGACCCTGCAGGGCCGCGCCGACGTGTTCGCCGGAGCGACCGACATCGTCTACGCCCCACCGGGTTCCCGGGTCCGGTTGACCGCCGACGAACCCGCCAGGATCGCTCTTCCGTTCGCGGTCGTCCCGGCCGGCCGGGCGGTCCCCGAGCCGCATCGGATCGACGCCGCCGACGTTCCGGTCGAGATGCGCGGCGCCGGCGTCGCCTCCCGCGAGGTGCGTAACTTCGGTACACCTGCGACCCTGCACGCGGCGTCCATCATCGCCTGTGAGGTGCTCACTCCGGCCGGTAACTGGTCGTCCTGGCCACCGCACAAGCACGACGAACACGTCCCGGGTGTCGAGAGCGAGCTCGAGGAGATCTACTACTACGAGCTCGTCGCCGTCGACGGAGCGCCGCAGAGCGCCGCGGCGATGGGCTACCAGCGGGTCTACGGCACGGACGACCGACCGTTCGACGTGCTCGCCGAGATCCGCAGCGGCGACGTGGTGTTGATCCCGCACGGCTGGCACGGACCGTCGACCGCGCCCCCCGGGTACGACCTGTACTACCTGAACGTGATGGCCGGTCCCGGACCGGAGCGCGCCTGGCTGATCACCGACGACCCGGCGCACGGCTGGGTACGCAGTCGCTGGGAGCACGAGACCGTCGATCCGCGACTGCCCTTCGGAGGGACCCGATGACCGCCACCCCGGCCGCTGCTGCGACGGAACGGCTGACTGTCGCGCAGGCCATCGTGAAGTTCCTCGGCGTCCAGTACTCCGAACGTGACGGTGAGCGGCAGCGGCTGATCACCTCGGTGTTCGGCATCTTCGGGCACGGCAACATCGCAGGTCTCGGTCAGGCGCTCTGGCAGGACGAGCAGGTGCAGCCCGGCGTGCTGCCCTACCGCCAGTGCCGCAACGAGCAGTCGATGGTGCACACCGCGGTCGCCTACGCCCGCACCCGCCGTCGCACCCAGCTGATGGCGTGCACCACGTCTGTCGGACCGGGGGCGACGAACCTGGTGACGGGCGCGGCCCTGGCCACCGTCAACCGGCTGCCGGTGCTGCTGCTGCCGGGTGATGTCTTCGCCACCCGCGCCTCGGGAACGGTGCTGCAACAGCTTGAATCCCCCCGTGGGCACGACATCTCCGTGAACGACTGTCTACGCCCGGTCTCGGTCTTCTTCGACCGGGTCTGGCGTGCGGAGCAGCTGCCGTCCATCCTGCTCGGCGCGATGCGGGCGCTCACCGATCCGGCCGACACCGGAGCCGTGACCATTGCCCTGCCGCAGGATGTCCAGGCCGAGGCGCACGACTGGCCGGTGGAGCTGTTCGCCGCGCGCACCTGGCAGCTCGACCGGCGACCGCCCGAACACCGGTCGATCGCCGCAGCGGCGCAGGCGATCCGCGCGGCGCGGCGGCCGTTGCTCGTCGCGGGTGGTGGAGTACACCACTCCGCTGCCGAGGATGCTCTGCGAGCATTCGCGGACGCCACCGGGATCCCCGTCGCGGAGACGCAGGCGGGCAAGGGCTCGCTGCCCTACGACCATCCGCGGGCGTTGGGAGCGCTCGGCGCCACCGGGACCACCGCAGCCAACTCCGTTGCCGCCGCCGCAGATCTGGTGATCGGTGTCGGCACCCGATGGAGTGACTTCACCACGGCGTCGCAGACAGTGTTCGCCGCGGACGACGTCGCCTTCGTCAACATCAACACCTGCGTCCCGGATGCGCACAAACTGTCCGGACTCGCACTGACTGCCGATGCACGCGAAGCGCTGCTCGCGCTGTCCGTCGCGCTGCAGGGGTTCTCGGTCGACGCGGCGCTCAGCGGTGAGGACCGGGCCTTGGCAGCCGACTGGGACGCGACGGTGGCCGCGGCCTACGCCGTCGCTGATCCGTCGGCCCCGCTCGGCCAGTCCCAGGTGATCGGACTGGTCAACGAGCTCACCGGTCCGGCCGACGTGGTGGTGTGCGCTGCCGGTTCGATGCCGGGCGATCTGCACAAGATGTGGCGCACCCGGGACAGCCTGGGCTACCACGTGGAATACGGCTTCTCCTGCATGGGATACGAGATCGCCGGCGGACTCGGCGTGAAGATGGCCGAACCCGACCGCCAGGTGGTGGTGATGGTCGGGGACGGCTCGTACCTGATGCTGTCGACCGAGATCGTGACTGCCGTGCAGGAAGGCATCAAGCTGGTGATCGTCCTGGTACAGAACCACGGCTACGCCTCGATCGGGGCACTGTCGGAAACCGTTGGCGCACCGCGATTCGGGACGAACTACCGCTTCCGGGACCAGACGACCGGGACGCTGTCCGGCGGAACCCTGCCGGTCGACCTGGCCGGCAACGCCGCCAGCCTCGGCGCCGACGTCCTGCGGGCCACGACCGCGGCCGAGTTCGGCCCCGCGCTCCAGCGGGCGCTGGCCTCGGACCGGACCACGGTGGTGTATGTCGAGTGCGGGCTGCAGACCGGCAGCCCCTCCAGTGAAGCCTGGTGGGACGTCCCGGTCGCCGAGACGTCCACCCGGCCGGAGACAGGAACTGCCCGAGATGACTACGATCACGCTCGGCTCGCACAGCGCCAGTTCGTCGCCCCGTTCACCGACGCCCACTTGATCGACGACCGCCCTGACACCGCGCCGTCCTGACCGCACCATCACCCGTCCGCCCCGTGCACCACTCCCAGGAGGAACGATGAAGTTCCGCAGAATCGGTATTCTCGCCGCAGCGTTCGCTGTCACCCTCGTCGCCGGCTGCAGCAACGGCGCACCCGCCGCGCCCGGAACCACTGCCCCCGCCGGGAGTTCCGGCTCGAGCAGCCCCGCCCCTGCAGCCTCGGCGATCACCGTCGCAATCGTCACCCACGCCGCCCCCGGCGACAGCTTCTGGGACGTGGTGAAATCCGGCGCTGAGGCGGCCGGCAAGCAGGAGGACGTCACCGTCACCTACGCCGGTGATCCCGATCCGGCCAAGCAGAGCCAGCTGATCGACAACGCGATCGCCCAGGGCGTGCAGGGCATCGCGGTGTCGATGGCGAACCCGGACGGCGTCAAGGACGCCATCGCGCGGGCCACTGCCAAGAACATTCCGGTGATCACCATCAACTCCGGTCTCGAGCAGTCCAAGGCTTTCGGAGCCATCACCCACGTCGGGCAGAGTGAGGAACTCGCCGGTGAGGGTGCCGGCAGCAAGTTCAAGGAACTCGGCGGGACGAAGATGCTCTGCGTGATCCACGAGGCCGGCAACGTCGGGCTCGAGCAGCGCTGCGCGGGTGCTGCCAAGACCTTCGGGTCGGTCGAGAACCTCCAGGTCGACGTCAGCAACGCAGCCGACGCGCAGAACACCATCAAGTCGAAGCTGCTGGCGGACAAGAGCATCGACGCCGTACTGACGCTCAACCCGGTGATCGGCAAAGCCGCGGTCGCCGCGGTCGGCGAAGCCAAGAGCACCGCCAAGATCGCCACCTTCGACGTCTCCTCCGACGTCCTGGACGCGGTGATCGGCGGCCAGATCCTGTTCGCGGTCGACCAGCAGCCCTATCTGCAGGGCTATCTGCCGGTGGTCTTCTTCGCGCTGAAGGTCCGCAACGGCAACGACGTCGGTGGCGGGCAGCCGGTCTACTCCGGGCCCGGCTTCGTGACGAAGGACAACGCCGCGCAGGTCAAGCAGTTCGCCGCGGCCGGAACCCGGTAGCAAACGTGGCTTCCTCACGCACCGATTCCGCTCTCGGCAGGTCGGATCCGCCGGCGACGGGCCGGCCGGTCGATGACGTCCGCACCGGCCGTGACGCCGTCGGTGTGCGGCTGCTGCGTCGGCCGGAGGTGGGTGCGGCGGTCGCGGCCCTGATCATCTTCGGGTTCTTCAGCATTCGTACCGACGCCTTCCTGTCCCCCGCCGGGGCGTCGACCTGGCTGGAGTCGTCGGCCCAGTTCGGCATCATGGCGGTCGCCGTGTCGCTGTTGATGATCGGCGGCGAGTTCGACCTGTCGGCGGGCACCATGGTCGGCACCTCCGGCCTCGTCGTCGGTGTGTTGACCACCCAGTGGCAGCTCAACATCTGGCTGTCGGTGGTCCTCGCGCTGGTGATCGCGCTCGGTATCGGCGCCCTGAACGGATGGCTGGTGGTGCGCACCAAGCTGCCGAGCTTCATCGTGACGCTGGGGACGTTCTTCGTCCTGCAAGGGGTGAACCTGGCCGGCACGAAGGCGATCACCGGCCAGGTCGCCGTCCAGGGATTCGCCGATGTTCCCGGTTTCTACGACCTACGGTGGCCCTTCGGCTCGTCGACCGCGTTCGGCGACTTCACCCTGCAGATCTCGGTGATCTGGTGGGTGGTGGTGACCGCGGTCGCCACCTGGGTGTTGCTCCGCACCCGGGCGGGCAACTGGATCTTCGCCGTCGGCGGCGATGAGAACTCCGCCCGCCAGGTCGGCGTCCCGGTGCTACGGACGAAGGTCGGGTTGTTCATGACGACCGCTGCGGCCGGCTGGCTGGTAGGCATGCTGCAGCTGTTCAAGACCAGCACCGTGCAGGCGTCCACCGGTGTCGGCCAGGAGTTCATCTACATCATCTGCGCTGTGGTCGGCGGCTGCCTGCTGACCGGCGGGTTCGGGTCGGCGATCGGCGCCGCGCTCGGTGCGCTGATCTACGGCATGACCTACCAGGGCATCGTGTTCGCGCAGTGGGACAACGACTGGCTCAAGGCCTTTCTCGGCGTGATGCTGCTCGGGGCTGTGCTGGTCAACAACTGGTTGCGACGACGGGTGGAGGCTCGAAAATGACCGTCCCGGACGGACAAGATGAGTTGACCGAGGACATCGGCGCCCCGGAGCTCGATCCGACCGTGACCGGGCCGGCGGCGAACGCCCCGGCCCTGCCGGCTGCGCACCAGGTGATCCTCGAGGCGGAGGGGATCGGCAAGACCTACGGCACGGTGCTCGCGCTGCAGGACGTCTCGACCACCGTCAGGGCGGCCGAGGTCACCTGCGTGCTCGGCGACAACGGTGCCGGCAAGTCGACGCTGATCAAGATCTTCGCGGGCGTCCACCAGCACTCCCAGGGCACGTTGCGCATCGACGGCGACGTCCGGACGCTGAGCAGCCCGCGGGAGGCGTTGGGTGCCGGGATCGCCACCGTGTACCAGGATCTGGCAGTGGTCCCGCTGATGCCGATCTGGCGGAACTTCTTCCTCGGCTCGGAGCCGCGCCGCGGGGTGCCGCCGATCCGGCGGCTGGACGTCGCGTTCATGAAGCACACCACCCGGTCCGAGCTTGCCAAGATGGGCATCGACCTGCGCAGCGTCGACCAGCCGATCGGCACGCTCTCCGGTGGTGAGCGGCAATCGGTGGCCATCGCCAGGGCCGTCTACTTCGGCGCGAGGATGCTGATCCTCGACGAGCCGACCGCCGCTCTCGGCGTGAAGCAGGCCGGAGTGGTGTTGCGCTACATCGCGCAGGCCAGGGACCGCGGTCTGGGCGTCGTGTTCATCACCCACAACCCGCACCACGCGTTCCCGATCGGTGATCGCTTTCTGCTGCTGTCCCGCGGCCGCAGCCTCGGCGAGTACGCCAAGCAGGACACCACCATCGAGGAGCTGACCCGGCAGATGGCCGGCGGCGCCGAACTCGACGCGCTGGCCCACGAACTGCAGCGGCGCTGACGATCCCCCAGCGGTCGAGCACGGGAGGAACGACCGAGGCGAGACCCCGACAGATCCCCGACCGGCAGTCCCAACGGAATCCCCGCTTGTTCGGCAGATCGGTCGCTCGATCACCGTGTCTCAGGTGGTCGAGCAAGGGAGGAACGACCGCGTCGAGACCCCTACACATCCCCGACGAACCGCGGCACCAGGAGATCTCGACAGCTCGTCAGTCGCTGTCCCGCAGTCGACGGCGCTTGGCCGTCGAACGCGAGAGGCGCTGGAGTTCATCGAAATCACCATCGATGAGTGCCTGACGCTTTGCCCTGCTCCAGTTCTGTATGCGCTTCTCCATCGCGAACGCGTCGGCGACGTTCTCGTAGTCCTCCCGCCAGAGCAGGGTGACGGGTCGGCGGCTGCGCGTGTACACAGCACCCGTCCCGTCGTTGTGTTGGGCGAGCCGCAGGTCCATCGACGTCGTGCTGCCCACATAGAAGCTGCCGTCCGAGCACTGCAGGATGTAGACGCAAGGCATTGCAGGAGGGTGCCAGATCCGGCCGCTCCGGCGTCTTGGTCGTCCACAACGAGATCTCGACTCCCTCGGTCGCTCGATCACCGATCACTCCGCCGACTGAGCTGGAAACCTCAGGCGGTCGAGCAAG